>PETN01000016.1 GCA_002781365.1 Sulfurimonas sp. CG01_land_8_20_14_3_00_36_23
CTTACAACTGTTGCAAATGCGAACGGTATAGTTCGTATCACAATCACAGCAGATGACAGTGATAAAAACTCTACAAGAAGCTTTGATGTTACAGTACTTGATGGTACACCAGATCCAATAAGCTTCACTCCAAAAATCAATCAAGCATTAAGCAGTGTAATTGACTCTCAAAGTGTAGCTATTAGAGGTATAGCATATGCTCTGCCTATCAGTATAATTAACGGTGAATATAAAATAGGAAATGGAGCTTGGCTCAGCACTGCAGGAGTCATAAACAATGATGAAAATGTAACACTTAGACAAACATCATCATCATCCTACGCAACAACTACAACTACAACTTTAACAGTTGGAGATATAAATGCGAGTTTCGATGTAACAACATTAGCAGACCCTACACCAACAGTTAGTTCAACACAACTAGTAACAAGTAGTGCAGATTCTGTAGCGACAGGAGTAACTGCAAGCTCAGGCGGTGCAGGTTCAGATGTTAGTCCTTATGAAATAACATACGATGATGGAAGTGGTACACCAAGCCGAGTTACCATAAATAATATCCCTGGTAAAACAATCACCTTCGTACCAAGTTCAGTAGCTTCAGAGTATAGACTTGATAATGCTGTAGCTTCGTATAATAACAACGCAACAGTAGAACACTTGGTTACAGTAGGGACAAAAGAGACAAAAGCTATCTCAGAACTATCAAAAGCAGAGGTACAGTTTACCGCAGATGGTGGAGTAGAGACAACTCTTACAAATGGAGGTGAATCTATCGCAGTCAAAGCAAATGCAGATGGAACAGCAGAACATCTTGTCACTGTAAATGGAGTCACTACAAAAGCAACTTCAAATGTAGTCGGTGCAACAACTATGATTAAAACTAATGGTAATGTTGAAACAGCAGCACCAACAACACAAGCAGATGAGATTATAGGCAGTGATACCTGGGTTCACGAAGCTTTGGTTAAAACAGATGCAAATGGGAAAACAGTAACAACATTCCAAAAAAGAAACACAACAACGGATGAAGTTACAGATGCCAAAAATACCTTTGATCCTCAAACACCATACAATGCAGGTAGTACGGTTGTCATTGAAGAGATTAATGGCAAAACATACATTAAAACAACAGCAGAAGTTACAACTAATCTGAGTGTAGAGTAGGGAGGAGATGAATATGAAAACAATTTATAAAAAGCTGATAACAACAGCAGTAATAGGGACAATCATTATAGGCTTTAGCGCCTGTAGTGATGATGGACAATTTAAAAATGCCCAAGATAAAATCTTCATAACAGACTGTAACCAAACAGGAGTGGTCATCCCAGATGGTTATATCTCTATGTTGAGTGGTGATACTCTCGTACAAGAAGCAAACAACACAGTTGTAACAACTTACCATGATATCAATGGAACAAAGAAAGTTTGTGCAGATAGTGGTATAGCATACCTCATAAGATAGGAAAGGATTAGACTATGAAAATACTCAATAAAATAACAGTTTCACTTTTAGTAGCATCCTCTCTCATACATGCTGATTTAAGTGTAGATTCGATAGGTCTTAATGCAGGCTCATCTCAGATAAATACAAAACAGACAAACCTAGTAGGTTCAATCACACTAGCAAATGAACCAGATGCTCAATATATCCATGGTGAACTCTATGCTCTCATAGGTGGATTCTTTGAAGATAAGAGTTACAAACCATCAGTGCATTATATGCTCTCTAAAAACAGTGAGTTTACAAACCATCTCTTTATGGCAGGTATAAACAAATACTTCCTCTTTGAAGATTATCACCTCTACGCAGGTTTACTTGTAGGGCAGGGTATATTAAATTGGAAGTACAATCCAATCAGTGGCACAAACGATAATGATAAAAATCTACAAAGCATAGTTGGCGCACTGCAAGTTGGAGCTGAATATAAAGTAACAGAGCATTTTTCATTGGGCGTAAATGCTAAATATTATCTCCATGATTATCAAACAGTGCTAGAACCAAGCATAGGTGCTTCAGCAGATATAAATCATAATAGCTCATCTTCCATTTCACTCGGGATGAGATACTCATTTAACTTGGATAAGTAAAATGGAAGAGTTGTAGAAGCGAGAGTAGTTGTTGAAGAGAACTCACAAGAGCGTGTTGTAGAACTTAGATAGTGGGATATCCCCTAAAATGAAAATTTAAGATATTTCAAGATCATATGCAGGCTCTCTTGTGTATTCATGTCGCGTGTCACTATTTTTAATCGGCGTATCTACAAACACTTCGATAAATCCATCTTCTTTGAATAAACCTTTGGCAAATTCTCTCTCTAAGGTTACCCCCCCCCATCAAGCAGATAAGTTTTATATCCTCTACTAAACAGCTCTTTTGTAACACAATGTTTTTGTAAGAAAAGATTGTCTTGTATGCCCATAGAACTATGACTCCCCAAGCTCTTTAGGTTCACAAAGATGATAGCCCTGAGAATAGTCTATATCGTAGGATTTTACTTTATCATAAACGGATTGGGTGTGAACAAACTCAGCGATTGTTTTAATATGCATTCGTTTTGCAAAACTGACAATAAGTTCTACAACAACTTGTGAACTCTCATCTATATCTATATTTTTTATCAGAGAACCATCTATTTTTATATAATCAACATTTAACTTCATAAGATACTCAAAGTTGGAGTATCCTGTTCCAAAATCATCGATTGCAACTTGACAACCAAGTGCTTTTATCTCTTTTATAAATTTGTTAACATGCTCAAAATTTTTGATACCCTCAGACTCTACTAGCTCTATAACCACCTGATGTCCAATATTATAATCTTTTATTTTTCTTTTTAGGAAGGTTACAATCTCATCATTTAGGACATCATCAATCGTGAAATTGATAGAAAATTCACTCTTTGAATCCTTAAAGTGATGAAATGATTTTTCGATAACAATCTTTGTGATTGTGCTGTAGAGTCTTGCTTTTTTTGCAATATCTAAAAAGAAGAAAGGCGAGATAACCTTTTCCCCATCTCTCATGCGCACAAGACACTCATACTTACTTTCTTCACCTTGCGTGTTGGAGTATATCGGTTGGGCGAAGATGATAATGTTGTCACTCTTGATAGCATTTTTAATCTTTACCGTCATCTCTCTATTTTCTTGATGTCTCTTTTGAACATCATCCGCACTCTCAAAAGATAGAAAAGATTGTGAGGTATCTAGAGCTTTTCTGAGTGTCATCTCTGTGTTGAAAAAGATTTGAGATGGCTCTGCTGTTGCTATGCCTATTGTTAAATCAACATTGAAGTTGTCCTCCCCAATAGCTACAGTATTATGATCAAAATATTTAATAATATTTTTCATCTTTTTTGTAAACTCTAGAATTGGCATGTTTGTAGAGTCAAGTACAGCGAACTGCTCCCCATTTATTTTGTAGATTGAGTCTGCATTTTCAACGATGATTGTTTTTAAACTGGATGTGATGTTGATAAGAAGCTGTTCTCTTGTCTCTTTACCGTAAAAGTCATCGACATCTTTGAGTCTATTGATTTGGATTATTGCCAATTTCATCATGCTCTGATTTCCCTGAGAAAGCATCTCAAGAAGTTTTTGTCTGTTTGGTAAGAGTGTGGTGCCGTCCGTTGTCTGTTTTTGTATCTGTTGCTCTTTTTGAGTTACTTCAGACATGTCAGTTCGAATGGATATGAACTCCGTAATCTCATTGTTGTCCCCTAAAAGAGGTATGATAGAGCCACTTACATAATACTTCTCACCACGCTTATTTCTGTTAGTAATCCTGCCTCTCCAAACTTTTTTTTGAAGAATCGTGCTCCACATCTCTTCAAATACCGAACTAGGAACATCTTTGTGATTTACGATGTTGTGGGATTTTCCTATTAGCTCCTCTCTCGTGAAACCTGATATTTCGCAAAATGTATCATTCGCATAGGTGATAATTCCATTTATATCTGTTTTAGAAACGATTGAGCTTGCGTCTACAGCTTTTTTATACTCTCGCAAGAGATTTTGTGAACTAATAAGCTCTTTCTCTTTTAAAGTGATATTTTCTGCAAACTTTTGTTCCTCTTTTTCAATCGGTTTTAAGATGAAGTGTAAACAAAGATAGCTAAAAAGCAGTAAAAAGAGGATGGTTAGGATGATACTTGTTAAGAGTATAGTAATAATGGAGTTGTTGATGAGAGTAGAGAGTTCCTGCTGGCTGATTTCTACTAAAATTGCGTACTGTTTTCCTAAGATGTTGAGCGGTGCAAAGGAACTATATACTTCTATCCCTCTATAACTTTTGTCTATCCCGTGAGAACTCTCACCATTTAAGGCTCTTTTTGCACTCTCCGAGTTGATGCTTATAATCCCAATGGTTGTAGATAAGGCCTTGACTAACTCGTTGTTGAGGCTGTACTTAAAGTGGCTTTCACTTCGCATGAGAGAATCATTTCCAACCAAGTATGCTTCGCCACTCTCTCCAAGTCCAATATCTGTACTGTAATTTGTATGTGTCATGATTGCATTGAGTCTATTTGTGGAGAGTTGCACAACGACCACAGCAACCATTTTTCCATTTTTGAAAAGAGGAGTGCTCATAAATGCTTTTGGCTTATTCAAACTAGGTTCATAAGGGGAGAAATCCTCAAAATCTACACTTTGATGTGTCGATTTCAATGCTTTCTTGTAGACAAGAGCTAAAGCAGAATCTTCAAAAACTCCTTTTTTCAAGTTCGTCGCAAAGTCATGCTCTTTTGTTACTGTATAGATGACATCCCCATTCATATTGATTAAGTAAATGTCACTAAAGTCATAGAGCTTGAGCATTTGTAAAAAGTAGCTATGGTATTTGTAGTGGGTGTCATCATAGCTTAAGTTTGCACTTGAAGCATAAAGATTTTTTTTATCTTGTGTGCTAAAAGGATTACTCGAGATATAGAGATACTGGAGCGTTTTTGTCGTGTAGTTTTTTGAGAGGTATGCTTTTGGATCTCTTTTTGGTTTGGCATGTGGAACAGTATAGTTTATTTTTGTAATATTGTTTTTTATCTCCTCTTTGAGCGTCTTATAAACAAGCTGTCCCTCTTCCTCATCTTCGACTAACTTAAAACTGCGTTCAAACTCTTCAAAAGCATTTAAAGTAGTTTGGCTCTCTCCTAAGGCTAAAGCATCTTTTTTCCTCTCATCAAAATACTCTTCTATATTGGATGAAAGGAGATGCTTCACGACGGAGAGTTTTTCAAAGTAGGATTTACTTAAAGAGCTCGTTATCTGTGTATAGGTGATATAAGAGGAGAGAGAGACTACGCTTACAATAAGCATAAGCAGTGTAATTATCTCTTTTTTGAAGCGATTAAATATAATACTCATGTAATATTAGACTCCACCCTGTTTCTACCAGACTCTTTTGCTTTGTAGAGATAAGCGTCTGCCTCTTTGTACAACTCCTCAGCGCTGATACTCTCTTTGCTTGAGATAGTTACAAGTCCAAGTGAAATAGTTAAATATTTATCTATCTTGCTATTTTTATGTTCAATGTGCAACTCTTGAATAGTTCGTCTAATTTTATCCGCAAATTGATATGCTTTTTCTCTCTCGGAAGTCTCAAAAAAGAGAGCGAACTCTTCGCCACCAAGTCTAAAACAGATGTCACTTGCTCTTAACAAAGAGTTTTGTAGTGCATGTGCTACTTGGATAAGAGCATTGTCTCCCATTTGATGACCATATGCATCATTATAATCCTTAAAGTAGTCAATATCGATAGCTAAAAATGAAAAATAGGTATTGTTTCTTTTTGCAATGTTGATTGATTTTGGGAGCGTCTCTTTGAAGTGTCTTCTGTTATATACACCAGTTAAACCATCAGTAATCAAAAGGTCTTCTATCTTCTTTTTATCTGTGATGTTTACGCGTATTGCAGTGTAGCCTGTTTTCTCTCCATTTTCATCAAAAGTAGGGTATATCGTAGCATCCACCCAGTAGAAACTGCCATCTTTTGCCTTGTTTTTTATCTCACCATGCCACGTTCTGTTGAGTGTTATAGATTCCCACATATCATCAAAAAGTTCATCGCTCATATCTTCATGTCGAATGATGGAGTGGCTTTTACCTATGAGCTCCTCTTGTGAATAACCGCAGACAAGAGAAAAAGCTTCAGAAGCATAGGTTATTTTTCCATTAACATCTGTCATGGAGACGATAATATTTTTATCTACAAGTTTTAAATAGTCTCTGTTCTTCTCTTCTAAGAGTTGTGACTCTTTTAGAAGTTGTGCAACTTTTTTTGTATTTGTTATATTTGCCTGTATCGCCCTGTAACCAATTTTCTCTTTCTCTTCATTAAAGATTGGATAAATACTCGACTGGAGCCAAAAATATTCTCCCTCTTTATTCCTGCTTTTTATCTCTCCTCGCCAGACTTTATCTTTTTTGATAGTTTCCCACAACTCTTTATAAGTCTCTTTATCCATATCTTCTGAGTTTACGAGTGTGTAGTGATTGTCGATGAGAAACTCTTTCGTGAAGCCAATTACTTTGCAAAAAGCATCTGAGACAGAGGTGAATTTTCCCTCTAAGTCTGAAGTTGAAGTGATAATATTTTTATCTATCAAGAAAAGGTACTCTTTTAGTTTTATATCATTTGTCTGCAATATTTTTATATCATCTTTGATATTGTCTCTCATTTTATAAAACTGCGTACTCATGTAGCCAATTTCATCATTGTAGAAGATTTTATCTTCACTTTGAGAGTCTCTTGAAGTTTGAAATTCATATATCCTTTCGGTGAGATAGAGGATAGGATTTAAAATCTTTTTGATTAAGGTATAAAAGAAGAGAATCGAGATGAGTATAAGCAAATAGATAGCAATAATTGAAATGTTGGTGTAGCAACCAATGTCGCTTTTGATTCTTTTGATTTGTGCTGAAGTTCTTGCTTCTAAATGTTCTAAAAATTCATCAAGAGGAAGCATAATCTTCTCTTTCTCTTTGAGATACTCTGCAGAGTGAAGTAAGTCTATTGCTTTTTTCTGGTCTTTTGCAGCATAACGTGAATAGTTGTTGTTCGCATCCTTATAGAGGCCAACCATAGCATTAAAAGCCTCTACCTCTAAGTTTACTAGCTCAGTTGAATTACTCTTTGCATCTTCAAGTCGTTTGTATTCGTATGCATCATAAGGAAGGGTCTGTAGTATCTCTGATAAAGCTTGTTTCGCTCCAAGCTGATGTCTTAATGAACGGGTGGGTTCTAGCAAATCCCAATAGATATGATCATAGTTGAGCGGTCTCTCTTTCTCTCCATCTCTTATGTCCAAGATATCGTAATAGATTTTTTTATATTTTTCATCTGCTGTGACCACATAGAGACGCGCATATTTGCTTAAATCATCCGAACCATGTCTTAAAAGGTCAGAGTAGCTAATCATATTATGTCTCTCTTGGGTCAATACTTCTAATTTATCTGAATTGCCTTTGAGTTTGTAAAGTGCAAAAAGCATAAGGATAACAATTGAAAAAAAGAGCGTGCCAAGGAGTAAAAAAAACTTTTTGATATCCAGATTCATCATATATAATATCCTGTATTTTAAGAGAGAAATTATACTTATTTCATGCTTGTATATGCTTAAAAAAGCCTTTAAATCAGGTACTTAAGCCCTGTTTTATTGCAATACGACTCCAACATAGCATGCTCAAAATCATTGTTTGTTGCATACTGGTACCCAAAACTCTCCCTCCACATGCCGTGTTCTTCCATGCAGAGGTAAAAAAAGAGTTTGTTGTGCCAAGGTTTAAAACTCTCATACGCATGTTTAAACATCTCCACTTTCGTAGCATGTGGATAGGAACTTTTACCACTTGCATCGGCATGTGGAATCTGCGTGATTTTAGTTCTAAACTCACGAGAGCGAAGCTGTTTGATAACAGGTTTTATAAAAGTGAGTGTACCAAAACTGACAAGAGCTACCTCTTCTGGCTTGAACTCTCGTTGGAGTCTCTCATAAACCTCTTGATACTCCGCAAGATAGTTCTCATACTCTACAATAGGGTGGAAGTGAAAACCTACTTTGACACCTCTGTCTGCAACACTACGTGCTGCATTGATACGTTTGTCAAGAGAGGCGGCGAGGTGCTCCTCATTTTCTATAATCGTCTTTGTGTTGAGCGACCAAGTACAAAGTATGTTTTTAGGGACATCATTTTCTAAAAAGTACTTGATGTTATCGGACTTGGTTTTAAACTCTAAAATAACATTTGGATTCTCTCTTGCAAAAAGAAAAAGTGCGTCTAAAATACCCTCACGATTTCCCCACATAAGAGAGTCAGAACTTTGCCCCGTTCCTATGTGATAGGTTCTGTTTTGGTCAAGTTGAAGGTTTGCAAGTTTTTCAGCAAAACTGCTGTCGAAAGTGATGGTGTTTTGGTTGTAAAAAGATTGGATAGAACAGTAAGAACAGTCAAAACCACAGCTCTCAACTGCATCAAGTGTGAGAAGATTGCAACATCTTGTTTTTTCACTTGCAACGGGACAAAGCCCTAACCCAAACCCCTCTTTAGGCTCTGTTTTGAAAGTGTATCTCTGCTCCGTAGGAACATTTTTTAACTCAAAATTTTTATAAGAGTTAGGTGCGTTTCTTATAGCCTCATACGCCTCTCTTAAACGTCTAAAAACTACTTTTTTTTGGTCGTGGTCTGGAAAAATTTCTACAATACTTTTCTCATTCCACATGCCAAGATCTCTGGCGATATCTATTATCTGTTTGAGCTCTTGGTGAGAAAACTTTAGCACATACGCTTTTTGCTTTATGAAGTTTTGTTGGGCATGTGGAAGTTTAGAAAAAAGAGTGTTTTCGATAGAGGTATTAAATTTTTCTGTATATGTATTCATGCAGGAATCTTAGCAAAAAAAATTTAATAACTTCCCTCACTCAAGTAAAACTTGAGCTTAGATATGGATAGGTATATCAGGGTTGGCTTCTTGAACCATTTCATCTAGGTAAAGAAAAAGCGTTTGGGAGTTCAACTCCATCTCGCGCATAGCTTGGACGACTACGTCATAGTGCACCTCAGATACGCAATCGCCTTCTTTGACACAAGACATGACAGACAAGACACTATTATGCACATTAGCATGAGGAGCTTCTAGCTTCGCATAAGTCGCTGTTTTGCTAAATTTCTCTTTTCCTTTTCCTTCATAGTACCATTTTCCCATTCTGCAGCCGTGGTGATCTGTGAAGGATTTGGCTAGCTCTTGATCTTCACGTATGATTGCAGAGTAGGCGTTATGTTTGAAAATGATATGGTCAATTTTAACAAGTGTCGTATAGAGTGAATCATCAATGACACTCGACATTTTTGCTGTCTGTGTCACGGTCTCACTAAACTCACTGATAACCTCTTCAAAGTCAGAGATATTCTTTTGAGAATCGGTTGCAAGATCGTTCATCTCTTGCGAGTTAGTCATGATATCCGTTGCCTCTTGTTTAAGCGTTTGAAGTGTCATGGAAATCTCTGCTGTAGCCTTTTGTGTTCTCTCCGCCAGTTTTCTTACTTCATCAGCAACAACAGCAAACCCTCGGCCATGTTCACCTGCACGCGCTGCTTCTATGGCTGCATTGAGTGCTAATAAGTTGGTCTGTTCGGCAATATCTTTAATAAGTTCAGCAATAGTGCTAATCTCATTGGTTCTTTCATTTAAAGAGGAGATGGCTGTGTGTGAACCTGAAATAAGCTCGATGAGGTGTTCAATGTCATCTATAATTGTATTTACACTCTCTTTTGATCCTTCCACTTTTTGTGCTGTGGCAATTGCTGCTACATTTATCTGTTTTGTAAGGTTCGTGCTCTTAATGACATCCGTTTGTAAAACAGCCAAGCCTTTGGAAACTCCACCGCTTGTTTTCTCAAACTCTTTTACCATATCGGAACCTAATTGGTCTTTATGTGCTTGGGCAATCGCCACAACAACACTCTCAAGACTTGGACCAATCGCACTGAAGTCACCTTTGTAGCCATCTGGAAAAATGATTCGTTTTTCATTTCCCGCGTTTGCCTCAACGACAGAAATATGAATATCTCTTAATACCTGTTCTGTTTGATCTAGCATATCATTGATAGCGAGTGCTAAAGGACGCATAAGATGTTTTTTTTCTATTCCTGTAATCCGAGTCGATAGATTTCCTTGACCAGCATTCATAAGAACATCACGAATTTGACGTACAAGTGTATCATCAAATATATTGCTGCTAAGTGCACCTACAGGTATGAAAAGTGTGACAAAAGAGAGAACGGTAAAAATTGCCGCTGGAATGTATAAGCCATAGAGTGCAAATGTTACTACAGCAAGAAAAGAGATGCTAAAGGAGAGGAGAACTTGCATATTGTTGAAGAGTGAGAATAAATTTGTCATAACTAGTTCCTTTGGCTCTTAACACTTTCTCAAGTGCTGCTTTTGATGCTTCTATCCCTTCAGAACGCTCTGCTGCAAGGAGTTGCTTATAAAGTTGAGGTATGCTCTCCATTGCTATCTTGCTTGGCTTGCGTCTCACAGATTGAAAATCACGAATATTGCCTTGCTTATCGAGTGTCGAGGTAATATTCGCAAAGCCCCAATAGGAAGAACCATCTTTACACATGTTTTTTACATAGGCAAAAATCTCTTTTTTCTGCTGTATCCGCTCCCATAAGTATTGAAAAATGATTTTTGGCATTTCTGGATGTCTTAAGATTGAATGCGTCTGATGTAATAACTCAGATTCCCCATAGCCTGAAAGCTTGACAAAAGCTCTATTTCCATAGATTATTCTTCCCATTCTATCTGTTTTAGAAACAATAAAATCATCAGAAGTCAACTCTTTTTCCGTTTTGGTATGATTTAAGATTTGCATAATAAACCTCCTTGGTTCATTTTTGTTTTATTGTACTATAGCGTATAAATTTTTAAATTTTTTTTAAGGAACTTTCTTTAAGTAAAAATTAATGTATAAAGTGAAATATATATTGCAAAATGAAATATATTTTGCAAAATGCAATATATATTTTGAATTATATTTTTTTGTACTACGATTTGATGATAAGGAAAGCAGATGATTTTAGGAAAATGTCCCTATTGTGAAGATGGAAGTATAGAAGTAAGAGACAAAGTGGTAAGGGGCAAAAAAGTAAAGCTCTATGCTTGTACGAATGCTCACTGGAAAACTGAAGATGGAGAGATGTTTGAACCAACAGAACTTTCCACATGCCAATTTAAGATATGGCAAAACGCATTAGCAAAATATGGAAAATGGCTCTCCTACAAAGAGGTAAGAGAGTTGCTAGAGGGAGAACCAGTTGAGGTAGAGCTTTTGAGTAAAAAGTATGGAAAGAAAATTTATTACGTCAAAGAGATGATTTTAAATGAGGAGTATGGAGTAAGCGTCATCTGGGACTAGATAGATTTCTTGATACTGCATACTGCTTTTTAGCTAATTGTGTATAATGCTTTGAAATAGAACTTTTTAAACAAAAGAGGGGCAGATGACACAAAACCATTACGATGTAATCATAATTGGAGGGGGCGTTTCAGGTGCAGCACTTTTTTATGAGCTCGGTAGATATACAACTACAAAAAGTATCTGTCTTTTAGAGAAGTATGGCTCTTTGGCTTCACTCAACTCAAATGGTTCTGCAAACTCTCAGACGATACATTGCGGAGATATTGAGACGAACTACACTTTGGAAAAGGCTGCCAAGGTGAAGAGAACTGCAAAAATGGTTGAGAAGTATTGTCTCTCTCATGGCTATGAAGATAAGGTTATCTTCTCTCATCAAAAGCTAGCCCTTGGTGTTGGACATGAAGAGGTCAATTATATGCGACATAGATATGAAGAGTTTAAAACTCTCTATCCCTATCTTAAACTCTACACAAAAGAGCAACTAGCAGAAATAGAACCTGCAGTTATCTTTGATAAAGATGGAAAAGAGCGACCAGAAGATATAGTTGGCATAGGAGCGCAAGGAGAATACACGACCGTTGACTTTAAAGCTCTCAGCGATACTTTCATAGATAACACCCTTAAGATAAAAGATAAAATCACAGATATATTTTTTAACAATGAAGTAAAACAGATTCAGAAGATTGGGTCTACTTACCATGTTCAGACGACCATGAGCCAGTTTACAGCTGACTTTGTTGTTGTGGATGCAGGCGCGCATAGCCTTTTTCTTGCTCATAAGATGGGGTATGGACTTGATTATGGTTGTCTACCGATGGCGGGGAGTTTTTATATGGGAAATCGAAAGATTCTCAATGGGAAAGTCTATATGGTTCAAAATCCAAAGCTCCCATTTGCCGCACTTCATGGAGATCCAGATATTTTAGTAAGTGGGTTTACCCGCTTTGGTCCTACTGCGCTTATGCTTCCAAAACTAGAGCGCTTTAAGCCTGGAACCTACATGGACTTCTTCAAAACCCTAAGGCTTGATTGGACTGTTTTGAAGATATTTTATGATTTGTTCAAAGATGCTGATATACGAAACTATGTTCTAAAAAACTTTATGTTTGAAGTACCCTACATCAATAAAAAACTCTTTTTACAAGATGCAAGAAAAATTGTTCCATCCTTAAGTGAAGAGGATATCTCTTACGCAAAAGGTTTTGGTGGAGTAAGACCACAAATTCTTGATAAAAAAAATCAAAAGTTGATGCTCGGAGAGGCTTCAATCAATACAGGTGAAGGAATCATATTTAACATGACACCCTCTCCTGGTGCGACCTCTTGTTTAGGAAATGCGGTGCGAGATGTTGAGGCTATATGCAAGTATCTTGGATTAGAGTTTGATGAAAAGTTATTTAATGCTGAATTGGTAGATGAAGAGCCTACAAAAGGAGAAAACCTATGAGTCAAGAGCCTAACAAAAGAAAGAGACTTCTTTATATTACCGACCAGCAGGAGTATGCAGATAATGGAGCGATAGGTCCTCTGTTTAACGGTTACCTTAAAGAGTATTGTGATGTACATATTGTCTATTTTACAAAGTACAAAAATAGTTTTCAGGCAAAAGAGCATGATTATATCGTTCCAAAACAGTATAAAAAAGAGATTTGTAGGTATTTAACTGCGAAAGATGTTGACCTTTACTCTTTTGATTTTGTTTTTGTTCGCAATATGTTTGATATTTTAAGTGATGTATTAAACAATCGTGATAAGTATGGATATAAAGTAGGCTACAGAGTCTCTTTTCCAAAAACATTGCAAGCGAGCGAATCAAGAAAAGCAAACAATACAAACACTCTTTTTGGCTCGATTCGCTCCTATTTTGACATCGCTTCTAAAAAACACCTTCTTTCTCAGTGTGACCTTTTTATGCCAACATCCAAGGATATGGAGGAAAAATTTTATGCAGACAGCGGGGTAAGAAGTTTTCCTCTTCCTGCAGGCTTAGACCCTGCAAGAATTACTCCACACAAAAAGTCCGAGGGAGATGCATGTCATTTTATTTATGTCGGCACTTTAGACTCTCTTAGAAGATTTGAAGAGATTTTAGTTGCATTCCGTAAAGTTACATCTAAAAACTGGCACTTAAATATTTCCACTTTCAATCCGCAATTTGCAAGAGAAGTTATGAGCAGATACCATACTATCGCTGATACAGTAACGATTTTAGAAGCGTTTAATCTTAATGAGTTGATGAAACAAATTGATGATTGTGATGTAGGGATAGCTCTTTTGCCTAATATCCCTATTTATAGTACTACAGTTTCCTCTAAAATTATGGACTACTACACCTGTGCTATTCCAGCCATGCTTACAGATAACCCTAAAAATCGTACACTTTTTGATGATAATGATGCTCTCTTTTGTGACTTTAATGAAGCATCAATAGTCGCAAAAATAGAGCAAATCATAAATATGTCTGATGAAGAGATTGCAAAAATGGGAACAGCGGGACAAAATAAATTGCTTAGCCATAAAAGAAACTATAAAATAATGGCTCAAAAACTTTATGAGGAGCTAGAAAAACTTTAAAGAGTTTACTCTTCTCTCTAACTCTTTTGTTCTATGGATTGAAAATCCCCAAAATAGATAGTATTGGAAATCTTATCAATAAATTCAACACGATTAATAAATCTTTTACATTTTATTGGGTACAATCCACCTCCGCTTTGCTGTTTTAACAAAAAACGAAAGAGTATTTCTATCTTTATGTATGAGATTACAGAAGATAAAAGTATTGGCAAGCTAAAGATTGTTTGCCTAAAAGCAGCAAAGATGAAAAACTAAGTTTCATTAAATTCTCACGTAAGCGATGGATTATAATGAGTGTATAGAACTTGAACATCTGCTCAAATTCTATGAGATTTATATTAAGGACTTTCAATGAAAGTAAGAGCTTCAGTTAAGAAGATGTGTGATGATTGTAAGATCATTAAACGAAAAGGCATTGTCAGAGTAATCTGCAAAGTTAAAAAACATAAACAGAGACAAGGATAACCATGGCTCGTATTTCCGGTGTTGATTTACCTAAAAAGAAAAGAATAGAGTATGGTCTAACATACATCTATGGTATTGGTTTACATGCTTCTCGTCTAATCTTAGATGCGACAGGTATTGACTATAACAAAAGAGTTTTCGAATTGAACGAAGAAGATGTAGCAGCTATTACAAATGAGATTCGCGCTAGCCATATGGTTGAGGGTGATTTACGTAAAAAAGTTGCTATGGATATTAAGGCACTTATGGATTTAGGTTCATATAGAGGTCTACGTCACCGTCGTGGTCTTCCATGTCGTGGTCAAAAAACAAAGACAAATGCGCGTACTCGTAAGGGTAAACGTAAAACTGTCGGCGCAGCGTAAGGGATTATAGATGGCAAAAAGAAAAGCTGTTAGAAAAAAAGTAGTAAAGAAAAATATTGCACGTGGTATCTGCCACATCTCTGCATCATTTAACAATACTCTTGTAACTATTACAGATGAAATGGGTAACATGATTGCTTGGAGTTCTGCTGGAAGTTTAGGCTTCAAAGGTAGTAAAAAATCTACTCCATTCGCGGCTCAAGCAGCTGTAGAAGATGCAGTAGCAAAAGCACAAGTACATGGTATAAAAGAACTTGGTATTAAAGTTCAAGGTCCTGGTTCAGGTCGTGAGACTGCAACTAAAGCAGTAGGTGGTATTGAGGGTATTCGTGTTACATTTATGAAAGATGTTACTGCATTACCACACAATGGTTGTCGCGCACCTAAGCGTCGTAGAGTTTAAGGAGATTACTGATGGCAAGATATAGAGGTCCAGTAGAAAAAATCGAAAGAAGATTCGGTGTAAGTCTTAACCTTAAAGGTGAGCGTCGTTTAGCAGGGAAATCTGCATTAGAAAAACGTCCGTATGGTCCAGGTCAACACGGTCAACGTCGTAAAAAAGTATCTGAGTACGGCTTACAACTAAATGAAAAGCAAAAAGCTAAATTCATGTATGGTGTTTCTGAGAAACAATTCCGCGCGTTATTCGTAGAAGCAAAAAGAAGAGATGGTAATACAGGAACAAACCTTGTTACTCTAATCGAACAAAGATTAGACAACGTTGTTTACAGAATGGGATTTGCATCAACTCGTCGTTTTGCACGTCAATTAGTTACTCATGGTCACTTTTTAGTAGATGGAAATAAAGTTGATATTCCTTCTTACCGTGTTAAACCAGGTCAAAAAATTGAAGTTCGTGAATCAAGCAAGAAAAATGTACAAATTGTTCGTGCTATTGAATTAACAAATCAAACTGGTTTAGCTCCATGGGTAGACATTGATTCTGAAAAAGTTTTTGGTATCTTTACTCGTTTACCAGAGCGTGAAGAAGTTGTTATACCTGTTGAAGAACGTTTAATCGTTGAACTTTACTCAAAATAGTAATTAAAACTAAGGGCGTATGAATGAAAAAAATTAAAACTACTCCACTTGCTCCACAAGCGTTCGAGGTAGAGCAAATTAGTGAGAATGAAGCTAATATTATGGCATACCCATTTGAAACTGGTTATGCTATTTCTTTGGCTCATCCACTTCGCCGTTTTTTATTAAGCAGTTCAGTTGGTTATGCTCCAATATCTATCAAAATCGAGGGTGCTAAACATGAGTTTGACTCAGTTCGTGGTATGCTTGAAGATATATCAGACTTTATCTTAAATCTTAAAGAGATTCGCTTTAAGCTTAAATATGAAGCAGTTGAAGCAGAAATAAACTACAGTTTTGCTGGTCCTTGTACAATTAAAGGCTCAGATTTAAACAAAGAAAAAGTAGAAATCGTTACTCCAGATGCGCACCTTGCAACTTTAAATGAAGATGCAACACTTAATTTTACAATTAAGATAGCTCAGGGTATCGGTTATGTTGCTAGTGAAGATACACATGACAAACTTGAAGATGGATATATTGCACTTGATGCTTATTTCACTCCAGTTCGTAGTGCAACATACAAAATTGAGAATGTACTTGTAGAAGACAATCCTAATTTTGAAAGAGTTATTTTAAACATTAGAACTGATGGACAAATTTCTCCATTAGATGCGTTTAGAAACTCTTTAGAAGTTATGTATTCTCAACTTGCAGTATTTAACAGCGAAATCAGCATAAAAGCTCCTATCGCTATTGAAAGAGTAGAAGAGAATCCAGATCTTAAAAAGTTAACAACTAACATTGATAGCTTAGGATTAAGTGCTCGTAGTTTTAACTGCCTTGACAGATCTAACATTAAATTAATTGGTGAAATAGTACTTATGAGTACAAATGATTTAAAAAATGTTAAAAATCTAGGCAAAAAGTCATATGATGAGATCGTAGAAAAAGTGCAAGAGTTTGGTTTTGCAGTTGGTGCTGATCTTGCAGATGATGTTATTGCAGCATTAAAAAAGAAAATTGAAGCAAAATAAGAGGAATTACAGATGAGACATCGTCATGGATACCGTAAACTAGGTCGTACAAGCGCACACCGTGCAGCTTTGTTAAAAAACCTTAGTATTTCGTTAATAGAACATGGTAAAATAGAAACTACTGTTGAAAAAGCAAAAGAACTTAGTTCTTATGTAGAGAAACTTATCACAATCGCTGGTAAGAATGATTCTAATGCGCACAGAACAGTATTCGCGGCGCTTCAAAGTAAAGAAGCAACAAAAAAATTAGTGAATGAAATAGCTCCTAAGTACGTTGAACGTGCTGGTGGTTATACAAGAATTAATAGAACTAGAATTCGTCGTGGTGATGCTACTACAATGGCGTTTATCGAACTAGTATAATTTTAATCTTGGCATGTGGATTATTCCACATGCCAACTCCTTCAAACCTTCCCAATTCTAAAATACTTTAAATATTAAGAGAGACCCCATGAGTAATTTCGCATTTGGAACTTATAGAATCAGCGATTTAAATCCACAACATATAGCAGCATTGAGAGAGGCTATTGATTCTGGTATAACAATGATAGATACTTCATCAAACTATATGGATGGTGGGGCTGAGAGAGCAATTGCCCTTGCTCTACGAAGTGTTGATAACGATAAAAAAAATAGGATTAAAATTGTTAGTAAGTTTGGCTATATTCAAAATAGCAATATGCAAAAACATAAAGAAAAGCCATTTGAAGAGGTAGTGGAGTATAGCGAAGATTGTTTTCACTCTATTTCTCAACCCTTTTTACATCAACAACTGAGTGACTCTTTGGAGAGGCTAGAGATGGATTCCATAGAGTGTTATCTGATTCATAATCCTGAGTATTACCTCCTTGACGCGATAAACAGAGGTGTCGATAAAGCAAAAAGATTAGATGAGATGTACAGAAGATTGTTTAATGCTTTTGTGGGTTTAGAGTTAGAAGTTCAAAATAAAAGAATCCAATCTTATGGAATAAGTTCAAATAGCTTCTCTAAACTATATAGTCATGAAGAATTTTTGCCTTATGAAGATCTTCTCACTTTAGCAGAAAAAGCAGCAGATAAAGTTGGAAATGAAGAACATAGTTTCACTACAATTGAGTTACCAATCAATATTCTTGAACAAACTGGCTTGAAATGTGCTGCTTGGGCTAAGAGTAACGGATTAAGAGTTTTAGCAAATAGACCTTTAAATGCAGAACATGAGGGCTTCATGTACAGATTGGCTGATTATGATGAGAGCGCTGAGTACTATACGCACTTCAACGAATTGATGGAAGTAAGTGATAATGATACGCTAAGACCTCTTTATAATCTTTTAGAGCAGTTAGATGTTAATAAACATAAGTTTGGCTGGTTAGGAGACTATGATTCCTTTTTATACTCTCAGATAATTCCACACATGAGAAACTCTTTAAACTCTGTTAGTGAAGAAAATCGAGAAGTTTTTTTCAATTTTATAGAGCTTTTTTTACAAGAGTATAGAAAAATGGTGGCGTATGAGTGTAGTAAAAGTACAAAAATAAAGTTCAAGGATCTTTTTAATGAGTGTAGCGGCAGCATGCAGGAGTGCTCTTTGAGATTCCTTATGAATACTGGAAGTATTGATTATATACTCGTCGGCATGAGAAAAGAGAGTTATGTGCATGAGATACTCCCATTGCTAGGCTAAAATTCAAAAGCTAGTTATATATTTTATGACTAGTTAAGCGATATTGTCATATTTTATGATACTTAAATAATAGAGATACCTTTAAAGGATAGAGATGATTCCATTTTCTGACGATGAGTTAGTAGTTCCAGTAAAAAATGTTATAGATAAAGTTCGCCCATCGTTAGCCTTAGATGGAGGAGATATTGATTTTATAACTGTTAAAAACTCAAAGGTCTATGTCCAGCTTAAAGGTGCATGCATAGGCTGCTCAAGTACTGGAAGTACACTTAAATATGGTGTAGAGAGACAACTTAGAATGTATATCCATCCTGAATTGTGTGTAGTAAATGTACCAATAGGTATGGAAAACGATATTGATAATTTATAATCTAGATGCGAGAGATTCAATATGGGAACAATAAGTAAATATCAAGTATTAACTAAAGCAAAAGATAGTTTTTCTAAATCAGAGTATAAAAATGCATTGGATCAATTTGCCACTGTTTTGCAAAACTATCCTAACTCAAAAGAGGCTTACAACGGAGTCATACTCTCTGAGATGGCTATGAGTGGAGAGGGTGGAGCTGAAGCTCTATTTGACTACTATGAAGTTTTAAAAGAAGAAGATAAAGAACAAGCAGATGATATTATGAGTGATATTTTGCAAAACATGGATGGTAGCTTAGAAAAGCTGAGTGAAGTGTTTGCTGAACCTATCCGAAATAGACTAGAATTTGAAGATGGGATTCTCTATAAAGATTTTAAAAATATTATCGAGAGTGGAGAAACATTTAAAGAGACTTTTGAGAACATTATGTTTTCAACACGTGTCATAATTACAAAAAAAGAAGATTTCATAGATTTTTTAGATAATTTGATAGAGCATGGTTTTGCAGAAATCGCACTTACATACTTAGAGAATGCACTGAGTGTTTATCCAAGTGATAAGTTGCTTAAAAAATTACTTAGACAATTAGCCAAAGGCAGAAAGAATTGAAAATAGAGTTACCTGGTCAAGATTATTTATATGTCAGTGAAAACTCAGAAGATTGTGACAAAAACACAGCATTTGTTTTAACAGCACAAAATGAAAAGTACCTTCAGAATGCAAAAGATAATGGGGCACACTCTATTATCAAAGCAGCAGATATAGCAGAACTCTTTGGTGTCAATCAGATAAAAATAGTTGGAATAACGGGTACAAATGGGAAAACTACAACTGCAAGTGCAATCTACTCTTTTTTGTTGGACTTAGGCTATAAAGTTGCTATGCAAGGAACGCGTGGACTTTTTATGAACGATGATGTTGTCGAAGGGAAGACTTTAACAACTCCTTCGGTATTAAATATTTACAAACACATCTATCAAGCGGTTGAGGCAGGATGTGAATTTTTCATCATGGAAGTGAGTTCTCACGCCATTGTGCAACAGAGGATTGAGGGTCTTAGTTTTGAGTTGAAAATATTAACAAATATAACGCAAGACCATCTTGATTATCATAAAACACTCGGTGAATACACCTCTGTAAAAAATAGTTTTTTTCAAGATACAGGTAAAAAGTTAATCAATAAAGATGAACCAAAAGCATCCTTTAATATAAAAAATACTTTTACTTACGGTATAGAAAACCCAGCGACATATAAACTCATTGCCTACTCTTTAAATGATGCTTCAAGTGGAATTATTCAACATTTTCAGGAGATAGTTCCATTTACTGCTTCTCTTCATGGATTTTTTAATCTTTATAATCTTATGGCTGCAATAGGTGCAGTACATATCCTGACTAGCAAAAAATTAGAAGCTGTTGCCGAGGTTGTAGATAACTTTGCAGGTGTAAGCGGGAGAATGGAACAAGTTTGTGAATCTCCAAATGTTATTGTCGATTTTGCTCATACACCCGATGGAATGCAACAAGTTCTCAATGCCTTAAAAGAGAAAGAGTTACTTGTAGTCTTTGGTGCAGGCGGGGATAGAGATAGAGTCAAAAGACCATTGATGGGAAAAATCGCGGCTACGCTTGCTACAAAAATCTATATTACAAGTGACAACCCAAGAAATGAAGACCCACAACTAATCGTGGAAGATATTTTGAGTGGAATAGAAGATAGAACAAATGTGAAAGTTGAGTTAAATAGAAAAAAAGCGATTCAGATGGCACTAGAAGATCAAAAAGAGGATGAAGTTGTTGTTATTTTAGGCAAAGGTGATGAAGCGTACCAAATTATCTATGACCAAAAGTTCCCTTTCGATGATAGAGAAGTTGTAAGAGAACTTTTAAAGATATAGTCTCTTTTTTGAGGCTCTAAAATCTTAGGTTAAAGCCAATAAAAGCAATGTTTGTATTGGATGATAGTCTATTTTGGAGTGTGTCTGTCTTATCACTCTTCTCATAAGAGAGGGATTGAAACTCATAAGCAATTTCAATATCAAAGTGTTCATTGAGTGGAATAAAAGTCCCGAGACCAAAATTATAAGAACTAAAGTGCAGACTATTGACGGGTTGAGGGATAGTATCTCCATTAACAACACCATGCACATCTAAAAATCCAGCTCCATATCCAAACTTAAAAAATGGAAGCATAAATAGGTCGAAATCAAAGGCTTTTACCAGTTCAACATTTAGAGCATATTTGTTTCCATCTGGTTGTGTATTAGTTGAAAATGTCGTTGACTTATTATTTATATAATCTAAAGAGAATTCAATGGCATAAGCAGTTCTTTCTCCATAGCCAATTTTAAATCTTCCCATCTCTGAGTTCGTACCATCTCCTGAAGTTGAATCAGCAAAGGATTCATTGAAATAACCAACATCAGCTCCAATATATATTTTTGCTTCCGAATATAAAGATGTAATAAGTAATAAAAACAGAATAATTATTTTAGGTAAAGCGTTCAAAGTTTGGTCGTTATTTGCTTCGTATTGTCTCACTTTTAGTTTCCTTGTCTCATAGTAAAATTAGTGGGAATTATATCTAAAAAGTTAAGAAGAAGCTTAAAGCTGAGAACTTATTTACAGGAGTTAGAGTTTGTAGTTATATTTTGCTATAATTTCATTAAAAAATTCAAGGATAATTTTTATGGGAATCCCTCAACCATCGTTTTATATATTTAAGTGTGAGCAGTCATCTCCTCCTGGCATGCCAAAACCATCATGTGTAACAGCACAAACGCAGGACCTTTTTCAATATTTAGCACAAAGTTTAATGAAAGAGGGCATCATGGGAACGGTTCAACCTATCCGTACCTCATGTATGAATCGCTGTAATGCTGGTCCAATTATACTCGTAGAGCCAGGTCACACGATGTATGTTAGGCTTACAAAAGAGAAAATTGACCGTATAATTACGGAGCATATTATCGGTGGAAATGTTGTTGAAGAGTATGTAATTGATTCTGAGTTGTGGGATGCGCCAATAACTCCAGCTGATATGAAAAAGCAGATGGGAAGATAAGGAATATTTGATGACAATAGAGATGCTATATAGTAAAATTCATCGTGCTACAGTGACAGATGCCAACTTGAATTATGTTGGTTCTATCACGATTGATGAAGAGTTACTAGAAGCTGCAAAGATGATAGTTGGGCAAAAAGTTGAGATTTTAAATGTAAACAACGGTGAAAGATTCTCGACCTATATCATCTTAGGTGAACGCGGTAAAAGAGACATCTGTCTTAATGGTGCTGCGGCTAGAAAAGTGCATAAAGGTGACAAAGTTATTATTGTTGCTTATGCGACTTATGATGAAAAAGAGCTTGAGACCTATAAGCCAAAAGTTGTCATTTTAGATGATGATAACAATATCGACTCAGTGGCTGAGAAGATCTAATCATGTTCTCTAAACTTGGCGATATGAACAAAATGTTTGAGGGAATGCAAGAGAATGCAAAAAAACTTCAAGCAGAGTTAGAGTCAAAAGTTTTCAGTGTAAAAAGTGGTGGTGGTCTTCTTGAAGTAAGTATGAATGGTAAAAGCGAAGTGGTTGATTTATCTATCGATGACTCTCTTATGTCCGATAAGCAAATGCTTCAGATTCTACTTATTGGTGCGATCAATGATGTCAATAAAATGGTTCAGCATAACCAACAAAACAGTGCCATGGGTATGCTAGGCGACATGAATCTATCAGGGATAAAATAAGTGTTAAGAGTACTCTTGACACTTGCTTTTGTACTCCTTACGCTTCAAGCTTCATGCAGGGGTGGATATAATTCTTGCAAACAAAAAATTATTGACTCCAACTCCATAGTAGACCAAACCCTTCAAATTCCCGTAGGTTCAAATAAAAGGCTTGTTTTTTCCCTTTCAGTTCCACATGCCAAGATACTCAAATCTGACCCCTTCTTAGGACTCTACTTGATAGAAGATAAAAAAGGTTTTAAATATCCATTTAGAATCAACAATAATCTCTCTTTAGGCAAAGCGGCTGTGGATAAAACGATGGCAATAGAAGGAAAGATTCTTAAAAAGCAGGTTGGGCTCAACAGTTTTGCTACTTTTAGTGAACCACTCAGTGTTCCTGCGCTGCTAACCAATAGTTGCTGTGCAATTGAAGGAATAGTGACAGGAAGAGGAATCATAGAAAAAGAGTATATTCAAAGATTTTTACAAACAGATGATACAAGATATGCTGATATTGGGATTCGTGTAATAGATGAAAAGAAGCGAGTTGTTGTCTCTTCTATAGACCCTTTTATGAGTAAGAACCCATTTAAAAAGGGTGATTGCATTTTAGAGCTTGATGGCAAGCGAGTGATGGGGAGTGCTGCATTGATGAGAGAGATACTCTTTGCAAAAATCGGTTCATGTCACAAAGTAAAAATAAAACGAGGCACGCAAACTTTAACCATCACGGTAGTGAGTAAAAAAAGACATAGTGGCGGCTACAAAAGCGATACCTATCTGGAACAATACGGCTGGACGTTTGACAAAGATTTGAGAATCATAAAAATTGCAAAAGAGAGCAAAAAGTATGGGCTTAACCTTGGGGACAGATTGATTCAAGTAAATGGGGAAAAAGTAAAAAACCAAGAAGATATAGCAAAAAATATTTCAAATTTTAAAGATTATGCCTCTTTACTCTTTGAGAGAGATCATTTTCAGTTTTTTGTGAATGTTAATTAGATAAAATCCCACATGCAAAACTTTGAAATTTTTTTAATAAAAAACTTACCAATATCAAAAAGTATTCACCCTACTTATGAAGATGCACTTCAGAATATGCTTGTAGCAGGTGGGAAGAGATTTCGTCCCGCACTTTTGCTTGGTGTGGTTAATACTTATAACCCACTTTTAGAAGAGGGAGCCATGCATGCGGCATACGCAATCGAGTTACTGCATACTTATTCTCTGATTCATGATGACTTGCCAGCGATGGACAACTCTCCACTGCGCCGTGGGAACCCAACTCTTCATGTTGTTTATGACGAAGTGACGGCAATACTTGTGGGAGACGCGCTTAATACATACGCTTTTGAAGTCTTAAGTAATGCCCCTTTTTCAGACTATACAAGAGTGCAACTTATCAAAGAATTAGCAAGTAATGGCGGGCTAAATGGTATGGTTCTTGGGCAGGCAATGGATTGTTATTTTGAGAATAAACCTCTCAATATAGAGGAAATAAAGCTACTCCATACAAACAAGACTGCAAAACTTATAGCCGCTTCCCTTAAAATGGGTGCTATTATTGTTGGTAAAGAAGATTTAGGTGAGAAACTTTATGATTTTGGCATAAAACTGGGTCTTTTATTTCAAATACAAGATGATATTTTAGATGTGACACAAAGTTCAGAGGAAGCAGGAAAACTAACAAACAATGATGAAGAGAAAAATAGTTTTGTAACTATATTAGGTTTAGAAAAAGCACTAAGCGAAGCGAATATTTTGGCAGATGCGCTTTTAGAAGAGATGAATGGCTTTGATGAGAGTTTAAAAAATGAACTCTCTAGCCTTCTTGTAAAATATATCAACAGACACAAACTAGAAGAGACGCTTGTATAGCGACTCTCTTTAGAAAACTAAAACAAGGTAAGAAAGTATGAGCAATGTAATGCGTCAAAAAATGGCAAACACAATCAGGTTTTTAGCAGCAGATATGGTGCAAGCGGCAAACTCAGGACATCCAGGTGCCCCAATGGGACTCGCAGACATCGCTGTAGTTTTAAGTGAACATCTCAATCATAATCCGAAAAATCCATCATGGCTCAACCGTGACAGATTGGTTTTTTCAGGCGGTCACGCAACGGGACTTATCTATGCACTCTACTATCTTTGGGGGTATGGGCTAGAAGTAGAAGATTTAAAAAACTTTCGTCAACTTGATTCAAAAACTCCAGGACATCCAGAGTTTGGACACACTGCAGGGATTGAGATTACAACAGGACCACTTGGTCAGGGAATCGCAAACGCTGTTGGTTTCTCTATGGCTTCAAAATTTGTAGGTGCGCAGGTTAACTCTGAAACTGCTGAACTTATTGACCACAATGTTTACTGTCTTTGTGGTGATGGCGATTTGGAAGAGGGTATCTCTTATGAAGCTTGCTCTATCGCTGGACACAATAAACTTGATAACTTAATCCTCATCTATGACTCAAATCGTATAACTATAGAGGGCTCAACAGATTTAAGTATCTCTGAAAATATTCGCATGCGATTTGAGTCTCAAGCTTGGGATGTTTTAGAGTGTGACGGACATGACTTTGATGCAATTGACGCAGCACTTACAACTGCAAAAACGAACAAAAAACCAACACTTATTATTGCAAATACAGTGATAGCAAAAGGTGCAGGAAAACTTGAAGGTTCCCATCATGCACATGGTGCTCCTCTTGGTGCAGAGATAATCGCAGAGGCAAAGTTGGCATGTGGATTTGATGCCAATAAGAGTTTTCAAGTGGATGAAGATGTGATGATTCGCTTTAGATGTGCAATTGAAAAAGGTGATTTTTTAGAGCGTGAGTGGATTCATAGACAAAAAACAGTTCCACTTATGGAGCAAAATGAAGCGCTTATAGCTTTAGAAAACCATGACTTTTCTCGTATTGAGTATCCAACTTTTGATAAAGCAGATGCAACAAGAAATACAAATGGAAAGATTATGAATGCAATCGCGAGAGCTGTTCCAAGCTTTTTAGGTGGTTCAGCAGATTTAAGCCCATCCAATAAAACAAACCTAGAAAATATGGGTGTTTATCCAAAGGGAAGAAATATCTACTTTGGTATCCGTGAACATGCAATGGCTTCTATCACAAATGCTATAGCGCTTTATGGACCACTTTTGCCTTTTAGTGCAACTTTCTTTGTATTCTCAGACTACCTAAAGCCAGCTGCTAGAATTGCCGCACTTACAGGGATTCAACAGTTTTTTATCTGGACGCATGATAGTATCGGTGTAGGTGAAGATGGACCGACACACCAACCTATTGAACATCTTTCTCAGTTCCGTTCACTTCCAAACTTTTATGTTTGGAGACCTGCAGATGGAGCAGAAAATGTTGAAGCTTGGAAAACTGCGTTGACGATGCGTAAATCACCATCCGCATTTGTATGTTCAAGACAAAATCTAGCACTACTTCCACATGCCAAAAAAGGGAGTGCAAGCCAAGGTGGGTACTTGCTTGCAAGTGATGAGGCTGCAACTATCACTTTGATGGCTTCGGGAAGTGAAGTAGAACTTGCTCTTAAAGTGAAAGAGGCATTGAGTGCAAAAGGTGAAAAAGTAAATGTGGTTTCAGTTCCGTGTTATGACCTTTTCATTGAGCAAGAGGAGTCATATATCGACTCTATCATCAAACCTGAGACGAAAAAAGTTGCTATAGAAGCTGCGAGAGGTTTAGAGTGGTATAAACTAGCAGACAGAGTAATAGGAATGGATAGTTTTGGAGCATCCGCACCAGCTGAGGAGCTTTTTGATAAGTTTGGTTTTACAGTAGAAAATATTTTACAAAAAATCAAATAACTATAAAAAAAGAGGTTAAATGCAAAAAGTTGAAGAAATAGAGACTCTTATCACTACGAAGCCAGCGGTAATGCTCTATTTCTCAGCTCCGACATGTAATGTCTGCCATGCGTTAAAACCTAAACTTTTAGAAGCTATAGATGAAAATTTTCCAGCGGTTGAGATTGTGAGCATTGACACCTCAGTAGAGCAAAAGTTAGCGGCATACTTTAATGTTTTCGCTATCCCTACAGTTTTAGTCTATCTTGATGGGAAAGAGTTTTTAAGAAAATCCCGTCACATGAGTGTCGGAGATGTAACAGAGTCGATTAGACGACCTTATAACATGATGATGTCCTAAGAAATTATCTCCTTGTCGCTTAACAGGATAAAGCAGTCCCCTCCTAAGGGATAGCTCGAGGTTCGAGTCCTCGCAGGGAGACCAATTATAAAAAGCTAAGCACCCAAACTCCTGCAAATACAAAACCTAAAAAGAGAATAGATGAGATAAAAACCAAGCCTGTTACAACCTTTGGCAAGCAATTGTAGAGCGAAGCTATATTGACATTTGCAACAGCAAGAGGCATCATAAGTTCTATAAATATGACTCCTTTGAGCATCTTCTCAAGTTCAATATTGTAAAGAATAAAAAATGCTATGGCTGGTAGGAGGATAAACTTTATGCTCATCACCCAGAGTGTTAACGCTTTACTTAGTTCCCTTATTTTTGAGCCATAGAGATAAATTCCAAACAAAAATAACTGCATTGTCATAGAAGCATACGCTCCCATCATGAGCATGTCTAGTATGATTTTTGATGGTTCATAATGGTTGATACTTAGAATTATTGCAAAGATTGCTGCCCATAAGATTGGGAGTTTGATTATATTTTTGAGTGAAGTTTTAACATCAAAACTTCCTCGAGAGTAGTAAAAAACTCCAAAGGTATAGACTAAAAAAACTGTTGCAAGATTGACAACTGTGGTGTAAGGTATAGACTCTTCACCAAAAATGGCAATATTTAAAGGAATTCCCAAGTTCCCAGTATTGCCAATAATAGCGGCAACCGTTGCCACAGAGTACTCTTTTTTATCGGTGAAAAGTTTCTTTGCAACGAGAGCAGAGATAAGAAGTACAATGAGAACAATTGCCAAATATATACTTGGCGTATAGAGCAGAGTCATATCAATTGGGTGAATTAAAAGTCCCCAAAATGTTAGAAAAACTTGTAAAAAATAGACATTGATTAGAGTAATGGTTCTATCATCAATCTGCTCTTTAAAACTCATTTTTGCAACGAAGCCTAGAAGAATAAAAATATAGACGCTTATCACTGAAAAAATGATGGAAGTCATAAGCGGAAATTCTTACTTTATAAAGGCTAGCAAAGAAGCAGTTACAGCCACATTTAAGGACTCAACCCCTCTATTCATAGGTATACTTAGTGTGTCGTTACAAAGTATTTCAACCTCTGGGGAAACACCTTCACTCTCATTCCCTAGAACAAAGATTGTTTTGGCATGTGGAACTACATCATAAATATTATGTTTGGCATGGGATGAGAGCGCATAAATTCTTGTATCACTGAGTGTTTTTAGGACTTCATCAATGGTATCACAAAAATATATAGGAAGTTTAAAGAGTGTTCCTGCACTTGCTTTTATGACAAGTGGAGAAATTTTTGCACTGTTTTTTTTAGGTAAGATAATTCCATCAACATTTCCAGCTGCGCAAGAACGAATAATCATTCCAAGGTTTTGCGGATTTTGGATACCATCGAGGGCTATGAGTTTAAAGGAGTGAAGCTTTTGGATCTCATTGGCATTTTGATAGGTTCGAGCGATGATATCTATGGCAACACCTTGGTCTTGCTTGGCATTTTTACTTATGCGACTCAGTGCATGTTTTGAGTGGTAGCTTACTTCAAGATTCCTCTTTTTTGCTAAATCTAAAATAGTTTTCACTGCACCATCTGTTTTGTTCGAGTCTGCCATGTGGATTTTATGAATACCTATCGTCTCATCTTGTAAAACTTCTATAACTACATTTCTGCCATAGAGCGTGATGACTTTATCAAAATATGTTTTTTTATCTAAATACTCTTGTGAATCTTGCAAAATAGTGCCTTTGTGTGTATAGTTGAAATACTAACACACTTTGCCATGATTTTGACATTTAATTGCATTACAATCTTGCTAAAGAAGGAGTGAACATGACAACAATTAGCATAATTAATGGAACAATTATCAAAGATGGAAAGCTTGTTGTTCCTCAGCAGTGTCAACTTGGACTGCGAGTTGAAAATGTGTTGGATTATTTTTCAAAACATAAAATTGATTTGGATTTAACACAACATGAAGAGTGCATCTCTTTTAGTATTGAACATATCTTAGGAAAGAAAAAACTAATCAAAGCTCTGATAGATGACAAGGTTATAAAAGTGCATCAACTTATGGGTGCTTAATCTATAGTATAAACTATCTCTCTTTTATTTTTTGTGACTAGAATTTCCTTGACGTTTAAACCCTCTATATTAAGCGACATAAACTCATCCAAAGAGTTTATGTTATGCTTTGCTACTTCTCTTAAAACTACTCCCCGATACGCTTTTGCCCAATGGCTTACAACTTTGTCATTTTTAAGAAATTTGAGTGTTGTGTAGGGCTTTGTAATTTTATAAAATTTATCATAATATCCTGCACGAAGGTCTAGAATATCATTGTTAGCTAGAAATAAATCGAGTTGATAAGAGAACCTCTCTTTGTAAAATTTATCTGGAACAAAGCTTCCGATGTTATTGCCCTGTTTCACTTTATAGTTAGCGATTGGGTCTCCTCCAAGGAGTGGACCATAGAGATTGGAGAAGATGATTGTATTTTGTTTTAAAAAGTCTTGTGCCTCTTTTTTTAAGCTGCCATATTTTAAATACTCATAAGCAACACCCTGATACCTCTCTATGGCAGACATAAGTGGTGATGAAAAAATGTCATGTATGTAAGCTTCGCACTCACTATACTTTTTGAAGCCGAAAAGTTCACATATCTCTTCTTGGGTAGAGTTTTTTAAGAGATTATTGTACTCATTTAAGATTCCTTCTCTTGCTTTGTTTGAGCCAAGGAGCTCCTTTTGCTTTTCATCACCACCAACTTGTTTGCCTTCAGATGGGGAAAATAGTATTTTTAGCATGTAGATACCTCGTGTAAAAATGAATAAACTTTTTATCTAATTGTATCAACATAAATGGTATAATCGACGAATATTTATATGTGAGGCATAGAATGAAACAGTTTTTCTTATTTATGTTAACAGCTTTTTTTACTTTAGCTTCGGCGAGTATAAGTGTTGGCAGTGTTGAAAAAGTAAGTGGTAGTGTCAAAGTTCAGAGTGAAAATTCTATAAAAAAGAGAAATGTTTCTGTTGGTCTTGAGATACAAGAGGGCGACTTAATCACTACATCAAAAAAAGGTTCTGCTCTTATAAAATTAAGAGATGGGTCATCCGTAGTATTAGATACAAGTTCAACACTTCATTTTAAATCATCTAACTCTGCTGAGCAAACAAGTGGAAAAGTTTTTTATAAAATCACCTCTCGAGATGCGCAAAACTCTTTAAAGATTAAAACTCCATTTGCAATTATAGGTATCAAAGGCACTACTTTTATTGTCAATACTACTGCAAATGCCTCTGTCATACTCAAGGAGGGCTCCATTGGGATACAAAGTCTCAAAGAGGAGTTTGAGTTGTATAGAAAAAAAGTTCAAGAAGAGTTCAACAATTATGTTTCACACCAGCAATCAGAGTTTGAGAAGTATAAAAATGCACAGAATAAGTATGCTGTTGCAGAATCAACAAAAGAGTTTGATTTAGAAGCTGGAAATAGAGTCTCTTTCATTTCTAATAGAGTAAATGAAGATGCTTGGAGTCAGGAAGATGATGCAGAGTTTGAACATTTTGAAAAATTATTGAAGGCTATGAAGCACTAAAGTGAAAGAAAAACTTTTATATTTATCCCTCTTAGCAACCATATTGACAATAGTTGTATTCTTGCAGATATATAAAGTGGAGCCTTTTGAAAGTTTTTCCCTTCGTTTTAATGATATAAATTTTGAGTTACAAAAAAAAGAGATTAATAAAGATATAGTTTTTGTCGCTGTGGATGAACCCAGTGTAAATGAGTTTGGCAGATGGCCATGGAATAGAGAAATAATAGCAAAAGGGATAGACTCTTTGGTCCAAGCGGATGTTGTCTTAATGGATATGATCTTCTCTGAGCCAACAACAAAGATGCAAGACACTGCTTTAGCTGATTCCATCTCAGGACTCAATAGTAGTGTTTGTGGTTTTTTTCTTAGACATAAATCTACACAGAAAATATCCAATGAAGAGCTTGAAATACTTACTGACTCTGCGCTCGATGTACTTCAGTCACAAATAAAAGAGTATAAAACCCCTTTGTTCCTATCTGCTACTGATGCAGAAATCAATATTGCTCCAATACTACAAGCTTGCACTCTCTCTGGGAGTTTTTCAACAATAGCTGCGAGTGACCATCTGTTTCGTTCCTATCCTGTATCTGTGTATTTTCAAAATATTTTATATCCATCTTTGGGCATTCAAGGATTGAGACTTAAGTTTGATAGTGATGTTAATAGAGTGGATGATTGGCATGTGGAAATAGATGGACATATAATTGGTTTAAATGATAAAGGGTTTGTGAGACTCAATTATTATAACCCTGAACAGTACAAGATAGTATCCTTTTTAGATGTAATCACACAAAAAGTAAAGCCAGAATATTTTAAAGGGAAGATAGTCATATTTGGTATAACGGAAGTCGGTGCTGGGGATGTTGTGAGTACACCAATGGGTTCTATGTATGGACCGCTACTGCATTATACTTTTATCTCTAATCTTTTAGAAAACCATCTTATTAAAGAACCACATATCCTACCTTTATTTCTCATCACATTTATGATTTTTACTCCATTTATCTCACTACTTTTTTTGAAGAAAGTCTTGTATAGAGTTGTATTAAATTTATCACTTTATCTACTCTTTTATGTAGTTGTGAGATATATGTTTGTAATTGAGATGCTTTATATAGATCTTTTTTACCCTCTTATAGCTCTTCTTACGAGTGCTGTTACAGTCGAAGCGATAGCGTTTACTCTCCAAGAGAGACGTAGCAGATTTATACGTAATGCTTTTTCATCTTATCTCTCAAGCGATTTGCTAGAACAGCTCATAAAAACCCCAGAGTCTCTTGTATTAGGCGGTGAAAGTAAAGAGTTGTCTATACTTTTTAGTGATATTAGAGGATTTACTACTCTCTCTGAGTCTATGGAACCAGTAGAGTTAATTAAACTTTTAAATAGATATTTTACCCCTATGACGAATGCAGTTCTAGAAAATGGTGGGATGTTAGATAAATATATAGGTGATGCAGTCATGGCATTTTTTAATGCGCCAATCACTGTTGAAAATCATGCAGATGCTGCGTGCTTAACAGCACTAGAGATGATTCAAAAACTCAACGAGTTAAATACAGAGTTAAAAAAAGAGGGGACAAACCCAATTAAAATAGGGATAGGGATTAATACAGCGGAAGTAATAGTCGGTAATATGGGCTCTGATAACAGGTTTAATTATACTGTTATAGGAGACGGCGTAAACCTAGCTTCAAGGGTTGAAGGAATAACTAAAAATTATGGAGTGAACATTTTGATTACAGAATTTACGCTTAAAAAAATGAAAAAAGAGTTTATATATAGGAAAATTGAACCAGTTAAAGTAAAAGGCAAGGATGAAGCAGTATTATTGTATGAACTTATGCCATTTGATGAGGAATCAAAAGTTATTAAAAAATCTTATGATGAGGCATTGAAAGTTTATATAGATGGTGACTTTATTGGAGCAGAAAAAATGTTTAATAAGTTAGTCCAAGAGTATGATGATAATCCGTCAAAATATTTTTTAGAAGCAATAAAAGAGAAAAATACATGGGGTGTTCATACAATGAGCACAAAGTAAATAGGAACACATTGATGAAGAAGCATGCAAGAAGTTTAGATGCGAATGAAATTTTACAACTTATCTTTGTCTATATGACTGAAGTCTCTTCTTTGCGAAACTATGATGATGTTATTATAGTTTTGGCTAATATGGGGAGAGCGCTTACAAGTGCTGATAGATGTACAGTCTGGGTTGTAAGTGATGATAAAAAAAAGATATGGACAAAGGTCGCGCATGGCATTGAATCAATTGAACTACCAATAGACTCTGGAGTTGTCGGTAAATCTATTATAAATGGCGAAAAAATAATTATAGATGATGTCTACCTCGATGATAGGTTTAATCAGGAAATTGATAGAAAAACAGGCTATTTAACAAAGAGTATGATGGTCATTCCAATGTTTGACAATGATGATGAGATTATAGGTGCATTTCAAGTGATTAATAGTACTTCAGAAACAGGTGTTTTTGACAGAAGAGATATGGAACGCCTCATGTTATCTAGCACTTATGCAGCAGAAACAATAGTCTCAGCAAAATTAACTCAGGAAATAGAAGAGACACAAAAAGAGGTCGTCTTTACTATGGGTGCGATAGGTGAGAGCAGAAGTAAAGAGACAGGTAACCATGTAAAAAGAGTCGCTGAGTATTCTAAAATATTAGCTTTAGCATGTGGATTACCTATGGAACAAGCCGAACTGTTAAAAGCAGCTTCCCCTATGCATGACATAGGCAAAATAGCGATACCAGACGCAGTTTTGAACAAACCTGGGCGTTTTGATGAAGAAGAGAGAGTTATAATGGATTCTCATGCTGAACTTGGCTTTGGGATGATAAAAAATTCCAAGCGACCGCTTCTTAAAGCTGCAGCTATTGTAGCATATCAACATCATGAAAAATGGGATGGTTCAGGTTATCCAAGAGGCTTAAAAGAAGAAGAGATTCATATTTTTGGTAGAATTACAGCTTTGGCTGATGTATTTGATGCACTTGGCTCAGATAGATGCTACAAAAAAGCATGGGAAGATGAAAAGATTTTCACCCTCTTTAAAGAAGAGAGTGGGAAACATTTTGACCCAAAATTAGTAGATCTATTCTTTAATCATCTGGATAAATTCTTAGATGTTAGAGACAAATTTAAAGATGAGTTTTGATATGAATGTAATTAAGGTACTTGGAGCATATGGAACAAAGGCTAAAGGTTTTGGAACAAGTGCGTTCCATTTAAATGAAAAAAACGTAATTGATGCGGGAAATTTACTTAAACCATTAGTAGAGAAGTCTGCAAAAATTGAAAACATTTGGTTGACACATACGCACTTAGATCATATATGTGATATAGCTTACATATTAGATAACTATTATGCTTTAAGAGATGTAACATTAAATATCATAGGACTACCAGAAACAATTGCAGCAATTAAAAAACATTTTCTTAATGATTTGATTTGGCCAGATTTTTCTCTTATTCGATTACATAACTCATCTGCAATGAGTGTGAAATATATAGAAGTGGAATGTGGAAAGACATATCAAATTGGTGAAGAAGAGCATATTGAAGCATTTAAAACAGATCATACTGTACCAAGCTGTGGATATATATATACAAAAAAAAGACAATCTATACTGATAACAGCTGATACTTATTCTTTAGCAAATGCATGTAAAATTATCGATTCAAGAACAGATATTAATTCTGTGGTTATAGAATGTTCTTTTCCATCAAATATGGCTAGTTTAGCATTAGAGAGCAAACATTTAACACCAAAGACACTCTTTAATCAGTTGGAAACTTTAAAAAGAGAGAATTTTCAACTCTATATTAATCATATAAAGCCTCTTTATTTGGAACAAATAACAAAAGAAATAGCCGCATACAGTGGCAAATGGGAGCCAATAATATTAAAAGATGAAGATATTATAAAATTTTAGAAAAAATGCTTGACAATGAAAATATATTGCACTATAATTCTGGCTCAAATTCGATGCCGACATAGCTCAGTTGGCTAGAGCAGCTGATTTGTAATCAGCAGGCCCGGGGTTCGAATCCTCGTGTCGGCACCATTGAATTTTGAATATTAGAAACAGTGTTAGACCAGATAAAACAAAAATATTGTTATGGTGAGATAGTCAAGTGGCCAACGACGGCGGACTGTAAATCCGCTCCCTACGGGTTCAGAGGTTCGACTCCTCTTCTCACCACCATTTCAATGGCACATGCGGGCGTAGCTCAGTTGGCTAGAGCGTCAGCCTTCCAAGCTGAGGGTCGAGGGTTCGAGTCCCTTCACCCGCTCCATTGAAAATTCTGGAAGCTGAAGTACAATTTCTACTTACTTCATATAACTATATAATAATATATAGCCATCTGTCTACACACAATTTACTAATATTAAAAATAGAATCATGCAATTATTTTTTGTCGTAAAATAAATATAAATGCTCTCGTGGCTCAGGGGTAGAGCACTTCCTTGGTAAGGAAGAGGCCGGCGGTTCAAATCCGCTCGTGAGCTCCATGAAATAATTAATATTAAAATTTATTTTTATGATTAAGAAATAATTGAATGATTTTTGGATATAATTCCATTTCAATTCAAAACAAAGTCGGAGGACACTATGGCAAAAGAAAAGTTTGAACGTAACAAACCGCATGTTAATATTGGTACGATTGGTCACGTTGACCACGGTAAAACAACATTAACGGCAGCGATTACTGCAGTACTAGCGGTAACGAATGGTGCAAAAATGATGGATTACGATGCAATCGATAATGCTCCTGAAGAAAGAGAGCGTGGTATTACTATTGCTACTTCACATGTTGAGTACGAAACAAATACTCGTCACTATGCACACGTTGACTGTCCAGGTCACGCGGATTATGTTAAAAACATGATTACTGGTGCTGCTCAAATGGATGGTGCTATTCTGGTTGTTTCTGCAGCGGATGGCCCAATGCCACAAACTCGTGAGCATATTCTTTTATCTAAACAAATTGGTGTTCCAGCCATGGTTGTTTTTATGAACAAAGAAGATATGGTTGATGATGAAGAACTATTAGAATTAGTTGAAATGGAAATTCGTGAACTTTTGGATATGTATGATTTCCCAGGTGATGATACTCCAATCACTGCAGGTTCTGCAACTTTAGCTCTTGCTGAAGCTAAAACAGGTACTCTTGGACCATGGTCAGCTAAAGTTCAAAAACTAATGGATACTGTAGATGCATTTATTCCTGAGCCAGCTCGTGAAACAGATAAAGATTTCTTAATGCCTGTTGAAGACGTATTTTCAATTTCAGGACGTGGTACAGTTGTAACTGGTCGTATTGAACGTGGTCAAGTTAAAATTGGTGAATCAATTGAAATCGTAGGTATCCGTGATACACAAACTACAACTGTAACTGGTATCGAAATGTTCCGTAAAGAGATGACAGTTGGTGAAGCAGGTGATAACTGTGGTATCCTAGTACGTGGTATAGGTAAAGATGATGTTGAGCGTGGTCAAGTTCTTTGTAAACCAAAAACTATTACTCCTCATACAAAATTTACAGCTGAAATCTATGTACTAAGCAAAGATGAGGGTGGTCGTCATACTCCATTCTTTACTAACTACCGTCCACAATTTTATGTTCGTACAACGGATGTAACTGGTGCTATTACTTTACCAGAAGGTACTGAAATGGTTATGCCTGGTGATAATGTAAGCATTACTGTTGACCTAATTCACCCAATTGCTATGGAAAAAGGTACTAAGTTCGCTATCCGTGAGGGTGGAAGAACTGTTGGTGCTGGTGTTGTAGCTGAGATTCTTGCATAATTCGCTTTTGCGAATTTGCATTGATCCTCTAAAAGGTTAATATAATGAGAGAAACAATACATCTAGGATGTGAGAAGTGTACTCGTCGTAACTATCACACTAGCAAAAATAAAAAAATTCATACTGAAAAATTTTCGGTGAGAAAATATTGTAAATTTTGTCGTGAGCATACTGTTCACAAAGAGATGAAGTTATAATATTGTTTTAAGCCAGTATTAACTGGCTTTTTTAGGCGTATAGCTCCAATGGTAGAGCACCGGATTCCAAATCCGGGTGCTGGGAGTTCGAGTCTCTCTACGCCTGCCACCATTTATTATTAGTAAGGCTTAAGGGCTTTATTTATAATAAATGTAGTTTTGGGAAAGAAATAATGAATTTAAGTACACACATAAAAAATGCAAAAGCAGAATTAGCTAAAGTAATCTTTCCTACTAAAGGGCAAGTGAAACAAGCTTATATATCAGTTGTTATAGTTGTAAGTATAATAGCTGCTTTTTTAGCGTTGGTAGATTTACTTATGTCATCAATAATGTCTGCAATTTTAGGTTAAGGAGTAAATATGGCACATCAATGGTACTCTATACAGACCTACGGAAATGAACGAGTTGTTCGTTTAGCAATTTTAAATATGATAGAAGAGATGGGACTAGAAGACTTTATTGAAGAGGTGATTGTTCCTACTGAAGATGTTATAGAAGTAAAAGATGGCAAAAAAAAGATAACTGAGAGATCTTTATACTCTGGGTATGTGTTTGCTAAAATTGACTTAAATACAGAAGTACAACATTTAATACAATCGCTACCAAAGGTATCAGGATTCATTGGTGAAGCGAATGTTCCTACACCTTTAAGTGAGCATGATATTAATGTTATTCTCGATCGTGTGAACAACCGTGCAGCTCCAAAACCAAAAATCTTTTTTGATAATGGTGAAACAGTTAGAATTACAGATGGTCCATTTGCAAACTTTACAGCTACGGTTGATGAGTATGATTTGGAACATGGAACGCTTAAGCTAAATGTATCAATTTTTGGTAGAGCTACCCCTGTTGATATATCGTACACGCAAGTTGAAAAAATAATTTAATTAAACAAAGGAAATAAGAATGGCAAAAAAAGTTACAGGCTATATAAAGCTACAAATTAACGCTGGTGCAGCAAATCCTGCACCTCCAGTAGGACCAGCATTAGGACAACGTGGTGTTAACATCATGGAGTTTTGTAAATCATTTAATGAAAAAACAAAAGATAAGATGGGATTTAAAGTTCCTGTAATTATCACAGTTTATAGTGATAAAAGTTTTTCTTTTATTACTAAGCAACCTCCAGCTTCTGCTCTTCTTATGAAAGCGGCAGGACTTAAAAAAGGTACTGATAATCCTCTTAAAAATGTTATAGGACAGATTACACGTGCTCAGCTTATGGAAGTTGTTAATCAGAAAATTGAAGACTTAAATACAGATGATTTAGAGATGGCGGCAAATACTATCGCTGGTTCAGCTCGTTCAATAGGTATTAAAGTAGTAGACTAATACTCCTTAGTTGAGTATTAATTTTTAAAATCATCGACCACAGTGATTTAAAATTTTGTGGCAGAATTTTATACGGAGAATTTGAAGATGAGTAAAAGATATAAACAATTAATAGAAAAAATTGATGTTACAAAAGCATATTCTGTTGCAGAGGCAACATCAACAGTAAGAGAATTAAAAAGCGCAAAGTTTGACGAAACTGTTGAAATTGCTATGAATTTAAATGTAGATCCAAGACATGCAGATCAAATGGTTCGTGGTGCAGTTGTGCTTCCACATGGTACTGGTAAGACAGTTCGTGTTGCAGTATTTGCTAAAGGTGTAAAAGCGGATGAAGCTAAGGCTGCTGGTGCTGATATCGTTGGTACAGATGATTTAGTTGCACAAATTAAAGAGGGTGTATTTAACTTTGATGTAGTTGTTGCAGCGCCAGACTGTATGGGACTTGTTGGTCAAATCGGTCGTATTCTTGGACCAAAAGGTATGATGCCTAACCCTAAAACTGGCACTGTAACTCCAGATGTTGCTACTGCTGTTAAAAATGTTAAAGGCGGTCAAGTAACATTCCGTGTTGACAAAAAAGGTAATATCCATGCTGGTATTGGTAAAGTAAGTTTTGAAGCAGAAAAAATTGCTGAAAACTTAGCATCTTTTGTTGCTGCTATCAACAAACAAAAACCTGCAACTGCAAAAGGTCGTTACATTAAAAATGCTGCACTTTCATTAACTATGAGTCCAGCAGTTAAATTAGATGTTATGGCATTAGCTGACATCAGATAGTTTTATAGCTCATCATTTGATGAGCTATGTTTTTTAAGTTTTTATTTTGAGATAACTTTATCTTAAAGTAAAGATTTTTATTATGTAAAAATCTGAATTATTTGGACTAAAGATAGTAGGGGTATCTGCCGAGTTGGTAGTTAGCTTAATTGGCCTTTCCCTCCCCGCTTGAAGTTATGTCTAGAAAGGAGAAATATATGCTTAAATCTAAAAAAGCTGAAGTAATTGAGCAATTAACTACTTCATTTGCTAATACAACAGCAGTTGTTATATGTGATTACAAAGGTTTGACTGTAAGTCAACTTGAAGAGTTACGTAAATCTGCTAAAGCAAAGGACACAAGTGTTCAGGTTGTAAAAAATACATTAGCTACTATCGCATTAAATAATGCTGGTATGAGTGGTGTAGAGATTAAAGATACAAATATTTTTATTTGGTCTGATGATGTTATTGGTGCTGCAAAAGTAGCTGCTGATTTCGCTAAGACAAATGATAAATTTGTACTTAAAGCTGGTTATTTAGATAAAGAACCTGCAGACGTAACTAAAATAGAAGCATTTGCTAAGCTTCCAGGTCGTGAAGAACTTCTTGGTATGCTTGCTGCTACTTGGATGGCTCCAATTACTAATATGGCTGTTGGAATCAATGCTTTACGAATAAAGTTAGAAGCAGAAGCTTAGTCTTCACTTCTTGTAAGTGTGAATTAATTCACTAAAATATAATGATATATAAAAGGAGCTAAAAATGGCTGTAACTAAAGAAGACGTATTAGAATTTATCTCAGGACTTTCTGTATTAGAACTTTCTGAATTAGTAAAAGAGTTTGAAGAAAAATTTGGTGTATCTGCTCAACCAGTTGCAATGGCTGGTGGTGCTGTTGCTGGTGCTGCTGCTGCTGATGAACAAACTGAGTTCAATGTAATTATTACTGATGCTGGCGCTAAAAAAATTGGTGTTATTAAAGCTGTTCGTGCACTTACAGGTCTTGGCTTAAAAGAAGCAAAAGAAGCTACTGAAGCATTACCTTCTACAATTAAAGAAGGTGTTGATAAAGATACTGCTGAAGCTGCAAAGAAAGAGCTTGAAGAAGCTGGTGCAACTGTAGAAATTAAATAATTTTTACACCTAAAGAATTACATGGAAAATAATTTTTCTATGTAATCTTTGATTTTCTGGGCGCTTTTACGATGTGATTTTGGTCACTCCGTAAAAGTGCCCTTATGTCGTTTATAAGCACTTTTGAATCAATCTATCTAGAGACGTCTAGATACGATACTCTTAATCAACTATGATTAAGCCCTAACAAACAACTTATCGAGGTTAGCCTATGTTAAACACTTTATACTCCGGAAACCGTCTTCGCGTAGATTTCTCCAAAACTCCTCAACAAATTGAAGTACCAAATCTATTACAACTTCAACAAAGCTCTTATGATAAATTCTTAATGCTAGATGGAAAAGATAGAGCAGATAGTGGTTTGGAAAATGTATTTCAATCAGTATTTCCAATTCATGATGTTCAAAACAGATTAACTGTTGAATATCTTGGTAGTGAAGTAGGAAAGCCTAAATATACAGTTAGAGAATGTATGGAACGTGGACTTACTTATGCAGTTTCACTTAGAATGAAAACTCGTCTTGTTCTTTGGGACAGAGATGAAAATACTAAAGAAAAGCTAGGTGTTAAAGATATAAAAGAGCAAAGTATATTTGTTCGTGACATCCCTCTTATGACTGAGAGAACATCATTTATAATTAATGGTGTTGAAAGAGTTGTTGTAAATCAACTCCACAGATCCCCAGGTGTAATTTTTAAGGAAGAAGAATCTACAACAGCTGGGAATAAACTAATATATACTGGTCAAATTATTCCAGACCGTGGTTCATGGTTATATTTTGAATATGATCCAAAAGATATATTATATATGAGAATTAACAAACGTCGTAAAGTTCCTGTAACAATTATGTTCCGTGCTTTAGGATATTCAAAACAAGATATTTTAAAATTATTTTATCCTATACAAAAAATTAGTATTACAGACAATAAATTTTCTATGGATTTTAATCCAAGTGATTATTCATCAAGATTAACTTATGATTTGGTAAATATGAAAGGGGAAATTCTTTTAGCCTCAGGTAAAAGACTCTCAGCAAAAAAAGCACAAAAATTTCTTGAAGATGGATTAAAAATCGTAGAGTATCCTTCAGAAGTTCTTTTAGATAGATATTTAGCTGAAGCAATTATAGACCCTGAAACCGGTGAAATCCTTTTTGATACAATGACTCGTATTGATGAAGTAAAACTTAAGAAAATGGCTGAAATAGGCATAAAAGAGTTTAACATTGCAAATGACTTGGCAGATGGTGTGGATGGCTCAATAATAAATGCTTTTAATGCTGATGCAGATTCACTGAAATTACTAAAGCAAACTGAAGATATTGATGATGAAAATGCTCTTTCTGCTATTCGTATATATAAAGTGATGAGACCTGGTGAACCTGTTACAAAAGATGCTGCAAGAGCATTTGTAAATCAACTATTCTTTGATCCAGAAAGATATGACTTAACGAAAGTTGGTCGTATGAAAATGAATCATAAGTTAGGACTTGATATTCCTGAATATGTTACAGTTTTAACGCATGAAGATATTATTAACTCAGTTAAATATGTCATTAAGGTTAAAAATGGCTTAGGTCATATTGATGACAGAGATCACCTAGGTAATCGTCGTATTCGTTCAATTGGTGAACTTTTAGGGAATGAATTACATAATGGCCTAATTAAGATGCAAAAAGCAATTCGTGACAAGCTATCAACGATGAGTGGTCCAATGGCTGAATTAATGCCACACGATTTGATTAATTCGAAAATGATTACGTCAACAATTATGGAGTTCTTTTCTGGTGGACAATTATCTCAGTTTATGGACCAAACAAATCCACTATCAGAAGTAACGCATAAACGTCGTTTATCCGCACTTGGTGAGGGTGGTTTAGTTAAAGAGAGAGCTGGATTTGAAGTACGTGACGTTCATCCAACACACTATGGCCGTATCTGTCCTATTGAGACTCCAGAGGGTCAAAATATTGGTCTTATTAATACTTTAGCAACATATGCAAAAGTAAATGAGCATGGATTTATAGAAGCACCATATAAAGTTATGAAAGATGGAAAAATAACGAATGAAGTAGTTTATTTAACAGCTACGCAAGAAGAGGGAAAACAAATTGCTGCTGCATCAAATAAAGTTGATGCGAATGGTCAGTTCCTTGAAAGTATCATTTCTGTTAGACAAGATGGTGAGATATTAATGCGTAAGCCAGATGTTTGTGAATATGCAGATCTTTCATCTCACATGGTTGTTGGTGTTGCTGCTTCACTTATTCCATTCCTTGAGCATGATGATGCGAACCGTGCTTTAATGGGTTCAAACATGCAACGTCAAGCCGTGCCTCTTTTGAGACCACATGCTCCAATGGTTGGTACAGGTGTTGAAAAACTTGTTGCTCGTGATTCATGGGAATGCGTTAAAGCTCAAAGAGCAGGTGTGATTGAAAAAGTAGATGGAAGACATATTTATGTAATGGGCGAAGAAGATGGAGAGATATATATAGATTATTATCCATTACAAAAGAATTTACGTACAAATCAAAATACATCTTTTGATCAAAAACCAATAGTAAATGAAGGTGACCATGTAACTAAAGGGCAAGTAATTGCAGATGGTCCAAACATGGACCAAGGTGAATTAGCTCTTGGTGTAAATGCCATGGTCGCTTTTATGCCTTGGAATGGTTATAACTTTGAGGATGCTATCGTAATTTCTGAGAGATTAATCCGTAAAGATGCATTTACTTCTGTCCATATTTATGAGAAAGAAGTTGAAGCTAGAGAACTTAAGCATGGTGTTGAAGAGATTACTCGTGATATTCCAAATGTAAGAGATGATGAGCTAGCTCACCTTGATGATAGTGGTATAGTGAAGGTTGGAACGAACATTTCAGGCGGTATGATTCTTGTTGGTAAAGTTTCGCCTAAAGGTGAAGTAAAACCAACTCCTGAGGAGAGACTTCTCCGTGCAATATTTGGAGAGAAAGCAGGTCATGTTATCAATAAATCACTTTATTGTCCTCCAAGCATGGAAGGTGTTGTAGTCGATGTTAAAATCTTTACTAAAAAAGGTTACGATAAAGACCCCCGTGCACTAGAACTTGAAAAAGAAGAGAGAGATTATTTAGAGCGTGAGCATTATGACCGTCTTTTAATGATTGACAAAGAAGAGATGCTGAGAGTAACGCAACTTTTAACAAAAGAGCCTCTACTTATTGACATCAAAATAGGTGATACTGAATATAAAGCTGGTGACATCATTGATGGGAAAGAACTAGTTGAAGTGAATCGTTTTGCAATGAATGCTATTGTAAAATCTTTTAGCGAAGATATTCAAGCTGAGTACACAAAAACTAAAAACTATTTTCAAAAACAAAAAAGAGTTTTCCGTGATGAACATGAAGAGAAACTTACTATATTAGAAAAAGATGACATTTTACCAAATGGTGTTGTTAAGTATGTTAAAGTCTATATCGCTACAAAACGTCAACTAAAAGTTGGTGATAAAATGGCAGGACGTCATGGAAATAAAGGTATTGTTTCTATAATTGTTCCAGAAGTAGATATGCCTTATATGGAAGATGGAAGAAGTGTGGATGTTTGTCTAAATCCACTTGGTGTTCCTTCTCGTATGAATATAGGACAAGTTCTAGAAATGCACTTAGGTATGGCAGGTCGTGAACTTGGAAACCAAATACTTGCAGAATTTGATACGAAACAAAAAGACTTTATAGATAATCTTCGTGCAAAAATGATTTCTATTGCTGATGTGGCAGGTATGATGAATGCTGTGAAAGTCATTGGCGCTATGAGTGATGAAAAATTCTTGAGATATGCAAGAGATTGGGCAAATGGTGGAGTCAGATTCGCTACTCCTATATTTGAAGGTGTAAATGCCGCTGAGTTTGCTAAATTATTTGAATTAGCAAAAATGGATACAGATGGAAAAGTTGTTCTTTTCAATGGTCTGACTGGTGAGAAGATTAAAGAGAGAGTAAACGTAGGTTATATGTATATCCTTAAGCTTCATCACCTTGTTGATGAAAAAATCCATGCTCGTTCAACTGGACCATACTCTTTAGTAACACAACAGCCAGTTGGTGGTAAAGCGCTCTTTGGTGGGCAAAGATTTGGAGAGATGGAAGTTTGGGCTCTTGAGGCTTATGGAGCTTCTGCGGTTCTAAAAGAGATGTTAACTATCAAGTCAGATGATGTTGATGGTCGTGTTCGTGCTTATAAAGCAATTACAAAAGGTGAATTAGTTCCAGCATCTGGTATCCCAGAAACACTATTTGTATTAACTAAAGAGCTTCAATCATTGGCTCTTGATGTAGAGATTTTTGACGAGGTTGAAGACGATGAGTAAACTAGTAGCAATAGAAGTAAGTGAAGAGAAAAGACCAAAAGATATAAAACAACTGCAATTTCGTCTTGCTTCTCCAGAAAAGGTAATGTCATGGAGTCATGGTGAAGTTAAAAAACCTGAAACAATAAACTATCGAACGCTTAAACCTGAGCGTGATGGTCTCTTTTGTGCAAAGATTTTTGGACCTGTAAGAGATTATGAATGTCTTTGTGGGAAATACAAAAAGATGCGCTATAAAGGTGTCGTTTGTGAAAAATGTGGTGTAGAAGTAACCAGCACTAAAGTTCGTCGTGTACGAATGGGTCATATTGAACTTGTAACTCCAGTGGCACATATTTGGTATGTAAGTTCATTACCTTCTCGTATTGGCACACTCTTAGGCATCAAGATGAAAGATCTTGAACGTGTACTTTACTATGAAGCATATATTGTTGAATCAGGGGGAGAAGCTTATTACGATGCTGAAGCAAAAACTCCAGTAGCTCAGTATGATGTTTTAAATGAAGAGCAATATCGCACACTTGTTCAAAGATTTGGTGAATTAGGCTTCAAAGCTCGTATGGGTGGTGAAGTTATTCGTGATTTGCTTGATTCTATAGATTTAGTAGATTTGTTTACTACTCTTAAAGAAGAAATTGACTTAACAAATTCTGAAGCAAAAAGAAAAACTATTGCAAAAAGACTTAAAGTTATTGAATCATTTTTAAACTCTGGAAATAATCCTGCATGGATGATGCTTACTGTTTTACCAGTTCTTCCACCAGATTTAAGACCACTTGTATCACTTGACGGTGGTAAATTTGCAGTTTCAGACGTAAATGATTTATATCGTCGTGTTATTAACCGTAATCAAAGACTGAAGCGTTTAGTTGAACTTGAGGCTCCTGAGATTATTGTTAGAAATGAAAAAAGAATGCTTCAAGAATCTGTCGATGCACTTTTCGATAATGGTCGTCGTGCAAATGCAGTTAAAGGTGCTAATAAACGTCCACTTAAATCTTTAAGTGAAATTATCAAAGGTAAGCAGGGACGTTTCCGTCAAAACTTACTTGGTAAGCGTGTTGATTTCTCTGGTCGTTCTGTAATCGTTGTAGGACCAACTCTTCGCATGGATCAATGTGGCTTACCGAAAAAAATGGCATTGGAGCTATTTAAGCCACATTTGATTGCAAAACTTGAAGATAAAGGTTACGCAACAACTGTTAAAGCTGCTAAAAATATGATAGAAGCTAAGACAAATGAGGTTTGGGAGTGTTTAGCTGAGATCGTTGATGGTTATCCTGTAATGCTTAACCGTGCACCAACACTACATAAGCTCTCTATCCAAGCATTCCATCCAAAGCTTATAGATGGTAAGGCTATTCAGTTACATCCTTTAGTTTGTGCTGCATTTAATGCCGATTTCGATGGGGATCAGATGGCGGTGCATGTACCTTTAAGTTCAGCAGCGATTGCTGAGGCGAAAGTACTTATGCTCGCATCTATGAATATCTTACTACCTGCATCAGGTAAAGCAATTGCTACACCTTCTCAGGATATGGTACTTGGTATTTATTATATTACATTAGAAAAAAATGGTGTAAAAGGTTCAAATAAACTTTTTGCAAATGTTGATGAAGTAAGAATTGCTATTGAACATGATGCGCTTGATATTCATGCAAAAATAAGAACACGTGTAGATGGACGTATGATTCATACTACAGCTGGAAGAATGCTTCTAAAAGATATATTACCATCATTTGTCCCTGTTGAAATATGGAATAGAGTTATGAAGAAAAAATATATCAATGAGGCTGTTGATTATGTTCAAAAGCATGGTGGTATTGGTGTAACTGCAACATTCTTAGATAACTTAAAAGATTTAGGTTTTAAACATGCTACTGAATCAGGGGTATCAATATCTATTGATGATATTATCATCCCTAAAGGTAAAGCAGAGAAAATTGCTGATTCGAAAAATAGAGTTATGGAAATTCAAAAGCAATACGAAGCTGGTCTTTTAACTGAACAAGAGAGATATAATAAAATTATCGATGTTTGGACAGATACAAACAATACTCTTGCAAGTCAAATGATGGACTTAGTTCAAACTGATAAAGATGGTTTTAACTCTATCTTTATGATGGCTGACTCTGGTGCGCGTGGTTCTGCTGCACAAATTCGTCAGTTAGCTGGTATGCGTGGTCTTATGGCAAAACCTAGTGGCGATATTATCGAAACTCCAATTATTTCGAACTTTAAAGAGGGTCTGAACGTAATTGAGTACTTTATTTCAACTCACGGTGCTAGAAAAGGTCTTGCCGATACTGCACTAAAAACAGCAAATGCTGGTTATTTGACCCGTAAACTTGTCGATGTTGCTCAAAATGTTAAAGTTGTTGAACATGATTGTCACACACATGAGGGAATTGAAATATCTGATATTTCTGATCAAAATACTTTAATAGAGTCATTAGAAGATAGACTTAATGGTAGAGTCTTGTCTGATGATATAATTGATCCGATTAGTAATGAAATTTTATACGCTGAGGGCACACTTCTTGATGAAGTAAGTGCAAAAATAATTTCTGAAGCTGGAATTAAAACAGCACATATTAGAACTCCAACAACATGTAAAAGTGAGAATGGAATCTGTGCATTGTGCTACGGTGTGAATCTTGCAACAGGGCATATTGTTAGAACTGGTGAGGCTGTTGGTATTGTTGCTGCTCAGTCAATTGGTGAGCCAGGTACACAGCTTACGCTAAGAACATTCCACGTTGGTGGAACAGCAAGTTCTACAGCACAAGAGAGACAAGTTATAGCACAAAAAGAAGGTTTTATCAGATATTACAATCTTAAAACATATGTTTCTAAAGATGGCAAGAACATAGTTGCCAACAGAAGAAATGCTGCTGTATTGTTAGTAGAGCCAAAAATTAAAGCACCATTTAGTGGAAAAGTTGAAATCCAAACTATTCATGATGAAGTTATTATAAGTGTAGTGTCTCCATCAGAGACAGTGAGATATTCACTTCGTAAAATAGAGATTGCTAAACCAAATGAATTAGCTGGTATCAGTGGTCAAATTGAAGGTAAATACTACTTCCCTTATGAAAGTGGTATGGAAGTTAAAGAGCACGAATCTATTGTTGAAACTATAAAAGATGGTTGGAATGTACCAAGTCGTATTCCTTATGCATCTGAATTATTAGTAGATAATGGTGCTCCTGTTACACAGAAAATTTTGGCTAAAGAAGAGGGTGTTGTTAAGTACTTCTTACTCAAAGGCGATTACTTAGAAAGATTCGAAGGCTTACAGTCTGGATATGAAGTAGTAGAAAAAGGTCTTTTTGCTACAGTTGTAGATGTAAACAATCGTGAAGCAGTAAGACATTATATTGCTCGTGGGTCGGTTATAGTTACTAGTGATAATGATAATGTTGTAGCTTCTACTCTTATAGTTAAACCATCATCAGATGAGTCTGTTGTAATAGCGGAATGGGATCCATATTCAAATCCTGTTATTACAGAAGCAAATGGTACTGTACAATATGAAGATATTATCATTGGTACAACAGCAAGTGAACAGTTTGATGAATTGACTGGTAAAACTCGTTTAATGATTAACGACCATATTCCAGCTGATTACAAGCCAACTATAGTTCTTGCAACTGAAGATGGTGAGCTTTTAAGATATAAAATTGATCCAAAATCATCTCTGTTTGTTGAAGATGGTGGTAAGGTTAAGGTTGCAGATATTATTGCAAAAACACCAAAAGCACTTCAAAAATCAAGCGATATTACTGGGGGTCTTCCTCGTGTATCAGAACTTTTTGAAGGTCGTAGACCAAAAGCTACTGCACTTATCTCAGAAATTGATGGTACGGTGAGCTTTGGTAAATTATTACGTGGTAAAGTGAGAATTATAGTTTCTTCAGAAAATGGAATCATTAAAGAGTACTTTGTAGATAAATCTCATGTTCCAGTAGTAACTACAGGAGATTTCGTGCACGCTGGTGAGAGATTGACTAGTGGTATTATTTCATCGCATGAACTTCTCCGTATCATGGGTGTTAAAGCACTTTACAATTACCTAGTAAGCGAAGTTCAACAAGTTTACCGTTCACAAGGTGTTAATATTGCTGATAAGCATATTGAGGTTATTTTTACTCAAATGCTAAGACAAATTAAAATTGTGAAGTCTGGAGATACTAAGTTTATTGAAGGTGATTTAATTTCTAAAGCGAAGTTTGCACAAGAGAATGAAAAAATCATTCGTCTTGGTGGTCGTCCTGCAATTGCAGAACCATTCTTGGTAGGTATCACGAGAGCCGCAGTTAGTGCAGATAGTATTATCTCAGCTGCATCATTCCAAGATACTACAAAAGTATTGACAGAAGCTGCCGTATCTGCAAAAATAGATGATTTAAGTAACTTAAAAGAGAATGTAATTATTGGTCGTACAATTCCTGTTGGAACTGGTATATATAAAAACCAAGAAATCATGTTCATGAGTGATGATAACTAATATCTCAATCTTTTAGCTTTGGCATGTGGAAATTCCACATGCCAAAAAGTAAAATCCACAAAAATTCCCACCACAAATAATATATATTAATTAATACTTAAAATAAGCTAACTTTAATTACAATTTTTGTATGATTTCGTGTCTATAATTCTCTAAAACAGAGGATTAAATTCTACTGGAAAAATTAAGTAAAAGGAATTGTATGCCTACAATCAATCAATTGATTCGTAATGAGCGTAAACGTGTGATTAAAAAATCTAAATCGCCAGCGCTAGTTTCGTGTCCTCAACGTCGTGGTGTTTGTACTCGTGTTTACACAACTACACCAAAAAAACCTAACTCTGCTTTAAGAAAAGTAGCAAAAGTTCGTTTAACTTCAGGTTTTGAAGTTATTTCTTATATTGGTGGTGAAGGTCACAACCTTCAAGAACACTCAATCGTTCTTGTTCGTGGCGGTCGTATTAAAGATTTACCTGGTGTTAAGTATCATATCGTTCGTGGTGCATTAGATACTGCTGGTGTTGCTAACCGTACGGTTGCTCGTTCTAAATACGGTACTAAAAAACCAAAAGTTAAGTAATTTCTAAAAATAGAAATTTGCAGAAAATATATGCTCAAGCTAGCACAGGACTTTTTTAAAAGTTTTGAGTAAATTTGAAAAAATTGAAGAAGGAAAAATTATATGAGAAGAAGAAAAGCTCCAGTTCGCGAAATTATGCCAGATCCAGTTTATGGAAGTAAAATTTTGACGAAGTTTATAAATAAAATTATGTATGATGGTAAAAAATCTACAGCTGAAAAAATCATTTACAGTGCTATGGATATTATTAGCTCACGTGGTGAAAAATCAGGTATAGATACATTTAACGAAGCTATTGATAATGTTAAACCAATTATCGAAGTAAAAAGTCGTCGTGTAGGTGGTGCTACTTACCAAGTTCCAGTAGAAGTACGCCCAGTACGTCAACTTTCATTAGCAATTAGATGGTTAATTGACTCATCTCGTAAGAGAAACGAAAGAACAATGGCTGAGAGATTAGCAAACGAATTAATGGACGCATCATCAGATAAAGGTAATGCATTCAAGAAAAAAGAAGATACATACAGAATGGCTGAAGCAAATAAAGCTTTTGCTCACTATCGCTGGTAACTACTATTTTCACACACAAAGGGAAGTAATTCCCTTTGATACGTTAACACTAGGTTTTGCTCAGCGCAAAGCTCAAGTTTGCTTGCAAACTTTTGTGTTGACATTTTTTAAAGATTTAAAACCTCTTTTATAAGTAAATACGACTTATTTATAAAAGAGGTTATCTCTCAACTCATTTAACAAGGTACTAAAAATGGCAAGAAGTCACAAACTAGAAGATGTAAGAAATATCGGTATTGCTGCGCATATTGATGCGGGTAAAACTACTGCAACAGAAAGAATCCTATTCTACACAGGTGTAGAACATAAAATCGGTGAGGTTCATGATGGTGCAGCTACTATGGACTGGATGGAACAAGAACAAGAGAGAGGTATTACAATTACTTCTGCTGCAACAACTTGTGAGTGGGCTGGAAAGCAAATAAATATTATCGACACTCCGGGTCACGTTGACTTTACAATTGAAGTTGAGCGTTCTATGCGTGTACTTGATGGTGCTGTTTCAGTATTCTGTGCTGTTGGTGGTGTTCAACCTCAATCAGAAACTGTTTGGAGACAAAGAAACCGTTATGGCGTACCATCTATTGTTTTCGTTAACAAGATGGATAGAACAGGAGCAGATTTCTACGAAGTTGAGAGACAAATTCGTGACCGTTTAAAGGGAAATCCAGTGCCTATTCAGATTCCAATCGGTGCTGAAGATAAATTTGACGGTGTTATTGATTTGATTAAAATGAAAGCTATCGTGTGGGACAAAGATGCTGAAATGGGTTCTAACTACCATGTAGAAGAAATCCCAGCTGACCTTCAAGATAAAGCAGATGAGTATAGAGAAAAATTACTTGAATCAATTTCAGAAGTGGATGGAAATGAATCATTTGCAGAAAAATTCCTAGAGGGTGAAGAGATTTCTGAAGAGGAAATTACTGCCGCTGTAAAACAAGCTACAATTGGCATGGCTATTGTTCCTATGACTTGTGGTACTGCTTTTAAAAATAAAGGTATTCAAACTTTACTTGATGCAGTTGTTGCTTATCTTCCAGCTCCTACAGAGTGTGCTCCTATTAAAGGGACAATGATGGATGATGAAAATGTTGAAGTAATTGTTCCATCAACTGATGATGGTAAATTTGCATCATTAGCATTTAAAATTATGACAGATCCATTTGTTGGTACGTTAACATTTATTCGTGTTTATCGTGGTTCACTTGAAGCAGGCTCATTTGTTCATAACTCTACTAAAGACAAGAGAGAACGTATTGGACGTATCGTGAAAATGCATGCTATCAAGCGTGAAGAAGTTAAAGAGATTTATGCTGGTGAGATTGGTGCTGTTGTTGGTCTAAAATATACAACAACTGGTGATACATTATGTGACCCTTCTGATACAGTTGTACTAGAGCGTATGGATTTCCCAGAACCAGTTATCTCTGTTGCAGTTGAGCCAAAGACGAAAGCTGACCAAGAAAAAATGGGTATTGCTTTAAGCAAACTTGCTGCTGAAGATCCATCATTTAGAGTAAATACAGATGAAGAGACAGGTCAAACTATTATCTCAGGAATGGGTGAGTTACACCTTGAAATTCTTGTTGACCGTATGAAAAGAGAGTTTAAAGTAGAGGCTGAAGTTGGTGCTCCACAAGTTTCTTACCGTGAAACTATTAGAGATGCAGTAAAACAAGAGTACAAATACGCAAAACAATCTGGTGGTCGTGGTGCGTTTGGTCATGTTTATCTTGAAATCAAACCGGGTGTTGCTGGTACTGGATTTGTATTCCACAATGAAATCAAAGGTGGTACAGTTCCTAAAGAGTATATTCCAGCTGTTGAAAAAGGTTGTAAAGAGTCTATGTCAAATGGTGTTCTTGCGGGTTACCCAATGGAAGATATTGATATTACACTTTATGATGGTTCTTACCATGATGTTGACTCGAATGAGATGGCGTTTAAACTTGCTGCTTCAATGGGATTTAAAGAGGGTTGTAGAAAAGCTAGACCATCTATACTTGAACCACTTATGAAAGTCGAAGTTGAAGTTCCTGAAGATTATATGGGGGATGTTATCGGTGACCTTAATCGTCGTCGTGGTCAAATCAACAACATGAGCGACCGTTCAGGTAATAAAATTGTTGATGCTTTCGTACCTCTTGCTGAAATGTTCGGTTACTCAACTGACCTTCGTTCTGCAACTCAAGGTCGTGCTACATACTCTATGGAATTCGATCACTATGAAGAAGTTCCTAAAAATGTATCTGAAGAGATTATCAAAAAAAGAAACGGCTAGTTATTTAAATACTTCTTTTTAGAAGTATTTAATATCCATTCACCCCCTAAACTACTTTATCTAAATTCAAAACAAATTTTAAATATATAGTTTTACGGGTTCTTTTTATTCCTGTTTTTTATATAAAAGATAAACTTTAAAAGAAGCCTGAAAACTCCTATAATTAGATAGAAAACAAAACTCCACACAATCGGATGAAAGTAACTCCCACTCTTTTGAATTAATTCTATTCTTGTCAGAAATGAAGTGAGTAAATCTGGGTGTTGTACAATAGCTAATATTACAAAAATAGCAAAAAAATACAAAAGTTCAAATTTGAATATTCTAATCATTATAAATTGTATCATGATAATCTGATATAATTAAATAAAATAAAAAATATAGGTAAATTTATGAAAAATCTAGTTGTTTTATTTCTAATCTCAACACTTCTAAATGCACAAAATCCTAAAGTCTATGCTGCTCTAGGAGATATTATATATAACAACGCACCTAAGATTGAAAAATTAAAAGATCTCTCAACATTTGCATCTTCCATTGATAAAATCAATCAATATATAAATGATGTTAACACATCAAAAGAGTACGGCTTTTTGCTAGATGCTGGGGATATGCAGAGTGATAAGCTAATCTATTTAAAAAAACTAAGAGGATTAGTAAAAACAAATGACTACTTTGTGAGAAGTGTAAAAAGCAAATTTAAGATTTCTATGGATACCCAAGACCATTTACTTTTTTCTGCAACTGTAAATAGTGGTCTTATTGATACAGAAAAAAATAAATCAGAAATAGTTAACTATTATTTAGAACACAGTGATGACATAAATGCGAGCGGAATTATTCAAGAGTTCTTAGACCAAGATGAAGCATTAAGAAAAGAGAAAGAGAAGCGCTTAAAAAATAGAGCTATAGAGAAAGATATAAAAGAGTCGCAAGAAGCAAAGATAAAAAGATTGAGAAAAAATGATAAAGAGAAACAAGAAGTTCTCAAAAAATCTCTTGAAGAGGAAGTTCTAAAAAAGAAATCTGCTATAAGAGAGAATCTTATAAAAGAGTTGTCTAACTAATTCCACTCAAAATCTTCATTTTCTGAGGGCTTTCCTTTTAAAGTCATATAAGGCTTATAGTGTGATTTATATGCTAAAGAGGGGCAATCTTCTACATAATAACCAAGATATATCCATTTTTTATTACTTCTTTTAGCAAATTTTATTTGATTATAAAGAGAGAGTTTACCTAAAGAGTAATCTGTATATTCAGGGTCATAATAAAAATATATTGAAGATATACCATCTGGTAAAATATCAATTAAGTCTACACCTATCAGTCTATGTTTATCATAATATAAAACTTCATAGCCAAAGTCATTGTAACCACTTACAAAAGAGTTATAGTAATGTTCATGTGAAGTGTCTTGGTACTCCCACCCTTTTTTCTCTTTCATAAAAAGATGGTATTTTGTAAATAAATCTAAGTGTGCTTGGGTCATGGTAGGAGTTTGAATAAAGCTGTTAATTGCAGAGGCTTTTTTCATGACTCTTCTCTGTGATTTTGAAAATTCAAAATTCACTACATCTATTTTAATACTTTGACACTCTTGGCAGGAATCGCATACAGGTCTAAAATACATTTTCCCAAAGCGTCGGAATCCTCTTTCTACTAAATTTTGGTTATATGCGATATCACAACTATGTATCAGTTTATAGTGTGTAGTCTGCTCCTTATCATGCAAATAGGAACATTTATCGCTTAGGGAAAATTCTTTAAGTAAATTCATACTTGAAGTTTGACATAATTCATGTTAAATCTTTACTAAAAGGAAGCACTTGGAATTTTTTTTAAAATACAAAACAGTGATTTTTAGAACTGTAGGTTCGCTCATGCTTCTTATAGGCTTTGTTACCTATTTTTGGGCAACTCCAAAAGAGGGTTATTCTGAATCTGACGTGGCAGCCGCAAATGTTGCTAGAATGGAAGCGAGCATCTCTGGAGGGAGTAGCACAAAGAGTGAAGCGAAGCAAAGCAGTTCTAAGTTTTTGGATGAATTAAAAAACACTCGAGAGAAGCAGATTAGGTATCTTACAATTATGGCTATGCTCTTTGGCATAGCCTTCTTAATCTATAGTTTTGTGAAAAAAGACGAATAGAGTGAGCTTGCAAAAGCGCTCTGCTTGTTTTCTGAAGAAACATTTTACTTCGTAAAAGCGCTCTGCTTGTTTTGGGCGATTAAGACGCCTTCTATCATCTTATCTATATCTCCATCAAGTATTGCACTAACATTAGAGTATGCTTCGTTTGAACGTGTATCCTTGATTTGTTGATAGGGTTGCATTACATAGGAACGAATCTGATGTCCCCAACCTATCTCACTTTTAGCTACTCCATCAAGTTCTGCTTGTTTTGTTGCTAGTTCAAATTCATAGAGTCTTGATTTTAACATTTTCATTGCAGTTGCTTTATTTTTATGTTGACTTCGGTCATTTTGACATTGAACAACGATGTTTGTTTTTATGTGCGTCAAGCGAATAGCAGACTCAGTCTTATTAACATGTTGACCTCCCGCTCCGCTAGAACGGTATGTATCGACTCGAATATCCTTATCCTCTATAACAATGTTTATATCATCATCAACTTCGGGAGAGACCATTACAGAGCTAAAAGAGGTATGTCTTTTTGCATTTGAATCAAAAGGAGAAATTCTTACAAGTCTATGGATTCCATTTTCTACTTTGAGATAGCCATACGCATTCTCACCTTTGATGATGATAGAGACATCTTTTATCCCAGCTTCTTCTCCTGATTGGTAGTCAAGTACTTCAACGCTAAAGCCTCTCCTTTCAGCCCATCTTTTATACATTCTAAGGAGCATCTCCGCCCAGTCCTGAGATTCAGTTCCACCAGCACCAGGATGGATGGAGAGGATAGCATTGTTCGCATCAGTCTCACCGCTAAGAAGAACCTCTACTTCCATGTTTCTAATCAACTTCTCAAGTGCAGGTGCATCATCAAAGAGTGCTTGGATGGACTCTTCATCATTCTCTTCTTTTGCCATATCATAAAGCTCGTCTGCATCATTGACTGCATCTTTTGCTTTGGAATATTTGCTAAGTTTTCTTTGGAGTTGGGTTTTCTCTTTTTGAACTTTTGCAGCATTTGCGGCATCATTCCAAAACTCTTGGTCATTTTCTAGTTCTCCAATTTCAAGAAGCCTCTGCTTGATTTTATCTGGTTCTACAACGCCTGTGATATTGTTCATTTTGATTGTTATATTTTTTAATAATTCTGTATATTCATAGTTGTCCATAAATCAATTCCATTGTTGTATAATTGCGATTATATTAAATAGAGGCTTAAAATGACGATTGTTGCTACCCCACAAGAATTAAAAGATTATTTAAAAGATATAAATAAAAGTATCGGGTTTGTTCCAACAATGGGGGCTTTGCATGAGGGACATATTTCACTTATAAAAAAAGCTCGCCAAGAGAATGAAATTGTTATTGTCTCTATCTTTTTAAATCCTACACAGTTTTTAAAAGGGGAAGATTTAGAGAAGTATCCAAAAAAAGATGAGGCAGATAAGCAGATATGTAAGTTAAGCGGAGTCGATATTCTCTTTTTTCCACATGCCAAAGATATCTACTCGGAGGATGAAGTAAGTCTGCAAGCTCCCAATGTAAGAGGCTATGTTCTCGAAGGGGCTAGCAGACCTTCACATTTTAACGGTGTCTTGACTGTAGTTATGAAGCTTTTAAATATAGTAAATCCTACAAATGCGTATTTTGGAAAAAAAGATGCACAACAGTTGCACTTAATATCTCTGATGGTAAAGCAGATGTTTATGAGTGTCAATGTTGTTGGGGTTGATACATTAAGAGAAAAAGATGGGCTTGCATTTAGCAGTAGAAATATCTATTTGAGTAAAGAGGAGAGACAAGAGGCACTTAAAATATCGGCTTCTCTCTACCAAGCTGGCAGAATGATTGGCAAAAATATTTTAGATACAAAACAAATCGTAGAGAAGATGAGAGAGATACTTGAACCATTGGAGATATCTTATGTTGAAGTGCTCAATCGTGATTTTGAATTAATTAGGCATGTGGAAATTTCAAACACGATTATTTTAGTGGAAGCGAAGGTGGGAAGTACGAGATTACTCGATAATATTTGGCTTTAAATATCCCTCTTCAATCATAATATCCACTGCTTTTTTAAAGACAGGAACAGCAGTTTGCGCAGCAAATTGGCTCTTCTCTGGCTCAATTACAACGGAACAAATTGTATAATTATTACTCTTATCATTTGCAAAACCTGCAAATGTTGTGTTATAACGATTGATATACTCTTTGTCTTCTACTATATGTGCTGTTCCAGTTTTTCCACCAACCTCTAAGCCTACTGTTTGCGCTTTGGTTCCAGTCCCTTTATCTACTGTTTTAATAAGAATAGCTTTTACTCTAGCCGCAGTAGAACTTTTTATGACTTGGATTTGCTCTTCGTTAGGAATTAAAATTTCACGTCTATATTCATCTATAAAACTACTTACTATTTTAGGCGATACGATTCTTCCGTTATTATTAAAAGCGCTGTAAGCTCTGACTATCTGCATGAGATTGGCTTTTATACCATATCCATAGGCGGCAGTTGCTTTATAAATCTCATTTTCTAGTCTTGAAGCACTTGGAATAGAACCACCCCTTTCATAAATCAAATCTTTTGTTGATTTTGCAGAGAAACCAAATTTTTTAAGTCCTTCATAAAATTCATACCCTGAGAGTTTTTGTGCCAGTTGAGCGATACCGATATTAGAAGAGTAAACGATTACATTCTCAGCACTGAGCCAATCCATTTTATGCTCATCAGTTATCACTTTCCTTCCAATTTTAAATCTTCCATTATGTCCATTTACTAAGTCATAAGGGTTGACAAGTCCTTTATCTAATAGCAGAGAAAATGTGATTGTTTTTATGACACTCCCAGGCTCAAAACTGTATTCTGTCGCTCCACTATTAAGCGATGGATAATCACTCTTTTTTATATCTTTTGGCAGATACCTATTGGAGCTTGCGAGCGTTAAAACTTTGCCATTGTTTGAGTTCATGATGGCAATCATTACCTCTTTAGCTTCTAGCTCTTTTTTCATGTTGTCACACATTTTTTCTATTTTGAACTGTAGCGCTACAGGAATATTGAGTTTGATGTCAAACCCATTGATAGCAGGCTTTGTAAAACTCTCTTTATTTAAGATAATATAGCCATTGACATCTCGCAGACCTCTGCTTTTTGCATCTTGTCGAGCTGATAACTCTCTGTCAAATCTTTTTTCTAAACCTTTTACACCTTTTACCTGTGTATATCCATCCTCTTCAATCTTTTGAGGATACCCTATGATAGGAGTAAGTAAATTACCATAAGGGTACTCTCTGCTCTCTCCACTCTCTATTATTCTAAGACCATGAAGTGTTTTTTGACCTGTGGTTTTATTTTCTCTTTGTACAAAAACATCAAATTGTCTGAGTTCAAAAGCAAGACGCTTTAGATATTGGGCCTGTTTTTCTGCTACATCATAGCTTAGAACAGTTACTCCACTGTTTTTATTGAGTTTTTCTGCAATCTCTTTGGCATCAATTCCTGAGTAGATACTAAAGAGCTGAATAAAAAGTTCTTTTTTTTGAGGGTCTATGTAGTAAGTGTTTACAACTGCTTTATAGAGCTTTTTTGTAGTTGCGATGTGAAAGCCATCTGCACTGATGATACTTCCTCTCTCCGCTTTTGAACTCTCTTGCGTGTAGAGTGAAGGCATGTCACGCTGTTTTAAAACAGTAAGAAGCATGACACTAAGAAATATAAAAAAACCTAAGGCAAGAAGAGAATAGAGAAGTAATATTTTTTTACTTTTACTTTTATTTAGCATCTGATGAGGATTATAGTTGTGTTCTACCTAACTCTTTGTATGCATTAAGAGCTTTGTTTCTTATCTCAAGCATAAGTTTCATGCTAGTTTCTGCTTTATTAATAGCAAGTGCGGCTTGATGAAGGTCTTTAACCTGTCCAGTTGCCATGTCTCCTATGGCTTGTTCACTCTGAACCTGAAGCTCATTGACTTCATTCATTGCAGATTTAAGCTGTTTAGCGAATGCTTCCGCTCCACCAGCATTTTCAATCTTGCTTTTTTGTTTTAGTAAATCGGCAGTTGATGTGCCTGAAATATTGCTAATATTACTCATTTGAGTCTCCTTTCAAAGAAGAGTTACCGCTTTGTGATGTGAACATTTTCTACTCTTCCTCTTTCATTATTGTAACAGTGAAATAGCACTGCTTGCCATGTTTTTTGCGCTTTCAAAAGCTGCAACATTTGCCTGATAAGAGCGAGTCGCTTCAACTAAATCGGCCATTTCAATTACAGGATTAATATTTGGATACGCAACATAACCGTTAGCATCCGCATCTGGATGGGATGGGTCAAATTTCATCTTTGGTGCTCTGTCATCTCTTGAAATTTTGTCAACTATAACACTCATTATAGCAGGATTTACTTTTTTGCCAAAATCACCCTCATTTAAAGGGTCTTGGTATTGTGCACTCTGGGTTGAACCATTAAGTGCTTTGTTGAACTCTTGGTTAAAGTCTATCGCCTTAAAAACAACTTCTTGGCGTCGGTATGGTCCACCTTCTGCAGTTCTTGTTGTTTGTGCATTCGCAATGTTGCTTGAGATTGTATTTACACGAACTCTCTGTGCAGATAAACCATAACCGCTTATATCAAAGCTATTTAAAAAGTTACTCATCTACTCTTCCTTATTGCGTTTTCGAAGAAGCGTCAATGACGCTTTTAAAAATCATGCTATCTTTTTTATTTGCTTGAATCAGAGCATTAAACATAACAGAGTTTTTACTCATCTCTGTTGTTTCAACATCCAAGTCAACACTGTTACCGTCATTTCTTGCCATGTGTCCATCTCTGAAAAATGTTGTAGCTTTATACGAACTTTTTTCATTTTGTAGAGGAATGTGCGAAGCGTTCGTCGTAGCAAGCTCTAGTTTTGGCTTCTCTTGAGATAAAAGCTCCGCTTTTTTTGCAGATAAGGCATCTTCAAAGCGAATATCTCTAGGTCTGTAAAAAGGAGTGTCAGCATTTGCAATGTTCGATGAAATCATATCTTGTCGTGCCGCTCTGTAATCAAGCGCATCTTTAACCAAGCCATGAACACGAGAAATTTCAATACTCATCTGAACTCCTTTTTAATTGAAAATAAATAAGCAAATATAGTTCCAATTTTATTGTAAATCTACTTTAAGCATAGTTTTATAATATCTTGAAGATAATACTACCAAGGTTACTAGAGTAATCTATTTTTTTTATTTAAGGAGTTCTTTATGAAAAGAGCTGGTTTTACTATGATCGAATTGATCTTCGTTATTGTTATTTTAGGTATTTTGGCAGCTGTTGCCATTCCAAAACTTGCTGCTACGCGTACAGATGCTAAAGTTGCGTCAGAAGCTACAAGTATTAGTCAAGGTGTACAAAATCTTGGTGCTGAATTTACTGCAAGAGGTTCATTCCAAACTGAGACAATTACAGCTGCTAATGCAGCAACGAAGTGTGCTACTTTTGCAAATACTTCATTAACTGATGGAAATATCACATTATCTGCAATATCAACAGGAACAACGAATGGTGACTGCCCTCAAGATGTGTTAGATGCTGTTAAAACAAGATTAAGTGCAAATGGAATTCTGGATGCAAATAGTTCAGCTCCAAAAGTATTCCAATTTGGTGGTTCAGGTGTAGTTTACTAAAAACATTTTTTTATTGCGTTCCCAAGTTCAACTTGGGAACGCATATCAAAAAACTCTTTCTCGTTCCCACGTTCTACGTGGGAATGCATATAAGCTCTCAACCTTTTCCCTCTCTAACCAAAATCTTCAAATCAAAATAATCTAAATAATGCTACTATACTAACCCAATGAAAAATGATTAAATTAGAGGAATTTCCAATGAAAAACAAAAAAAATGCTTTTACTATGATAGAACTTGTCTTTGTTATTGTTATTTTAGGAATTTTAGCGGCTGTTGCAATCCCAAAACTTGCGGCTACAAGAACGGATGCGACTATTGCTAAGGGGAGGGCGGACATCGCAAGTATCCGCTCTTCTATAGTTATGGAGAGACAAGCTAGGCTTGTAAGAGGTGACCCAAGTTGGATACCAAAGCTCAGCAATAGCACTACAACACTTTTTACAGGTTCAGATGTCAACAGAACTCTTTTGATGTATGGCATTGCCTCTGGTGATTGGACGACAACTGTAGCTAACGCAGGTTTAGTTCACACGTTCACAGTTAATGGAACAGCAGTTACTTTTACCTATAGCAATACTACAGGCATATTTACCTGCGATACAACTGCTGGTACAACAGCTCAACAAGAGTTATGTGCAAGTTTAATAAACTAATATCAAGAGGATTGCCATGTATTTTTATGAAGTTGCAATCCTCGCATCCCCTTTATCTTCCCTTACCTACCACTTTGACATAGAGATAAAAATAGGCACACTTGTAGATGTAGTTCTTAGAAATAAAACTTCCAAAGGTGTTGTAGTTTCCACATGCCAAAAACCAGAGTTTAAAACGAATGAAATTGTAGGAGTGAGCGAATTTTTCTACTCCAAAAAACAAGTTAAATTAGCCACATTTATATCGAACTATTATTTCTCTTCTTTGGGAGAAGCGCTTGGGTTGATGACTCCTTATGATGCACAGGCGAAGGCAAGCCATCGCTTCCAAGAGAGTAAAGCAACCGATAACAACGGCCAAGGAACTGATGGCTTGCCTTTAGCAGAGAGTAGTATCACACTCTCAAAAAAACAGAATGAAGCCTTGTCTTCTCTACAAAAACATAATGTCTCTTTACTCTTTGGCGATACAGGAAGCGGTAAAACAGAGATATATATGAAATATTTCGAGCAGATATTGGCATGTGGAAGTCGTTCAATATTTTTAATGCCTGAAATCTCTTTGACTCCTCAGATGGAGACAAGACTCAAAGAGCACTTTGGAGATGCTGTTGTTATGTGGCACTCAAAACTGACTCCTCTTCAAAAGAGAAAAGCCTTAGAAAAAATCTACGATGGAACTGCGTATATCATCGCTGGTCCAAGGTCTGCACTCTTTTTACCTATTGAAAATTTGGGTCTAATTGTCGTAGATGAAGAGCATGACGATAGTTATAAGTCCTCATCAAGACCACGTTACAATGCTCGTGACATAGCTATTTATATGGGTAAACTTTATGATGTTCCCGTAGTTTTAGGAAGTGCAACACCCTCTCTGAACTCTTATGTGAAGTTTCCACATGCCAGACTTAAGGGTGGGCACTTCTCTTCAAACAAAGAGTTTGTTTATGAGCGCTCCGTTGAAACACTCTCTCCCCTTATTCTAAGTACATTAAAAGCGAGTGTTGAAGCTAAAGAGCAATCGATAGTTTTCCTTCCAACGCGTGCAAATTTTAAGTATCTTATTTGTCAAGATTGTGGGCATACCTATGAGTGTGTCTTTTGTAGTATTGGGATGAGTATCCATCAACATTCACGCGCTCTGAAGTGTCACTACTGTAATGCAACGCAGGCGATACCTCAAGTCTGTAGTGAGTGCGGTAGCGGTAATCTTACAAGTTCGCGCCTTGGAACTGCCGAAGCAGTAAAGAACATTAGTGAAGAGTTTCCACATGCCAATGTTGAGCAGTTCGACAGAGATAGCATTACCACGCAAAACAAACTTAAAAAAGCACTTAAGAGGTTTAATGACAAAGAGACAGATATTCTTGTTGGAACGCAGATGTTAAGTAAAGGGCATGATTACCATGGGGTTACTTTAGCTGTTGTGCTTGGTATGGATAACATGCTCAATATGGGTGATTACAGAGCTAGAGAAAAAGCACTCTCCTCTTTAATCCAAGTCGCAGGAAGAAGTGGTAGAAAAAAGAGCGCAAAGGTATTGGTTCAGAGTTTTAATGAAGAGTTTTTTAGTACATATATGGACAACTACGAAGCCTTTTTAGAAGAGGAAAAAACCTATAGAGAAGATTTGTACCCGCCTTACAAAAAACTTTGCAGAGTTCTCTTTAGCGATAAAAATGGACTTAAAGCAAAAGAGCAGATGCTAAAAATGCAAGAGGCTCTGAAAAGTTTTTCGCATGTGGAAATTGTTGGTTATGGAAAGTGCGGGATAGAGAGAGTTGCAAACAAATACAGATTTGAGATTTTACTTCGTAGTGATAAAAGTACAGACATCATCAAAGCAGTTTCCACATGCCGCGTCGATTTGGCTGAGGTTGATATGGACCCTATCGAGTTTGGGTAATTAAACAGCTCTTATGTTGTCAAAAAACCAGTAAAACGCCATAATCAAGCCTGGTGTTTTATGCTGAGTCTCATCAAACATAAACTTTTTTGCCTCCGCAAAAGGGAGATAAATGACTTCTATATCCTCCTCTTCAAGACCACCACCATTATTTACTTGCATTGCATCGGAGACTTCTGCATAATAGAGGGTTTGAAGTGCGCCAGAAATACCAACATTAGTGTAGTATGAGGTCACTCTTTGTATATTTTCTACAGGAACATCATAGCCGCACTCTTCTAAAATCTCCTCTTTTGCTATCTGCACATTTTTGGCATCTTTATCGACTAATCCCGCGCAGAGTTCATAGGTGTAGCCATTTACTTTGTTGGAGTTTAAAACAGTGATTCTTAGCTGCTTAACAAGAATAAAAGACTCTTTTTGGACATGCCAAAGAAGGATGCTCACACTATCATGACTTAGAACCGCTTCCCATGTTTTTTTGATATTTTTGAGGGTGTAGTTAATCTGAATTGGCTTCGCATATATTGGGTTTTCAAGTGCTTGAATTGAGTCTATTTTAACCATCTTTTTTTACCTCATGAGTAGCTCTTTCATTGTAAAAATAACAAACTTTATAGATACTTTGCTGTTTAAGAAATTGTGTCTGATTTTCTATATGCAAGGCTATACTTTGGTTGTAGTTGTCTCGAAGCATCATAAAGGCCTCTCGTTCTTTGCCTTTTAACTTTTTGGTTGTGACTTGAACGACTCGGAGTGGATTGATGGCTTGCATGTTTTTATATAAGCCAAAGTGCAAATGTGGTCCAGTTGAGAGACCGGTGCTTCCTACATAACCGATGGTTTGACCTTTTTTAACATATTTGCCCTTTTGTATGCCTCTGCGAAAAGATTTTTGATGTGCATAGAGAGTGAGATACCCATCGGCGTGGCGTATCTTTATAAGATTGCCGTATCCATGAGATCTTCCTGCAAAAACTACAGTTCCGCTTCCCGCAGCCACTATAGGTGTTCCTCTTCTTGCAGCATAGTCAACCCCTGCATGGGCTCTATATTTTTTCAAAACTGGATGAAATCTACGTTTTGAAAAATAGGAAGATATCCTCGCATTTTTTACGGGTTGTGCAAGTAAAAAACCTTCAACTTCATTACCGTTTTCATCATAATATCTATCATCATCGTTGAGGTAAATGTAGTGTTGTTTATGTTTCATCTCTATCATAGCAACTTTTAACGTAGGCATAGAAAAAGGGATGCCTAAGCGATATTTTTGATCATAAATAATTGCCAAAGTATCTCCCACTCTCAAATCTCGTTTAAAATTAAGGGAGTGTTTAAAGCTTGCAACAAAGATTTGTGCCAATTTGTTAGAGCCAGTTGCTCTGATGATGTCCAAGTAAGGTGAGTGCGATATTTTAATCGTTAGAGCTTCTGTTTTTGTGCTGCTGATGATAGGTATAGCTTCAAAAGCGTAGGAGTTGTTCTGCTTATAGATATGAATCTGAAGCTCATCATTCATAGGGATGAGAACCTGTTCTATAGCACCATTAGCATCTTTGAGTATTTGGTAGTTTATACCTGCTCGTATCTCTTCTGTCTGCTTTTGATCATCTTTATCAAGGTTGTAGTAGAGCTCTCTTATGGGCAGTTTGTTTTTCTCTAAAAAAACGAGATAACTTTCGCCATCAACCCAGCGATTATCACTGACTTCGGAGCCTAAAAGAAAAGTAGAAAATAAAAAAAGTATGAAAAATCGTATCAATATCAAAGCCCTAAAATAAATAATCAAAAAACTCTAACAAAATTTGGCTTAGTCTGAGGTTTGTTTGCTATAATCGCTTTATAAAATAAAGAAAAGAGTAGATATATGAAATATATTTTGTTAATGTTTATGCTTATTTTGGAGCTTTGTGCCTCTGTTGTTCAATCCCCTATCGTAAGTGTAGAAGGTACTACCGCGACAATAAAAATAGAAAAAATAGATGTTGGTATGAGCGGTTTTGTAGTACATCATTTGCCTGAGGGACATACGAGCATTTTAAAAAATGTAGTTGTAAAAAGTTTTGATAGTGAAAGTAAAATGGCTACCTTAGAGATGAGTGACTATACTGGACTTTTTAACAATGCTTTACCAACAGGACGTTGGCATGTGGAAATTGGAGACACTGTTATCCTCGCTTTTGCTTATGACAGAGGATTGCTTATTGCTCCAAATGAAGAGATTTACCATAGAATCACAATCTCTGCGAAAACACTTCAGTGGATACACCCAGATATTTTTGCAACCATTCTCTCGTTCAACGGGCACAGAACACCGATGAAAAATGATTTTGAACAACTCAGTAACTCCGTCTCAGTAGGACTCCTCTTTTTCTATTTGGATAAAAAACTTTATATGGTGGATTCGAAAAGTTTTGCGATTTTAACGATTACAGATGCAGATTTAGCGCAAGAGTCCAAGCAACTCCCTTTTTACAGAAGAGTACCTGAGTTAGATGTTATATGGCTTGGAGAGGGAAGTTCTGAGATTGAAGATTATGAACCTTACTACTATGAACTGTTGTTCACTTACAACAGAGAAAACAAGCAACTGCTTGAAAACATAAAAGCCCAAGGCCCAAAGTATGAAGAGTTACTAAAGAAGTTAGAGAGTAAGGAGTAGAGATGATTGATTTAAAGCATATTAAAGAGTTTGAATCTATCGTAGGTTCAGAGAATATTTATAGTGACAAAGCACATTTGATTGCATATTCTTATGATGCAACGCGTGAACATTTTGAACCCGACGCAGTTATTTTTCCAAGAGACGAAGCAGATATAAGTCAGATTTTAAAGTATTGTAACGAACATAGAATTATTATAGTTCCAAGAGGTGCAGGGAGCGGTTTTACAGGCGGTGCACTTCCAAGTTCTGGCGGAATTGTTCTTGCCATGGAAAAACATATGAACAAAATTTTAGAAATTGATATGAAAAACATGGTGGCAGTGGTGCAACCTGGTGTTATCAATATGGATTTACAACGTGCAGTAGAAGAGGTTGGTCTCTTTTATCCGCCAGACCCTGCGAGTCAAGAGTACTCGACTATTGGCGGAAATGTGAGTGAAAATGCTGGCGGTATGCGTGCTGCAAAGTATGGAATCACAAAAGATTATGTTATGGCTACACGCGCAGTTTTGCCAAATGGGGACATTATCAAAGCTGGAAAAAGAACGATTAAAGATGTGGCAGGGTACAACATAAGTGGTATTCTTATCGCTTCTGAGGGGACTTTGGCAGTTCTGAGTGAAATCACGCTCAAACTCATTCCAAAACCTAAAATGACAAAAACTGCTATGGGGATTTTTACCAGTGTGCATGAAGCGATGGAAGCGGTTTACAAGACAATGGCAAGCGGTATCACACCAGTCGCTATGGAGTTTTTAGACAACTTGACGATTCGTGCTGTGGAGCAGACTTTTCATAAAGGTCTCCCTGTAGATGCAGGTGCTCTGCTTGTAACAGATGTAGATGGAAACTTAGAAGAGGACTTAAACTTTCAACTTGCGCAAATAGAGAAAGTTTTCCGTGAAAATGGGTGTACAGAGTTTAAGATTGCAAAAGATGATGCCGAGGCAAAAAATCTCTGGTTCGCTCGTCGTAATGCCTCTCCAAGTCTAAGTGTTTATGGAAGTAAAAAGCTCAACGAAGATGTTACAGTTCCTCGTTCTGCCTTGCCTGAACTGCTTGAGAGATTTGATGCGATTGCCAAAAAGTACAATGTAAATATTCCATGTTTTGGTCATACAGGCGATGGAAATGTACATACAAATGTCATGGTAGATGGCAAAGACCCAGAACAGGTTAAAATTGCTTATCAAGCTATAGAAGAAGTTTTTCAAGCAACGATAGACTTAGGTGGCACACTCTCAGGTGAACATGGCATAGGACTTGCAAAAGCACCTTATATGCACATGGCTTTTACAGAGGAAGAGATGAACCTCTTTAAGTCTATAAAAATGGCATTCGACCCTAATAATATTTTAAATCCTGCGAAGATGGGACTTAATTAATCAATCTAAAAGTGTGACCAACATGCAAACAAAGATAGAAAAAATCCATCATCTTTACAGACATCTAAAGTTCTTTATCAAAACTTTTTTTGATAAAGAGTTAACCCTCTTTGCCGCGAGTCTTAGTTTTTATACTATCTTTACGATTATCCCGCTTCTTTTAATTATGCTCACACTTTTAACCTCTTTGCCTAGTTTTGCTGAGCATTATGAGAGTATAAAAATCTTTATCTTCTCCAACCTAATGCCAGTCAATTCAGAGTCTATTATGGGGCATATTGATGGCTTTTTAGCCAACTCTGCGAAGATGGGAGTGATAGGATTGGCTATGATTTTAGTCGCTTCGCTTCTCTTTTTTCAAAACTTTGAGTACATCGCAAATAAAATTTTCCATGCCAAAAAAAGAACACTATGGGAGTCTGTAACAACTTACTGGACGATGCTGACACTCACTCCCATCGCACTTGGAATTTCCTTTTACATCACAGGGTATGTAGCCAATCTCGTTGCATCCAATGAGTACACATCAGGCTTAAATATACTTCCATATATCCCTTATATCATTATCTGGGGACTCTTTTTTCTCATCTTTCAAATAGCTGCAAATACTAAAATAAATCCTAAAGCCTCTTTGATAAGTTCATTTATAATCTCGATAATCTTTAGCATCTCAAAAAATGCCTTTATCTACTATGTCTTTTTTAACAAATCTTACACAACCATGTATGGCTCTTTTGCCATCGTTATGTTTCTCTTCTTATGGATTTATGTTTCTTGGATTATTTTTATTTATGGTCTGAAACTATGTTATTTGATAAACCGCATATATGAAAAGAGAGAGGCTGTAGAGAAGAAGTAAGTAGATAAAACTTTTTTTCCACATGCCAAGAAAAGAGAGCAAAATGTGCACAAAGAGCCATTTGATTTCAAATACTACACTCCTCTGAATCTCGCCTAAAGCTATAAAACTCTCTAAAATCCCATCCAATAAATCAGCAAAACCAATTAAGTGAAAAAAGAGGCTCAGCGGATAGAAGAGAGTAAAGAGGGTTGTCCATAAAATTGAGAGTGGGTGGTAGATGCTAAAACTTCCAAAGAGCGCCAGAGAAAAGGGAAGCATTAAGAGATAAAGCCAAAAGGGCAAAAGGATAAATTGCCAATATTTATGCAGATGTTTGAAGTGAATCAAAAACAAAAAGATATAAAATACCCCACTCATAGAGAGCCAAAACCCAAGAGAAAAAAGAAGTCTTGGAAAAAAGCTTAAAAGTAATATGAGGGTTAAAGAGAGTGTCAGCATTGAGACAATTTTTATTCCTCTATCATACAAAATAAAGCCAATGAAAAGCATGGCAAAGGCACGAAGAAGTGAAGCGGGAGAGTCCAAAAAAAGCAGATAACAAAGCAGGAAAAAAGCTACAATACTAAATAAATCTGCCTTGGAGTTTCTGTAGGGAAAATAGCGCTGTTGCAAGAGTTTATAAGGATACTTAAGTAAAAAGAAAAGGAGGGCGCTGAGAACTCCTAAGTGAAAACCGCTGAGAGCTAAAAGGTGAGAAACTCCTAAAGCAGAGAAGACTCCTTGCAACTCATATCTAAGCGGAGTGGCAAGGTAAAGAGCCTGATAAATATTTGCTATATATTCGTTCTCATGGCTTTGTGAGAGGGAGGCGGAGAGCTTCTGTTTTAGGCTTTGCTCTTGATGAATCCTTATCTCTTTTGTATAGGCGAAAAAAGTTGTGAAGTAGTCGTAAAAGTTTATAGTATCTGTCCAAATCTCTATTTCTACTTCTTGCTCTTTGGCATGTGGAAAGTTTTTGTTGAGCGTGGTATAAAAAGAGAAGCCTTGATCGCTTTTGAGCTTTAAAACCTGATATGTTTTACGTTTGCCGCTCTCTACCTCTTTTGTTTTTGTGTACTGTTTCAGAACTGTTGCAGTTACTAAAGCAGAGTCAAATTGTGTAAGTTTTTTGTAGTTTTGGTACTCAAGGAGAAGTGAGTAGGTGAGAATGATTCCACATGCCAAAAGGAAAAGAAAAAAGTCTCTCTTTGAGGTAAAGAGAGAGACTCTTTCTAACATCTTGTTTTAGAGGGTCGGCATTGAAAAAGAGGAGTCCCCCACATCAACCTGAGCTGAGCGGGTATCGACATTCTCATAGACGGTTTCAACACCTCTAGCAAAAGAGGGTGCATCCACAAAGCGTGTAAGTTTTTTCTGGAAGATAAGCTTTACATGTCCAGTCGGACCATTTCTCTGCTTGCCTATAATGATTTCCGCATCCTCTTCCTCTTTTTCTACATAGGTCGAAGTGAACTCTTTTCCGTCTGCTTTTGCCGCTTTTTCACGCTCTTTTTCTTCTTTGTAGAGGTAAACATCATCACGGTAAACAAAGAGAATAATATCGGCATCCTGCTCAATAGAACCAGATTCACGAATATCACTGAGCATCGGTCGTTTATCATTTCTGGCTTCAAGTCCACGGTTGAGCTGAGAGAGCGCAACAATTGGCATGTTAAGCTCACGCGCGAGCATCTTAAGCCCACGTGACATCTCTGAGACTTGTAAGTGTCTATCTTGTGTTCCTACACCGCTCATGATTTGCAGGTAGTCGATGACAGCTATCTCTATCTCTGGGTGCTGATTTTTGAGCTTTCTGAGTTTGGAGCGGAGCTGGTTGATGTTGATACTCCCTTGGTCATCCACAAAGAGTTTGGCACTGTTCATCTTATCGATGGCACCATTTAAACTACTCCACTGATCATCATTCATATCGCCGACTCTTAACTTTTGAAGCGGGATAGAAGTTTGGATAGAAAGGAGTCGAAGCATCAACTGTTCAGCAGGCATCTCAAGAGAAAAAAAGGCGACCCCTTTGCCCTGTACGATGAGTGAATTTACTGTGTTGAGAATAAAAGAAGTTTTCCCCATCGCAGGTCGTGCGGCAATAATAACCAAATCCCCTTTACCAAAACCTGTTGTCATTTTGTTGAGTTCGTGGTAGCCTGTATCGACTCCGACAAGCACGCTATTTCCACGCGCTTTCATCTCTTTGATGTACTCCATCGTGTCGTAGGTCATCTTTGGAGAGTCTTTAAAGTCGCTCGTTTGATTGTCTTGCGTGATTTCATAGAGTTTTTTCTCAACGATATCTACGACTTCAGTACTTGAGAGTTGCTCTTCGAGTGTCACTCTTTTTATCTCGGTAGTCAGTGAAATAAGGTGTCTTTTTAAGGATTTGTCTTTTATCTCATTGACATAAGCTTTCGTGTTTGAGATAGGGTTTGCTGAGAGAATCTCCAACATCACCTGCTCATCAAATTTTTTTATTTTGATAAGCTCTTTTTTGATGAACTCCTCATCTATCGGCTCATCTCTTTGCAGAAGTGTAATCATAGATTGAAAAATATCTTGATGGGCAGGAAGATAAAAATCATCTTTTTTAAGTGTTGTACTCAGCTCATCAAACTGCCCAGGTTCAAAGACAATAGAACTTAGTATGGAGCGTTCAAACGCTAGGTTGTAGAGGTTGTCGTTGTTGCTTTGCATTATTGAACCTTATTTCGCAAATTTTTTAAAAATTCTGTTAGTTTTTTATTGAAACTGTTTTCTTGTATCGCTAAGTTAATAGCTTCCATTATAGATATATTTTGAACTTTAATTAACTCCATCAATTCATCATTTAATGTTTCTAATCTCTCTTTTATAACCATGAATACTTCGTCTTCATCTATTCCAAAATATCCATGAGAAATCATATTTCTAAAATCAACTATTTTTCTGTACTTATTGTTACTTAATATATCTGAGTTTATTAAAACTTTTGTTGCTTCGCCAATGATTTCTAACTCTCTTATACTCGCATCCCACTCTAGTTCACTCCACTTAAAAGTTTCTGCATCCGTGAATTTGCTTGTATATCTATGTAACTTATTGATGGCTATAAAAATATCAACTATGTAAAGTGTTATCTCTCTTTTAGACATAGATAATCTCATTCTCAATATGCTTTTTTATAAGCAGTCGTAAGTTTTTCTCTTTTCCTAAATCAACACTTTTTTTAAAGGCATCTTCTAAAAAGTATTTTAAATCAAAAAAATTATCAAAAGAGGGTGGCATTTCAACTAAAATATCTATATCACTCTTCTCCGTCTCAGCACCAGTAGCATAACTTCCAAAAAGACCAATTTTAGTGACATTGTACTTACTATTTAAAAGTTGTTTGTTTGTTTTTAAAAAGTTTAATATGTACTCTTTTGTCACTTTATGCTCCTTCTTTTATTTTGAAATTTAATTATAACTGATTTTATTTCAGAGTTTAATTGGTTTCATTTGCCATATTTTCTACTTCACTCACAAACCTATCCACAAGTTCTTTCTCATCGAGATTTGCTACGACTTCGCCTTTGACCATTACAAGCCCTTTGCCTTTTCCGTAGGCAATTGCTACATCGGCATGTGCAGCTTCACCGATCGCATTGACGACGCAACCCATGACCGAGACATTGAGCGGTGTTTTGATGTGGGCGGTTCTTCTCTCTATCTCAGCCACTGCTGAGACCAAGTCTGCTTCGATTCTTCCACATGTCGGACAAGAGATGATGTTGAGACCATCTGGCATCGCTCCGCTATCTTTTAAAATAGCGCGGGCTACGTTTATCTCCTCTTCGAGTTCACCTGTGATGGAGACGCGCATTGTATCGCCGATTCCATCGAGTAGAAGTGCGCCAAGACCTATGGAACTTTTGACTGTTGCATGAAAGAGTGTCCCCGCTTCTGTGACTCCAAGATGAAATGGATAGTTGTTTTTCGGGCGTAACATTCTGTAGGCAGCTACAGTTCTCCCGACATCGCTCGCTTTGAGTGAGATTTTGATGTCACTAAAGCCTAAATCTTCAAGGTATTTGATGTTGTACTCGGCACTTGCTACCATCCCCTCAGCTGTTTGCCCATACTTGTTTAAAAACTCTTTTTCCAAACTTCCAGCATTGACACCGATACGGATAGGGATATTTCTCTGCTGACACGCTTTTACAACTTCGGCAACTTTCTCTTTTGAGCCGATATTGCCAGGGTTGATTCTTATACAATCCACCACTTCCGCGGCAATCAGTGCAAACTTATGGTTGAAGTGAATATCTGCAACAAGAGGAAGAGAAATCTGCTCTTTGATGGACTTTAATGCAAGTGCATCTTCCATGTTTGGAACTGCCACGCGAACGATGTCACACCCTGCAAAATGGAGGCGATTTATCTGCTCCACGGTGCTTGTTACATCGGCAGTTTGAGAGAATGTCATTGACTGCGTACTTATAGGCGCATCACCGCCAACTGCAACACTGCCGACAAAAATTTGTTTAGTAGGGATTCGTTTAATCATGAAAAAGATTTTATCCGTTTTGATATAAAAAGGTGCTTTGGAGTTTGGATTTATTTAGTGCTCAGCTGTTTCTTCTAAAATAGAGTGAGCGATTTTTATATGCGAAGGAGGAGTGAGTTTCGGGTTTACAAGGAGTGCTGTACTCCAGATACCTGCGTCCGTTGCTGTGGGTGCGACGATGCTGATTTGTGCGTAGTGGTTGGATGTTTTTGAGATGATGTGCGATTGTCTTTTTTGCTCTATCTCATAAAAGCGTTTGGAGTGACCTGAGGTACAGAGCGCATTGTCGTTGAGGGCGATTTCGCAGAGGTTTTCTGCTTCGTTTTTTGGGTTTTGAATACCGATGTTCCATGAAGAGGCGTTGTAATTTCCACATGCCACAATATCTCCGCCAAAATTGACAAGTGCTGAAGTTACACCTGCAGTTTTGAGCATAAGTAGAGACGCATCCACTGCATACTCTTTGACTAAACCACCTAAATCTATCTTTGTAAATGCATTTAAAAAGGTGAGGGTGTTGCCCTCTAAGTGAAGCTCTGAAGAGGAGGCAAAAGGGAGGAGTTTTTCTCTTAGTTGTTGATACTCTTCAAGCGTTGAAGCAAGTGAGGCTTCTTTTAAAGTTCCTGCTGTTGCGATGTCAAAGGCTCCCTCTGTTTTTTCACTATAAAAAAGAGCAATCTGAAGCAGAGTGGCTAACTCATCACTGAGGGTATGTTGGTTGCTTGTTCTGTTGTTGAGTGGGTAGAGTTCTGAGGAGTTTGTAAAAAAGCTGTACTGGCTCTCCAATCTTTTTGCATTGAGATAAATAATGTGAGCCACACTATCGGCGAGAGCTTTATCAGCAATGTCGATATGGAGTTCACACGGGGATGTAAAAGCGATAAAGTCGTAACGATGCACTTACTTTATGCTTTTAAATTAAGACCACTGTTGGTAGATGCACTTTGACCTGAGCCATAAGCTGAGAGGATGCTCTTCATCAAAACAGATTGGAGGTTTTGTGTTTTAGATGTTTCATTTGTAGCTTGTGCTACTTGGTTTTTTACACTCTCTTCTACACGAGCAGACATTTTTTGCGCTTTTTTCTTTGTAGAGAGTTCCTCTAACATTTTCATCAGTTCATCGGCAGTGATTGCACCGTCGTTATTTGTATCCATAGTAGCGAAGGCATTGTCTGTATTGCTAGTGAGACTTTTACTTTGAGAGAGCATCTTCGCTGCAGCACTAAACTCTGCTTTATCGACAGAACCGTTTTGATTTGTATCGAGCATAGACATGACTTGCGTATTGACTTGTTGCATCAATGCGCTGTAATCACTACTGCTAGGAGCCATTTTGCTAGCGCCACTTTGACTCTGTACTTTAGAGTTGTTTTGTAACTGTGCGAAGTAGCTAGAATTGGTCATACTATTGACGTTCATGGGGACCTCTTGAATATAATTTGTCTAAAATAATAGGCTTCCTTTATAAGCAAATGTTATTCCATTTTTGGAGAAAAAAGAGGTGTAGTTTCCACATGCTAAAGAGTATTGGCATGTGGAAAATGGTGGAGGGAAGATTAGAACTTAACTGTAAAGTTTGTGTAGATATATCTTCCAGGTTCATTAAGAAGCATTGTGTCTGCTCCTGCTGAGATAAGTGTTAAATCTACATAAGTATTTGATTTTGCGTATGTTTCATCAAAAAGGTTGTTGACTCCTAAAGTGAAATGAACGTTTTTATGGAGGGCATGTTTGAGCTTAAAGTTTACAACACCCCAAGCACCTAAAGTCTGCTCACCATTATCTGTGTCAATGTCACTCCATTTATCTGATAGTTGTGATTCAACTGTTAAAAGTGAGTCATTTTGGTACTCATAATTGAAGGCTACGTTTCCTCTCAAAGGTGCCATATCTGCTAAATCTTTGTCTGTTTGTCCAACAAGAGCATTTGCTTTTTGACCTTTTTTGTAAGAGGCACTCATATCTATACTCATCTCATCTGTTGCAAAGTAAGAAGCTGTAAGTTCAGCCCCATAAACCGTAGCATCTACATTTTGAAAAGTTGAACCTTTTTGGAGGTAGATATAATCTTTTAGCATAGAGTAGAAAGTTTTTACTTTGAATTTCATAGAGTCATTTTGAAGTTCATACCCTAAATCTACCTCTTGGTTTGTAGTCTGTTTTAAATTTTGGTTTGCAGTAGTTGGCATATATAACTCTCTTGCATCAGGAACACGAGACGCTTGACCAAAACCTAAAAAGATTTTGTTCGACCCAGAGAGCTTGTATGATGTTAAGATGTTTGCATTGAGACCATTGTAGCTATTTGTTTTCATGCTTGCATCGGTTGGCGTAATATCTGTAGAATCATATCTCGCACCGAGTTCGATTTTAAAATCTCCAAGCTCTTTTTTCACTTTTGCAAAGAGCGCTTGGTTTTGCGTGAGTGTGTCCGTTAAACTTACAGAGTGCATGCCTTCCGCCCCTGACATCGTTGTAGTCATAAATTTCTCACCAACCCAAGTTCTCTTACTTCCATCAAGTCCAACTAAGATGTCAAAAGTTCCAACTTCAAAACTATTTTTGAGTTTTAATCCTTGCATCGTTGTTTGAAGTTGATTTGTCATATACATCATCGTACCACTATTTCTTAGTCGTGTATCCATAGGATGATCCACATCTGAGTAGTAGTACTTTAGGTTTAAATCTTTGTAGATGTCTGAGAGATTTTTAACATCATACGCAACACTGTAGATGTTCGAGTAGTCATACGCCGCATCCATTTTAGAGCTTGGATATAAAACATCATCACTTCTATTTTGTGTAGCACTGAGTTGTAACTCTTGGTCCTCTGCAACATCTACAAAGATTTTTGCCATGACACTGTTTTTCTTGTAGGCCTGCATATCTTCATATTTTGTTTGGTAAGTTGCTGTGCCTGCAGATGGGTTGTTCGCTACTTGTTGTGCTAAAGTATCTCCGTTTCCATCTTTGTATTGGTCGCTACTTTCAGTAGAGGCACTTACTAAAACTCTTATAAGATCATTTCCACCACTTACAGTCGCGCCGACTTTTGTGTAGTTCCACATGCCATAACCTAGGTTGAACTCACCATGTAAATCTTTAGTCGGTTTCTTTGTAGTGATTTTTACACCACCACTCATCACTCCAAAAGTCTCAACATCATAAGGACCTTCCGTTACTTCAACAGACTCGATTTGGTTTGCTAAAATATGAGAGACAGGAGGATCCATTCTGTTTGGACACGCTCCACAAACTTTTGTGCCATCGACTTCTATAGAAATATTGTCTCGTTTTTGACCACGGATGTAGATATCATTTGCGATACCGCTACGACGATTCATATCAATACTTGGAACTTTTTCACTGAGTGCTTGTGCCAAATCTGCTGAAACTTGAGCGTTTTGACTCACTTCAGTGATGAGAGTAGCTTCTACATTGATTGGAGCGAGTTCATGCTCCGCTGCAAAGAGAGATGCAATAGTTATGAAAGAGAGAGGAATTATTTTATTCATGCGACATACCTTGATTTGTAAAATTGATGAATAATATAAAAAGAGTGTTACAAAAGTGTTAATAATTCCATAAATCTTCGCTAGAATTGCACTATGCGTAACATAGATAAAATAAAAAAAATGATTTTAATAGCCGTAGGTTTTGGTCTTTCGACTTATCTGATAATGAGCGGAATGGCTATTTTGAAATAGCCTCTCTTCTGAAGTTTTTAACAAACTCCATAAAAAACACTAAAAATATAGAAAGAATGAATCCAGTCACAAAAGATACAACGATAATCAATTTTTTCTTTGGCTTTGCAGGATAATCATGCAGAATATATTCACCAACTAATTCACTGTTTTTTATGTTTGATTTTGACATACTAAACTCAAGACTTTCAATATGTTTAAGTATGCTAATCTTTTGCTCAGGAAGTTCAACATCAACTTTGTATTGCAGTTTTCTTATTGTTTCGTTTTTAATCTTATTGATATTTCTTTGTAAATTTGGAATTTTTTCTTGTAAAAGTATTTGCTTTTCAACCTTTAAATTTTCTAACTGGTTTTGAGAATTTAAGATCAAATTTTGATAATTGAGTGTTTGTACTGAAGATATCATAGATGCTGTTTTGTCAGCTAGTTTTAAACTATTTTCATTTAATTTATTGATTTCTTTCGTGTATTCAATCAGTTTTTTAGAGTGATAAGAAATTTTTGACTCTATGGATGAGAGTTCTGTTTTTTGCAAAAAAATAATTTTATCTTCATCTTTTTTAATACCATCTTTTTCTAATAATTTAATCTGCTCTTGTAGATTTTTAATATCAAATGTATCTATTTTGATAATCTCTTTCTTGAGTTTCTCTATCTGATGGTTTTTTTCTAAAATATACTGGTCGATTTTATCTAGGTACAAATTTTTTGTATAGGCAGTTACATCCATGTTTTTTCTCAGAGCACTATCGTTGGAAGTTCCCTCTGTAACTACCTCAATAAAGTTTTTTACACTCTTGACTTGTGCAATACTTTTAACATTCGCGTCAGTAATCTCATCAGAACTCGATTTGTCATTTACATTAAAAATTACAGATAATATTTTTGAGATATTTGCTGGATCATCTATAAGACTTTCTCCAATATGTCCAATCTGAATTGTTGATTTTACTTCAAAGATTGGTGTTTTTGTGTAAGCATGTAGAGCCCCAGCAATCGTGATAGCTGATGTTATCAGTACGATAGTCATTTTATTTTTTATAAGGGTTAAAAAAAGTTCTCTTAAATCTATCTCATCTTCTTGTATCACGAGTGTGTTTTGATTCATCTGCAATAATATCTCCCAATTTATTTACTAATGGTAAAATAATACACATATAGTCCTTTTCTAATTCTTACAATATGAGTAAATTATACTTATAGTGTAAAAAAGGTTTAGCATTGGAAGTCTTTGAAAAAATAAACTATCTATTAAAAGAGCAAAAAATATCTAAAAAAGAGTTTGCAGAAAAATTTTTAGCTTTAAAGCCAAGATTGAGAACCACTGGAGAAGCTCCAAGTAAATCAAGTATTTATGGATATTTAAGTGGAAGAAGAGAGATTAAGGTTGAACTAATCCCATTTATTGCAGAAGCTTTAAATATTCAAGAACAGGAATTATTTCATTTTGAATTGGAATATGCGACGGATTATAATCTTCAATATTCCAATGAAGTAAGAGAGCTTCTATCTCTTCTTCAGTATGCACCAAAAAACATAGTCCTACTTTTTAAAGAGAAGCTTCTGAAATATAAGGAAGAATATCTTAAAACTAAGAAAGAGTTTTAAAAAGGAAGAGTGCCTATCCTTACACTTTAATCTCAACACCCTTCGCAAAGTTCATCGTAACGCAGTGAAGCGAACCGTGTTGTTTGATGAGTGTGAGACAATCTATGCCGACTATCTCTCTCTCTGGAAAAGTTTCTCTAAAAATGGCTAAGGCTTCTGCGTCCTCTTTTACCCCATACGTTGGAACTAAAACAGCACCGTTTAGCAGGAGAAAATTTGCGTAGGTTGCAGGGAGTCTCTCCTCTTCATAGTAAACTGCCTCACTCATTGGAAGGGCGATGAGTTTAAAGCCATGACTTTTAGAGAGTCCTTCTAGCTCCTCTTGCATCAGTTTTAGCTCTTTATAGTGCTCATCCTCTCTATTTCCACATGCCACATACATGATAGTTTTTTCATCTATAAACCGTGCCAAAGTATCGACATGCGAATCTGTGTCATCTCCCGCTAAATAGCCATGGTGCAGATATAAAATCTCTTTTGCGTGAAGTTTCTCTTTTATCTTTTGTGTTATCTCTTCTTCTGAGAGGGTATTGTTTCGGTTTTTGTTTTGTACACACTCAAAAGTGGTTAAAACAATTCCCGCACCATTGCTCTCAACTGCCCCACCTTCGAGGATAAAGTCGATTGTTTCCACTTCTGCGGAGTAGTTTTTTGAGATGGCTTGGCTCATTTTGTTATCTTTGCTCGCTTCAAACTTGCCGCCCCAACCTGTAAAAGTAAAGTCTAGAAGTTTGCGTGACGCGTTCTCTTGTATGGATAAAACCGAACAATCTCTCGCCCAACAATCATCTGTCTCATACTCCACAAAGTAGAGATTTTCATTTGGTTCAAAGTGCTTTTTTACATTTTCTAGAGAGGCACAAACAACTAAACACTTCTCATACTTAATAATCGCCTTGATAATCTGGATGAAATTTTCCTCTGCTTCTTGCAAATACTCGACCCAATCACTTTTGGCATGTGGAAATAGTATTTGTATAAAACTTTGCTCTTCAAACTCCGCAATAAACCTACTCATTTGCTATAATTCCTTTATGGCTAAAATAACTCTCAATAAAAATAATTTTTTTAATAATCTTGATATTATCGCAGAACATACCAAAACAAAAGATAAAATAGCTCTTGTTTTAAAGGACAATGCGTATGGGCATGGTTTGGTTGAGGTTGCGACGATGGCGCGTGAATATGGCATAAAAAGGGGAGTTGTTAAATCCCAAAAAGAGGCGGAGCAAATTGAGCATCTTTTGGAGTATATCTTGGTCTTAGCAGAGATACCTGAGAAAAAGAGCGAGACAATCCGATATACAATCAACGACCTCTCCTCTATAAAGAAATTTCCACATGCCACAAAAGTGGAGCTAAAAGTAGATAGCGGAATGCACAGAAACGGTGTGGCACCAAGCGAACTTAAAGAGGCTTTTTCTATGATAAAAGAGCAGGGCTTGATTTTAGAAGCGCTCTTTACACATCATAGAAGTGCGGATGAGCTAAGCGGTGCGTGGTTTTGGCAAAATGATACTTTTCAAAAAGCGAAAGAGGAAGCGAAGGCTCTGGCACAAGAGTTTGGTTTTGGTGCGCTTAGGTTTCACTCAGCAAACTCCGCTTCACTCTTTCGGCATGTGGAATTTTCTGAAGATATGGCAAGAGTCGGAATCGCCGCTTATGGATGTATGGAACTCTCCAGTGCTTTTACTCCTGTGAAGGAGAAAAAGTTTAAACCTGTACTCTCACTCTACGCAAAAAAACTCTCCTCAAGAACCGTTAAAAAAGGGGAGCGTGTTGGCTATGGCGGAACTTTTGAGGCGAGAGAAGATTGTGTTGTAAGTAACTATGATTTTGGTTACGGAGCAGGATTTTTGCGTATAAGTTCCAACAACTACACAACGCCACACGATAAAGAGTTAGCGGGGCGAATCTCTATGGATAACAGCTCTTTTGTTTGCCAAGAGGAGGAGATTTTGATTTTTGAAGATGCTTCTGTGATGGCAAAAGCCGCACAAACAATTAGTTATGAAGTCTTGACCTCATTAAAAGCAGATATAAAAAGAGAGATTTTCTAAGAGCATTTTTTACTCAGGTAAAATTCTTCTGCTCTGCCAATAGGTACTTTGCCAATAGGGATTGCTCAGTTGTGAGACGATGACTCCATGCTTTTGTGAGGTATGGATAAATTTCCCTTCCTCAATGATGATGCCAATATGTCTCTTATTGTAGCCAGTTTTGAAAAAAACTAAATCCCCCTCTTTTGTGGAATTTTTGCTGATTTTATGACCTCTGAGAACTTGCTCTCTTGTTGTTCTTGGTATCTCTATGCCAAAAGCATCTTTATAGATAGTATGGATAAGTCCAGAACAATCAACCCCATCTTGCGTCATTCCCCCGAGCCTAAAAGGTGTCTTGTACCATTTTTTATACTCTTTATAGAGGGAGGTCGTTATCCAGTTCTTACTCTTTGGTTTGTAGGGAGGTTGGGTGACTTGGTGCTCTGTTTTTACTCTATCCGTGTTATAAGTGAGACTTTTTTTCGAGGAGCATCCTGTAAGCAGGGTGATAGAGATGAGCAAAAGAGCAGCTTTAAACATGTTATGAATTTATCTTCACAATTGCATTTGAGAAAATAACTCCATCCACACCTAAGATTGCCAAGGCTTCTATCTCCTCTTCATCTTCGATTTTTACGAGTATCTTTGCATCAAAAAGGTAGTTGTTTGCAAGCTCCTGCGCGATTTTTGCAAAGGATTGAGAGACGATAATATATTTTGCATTGAGTGCTGAAGCGTAGATGATTTGCGTAATCTCTTCGACTTCAAGGGCTAAGGTAACATCATTTTTATTTGCATGGTTGATAATATCTAAGTTCTCTTCACTAAATTTTATAAAGAGCGTTGAAGAGGGTGGAGTGTTCTCTATTGCGTCGATGTCACTTACATGATAGAAGTGTTCACTTGGAAGAAATCTGTGTCCAAAAATAAGCATTATCCTCTCCTCACACACTCTTTCGAGCAGTAATATTTTGCGTTGCTTAAGAGTGCTTCGTCTACTTCGCAGTAGATTCCACATGCCGAACATGCAACCATTTCATTGCTCGTCTCTTGCGTTTTGTCTTTTTTAGGAGAAGCAGGTTTTGTGCCTCTCTCTCTGATAAAGAAAAAGTAAACACCTACAATGAGCGCTAGAATAACTAAATATTGCATTTACTCTTCTCCTAAAAGGAGGTAGTGTCTCTTTTTAGTTTGTACTATTTTGTGAGGCATACTCTCATCTACTTCATCAAAAACACGTTCTCCCTTGTAAAAAAGGAGTTTAGAGTTCTCATCACGGAAATTTTCACTTAGTTGTAAAAGCATTTTTGTATCTGTAACCGCTCTGGATGTGATGAGTTCAAAAATCTGTGTTGGCATCTCTTCAACTCTTTTTTTTACAACAGTAACATTCTCAAGCCCTAAGTCCGCTTTTATAAACTGTAAAAAACTAGCTCTTTTTGCAAGAGGTTCAGCAAGAGTCACTTGCGTATCAGGAAGAGCAAAAGCTAAGATCATGCCTGGAAAACCAGCTCCTGTACCAATATCTAAAATGCTTTTTACTTTTGGGAGGAAGCTTACAGGGAAAACAGAGTCGTAGATGAACTCATTTAAAGTTTTTTCATCTTTGGCACCTGTGAGGTTATGGATTTTATTCCATTTAAAAAGATGCTCTTTATATTTTTGAATATTGTAAAAAAAGTTCTCTGGTAGTAAAATTTTATCTTCTAGTAATGCACTTTTTAAATCCACAAAATTATCCTTTTTAAAAGGATATTTTATCTAAATTTACCATTTTTATGAAAACATCTTCCTAAAAGAGGTGAAAAGGAGTTGGCGAAAACCCTCCTGGGCAACTATACCCTCGATAAAGGCATCATAGCTTGTATCTCTATTTTCAAAATAAGCACGAAGGAATTTCTCACTCATCTCCACACCACCTTCCTCTTCAAGCTCTAAAAGTTTATTGTAGATGGGAATCATTGTGTCAATCGCTTTTTGTGGAGCTGCTTTTCTAAAGGCAGTGTGAGAGATGATGTTATGTGAAACGGGGTCAACCTTTGGTTCAAACTCCGTAATAACCCAGTAATAGCTTCCATCTTTTGAAAGATTTTTAACTACAGCTAGAATATTGTTCCCTGTTTTGATTCTTTCCCACATCATTTTAAAAATAACACGAGGCATATCTGGGTGCCGCACTATGTTGTGAGGTTTGCCTATAAATTCCTCTTGTGTATATCCTGATATCTCAGTAAAATAATCATTTCCATACTCTATGATTCCCTTGGTATCAGTTTTGGAGACTATATATCTTTTCTTACTTAACTTTATTTCATGGTTTGTAGGTGTAGGTTGTGTCATAAACAAAATCCTTTTAGATACATCAGAAAATATTATATTCAAGTTTTATTAAATATATGTAATAATGCATAAAACTTTTATAAATATAAGGTTGGACATGAATAAAGAGCAGACTATAGAATCGATAGATAATGCAAGAAAAGCACATATTGCACAGATGGAAAAAATTGAAGCGCTATTGCGTGGAAAAAAGGTTGAGAATCCTACATCTCCAGAAAAGACAAAATGTCAATTTGGTAAGTGGTTGTATGATGAAGATAATCATGTTAAAGATATTCTTGGATCACAATTTTATTCAAATATTGAGATTTTGCATGCAAGGTGGCATGAAGAGTACTCTAGAATTTTTAATATATTTTTTAAAGAGGAGAAGAAGAGTTTTCTCTCAAAACTTTTAGCTTCCTCTAAAATAGATGAGATGGAGATGGATAAGGCAAGGCTTTATCACTCTGAACTCAAAGTGACAACAGAGGAACTTTTAAAAGCACTCGGTTCCTCTTATAGAAGAGCTTCCGCATTGAGTGAGTCTAAATTTCGTTAAACCTCTCTTTATCTCATTGTCCAAAAATAGGTAATTTTTCGTGAAGTTGTACTACATCGCCCATGACGATGAGTGCAGGTCTCTGCGCATTTTGACACAAATCTTCTAACGCATGAAGTTTTCCAACAACTACACTCTGTTTTTTTCTTGATGCATTTGAGATGATAGCAACATCTTTATTTAAATCCACACCACTTTTTGCAGCCGCCTCTTTTATCTCTTTTGCACGAGAGACACCCATTAAAATAACAACGGTATGATTTTCATATTTTAGAAGAGGAATCCACTCTAGATTTACAAGGTTTCCAGCTAAGTGCGCGGAGACTATGGAGAGGTTTGTTGCATACCCTCTGGCTGTCGGAGCGATGCCACTTAGAAGTGGTGCTGCAAGTGCGGAGGAGATACCAGGAATGACTTCTACTCGGATACCCTCTTGTGCTAAGGAGATTGCCTCTTCGGCACCTCTACCAAAGATATAAGGGTCACCACTTTTTAATCTGGCGATTGTGAGCCCTTGGTTAGCATATTCGATAAGCAGGGCATTAATCTCCTCTTGTTTCATAGAGTGAAATCCCTTCTCTTTACCAACAAATACCTGCTCTGTGGAGGGAGGGATAGTGTCGATAATCTCTTGTGAGATGAGGTGGTCTATAAAAACGACATCTACATTTTGAATAATCCTATAGGCTTTAAGGGTTAAAAGCTCTACATCTCCTGTTCCACACCCAACAAGGTAAACTTTTGAGAGAAGTTTTTTTGTCTGGATTCTTGTTAAATCCGCATCAATCAAGCCCTCTTTGCGCTCTTGCTCTTTTTGATTGGTTAATTTTTCTATCTCTTTTGGAAGCATCTCTTTTATCTTATCTCGAATAACTTGCGTTATCGTTGGCGAAGCACCACCCGAACTTACGGCAATTTTCAGATTTCCATACTCTAAAAGCGAAGCAAAATAGAAGTCACAAATTTCAGGTTTATCAACTACATTAAGAAGTATATTTTTGGTTTTTTTAAAGGCAAGAAGCATATCTGAAACCTCTTTGACCCCTGTAGCGTCGATAATGATTTCAAAATCTTGTATGTCAGAGATATGAAACTCTTTTTTAGAAATCAGGTTTGTATACTCTTTCATCTTCTCATCTATCTCTTTGGAAATAACTTGAAACTCGATGTTGTTTCGCGCTAAAACAGATGCCTTTTGAAGTGCAACCGCTCCTGCACCAAGAAGTAAAATTTTTTTATTGTTTAAAATGATGGGTAAAGTTTTCATAAAAAGTGTTAAATCTCATAAAAATAGGGCTGTGAAGAGCGGTAGAGTTCAGAGAGTTTCATCTCAAACATAGCGCACATTTTGTTCTCTATATCTGACCAGAAATACTCTAAAATTGTACTTGCTCCTACATTGCCATCTATTTTATAAAAAGCACCCTCTACAGCCTCTATAATCTCTAATACGCTTATCTGGTCTGCACTTCTTGCCAACTTATACCCACCCTGCGCGCCACGAATACTTACGAGAAGATTACTTTTTCTTAAACTCGAGAGAAGTTGTTCAAGATAGCCATGGGAGATATGGGTCATAGCGGCTATCTCTTTGACTTGCATAGGTTTGTTGTTGGTTGTGCGTGAGATTGCATACATTGCGGCAACACCGTAAATTGCTTTAGAGGAGAGAAAAGCCAATTAGTCTCCTTTTGTTGTTATAAGTGAGCGTTTTATGGCACTAATCAAAGCATCTATGTCCTCTATAGTTTGAGAGTAGTGCAGGCTGATTCTAAGCCAACCTGGACGATTATCTAAAAGCTCACTCATACTTTCACTATCTTCAAGCTCTAGCAAATCATGCCCGTAAGGACCTGCACACGAGCAGCCAGCGCGGGTTTGAAAACCCTCTTCATTGGAGAGATTTGCACAGAGTGTATAGGGATTTATATCTTTTATGTTAAAAGAGACGATTCCTATATTTTCTGCTTTATTGCAACCGTAGCATTTGATTCCCTCGATAGAACGAAGCTCTTTGGTGAGATGTTTATAAAGCTCTTTTTTTCTTGCATCTATCCAATCGAGTCCTATTTCATTGCGAAGCTGATACGCTAAAGCCGCACGAATCAACTGCAAGATTCCTGGCGTGCCTGCATCTTCTCTATCTTCTAGCTTCTCAACAAATACATGGCTTTTTCTACTTACATAACTAACAGTTCCGCCACCTGCAAAAGTAGGTGCTGTATTGCTGTCGGATAGGTTTTTTCTTATCGCGAGCAGACCGCATGAACTTGGTCCTCCAAGTAACTTGTGCGGTGAAAAAACCATAGCATCATAGAGTTGGCAAGGAATATTTTTATAAGGAGAAGAAGCCGCTGCATCAAAACAGACAATCGCTCCATACTCTCTTAAAAGTTTTGAAATCTCCTCATAGGGTGTAATCGTTCCCGTGACATTTGAAGCGATACAAAAAGAGCCTATGATTTCTCTGCCACTGTTCTTTTGCAAAACATCTTTTAACTCTTCTAAATCTACAAGCCCTTTTTCATTGAGACCTATACGAATCGTTTCACATAAAGCTTCTCTATAGCTTATCTCATTGGAGTGATGCTCATAAGGACCAACGATAACTAAAGGAAACTTTGTCTTGTCAAAATTACCATATCTTGCTTTGGTTGCAGGAGGAATATATAAGCCGAGTATCTCTTGGAGTTTTTTGAGTGCAGCTGTTGCTCCACATCCGCTTGGCAGAAGAGCAAAATTCTCATCAATCTCTAAAAGTTCTTTAAGATGTTCACGTGCATGACGGTAATAGTTATCTGTTTTTGCCGCCATAAAAGCCTCTTTTGAGTGCGTATTCGCATAGGTTTCGAGAATATCTCGAATCCTATCTTCTATGGGTTGATATGCCAACCCTGAGGCAGTATAGTCAAAATAATTTTTTTTATGTATGCCAATTGTGTTTTTGATAATCTGAGAAAATTTATCAGTACTATCTAAAAGAGGTCTAAAAGGCTGGCTCATTTGAGTATTTCTCCAGTATAAAATTTCCAAAATTACTATTTAAACTCTGTTCATATTCTTCTATTAATGATTCTATTAACAAAGGGACTTCACTTGATGTTACTTTAACATCTGTTTTAATGCTAAATCGGCTCTCTTCTCCCTCTAAGTTTCCACCTACAACAAGATGAAATCCATTGACACGCTCTTCACCGCTTTTTACCATCGCGCCTATAAATCCTAAATCCACAATGTGTGGGTGCGCGCAGGAGTTTGGACATCCATTGATACTGATACTTACAGGTTCACTAAAGTCAGGAAATCTTTTTTTGAGATAATCAACCACTTCGATAGAGAAGTTTTTTGTCTCACTGATAGCAAATTTACAAAAGTTCAATCCTGTACAAGCAAGTGTTCTCGCCTCAAAAACAGAGGGTTCTACACTTAAATCTATAGAGTCTTGAATCTTTTTGGCAAAACTTTGTGTAAGCTCTTGTGCTACACCCTGAACAACAATGTTCTGTGTTGTCGTAAGCGTTATACCTTCGGCATTATAATCTTTTAACTCTTGTGCAAGTTTAAATATTTTATTCCCGATTCTCCCCGCTGGGATTGCATACCCAATCGCGTTGTATCCCTGCTTCGAGCTCTCTATAATTCCAAAGTGACTTCTTCTTGGGTAGGGTGTAAACTTCATCCCATCAAAGGCTTCAAACTTTACGCCCGATAATTTCTCAAGTTCTGCAAGAAACTTCTCCTCACCCCAAGCTTCAACTAAATGTCCAAGACGTGCTTTAGAGCGGTTGTCTCTTCTTCCATTATCTCTATAGAGTATTGCAACTGCTTTGGAAACCTCTACAACATCTTTACGTTGAATGAAGCCGATATGGGAAGCTATGCGGCGGTTACTTGCTTGACCACCGCCAACACTTACACTAAAAACAAGCTCATTCTTTGCGCGTTTGACTGCTGTAAATGTTAAGTCTTGAACCTCATGTGAGATACAGTGTTTGTTACATCCGCTGACACCCACTTTAAACTTACGTGGCAGGTTGCTAAATTCACGATTGGCTCTATACAAATCATTTAACGCATCTACTAAATCACGCACATCATCAATCTGCTCTTTGTCGATTCCATTGACTGGGCAGGAGACAATATTTCTAGGACAATCCCCAGAAGCTCCAGTCACACTCAGTCCAACACGCTCTAAACGTTGGAATATCTCTGGAAGATTTTCTATCTCAATCCAATGAAACTGAACATCTTGTCGTGTTGTTAAATCAGCGGTGTCACGTGCGAACTCTTTTGATATTTTTGCCACTTCAAGCAACTGCTCAGAACTTAGATACCCTTGCTCTACTTTGATTCGAAGCATAAAATATGTCTTCTCATCATCGCCTTGAAGATTTTTGTTTTGTGTATATAAGCCATACCACTTAAATCTGTCAAGGTCTTCAGGATGAATCTCTTCTCCTGTTTGCGCATAACGGATGATGTCATCTAAGACATCAAATCCATCTTTTTCTACTTTAATTCTCTCTACACGCTCAGCTTTTGTTTCTGATGCCATGATGTTTCCTTATTCTATTATTGCGGCATTCCAGTGTGGATAATGACGTCTTATGAGGGCGTTGAGTTCAATCTCAAACGGCAGTGCTTCACTTCTTAGTATCTCTTTTTCTAAACTCTCAGTAATCATTCCTGCTGCGACTGTGTTGTTAGATATTTTGTCAATTAAGATAAAACCACCCATATCTCTGTTCTCTTCATAGGTGTCAAATGCTAAAATGTCATTGAGCTGAAGCGTTACAGAGGCAATATCATTTAACTCTAAAACATCCACATTACTCTGCTCTTGTGTATTGACATCTACACGGTAATTAATAGACTCTACGACGGCTGTAGTTGTAGAAGAGCCTCTTTTGAGGAGGTAGCTTTTTCCTGCATGAAATTTCTCTTCATCCATCCAAACAAGGTTTGCACTTATCTTGTTAGACTCTGCAATAGAAGCACCCGCTTTTACGATTACATTTCCTCTGCTGATGTCAATCTCTTCGTTAAGTGTAAGTGTAATCGCACTCCCTGTAGAAGCGGACTCCAAGTTGCCATCATAGGTTACTATCTCTTTTATAGTGGCATGTTTACCTGATGGTAAAACTTTGATGCTATCGCCTACTGAGATTGTTCCTGAGGCTATCGTTCCTGCAAAACCTCTAAAATCAAGGTTTGGTCTGTTGATGTACTGCACAACCATTCTAAAAGGTGCATCTGCAGGAGGCGTTGCAAGAGGTACAGTCTCTAAGATGTTTATGAGAGTTCCACCCTTATACCAAGGTGTTTTTTCACTTGGATTGACAACATTGTCTCCATCAAGTGCAGACATTGGAATAGAATAAACAGCTTCGATTCCCAACTCTTTTGCAAATTGGCGATACTCCTCATCTATCTTCTCAAAAACTTCTTGATTAAAATCTAAAAGGTCCATTTTGTTGATGGCTACAACCACATTGCGAATCCCAAGTAAACGAACAATATAAGAGTGACGACGTGTTTGCGTTACTATGCCATAGCGTGCATCAATGAGGATGATTGCTAAATCCGCAGTAGAAGCGCCTGTCGCCATATTTCGAGTATATTGCTCATGACCTGGAGTATCTGCAATGATAAATTTTCTTTTATCAGTGGAGAAGTAACGGTATGCAACATCAATCGTAATCCCTTGCTCTCTCTCACTTTGAAGTCCATCGACAAGCAGTGCCAAATCAATTTTATCTCCAGTAGTCCCAACTCTTTTACTATCTGCTTTAATCGCTTCAAGCTGGTCTTCAAAAATAGTTTTTGAATCATGCAACAATCTTCCAATCAAGGTACTTTTTCCATCATCTACGCTTCCGCATGTGATAAATCTAGATAACTCTTTATGCTCTTGCTGATGTAAATAACTCTCTATATCTGACTCTATTAACTCTAATTGCTGTGCCATTAAAAATATCCTTCAATTTTTTTCTTTTCCATGGAGCCTGCTTGATCTGCATCGATCAAACGCCCTTGTCTCTCACTTGTTTTTGTAAGCAACATCTCCTGAATAATCTCAGGAAGTGTCGATGCTTGACTCTCTACTGCACCAGTTAATGGATAACAGCCTAAGGTTCTAAAACGAATATTTTCCATAACAGGAACTTCGCCCTCTTCAAGAGGAAGTCTCTCATCATCCACCATGATTTTTATACCATCACGAACAACCACTGGTCTTGGAGCAGAAAAATAGAGAGGAACAATAGGAATCCCCTCAAGATAGATATATTGCCAAACATCTAACTCCGTCCAATTTGATAAAGGGAAAACACGGATACTCTCACCTTTTTTTATTCTGCCGTTATAGATACTCCAGATTTCAGGACGCTGTTTTTTTGGATCCCATCTATGGTTTTTATCACGAAAAGAGTAGATTCTCTCTTTTGCACGACTCTTCTCCTCATCTCTTCTCGCTCCACCAAAAACAGCATCAAATTTATGATGGTTGAGTGCCTGTTTTAAACCCTCTGTTTTCATAACATCTGTATAAACAGAACTTCCATGTGTAAATGGAGTAACTTTGTTGTTATCGCCCTCAGGATTCGTATGCGTTAAAAGTGTTAATCCCAACTCTTTTACACGCGCATCTCTAAACTCAATCATCTCTTTAAACTTCCAAGTAGTATCCACATGCAGAAGTGGAAAGGGAAGTTTTGCAGGATAAAAAGCTTTCAAAGCTAAATGAAGCATTACAGAGGAGTCTTTACCCACAGAGTAAAGCATTGCTGGGTTTTCAAACTCAGCAATTACTTCTCTCATGATATGAATCGATTCTGCTTCTAATTTTTTTAAATGTGTCACTCTTTCTTTTGTCATTTTATTTGCCTTACTTTATAGTGTTAGTTATTTTTTAAGTGCAGTCCACACTCTTTATGTTCTGGACTCTCCCACCACCATCTTCCAGAGCGAATATCTTCGCCTGCCGCGATGGCACGGGTACATGGAGCACATCCAATACTTGGAAAGCCCTGTTCGTGTAACTCATTGTATGGAACTTTATGTTTTTTAAGATAGTCCCAAACTTCCTCTTCACTCCATTCGATGAGTGGATTTATTTTGATGAGATTGTTTCCTTCATCAAATTCAACCAACTTCATACTCTCTCTTGTTTGAGATTGACTACGACGCAGTCCTGTTATCCAAACATCAAGCGTGCTTAAAGCTCTTTTGAGTGGAGCAATTTTACGAATATGACAACACTCTTTTCTATTCTCTATGCTCTCTTTAAATCCATTGATGCCCTGTGTTTGGTAAAGTGTCTCAACATCTTTGGCATGTGGAAATAGAACATCTATCTTAATGTTGTATTTTCTATTTGTTAAATCCATCACTTTATAAGTTTGCTCATAAAGTCTACCCGTATCAAGAGTAAATATTTTTGCCTTTGCATCTTGTTTGAGTAGCAAGTCTGTAAGAACCTGATCCTCTGCACCAAGACTCGATGCCAATGCTATCTTCTCGCCATAGGTAGATAAAAAATATTTTAGTACCTCTTCTATAGGGGCATTTTCAAATTTTTTGTTCAATAAATCAATATTTTCTTTCATCTTCTCTCCTATATTGAATAATCGTTTTGTGTTGGTTTGTATCGACCAAAATTACTCGCATTCCAAGCTCTTTCATGAAAGTAATACAAAATCATTTTTGTCACCACCTCAATAGAACCTATAGAGACAGCCATAATAAGATTGCCTGTTATGAAATAGGAAATAATCATAGTGTCTAGAGTTCCTACCGCTCTCCATGAGATGGTTTTTATAATACTTCGATAGTGTTTCTCTCGCATTTACTACTCTCTTATTAATTCTCAGAAGGGTATTCGTACAGTTCTGTACTTAAATATCTCTCTCCTGTGTCACATAGTATTGTTACTATTGTTTTGCCTCTGTTCTCAGGACGTGCAGCGATTTTATAAGCTGCTGCGACGTTTGAACCTGCTGAAATCCCAACTAAAAGTCCCTCTTTTTTCGCAATCTCTCTTGCTGTTTGGAACGCTTCATCATTTGAAATCTGGATGATTTCATCATAAACTTCAGTATTTAAAACTTTAGGAATAAATCCCGCACCTATACCTTGGATTTTATGCGGTCCTGGTGCTCCACCTGAGAGAACGGGTGAGGCTTCTGGTTCTACTGCAATGATTTGAATATCTTTGTTGTACTGTTTGAGCACTTCACCAACGCCTGTAATCGTTCCACCTGTTCCGATAGCCGCTACAAAAATATCCACCTTACCATCTGTATCTCTCCAAATCTCTTGTGCCGTTGTTTGACGGTGAACTTCAGGATTGTCACTGTTTTCAAACTGCTGAAGAAGAACTGCATTGGGTGTTGTTTGAGAAAGTTCAACTGCCTTAGCAACTGCTCCAGCCATCCCTTTTGCAGGTTCTGTGAGAACGATCTCTGCACCTAAGGCTACTAAGAGGCGTCTTCTTTCAATACTCATAGAGCTTGGCATCGTTAATACTAATTTTAATCCAAGGTTTGCAGCAATCGATGCTAATGCAATTCCTGTGTTTCCACTTGTCGGTTCAATAAGCACGCTGTTTTCATTGATTTCACCACGCCCTAAAGCTTGTAAAATCATGTTGCTGCCGATTCTGTCTTTAACTGAACCTGATGGATTCATGAACTCGCATTTACCTAAAAGTGTTGTTTCATTCGTTTCTTGCTTTAGTTTGATTAAAGGTGTATTACCAATTAACTCTGTGATATTTGACGCTACTTTCATCTTTTTTTCTCCTAACTGTAATATTTAAATTACATGATTGATTAAACTTTGATGAGATAATATCAGAAAATAAGTTTATTCCATAGTATCCATACTGTTTTACTATGGAATAAAGCTAAAAAAGAGTTTGGCAAAAGGCTCTTGGCAAACTATTTAGGCTGATTTTAGTGGGAGCTGTTTTTTAGAAGGAGCGTGATTTCATCCGCTGGGATTGGTTTTGAGTAGAGATATCCTTGTATAAAGTAACAACCATTTCTTATAAGGAACTCTTTTTGAGACTTCTCTTCTACACCCTCAGCTATGATTTTGAGGTTTAAACTTGTTCCAAGAGCAATAATCGCCTTGGTTATCGCCATGTCATCCTCATCATGTGGAATATCCATAATAAAAGATCTATCTATTTTAAGTTTTTTAATCGGGAGTTTTTTGAGATAGGAGAGCGAAGAGTAGCCTGTTCCAAAATCATCTATGGCAATATTGATTCCAAGCTTGTCAAGCGCATTGAGTTTTTGAATGGACTCTTCAGGATTACTCATAATGTGGCTCTCTAAAACTTCTAATTCCAGCCAATGCGTCTGAAAATCAAGTTTTTGCATCGTATCGAGTAAGTCAGAGACAAAATCTTTTGAATTTAGTTGTGCCATGGTGAGGTTGAGGGAGAGTTTTCCAGGTTCAAGAGAGTCTCTGTACCATTGAGCAAATCTTCGCATAGCCTCATGCATAACAATTTTATCTATCTCTAAAATGAGACCACTTTCATGGGCGATGGAGAGGAATTTGCCTGGCGGAATAATTCCTAAATCTGGATGTCTCCATCGAACAAGCGCTTCCATTCCTATGATTTTATCTGTGAGTACATTATATTGGGGTTGAAAATAGACAAGAAACTGATTCTCTTTTATAGCTTGTAAAAGAGAGTTCTCCATGATGACTTTTTCAAAAGCGAGTTGCGTCATCTCAGAGGAGTAGAATCGAAAGTTATTTCTTCCCTCATCTTTTGCTTTATACATGGCAGCATCTGCGAACTTTGTTAAGTCATTTGCATCCGCTGAATCTTCAGGGTATAAGCTTATCCCAATACTAGCTGTCATATAGAGTGTATGTGCATCAATTTTTATGGGCTCTTTGATAGCATCTATAATTTTGTTTGTAATCGCAGAGATGTATTGAATCTTTTTGATATTGTTTAAAATGATTGCAAATTCATCCCCACCTAATCTTGCAACTGTATCCTCTGAATCTGTAAGTGCATTTAATCTGCAAGCCACTTCAATAATGACTCTATCCCCTAGTGTATGTCCAAGTGAATCATTGATTTTTTTAAACTGATCTAAATCTATAAAGAGTAGAGCAAAATGATGATTGCTATGTTGAGCGTGAATGATGGATTGGGATAACCTGTCTTGAAAAAGGTTTCGATTTGGAAGTGAGGTAAGTGAATCATAATTCTCTTTGAAGCTTATCTGCTCACTCTGTTTTAGAATCTGCTCTTCGGCTTGTACAATCTCTGTAATATCTGTAGAAAAAATAACAAGGGCTTTTGTATGATAATAGGATAATTCATGAATATAGGATTGTACATGGTAGGTTGTGCCATCTTTTCTAAGGCGAAGGGCTCTATTAGAAATAGTTTTTTGAGTTTCTGCATAGACTTTTTTTAAGAGTTCAACTTTTTCTAAAGACAAATCAACATTGATATCAAATATTGTGAGCCCTAAGAGCTCTTCAAATGTATATCCTATAGTCTTGCATGCACTTTGGTTTGCATATAAAATATTTAATGTTTCATACTCTAAGACATAGATTTCATTTGCTGAGTACTCTACAAGTTCAGAAAGCGCAGCAGAGTTTTTTTCTAGAGTTACTTTGTGTGTAACATCTTGCGTCGTCCCGATAAGTTTGAAAGGCTTCTTCTCTTCATCATAAATAACCTGACCATGAAGCAACAAATTGATTGTTTCTCCAGACTCTTTTGTGAGTCTACACTCAAAGGATTCAACTTCTCCACTCTGCATAATCTTTGCTAAGGTTTGTTGCGCTCTTGGTAAATCTTCAGGGACTAAGTGCGATAAAAAAAGTTCTAAGGTTGGTTCAACTTCACCTACTTTGTAACCATAGTTCAGATAACTTTGATCTGACCAAATTGATTTTTTAGTCACTAAATCTATTTCCCAACTGCCTAGCTTTGTGATATTTTCTAGGAGCATAAAGCTATTTTCTTTAGCTTGTAGCTTCTTTAAAGCTGTAGCTAAATCATCTTTTAAGATGTCTATTGGCATGTGGAAATTCCTTTTTGAAACGATTAAGTGAGTCATTGAAATTATATTGAGGCTTATCATAGTTATAAATTACTAAGATAGAAATTAAAGTATAGATTTACACAAGATTGAAATTTTTTTGAAACTATGCTTTAAGAGTTGTTACTTTATTAAGTGTACAATAACCCAAAAGATGGACAAAAATAGATAGGAAACAGAGGAGAAAAGATGAAACTATATGCCCCGTGGGAAAAAGCTTTCAATAAAATTTCAACACCATTTGAGCATTTTATACATGCCCAAACGACTACAGGTATGGTTTTAATGTTTATGACGGTGGTAGCTTTACTTCTCGCAAACACACCACTTACTGAAGCATATTCACATTTTTTTCATACGAAAGTAGATGTAACAGTTGGCTCTTGGCAACTCTCCCACACTATCCACCACTGGATAAATGATGGTTTGATGGCTATATTTTTCTTCATCATTGGGCTAGAGATTAAAAGAGAGATTTTAGCAGGAGAGCTATCAAATATTAAAGTTGCTATTCTCCCTATTTTAGCGGCTATCGGTGGTATGGTTTTTCCCGCACTCATATATCTTTCCATTAACTCAGGTGAAGTTGGAGCTTCTGGATGGGGCATCCCGATGGCTACAGATATTGCATTCGCAATTAGTGCATTGGTGCTTTTAGGAAAAAGAATACCCTCCGCACTCGTAACATTTTTAGTCGCTCTTGCTATTGTGGATGACCTTGGTGCTGTTTTAGTGATTGCAATATTTTATACAGAAGAGATAATCTTTCTACCACTTGCTTTAGCTGGAGTCTCTTTTTTGATTCTAGTTTTATTTAACCGTTTTGGGATACATATGATTTTGCCCTATTTTATAGTAGGCTTATTTATGTGGTTTTTCATGTTAGAATCAGGAGTACATGCAACAATAGCAGGTGTAATTGCTGCCATGGCAATACCATCAAAACCAAAGCAGACCCCTTTAGACTTCACTCAGCATGCAAAAAATTTACTCGATGAATATGATAACTATCCAGTCGCTACAGATCACATGATGCATGAGAAACAAAAAGCAATTTTAATCAATTTACAAGATAGAATAGATGCGACTGGCACACCTGCTGCAAGGTTGGAACATGCCCTTCACCTTCCTGTTGCTCTTCTTATTATTCCTCTTTTTGCACTTGCAAATGCAGGAATTAGTATAGATTTTAGCTCTATAGGGGCGACGATTATGGAACCTGTTTCCCTTGGTATTATCGCTGGTCTCATTCTAGGAAAAGTGATGGGAATTTTTGGTGTTTCTTGGGTAGCAATAAAATTAAAAATTGCGAAACTTCCACAAGGAAGCAGTATGAGTCAAATTTTTGGTGTAGCATTTCTTGGAGGGATTGGTTTTACCATGTCTATTTTCGTAGCAGACTTGGCATTTTTAGGAAATGATGCACTGATATTTCAAGCTAAAGTAGGGATCTTAACCGCCTCACTCTTTGCAGGTTTGTTTGGCTATCTATGGTTAAGGTTAGTGTCAAAAAGAGCTTAAAGGAGATGCCCCATCTCCTCTTTTTTAGTGTTTAAATAATCTTCGTTATAACTATTTGACTTCATAATAATTGGGAGTCGCTCTACAATTTCTATATCATTGATAGAGTTGATTTTATCTGGGTTATTTGTTAAAAGTTTGATACGATGAATGTCAAAGTGATGTAAGATTTGAGTTACAATCTCATACGTTCTCTCATCTGCACGAAAACCAAGCTGATGGTTTGCTTCTATGGTGTTGTAGCCTCTGTCTTGAAGTGCGTAGGCATTTATCTTGTTAAAAAGACCTATGTTACGTCCCTCTTGTCTAAGATAAATAACCATGCCTTTCATTTTAGAAGCTAATGTCAAAGCATACTCAAGTTGGTCTCCGCAATCACATTTAAGACTTCCAAGTGCATCGCCTGTTAAACACTCTGAATGCACGCGAACCATAGGAACTTCATCCAAGTTGTCTGTATAGATAGCAAGATGTTCTTTATTTCCCTCTTTGAAAGCTTTTACTTTGAAGTTACCAAATCTAGAAGGTAGGTTTGCTACTTCGGAAATTTTTATATTCATTAATTTAATCTTTATAACGGTAAAATATTTTTGAAAAATTATTATAGCAAAAAAAAAGGTTTATCATGTTCCAAAGATTTCGTAGAACTCGTTTAAATAGCCATCTTCGTTCGTTAGTTAGAGAGACCCATGTTCGCGTGGATGACTTTATCTATCCACTCTTTATTCGTCCAGGAAAAGGGATTAAAAATGAGGTCTCCTCTATGCCAGGTGTATTTCAGATGAGTATTGATGAGGTTTTAAAAGAGTGTGTAGAGTTAAAAGAGCTTGGGATTTACTCCATCATCCTTTTTGGAATTCCAGATGTCAAAGACTCTATCGGTTCGGACTCTTTATGTGAGCATGGAATTATTGCTTCTTCTATTCGTGCTATTAAAGAGGCACACCCTGAGATGTTTATCGTAACGGATTTGTGCTTTTGTGAATATACAGACCACGGACATTGTGGGATTATCGATATGGAACATGAGACAGTAAATAATGATGCTACGCTAGAAATATCTGCAAAACAAGCCATCATTCATGCGCAGGCAGGTGCGGATATGATTGCACCTTCAGGTATGATGGATGGAATTATTCAAACATTAAGAGAAGCTCTTGATGGGGCAGGGTATGAAAACCTTCCTATTATGAGCTACTCGACAAAGTTTGCTTCAGGTTACTATGGACCATTCCGTGATGTTGCAGAGTCAACACCTAGTTTTGGAAACCGTGCATCGTATCAAATGGATCCTGCAAATCGCCGTGAAGCACTTAATGAGTCGATTTCAGATGAGATGCAAGGCGCTGATATTTTAATGGTAAAACCAGCTTTGGCATATTTAGATATTGTTCGAGAGATAAAAGATAATACTTCCCTTCCAATGGCAGTTTACAATGTAAGTGGAGAGTATGCAATGCTAAAATTAGCGCAGAAACATAACCTTATAGATTATGATAGAGTTTTAATGGAGACAATGGTTAGTTTTAAACGTGCAGGGGCTGATATTATCATCTCCTACCATGCCAAAGAGGTTGCGAAGCTCTTAAAAAACTAGTTTTAAGAAAAGTATATTAGAATATGAAACTAAGTAAAAATATAGGAAGAACAATTGAGACATTTTTTAACGCTTAAAGATTTTACAAAAGAAGAGATTCTTGAGATTGTAAATCTTGGCATAGAGATTAAAAAAGATTTAAGAGCTGGTATTTACAAAGAAGAGCTGAAACATCAGACTTTAGCGATGATATTTGAAAAAAGTTCTACAAGGACGAGAGTCAGTTTTGAAACGGGGATGTTTCAGCTTGGCGGACACGCTCTGTTTCTATCGAACCGTGATATTCACCTTGGTCGTGGGGAACCTATAAAAGATACGGCAAGAGTAATATCGAGTATGTGCGATATGGTGATGATAAGAACTTTTGAACACTCTATGATAGAGGAGTTTGCATCTTACTCAAAGGTACCAGTTATCAATGGTTTAACAGACTCTTATCATCCCGTTCAACTTTTAGCTGATTACATGACGATGCTTGAGTATGGCATTAGTGAAAATGCAACAGTGGCATACGTCGGTGATGGAAACAATATGACACACTCTTGGATGATGCTAGCTGCAAAGATTGGCTTTGAGCTTAGAATTGCGACTCCAAAAGGGTATGAGGTCGATGGTGACATTTTAGCCGAGGCTCTTAAAATTGCTAAAGGTAGTGGGGCAAAAATCAGTGTGATGAATGACCCAAAAGAGGCGGTGCAAGGCGCAACCATTGTCACAACAGATACATGGGCTTCTATGGGACAAGAAGATGAAAAATATACGCGTATCAAAGATTTCCAAGGTTTTATGGTGGATGATTTGATGATGTGTTTAGCTGCAAAAAATGCTAAGTTCTTGCACTGTCTTCCTGCATATAGAGAACAAGAGGTGAGTGAGTCCGTACTAGAAGGACATGCAGATATAGTGTTTGATGAAGCACAGAACAGACTTCATGCCCAAAAAGGTTTGATGGTCTGGCTTAACAGACATAGGTAGTGGTATTTATGAAAATAGTTTTTACACTTTTATTTGTTTTAGTGAATCTTTTTGGGGCGAAGGTAGTCGAAGTTGAAGAGAAATATCAAACTTCCGACAAGTGTAAAGCGTGTCATATGCATATCGTCAAAGAGTGGGAAGAGTCTTGGCACTCCAAGTCACATTACAAAAATGATGAATACTTCAGAGCAACGACTGACTATGTAAGCAGAAAAACAAGAAGAAGCCTTAGTAGTATTAAGGTTGAGTGTGCGACATGTCATAACCCTAGAATATCGGTTACATCTACGGGAATCGATTATGAGATTATGGCTGCAATGAAGTTAGATAAAGGCTCAAAAGTAAATAAAGCCTTAGCAAGTTCAGCTATTGGTGAGGGTATTAACTGTGTTGTTTGCCACAATGTAGATAAAATTCATGCAGATAGAGATGCGACTGTGAGAGGAATAAACCGTGTTTCTTGGACAGATTCAGGTGTTATGAGCGGTCCTTTTAATGATGCTAAATCTCCTTACCATCAAACAAAATATCGTGATTTTATGGATAATAACTCCGAGCAACTCTGTTTTGTCTGCCATGCAAATGACAGATCAGAGAGTGGGCATGTTTTTATCGATATGCAAAGTGAATATAAAAAGAGTGATAAAAGCTGTGTAGATTGTCATATGGGGCCAAAAAGAGAATCTTTTGCTGCAAGCTTGCCGATTGACAATGGAAAAGTAAAAAAGAGAGATGTGCGAACACATGGTTTTGTGGGTGCGCATACAAGCAGCATGTGGAAAGGTGTTTTAAATCTTAGTTTAAAGCAAAGCGGCTCGGATATTGATATAACGATTGCCAATCCTCAACCACATAATATTCCAAGTGGATTTGGCTCAAGAGAGTTGATTGTAGAACTTATTTACATGAAAGAGACAAAAAATATAGCTACAAAAAACATCTCTTTAACAAGACACTTCCTAAGTAAAAGAGAGAAACCTACTGTGCCTCATTTAGCTGTGAAATCTTCTAAAGATATGAGTATCCCAGCACAGGGTGAAAAAACAATCAAGGTGCCGAATGAGAAGGGCGCAACAAGCGTTGAGGTTAAACTTTATTATAGATTAGTCAATGACGAAGTTCGCTCAATTCTTAAGCTTAAAGATGCAATCTGGACAAATAAAAGTTTTATAACATCCCAGAAGTTAAAGTTAAAATAGAGCAAGCAGCTCTATTTGTCACTCTTTAGTACTTTATCCCCGTTACATCTCTTATCTTTTGTATCATAGGCAAAGCAACTTCTCTCGCTCTGTTTGCTCCTTGAGAGAGTATTTCTCTCACTTCATCTTGATTTGCTTGGAGGTAGGCTCGTCTCTCTCTATGCTCTTTAAAAAATTCCCAGATAACATCTGCAAGATAGAGTTTAAAATGTCCGTGACCCTCTCCACCTTTTTTGTATCTCTCTTGAAGTTCTAAGAGCGCATTTTCATCTAAAAAGAGTTTTGCCATATTGTAAACATTACACCCTAAAAACTCTTTTGGATCTTCAAGTGCTACATTCTCAGTTACAATCTTTTTGATAGTTTTGAGTTGCTCTTTTTCTTCGCCAAAAATATTAACGGTATTGCCATAACTTTTTGACATCTTTTGTCCATCTATCCCAGGAACTGTGGCAACATGCTCTTCAATTTTAAACTCTGGAATTTTTAGAATATCTCCATATTGATTGTTAAATTTTATAGCAATATCACGGGCTATTTCCACATGCTGAATTTGATCTTTTCCAACGGGGACAATATCTGGAGAAAAGAGCAAAATATCAGCTGCCATAAGAACAGGATAGGAGAAGAGAGAGTGCGTTGTAGATGCACCACGTGCAGTTTTGTCTTTATAACTATGGGCACGTTCTAACAATCCAGTTGGTGTGAAGGAGGACAAAGCCCAGTAGAGTTCTAAAACCTCTTTTACATCGGATTGAACCCAGAATGTTGTCTTAGTTGGGTCTATTCCAAGTGCCAAGAAATCGGTAGCAGCTTGCATTGTAAGTTGGGCTAATCTCTTCCCATCACTTACGCTCGTCATAGCGTGATAGTTCGCAATAAAAATGAATGTTTCACTTCTATTTTGCGCTTCAACCATCTGTTTAATGGAGCCAAAATAGTTCCCTATATGTAAATCCCCAGAAGATTGAATACCTGTTAAAACTCTCATAAATAATGTCCTAATTCTTTTTCTTGACATTATAGCAAATGCAGGAGCCATAAATTACCTTTTCAGCTTTGTTCTGTTATTATTCAACTATATAAAGAGTGCTTAAACACACTTATCTAAAGGATTCATTATGAATGTACAAATTCACGCAAAAGATGTAACACTAAACGACAATTTGAGAACGCATATTGAGAGTGCCGTTGATGGATTTAAAAAATATCAACTTGATATTACAACAGTGAATGTAAACGTAGCTGCAGAGAAAAAAGGGGCATCTGTAGAGTTTGATATTCATATTGCGCATGCACAGCCAGTAGTTATCAATCAAAGTGATGACTCTTTAGATGCTGCTATAGATTTAGCAATAGAGAGAGCTTCAAAAGCACTTCGTCGTTTACATGATAAAGTGATTGCAAAAGATGCAACTTCTATTAAAGATTTAGAACCACTAGAAATCTAACCCTCTATGCTCTTTTTTGGGCATAGATACCTCTTCATTCATACTTACAGGAAATCTACTTGAGAATTTTACTTTTACTTTTTATGCTTTTAAATTTAAGTGCGCAGGATGATTACTCATTTCGAGTTGCTTATGGAAAAGTGACTAGCAGTGATTTTGGTGAGATACTCTCAGGCAATATCAAAGCACATGAGAAAGATTTACGCGTGCTTGCATTGGATGCTGGGTATCTCTTAGAGGAGTCGCTTTTTGCGTTACCAGTTGATTTTTATCTCAAAGCTGGTGTTGCATCTTTTGATGAAAATGGCTTCAAAGATGATGTCTATGAAACAACACTCTACTTTAAAGCCTACTGGAATTTTGACTTCTTGCAAAATAGAGTGCGAGTTGGGTTTGGTGAGGGAGTCTCCTACACGGACAAACTGCTTTTAACAGAGTATTTAGAAGCACAGTCACAAACCCCAGTCGATAATAACTCTAAAATTCTTAATTATATAGATCTTAGTTTAGATTTTGATATGGGGAAACTTTTTGGGTATAAACAATTAGAGGGAACCAATCTAGGCTTTGCAATCAAACATCGTTCAGGTATTTATGGATTGATTAATAGTGTGAGGCGAGGTGGTTCAAATTATAACACTCTCTATATTGAGAGTAAATTTTAAAAGGATGCAACATGTATGATTTTGTTGTTTGGTTTCATATTTTATCTTTCGTCTCTTGGTTTGCGGTTCTCTTTTACTTGCCAAGACTTTTCGTCTATCATGCAGAAAATGCTGAGAATGAAGGTTTTGTAAAAGTTATAAAAATCATGGAGTTTAAAATCTTCAAGTATATTGGTGTCCCTGCAATGTGGGCAACAGTTTTAAGTGGCTCGTACTTGGCTTATGAACTTGGGTTGAGTGGCAATGGCTGGTTACATGCAAAAATATTGTTTGTCTTGATATTGATAGCTTACTTTGTCTCACTTGGAGTACTTAGAAAGAGACTTTTAGAGGGGAGCTGTACGAAGAGTGGGAAATTCTTTCGTTACTATAACGAAGTACCAACATTGATACTGATGGTCATTGTTGCAATGGTTATTTTTAAACCATTCTAAATCATACTTTTAGCATGTGGAAATAAACTTTCCACATGCCAAACAACTACTACTTATCGCCTCTCGTTTTAGCCTTGAAAAGAACAGGTGTTCCCGTAAAATTAAAAGCTTCTCTTAGTTTATTTGTAAGATATCTTCTGTATGTAAAGTGTAGCCCTTTAGGTTTATTCATAACGATGGCAATCTTTGGTGGTCTTGTTTCGTATTGCGTTGTATAGTAGATACGTATAACCTGACCATGCATACTTGGAAGCTGATGACGTCTTAGTGCTTTTTCCATTACTGCATTGAGCTGAGAGGTTGTGATGCGTTGCGAGTAGTTTTCATTAATCTCTAAAATCATGTCATGAAGTTTGTTCACTCTTTGATGTGACTTTGCTGAGAGTGTTATGATAGGTGCGTAGGCTAAAAACTTAAATCTGTCGCGAACCTCTAAAATAATCTTATCATGATCCTCTCTATTTGAGATATCCCACTTGTTTAAAACAATAATACAAGCCAATCTATTGCTATCTACAAGACCAGCGATTTTTTCATCTAAGTCTAAAAAAGGCTCACTTGCATCTAAAACAATAAGTGCCATATTAGAGTTTGCCAACATCTCTGTTGTTCGCATTAAAGCAAATTTTTCTATACCAATAATCTTACCACGACGACGCAGACCCGCTGTATCTACAAAGGTTAGCTGTTTACCTTTGTACTCAATTGTCTCATCAATAGGATCAATCGTAGTTCCAGCAACACTACTTACAACGGAGCGTTCTTCCCCAAGCAGAGCATTTAAAAGAGAGCTCTTTCCAACATTCGTACGACCAATAATCGCAATTTTAATGTGGTTCACATCATTTTCGTCAAACTCTTTAATCATATCATTTTGAGCAAAAATGGACTCCTCTTCTACTTCTTCTTCATCCGTGTAAAAGTAACCGTCATCCTCATCTTCATCATGTGCATATTGTGAGAAGAACTCTTCATCATCGAGCTCTGGTTCTAGCACAGAAATTGCTTCATCTTCCTCTTCTTCAAGCTCTTCTTCTTTAACAATATCAGAGTCTGGGACTTTTGAAGCTATCCACTCAAGAAGTTCGACTGTGTTCCTGTTGTGTGCTACGGAGATACCAAATATGGCATCTGTACCAAACTCATAGAATTCCCAAAGTTTCTCTTTCATCTTGTCATTATCGATTTTGTTGACTACAAGTGCTATGTCTTTACCCATATTTTGAAGTTCATAAAAGAGTTTTTTGTCTTCATCCTCAGGTAAACCTTTTCCATCCACCATGAAGAGAATAATATCTGCCTTATATGCAGTTTTAAGGGACATCTCTTTAATCTTGTCAAAGAGCTCACACCCTTGGTCAAGTCCACCAGTATCTAGGAGTTCTACTTGTTTATTGATAATAATAGTATTACGTCTTTTTATATCTCTTGTTGTTCCTGCAAAGTCTGATGTAATCGCATCTCTCTTTTTTACTAAACGGTTGAAAAGAGAGCTTTTTCCAACATTTGGACGACCAATAATGGCGATTTTTTTCATTGCTTTACCTTGTGATTTTAAGTAGATGTAGTTTTCAGTAATTAAATAAGAAAATTATATTTTATGTGGAATTATATCGAAATTAAAAGTGATTGTAAGAGTGTTTAAAAAATTCTCTCGTAAGAGAGAATTTAGTCTATTACCATCCAGACAAATATATCGCCAGTAAGAGGATTTTTCCAAGCTTGCTCTATATGGGCAGTGAGTGTTGAGGACGCATCATAACTACTTTGTTGATCAAGGTGAGTGCTTGACCTCTCATTTTCTACAATTTCTTTTTTATTCATGCTCAGTTGAACTTTTACACCTCGTTGAAGTGTAAGTTCATCAAGAGCACGTGTAATCGCAAGTTTTCTTTGTGTAGATGTCTTTTGATCGTATGTTCTGCCGGCAACGCCAACAGCACCACTCTTTCCATCTTGGTTTGGATTCATAATCCAAGAGGGTTCTGCACTCTTATTTGTTGTTGGTGCAGGTTGAGAATTACAACCCATAAGCAACAGTGAAAAAAGGAGTAGAGAAACAAAGAGAGCTTTCATTATTCTGTAGGGAACTCTTTATCAAGACTTTCTAAAGCATTTTTAGATTGAAATTGTTGCCATAGCGCGTTATCATTTTTGAAACTAGTTTTAACAGCAGCTTTGACTTCACCGTTTACAGTAGCTTCAGGAACTGTAACGAGCATATACAATGCACCAGAAGGAGCATTCCAAGCGTCAACACCTTTTGAACCTTCTAAATCTACTTTAGCAATTTGTTTCGATACAGCAGTTGTTACTTGATCTACTGTCTCTTGGTCAGCAGTACCAGTTGTACGTGTAAAAGTTTCTACTTTATCTTTTACTTGAGATTTGATTTGTTGTGCTAAGTCTGAACGACCATTTGCTAAAGCAACTCTTCTCATATGCCCCATTCCAGCAGCACTTTTTGGCGCTATCCCAACACCTGCATAAGCACCTTCAACCATAGGAATACAAGTCCATGATGGAGCTAAAACATTCTCTTGTTTACAGCGAAAATCTGGTTCTTCTTTCTTTGGCTCTGGTGCAGCGCCACCACACCCCGTAATTGTTACAGCTACTAAACTTGCTAGTAGTGCTGATGATAGAGTTTTAATCATTGAATCTCCTTTTTTTGTAGTTTTAAAAATTATACTATCGTAATCTTAAATCATATTTACTAAGGCTCTATTTTAGACCTAAAAATTCGAAAAAACCAAGTTTGTTAATGGATGAAATTGCTTGTATTTCTGCCTGTCTTTTTCCGTCTTTATAACTTTTTCTTGATTTTCCTACAAAGGTGTGTTGTCTAAAAAAGATAGGCTTTTTGTTAACGTTGTATGTGGTATATCTGACTAAACTGCTAGATTGGTTAAAAGAGTAGTCTTGCGAATCTGTAGTAACAGATGTAATAAGTACTTTTAAAGAGTCTTTGCTTAAAGGTCGAGTAGAAACTTTGAAACCTTCTGCTTCTATCGCAGCTTTTATCCCTTGTGCAAATTGTACAGAGTTTGCATCGCTGAGTACATTAAAACTAATATTGAGTTTGAACGCGTTAAATTGGGCGCGAAGATTTTTTAGAAAGATATAGTCATCATGCGCATTGAATGTTGAAACTGCATACTCTTTAAAAGCGGTAAATGAGGCTAAGGTAGGGTATTGTGACATCAATGGTTTTAAGGCAAAGTATTTTTTTATTGCTATATCTTCACTGATTGTCTCGTACATCTGCTTTATAGTTGTAAATGTGTCGGCTTCCATTCTAGCAACTTGGTTAAAGAGCTCAAGTCTTGGGATACTTACAAGAATCAGTGTCTCTCCTTTATACTCTTTAGACTTTACTTGAGTCGCACTTCCCATAGAGAGTTTCATGCAGATTTCTTCATTATGGCTCAAGACTTCAGCACGTGTATTCTCATCTAGTTTACCTAAAATAGGGTGCTCTTTTTTAAACATAGAGTTCAAGTCAGAGAGTATCTCAGTTCTTAGTGAATTGATTGCAATTTTTTTTGCTTTGTCAACGTCTGCTGAGGATGCAACCGCATAAAAATTATTATAATCTTTTGGTTTTGAAGTATACCAACTTGGTTGTGTCTCTGGTTTAGGAGCCGGTGCGGAACAGCCTGCAAAGATTGCAATTATAAATGCAATGAGTATGTTTTTATACATAAATATCCTTTTTTTTTAAAAAGGAAATTTTATCTTAATAGTGGTAAATCTTCTCTTATAATAGTATAATACCCACATGAAATATTACTCCTATGATGACTTTAAAAATGATACAAACCAGCTCATAAAACAGGTACAAGCTTTTGAGCCTGACCTTATAATCGGTATTGCAAGAGGTGGACTTACCTTGGCGCACGCTTTAGCTGAGGGCTTAAATATCAGAGATGTGCAAACTATCAGAACAGAACTCTATGATGAAACATCAAAAAGAGAGAAACTTAAAATTTTTGGGGAGTGTACTTTAGGGAATGCTAAGAGAGTTTTAATTGTAGATGACATTGCAGACAGCGGTGAAACACTTGAAGCTGTGATGCAATATTTGGCATGTGGATTTGAAAATGTAGAGTTTAAATCCTCTACGCTATTTTACAAAAAAACCTCTATTTATGAGCCTCATTTTTGGATCAATGAGGCAGATGATTGGATAGACTTTTTTTGGGAAAGGGATTTTAAGCTAAACTAAAAGAGTGCCTATTTATGATGGTTTTTAATCATCTCGTAGGCTTGGTTTATCTCTTGTGTCTTCTCTGTAGCTTTTTGCATATAAGCCTCATCTTTGCCTTGTGATTTTATAATATCAGGATGGTATTCACGTACAAGTTTTCTGTAGGCTTTTTTAATAACACTCATATCATCGTTTTTACTTACGCCTAGAAGTTTGTAGGCATCCTCTATGTTTGCTTTAGGATGTATGTTCTTTATCATCTTTTCAAACTGGTCAAAGATAGCATGGTAATGGTCTGGATTGAACTCAAAAGCCTCAGCAATTGTCTGAAGAAGCTCCTCTTCACTCTCGCTCACTTCTCCATCAATAAATGCCAACTGAATTAAAAAGCCCATAAACTGTTGCTGTTTGGATACATCTCGTTTTATAGCTTGCCCTAAAGCGTGTGCAACCCTCTCAACATTCTTAAAATTATCTTTCTCTTCGTTAAAAATCTCTTTTAAGATAGCTCTTGTTTTCTCAGGTTGTGGGAAAACAGCTGAGATGTCATCAAACATAATGCCTACAAGTTCCGCTTCAAGTGCATCTACTTTGCCATCAGCCTTTGCAACTTTTGCAACAAGTGCAACAAAAAGTCCAAGTTCGCTCTGTTGAAGTGACTCTTTAGAGACAGAAAAGTTTTTAAATGCTTCTTTTGAATAGTCTGTATATTTGGAGTAACTTTTAAAAATGTAGTAAAAAACTGCACCTAAAATCGCAAAAAGTATGATATTTCCCATTTGTATCCTTCGTAATTTTTTTGCATTATACAACATAAGTGTGAATGGGTATAATGCCATTTATGAAAATGATAAAAGAGCTAAATTCTGGCGTAAAGTATATGTTGTTAGCATCTCTTATGTTTGCCTTTATGGGAGCTTTTGCCAAGCTTGCAAGTGAACATATGAGTTCGTTAGAAGTTGTCTTTTTTAGAAATATTGCAGGTGTGATTCTTGTCAGTATGACACTCTATAAAAAACCAATGCGTAGCATCGGTGGTAAGCCTTGGCTCCTCTTCTTTCGAGGTTTTATGGGATTTACTGCACTTCTGGCTTTTTTTTATAACATAGCAAACATTCCACTTGGCGATGCAATTACATTCTCAAAAACCTCTCCTATATTTACAGCAATATTCGCTTGGATTTTTTTAAATGAGAAGTTATCTCTTAAGGCTTGGCTAGCGATTGGCATTGGATTTGTTGGAATACTACTCATAACAGAGCCAAGCGGAGTAGGATTTACAAAGTATGATTTGCTGGGAATATTTAGTGGTATAGGTGCAGCCTTAGCATACACTTCCATAAGAGAGCTGAAAAAAATCTATGATACTCGGGCAATAGTCCTCTCCTTTATGGGAGTAGGAACCGCAGGACCTATTGTGTTGTTTTTCATATCGTCTTATTTCCACATGCCAGAGTTAGATTTTATCTTAGGTGAATTTGTGATGCCACAAGGTGTAGTTTGGTTCTATCTCTTAGGTATGGGAATATTTGCAACTATATCTCAACTACTAATGACCAAAGCATACGGTGAGACAAAAGCTGGCATTGTAGGTGCTGTGAGCTACTCGAATATAATTTTTGCAATCATGGTAGGCTCTATCATGGGAGATGCATTACCAAGTTTTATGATGGCATGTGGAATCGCCCTTATCATTTTATCAGGACTCATGGTCGCACGTGCTAAGTAGCTTTTAGTTGTACACTTCGTCTGAAGTGAAATAGTATTATTAATTAGATTTTTTATTTTTCAGTTATAAATTAAGTAGTATAATGAGCAAATGAGAGAAATTTCTCGGGAAGGATTTTATTATGAGTTTTCAAATTAACACAAATGTTCCATCACTTAACAATGGAGTGAATTTAAATCAAAACACTCTACATTTAAACAGAAGTGTGGGTGCTCTGAGCTCAGGCTCAAATTTAAGCCAAGCCTCTTTCGACGCTGCGGGGCTAGCGATAGCAAATAAGTTAATGTCTCAGGTTCTAAGCTTAGGTCAGGAGATTATGAACGCTAACGATAGTATTGGGATGATACAAGTTGCTGATGGTGGGATGCAAGCGATTAGTGACAATACAGATAGAATAAGAGTCCTCACGCTTCAAGCCTCCAATGGGACAATGAATGCTGATAGTCGTGCAACTATTCAAAAAGAGATAGATGCTCTAGTCGAATCTTCAGATGATATTGCAAACAGTACAAGTTACAATGGAATTGCTCTTTTAGATGGCTCCAACACAACTACAACGAGTGGAGCGGATGCTAGAAGTTCAGCTCTATTTGCATCTCCTATTGATGTCACAACAGAGGCGGGAAGGAGTGCGGCGCTTGATACTTTGGATACAGCGAACACCAATATAAATGATATCCGTGCAACTTTAGGGGCATCTCAAAACCAACTAGAATCGCGTATACAAAATATCTCTCTTACACAAGTGAATGTGGCAGCAGCAGAGAGCCAAATGAGAGATGTTGATTTTGCAGCAGAGAGTGCGAACTTTTCTAAAAATAATATTCTCTCACAAATAGGTTCATTTGTGCAAAGTCAAGCCAATGCTTCCGCTTCAAATACAATGAGATTATTTCAATAGTAATCTCCTTGTGTGAACTTACCCAAAGTAACTATCCCCTACCAAGTAACTTTAGTTTAAAACCATTATGATATAATCATTTCCTATTTTTAAACGGTATTGAAAAGGTAAATTATGACATTATTGGCTGGACCTTGTGTTATTGAGAGTGAAGAAAACATCTTTAAAATAGCTAAGGCTTTAGAGGTTTATCAAAATGATAACTCTATAGATTTTTATTTTAAATCTAGTTTTGACAAAGCAAATCGGACGTCATTGGATAGTTTTCGCGGACTTGGTATAGATGAGGGACTTCGGATTTTAGAAAAAGTAAAAAATGATTTTGGCTATAAAATTGTAACAGATGTGCATGAGTCACATCAAGTTGCAGCCGTAGCAGAAGTTGTAGATATGCTTCAGATTCCTGCCTTTTTATGTCGTCAAACCGACCTGCTTGTGGCATGTGGAAATACAACCAAAGAGGTCAATATCAAAAAGGGGCAGTTTATCAATCCCCCTGATATGAGATACTCTGTGGCAAAAGTTCTTAAAACCCGTGGTTGTGATGAGGTGAGCTACGAAAACTCTCAAAAGCATGGTGTCTTTTTGTGCGAAAGAGGAAGCTCTTTTGGGTATGGAAATATAGTTGTAGATATGCGCTCTTTGGTCATCATGAGAGAGTTTGCCCCAGTTATCTTTGATGCAACGCACTCTGTTCAAATGCCAGGCGCTTTAGGTGGAAAAACGGGTGGTGATAGCTCAATGGTTCCTTATCTCTCAAGTGCAGCTGCTGCTGTTGGAGTGGATGGTTTCTTTTTTGAGACGCATTTTGACCCAAGCATAGCACTGAGTGACGGACCAAATATGATAAAACTCGACGAATTACAAAAGTTAATAACAAAAATTAAAAAGATTAGGGAGATATAAAAGATGAATTTGATTGAAGGCAAATTAAAAGTAACAAATGGCAAAAAAATTGCAATCGTTAGTACAAGATGGAACCATTTTATTGTAGATAGATTGGTTGAGGGTGCTAAAGATGCATTTGCTCGCCATGGTGGAGTTGAAGAGGATTTAACACATGTTTTAGTTCCAGGGGCATTTGAACTTCCGATGATTATTGACAAACTTTTAGCTTCTGGAAAATATGATGCTGTTTGTGCTTTAGGTGCTGTAATCCGTGGAGCAACTCCTCATTTTGATTATGTTTCTGCTGAGGCAACAAAAGGTATTGCTATGATGAGTTTAAAGTATCAAAAACCTGTCTCTTTTGGTCTTTTAACTACAGACAATATTGAACAATCTATAGAGCGTGCTGGTACAAAAGCTGGAAACAAAGGGTTTGAAGCGATGACAGTTGTTATTGAGATGCTAGACCTTTATGAGGAGCTGTAATGGCGACAAGACATCATGCAAGAATGGCTGTTGTAAGCCTTCTATACGCATTTGATTTAGGAAATGGAAATATTGCAGAGCATACGGATGAGATTTTAGAAGAGAAAAAGATTCGTAACAAGCAAAAAGATTTTGCACTGGCTCTTTTTGCAGGCGTTATGGAAAACCTTGAAGCGTGTGACAAAGCAATTGTAGAACACTTAAAAGAGTGGGATTTTGAGAGACTTGGAGCGATTGAGAGAGCGACACTTCGTCTTGCTGCTTATGAGATACTCTTTGGTGCACTTGACTCTGCTGTGGTTATCAATGAAGCGGTAGAAATCACAAAAGCTTTTGGAACAGAACAATCTCCAAAATTTATCAATGGTGTTCTTGACGCTATCTCAAAAGATAAGCAAGCTTAAGAGAAATTGCTCTAAATCAGAGAGGATAGAAATAATTAACATGGAAAGATTAACAAAAGAACAGGCACTTGATTTAATTAAAAATGCTGATTTAAAAGAGCTTGGACGACTAGCAAGTGCTAGAAAAAAAGAGCTGCATCCCAAAGGGATAACAACCTTTGTTGTTGATAGAAATATTAATTATACAAATATCTGTTGGGTGGATTGTAAGTTTTGTGCCTTTTATAGACATGAGAAAGATGCTGAGGCGTATGTCCTTACCTTTGATGAAATTGATGCGAAGATAGATGAACTTTTGGAGATTGGCGGAACACAAATCCTTTTCCAAGGGGGTGTTCACCCTAAACTTAAAATCGATTGGTATGAGAATTTAGTAGAACATATCCATACAAAATATCCGAGTATCACTATCCATGGTTTCTCCTCCATAGAGATTGATTTTATAGCCAAAGTCTCTCGCATTACAGTCGAAGAAGTTCTCATACGTCTTAAAGCAAAAGGTTTGGCTTCTATCCCTGGTGCAGGTGCTGAGATACTCTCCGATAAAGTGCGTGACATCATCGCTCCTAAAAAAATCGATAGTGAAGTTTGGGTAGATATTCATAGAAAAGCGCATAAACTAGATATAAAATCCACGGCAACCATGATGTACGGAACAGTGGAGAGCGATGAAGACATTATAGAGCACTTCGATATGATACGCAATCTTCAAGATGAGACAGGTGGTTTTCGTGCATTTATCATGTGGAGTTTTCAAGGCAAAAATACAGAGCTTCTAAGATTAATCCCTGAGATGGAAAAACCATCTTCCAACCGTTACTTAAGACTCTTAGCAGTTGCAAGACTCTATCTTGATAATGTGCCAAATATTCAAAGTTCATGGGTAACGCAAGGTCCTTACATCGGTCAAATGGCACTTCGTTTTGGTGCAAATGATTTAGGCTCAACCATGATGGAAGAGAATGTTGTAAGCAGTGCGGGTGCTGCTTACTCCATGGCAAAAGAGGAGATGGTACAGTTAATTCGTGATATTGGCGAGATACCAGCAGTCAGAAATACGGCTTATGAAACTCTAGAGAAGTTTGCATAATGAAATCAATAGTAATACTTTTACTACTTTTAGGACAGATGATAATGGCGGCAACTATAGAACATATTGAGATAAATGGTTTGAAAATACCAGTGATTTTTGAGAGTGATAAAAGACTTCCACTCGTAACGATGCAGTTTGTTTTTACAAATAGCGGAACAATTACCGACACGAAAAAAGCAGGTTTGGCAAAACTCAGTGCAAAACTTATGGGTGAAGGGACGAAAGCACTTGGAAGCTCTGCTTTTGCAGATGCTTTAGAAGCTAAAGCGATTCACATCTCTTCCTCAGCAGGAACGGAAACTTTTGTGATTGAGCTTGGCTGTTTAAAAGAGGAGTTTGAGATAGGCGTACACTATCTCGATACTCTTTTAAAAGATCCAAACTTCACAGAGGAAGCTTTAAATAGTATAAAAACTACAACCATTGGTAATTTAAGTTCAAAAGTGAATGACTTTGATTATGTCGCATCTAATGAACTTAAATCGCTTCTTTTTAAAGGGAGTGTTTTGGCGACTCCATCCTCGGGAACGCTAGAGAGTGTTGAAACTATAGAACTCTCAGATGTAGAAGCGTTTGTAAACACAAACCTTGTAAGTTCAAAACTCATCGTTCTTCTTGGCGGAGATATTGATTTAGAAGAGGCGAAAGCGAAAATAAAAAGCGTAATAGAAGCGATGCCAAAAGGTGCGTTGAGCGAAGTGCAAAACTATAAAGTCGTTGAAAAATCTCAAGAAAGTATTCTAAAAAAAGAGACGCAACAAGCCTATATCTATTTTGGTTCCCCATACAATTTGGCGGTTGACTCAGAAGATAATTTCAAAGCGAGAGTTGCTACTTTTATCCTTGGCGCAGGTGGTTTTGGTTCTAGACTTATGGAAGAGATTCGTGTGAAAAGAGGCTTGGCGTACTCAGCCTATGCAAGTATCAATATTGCAAAGTCGAGTAGCTCATTTACAGGTTATTTGCAAACGAAGCTAGAATCACTTGAAGAGGCTCAAAAAACAGTCAATGAAGTCATCGCTGAGTTTGTAGAAAAAGGTGTCACAAAAGAGGAGCTTGCGCAAACTAAAAAGTTTTTACTTGGAAGCGAACCTTTAAGAGTTGAGACTATGAGCCAAAGACTCAACCGTACTTTTATGGAGTACTATAAAGGGCAAGAACTTGGACACTCTCTCAAAGAGCTAGAGAAGATAGAGGCTCTAAAACTCAAAGATTTAAATGCCTTTATAAAATCTCATAAAGAGATAACTGACCTTTCATACGCAATAGTTACAAAATAATTATTGCAAAATGAAATATTTTAAGATGAGATTTTAAAAAAGCGATACTCTTTTGTATCAAGGAGTTAAAATGAATCTCACAAAAGAGCAAGCAGATAAATTTAAAAAACTCTCCATAAATAGTTGGAGTGAACTCGCTCTGATGATTCCACACGCTTATGAAGATTTCCGTCTTCATGATAAACTTCAAATCCACACGTCACAACTTATAGATGCAACGGTAGAATCACTCTATCGTTCTGCGAACTCCATACAGATAACTTTTTATGCACATAACTTTGGACATACGCTCACTGGTGTTCTCTTTCGTCCAAAGCCCTATATGCTTCATCAGTTTCAAGTAGGTGAGCGAAACTACTTCTATGGGATGGTAGAGTGCAAAGCAGGGCAGTGTAGTATCACTATGCCAAGAAAAGTTACAACGGTAGGAGAGATTACGCCAAAGTACAAAACAGCCTTAAGAACAGATGTGATGCAGCGTTTTGTGCAAAATAATTTAACGCGTGAAAATCTCAAAGCAGAAGCTCTTGATGAGGAGATGATAGAGGAGATTTTAAAGCTTCATTTTCCTACAGATGCAATGCTCAAATCAAAAGAGCTAAGTCCAAAAACAGTTTATGCCTTAAAATATGTAGAGCTCTTTTCACACATGAAACTCCTTGCAGGTACGAGACGCTATTTCAAAGCTTTAGCAAGCCTGCCCTCCTTGGTTGAGGGTGGAAATGGTAACTATACAGAGTGGGCAGCAACTTTACCATTTAAGCTCACCAATGAGCAGATAGATACTATAGAAGAGATAAAAAAAGATTTAACTAAGGATGTCGCAGCTAAACGAATGGTTGTTGGTGATGTTGGAAGCGGAAAGACGATGGTTATCTTAGCTTCTGCCGTGATGATGTTTCCTCACCGCTCGATTCTTATGGCACCAACAACCATACTGGCAAATCAGCTTTTTGAAGAGGCTCTGAAATTTATTCCACCCTCAACCAAGGAGGGCAGGCATATCAAAATAGCTTTGGTTACTAACAAAACTAAAAAGATAGATTTGAGTGAGTTTGATTTTATTATAGGAACACATGCACTTCTTTATAGAGAGCTTCCACATGCTGAACTGGTTATGGTGGATGAGCAACACCGCTTTGGAACACAACAGAGAAACCTTTTGGAAAAACTTGTAAGTAGTGGCAAAGAGAAGCCTCACTACTTACAGTTTTCTGCCACGCCGATTCCAAGAACACAGGCGATGATAGAGACAGCGCACATTGATGTGAGTATGATAACCTCCACTCCATTTAAAAAAGATATAACAAGCAGAGTGATTCACAAGAGTGATTTTAAAGATTTACTCCAACATATAAAAAGTGAAGTAGATAAAAACAATCAGGTACTACTTGTCTATCCTTTAGTAGAACAGAGTGAGGTTTTAGAGTATCAAAGCATCACAGAAGCACGCTCCTATTGGGAAAAGAGTTTTGAAAATGTCTATGTTACGCATGGAAAAGATAAAGAGAAAGAGGAAGTTTTACTGCAGTTTAGAGAAAAGGGAAGCATTTTAATTGCTACAACAGTTGTTGAAGTGGGTATCTCTCTTCCAAGGTTAAGCACAGTTGTGATTGTCGGTGCGGAACGCTTAGGACTCTCAACACTCCATCAGTTACGTGGACGTGTAAGTAGAACAGGCTTAAAAGGGTACTGCTTTTTATACACAAACCAGAATAGCTCCGATAGGTTGGAGCAGTTTGTAGAGACAATCAGCGGTTTTGATATTGCAAATCTGGATTTAAAGTTTAGAAAAAGTGGAGATTTACTCAAAGGCTCCAATCAAAGTGGAAATCAGTTTAAGTGGGTTGATATTGGGGAAGATGAAGAGATTGTTCAAAAGGTGAAAAAAGATTTAAAGATTATTTAGTTTCCACATGCCAAGAACTTTTTTGGCATGTGGAAATAACTATTAATAGAGTCCGAATTTCCCGTCGTTTCTTTTATAAAGAACACGTGTTTTACCCTCATTGTCAATAAAGATTTCAAAAAGTTTCCCATTCTCTTTAATCGCTTCTAACACATCTTCAACTTCACGTGGTTTGTAAAGCTCAAGTTCCACTGGTACAATTTTATCTTCAAGTGCTTCACCCGCTTCTTTAACATCAGCAGTTTCACTTTTTGCTTCATTTAAACCAATTTTACTGTGGTCAATATCTTTATCATGCATACGACGCATAGCTTTTTGTGCTCTTGAAATAGCTAAATCAATAGCTGCATATAAGTCATCGTCATTTTGTTTGATAATGATAGAGTTTTTGTGCGCGAGATTGATTACAAATTCTACAACTGAGTGGTCTTTGCCTTTTTTAGTTTGTGCTGATGCTACTACACTCACAGAGATGATGTCCATATTGTATTTACTTAAAGTTTCAATCGATGTAGTCATATGAGCTTTGATAGCGTCAGTTAGTTCTAAATGTCTTCCCGTAAGAGAAATATTCATTTATAATCCTTTATTGTTTAGTTTATGGATTATATCATTAAAAAATTTATTTCATTATAATTTTTGGATGCTTCTTCTAAAGTAACGGATAGGTTCCGTACCTGCAGTTGAAGTGACTGTAATATCCATAAGCACTGAACCGTTTTGTTCTGGAGTTGCAATGTTGAAGTAGTTTGTACATGTTCCTACGGTACCAGTATAAATATATAACATAGTGACATTTACATCATAAAGATTGTTGTCAAAAGAGGTAATGATATTATCTATGCATCCATTTTGTGCTATATCTAATAGAGCCAGTTCAGCAGCACTTTTTGCATAGAGAGCAGCTTGTTCATGAAGATAGATATCTGTTGTTTTTTTACCTGTAGTTACTGTTAAAGCCAAGGAGAGCGCCATTATCGTGGAGATGACTAAAAGTATGGTGATAGCCATAATCATAGCTATCCCCCTTCGTTGAGAAGGTAAGTTTAAAAAATAGTTTTTTCTTTGCATAAAGAGTACTCCTCATTTTGAAGTAAGCTGCTTTTCGTACATACTTGTATCTTTACAACTGAGCCAACTGCCTTAAATCTGAAAGTACTTACATTTTGCATAAGTAAAGCACTTGAAGCATTTGCATCTGTATAACTTTCACCTTCCCATGGCTGGTAATCATAGTAGAGTCTTAAGTCACCACTCTTTGTTGCGGCATTATAGTTAGTAAGTGCTACAGCATAGGCACTCCAAGCTAGTTGATAATATTCAAACACATCTACTCCAGCGAAACTATTTGTTGTTCCATCCGTTGCATTTCTTGGAATAAGTTCATTTATGGCAGCCCCACTTTTAATGGGATGCATAACATTACTCTGGTCTGTAAATGCTACTCCATTCCAACCGTATTTAGTAATATCACTGTTAGAACCTACAAAATAGATAGCTGAATTATTGATACCAGTTCCACTACCGTGTGACAAAATCCCTATGAGATCATTGATGGCTGTCGTGTTTGTTTCTGGGGAATCCAGTAGAATGGCTGAAGAGGTTGATATGTCAATTATACCGCTCCAGTTTGGTCGTTTATTGCCACGAAAACCTTCAATATCGGTTCCAATCCACTCTAATACAGTTGCATTTGTATCGAGAGTAGAACTTGATAATGCTTCAAATTTGACACCTGGTTGTCTAGCAATGATGGAATCTTTGATACGGTACTGCAACCTTGAAGCGATGGACTCAACAGCCATTTCACTCTCTGCTTGGAGGCTGTTGTTTATATTGGAGTAGATGAAACTTTTGTACGCTTGGGCTAAAAACTCAACTCCAAATTTTCCTATAATTCCCATAACAACAATCACAAAAACAAGTTCAAGCATAGTAAAACCAAAGCGACGCATTAGAAAGTCCTTCTATAGTAGTCAATTTCACCAATATTGGCACTTTTTGCTTTGAGTATTGTCACGACTTTTCCAGCTGTATTTGTTACAGTTACATTGATGTCCTTCACATTTGCATCTGCGGCAGAGACAGATACAGAGAGCGTACTATTATAGTCATCTTTGTAGCCACTTGCAGTTGGAGTTGGATTAAGAAAAATACTCTGAGAGCCATGTGCCGCATCATTTAAGTCACTCACAGCACCTCCTTGAAGATTAAAGGCTATAGTTTCATTGTTGTCTAAACATCTTCTATGATAGGGCTGATTAATATGTCCTAGTCTTAAGTTCGTTGTGCTGTTGCAATCATTTCCTATATTTATAACTCTAGAGAGATGACTCACATTGATATCTTGCATAGAGTTTTCATCCCAGTAACCCGAAGTTGCTCCCATAAGTTCAGCAGATGCAGCAAAAATAGCCTCTTGTACAATGTTGTTCTCCATCCCTCTTTGTGTAACAACTGCCATCATTGGAAGTGACATAACAGAGATAGCTATGATAACAATCGCAAAAATAAGTTCTATCATCGTAAAAGCAAATCTTTTACGATGATTCGTCATTGCTACCACATACTTCTCCTGTTTGTTTTTGGACTAGCAGGGTCAGCCGTAGTTGTGTTTGTCTCATGCGTGCCACTCCAGCCTGTTGTGGCGATATCAAATTCAACAGGGAATTGGTTCGTGTTGGCTCCTGCATTATCTTGATTGTAAAGGAGCCAAGGAGAGGCATTGTGTATCATCGTAGTTCTGTACGGATAGCCTTGCGTTGCATCATAGGTCATAAGCGTTGAGTTATCGGGATGAATACCAGTAGAAGAGCCTGCCACAGTCACTTTCCCTATTGCATCTTTTTCAACTACTGTTCCCGCATTTCCTTGAGTAGCTGTATGGTTCTCGTTTATAAACCATCTTATGTCGTCTGAATTCGTTGCGTTCGTACCGTTTGGCAATAAACTCTTCGTACATGCTACTGCAACATTATCCGTACCAAAACAGAATGCTTCATAGTAGATATTTGCTGTTCCAGTAGGTTGGTCAAATCGCTGTCTTGCAGCATGCGCACGTCCATAGATAAAAGTCGCATTTGCATCTGCGACACTTACCCCAGAGATAACTTTTGTGTTTCCAGATGTAGATGTATAGCTAGTACTTGCATTTAAGTCAACATTCGCTCCGAGCACTCTAAATGGATTTTTAGCATTATTGATAGTGCGTGGATAATTGAACATGATTTTCTTTGTATTGTTTGCTTCATTCAATGGGATGGTAAGCGCACCGTTTAGAAAGTTGAGATTCACTGTTTCATTTATATCATCTTTATTTGGAACTAAGGTAGCTACAGTTGGTACGGTTAAGTTGATATTAACAGGATTTTCCCAAGAAGCCTGCTTAAAGTTTTGTGTAGTACCATTTAAACTGTTTTGCGCAGTCAGAGTTAAACTGAGGTGTGCAGAAACATTTAAATCATTGGAAAGATAGGTAAAGTTACCTCCATTGCTGTTGTTAAGTGTTACAGCACTTAGCGCAAAGTGGTCTGGAATAAAGGTCGCATTGATATCACCGCATACATAAGCTCCAGTGGGTGAACAATCTTCAGCAGTGTCGCTATTGTAAGTATCTACTTCTGCCCACTTTTTATCGATGATTTTGATATTGACTTTACCTACATCTGTAAAAGAGAGCGTTGCATTTGCTGTATAACCATCAATGATAGTAAATGGAGAGAGAGGATGAAAACTTAACACACCATTTAATGATGCAGTTCCATCGGTTAAATCAGGTTTGTATATAGTTTTATTTAGATCAAGTACGTTATTGGCAGTAATTATATTGTAGTCACTACTTAATGTGTTCGTGGCATAGTTTATAGCGCTTAAGGTAAGGTTATACTCTTTTGCCGAAGTGAGAAGTTCTGTATCTTCTCCAGCAGGGAATGCCAATACAAATTTATCTGGTCTAATTGAAAAGCTATCCCTAGAACAAAGATAAGTTGGAATTCCATTTGAAGGAGTAAGGTGCATTTTAAAGGATGCATCTTTGATAGCTTTAGAGTACGTTACAGAAATATTTGCAGAAGATTGGTTTGCAAAATGAACAGTTTGCATATTGGATAGCGGTACCGCTGATGCACACATAGACTCCCTGCATGTATCATCTGAACATAGCGAGTAGTTTGGAGTTTTTATGATGGATATATTGATATCATCTGTAATATTGAGAAGTGAAGTTAAATCAGTGTCAAGGGCTAAAACTTTTACACTAAATGGCTTGTTGACCACTTGAGTCCAAAGGGCATTTAATGGATCTGCATTATTTAGAGGATCAGTAGAACCTGCAAAATTACTATTAACCACATTAAAGTTACCTGCAGGAGCATATGCAGAAAAAGAGTTACTGAAATCTGTACATTTACGAATAGGGATTCCAACAAAATCAATATTAAGTAGGCTATTGCGATAGCTAACAAGATAGACATTTTCGCTGACACTTACTTCATTGATTTTAGCTTGATATTTAAACTTTGTCACATCACCTAAAGCAATATCACCTCCAATGAGGTTATTGGCTCCTGCTCCTACTAAGTATTGTGTAGTATTTGAATCCACATTAAACTCTGCAGTGTCATCTCCAATGGTATCTGTTCTGTTTGTAGTAGGATAGGTTATGCCAGGAATTGGTGCAATATTCATACTCTCTGGGACATATTCAAGTCCATCTCCTGGAGCAAATATTTGTTGAATAGATACTTTCTTCGCTACTTCAAAGTTTCTATTGGTGATAGAAACTTCATAATCTACAGTATCTCCAACATTTGGGGTGTTCGTTGCACTCACATTTAAGTCGTTAAATGTAAGTGCTTCATCATAACAGACATCGGGTTGATAAAGTTCAGTCGAGAAGGCAAAAACACCTGGAAAAAATTGATCTCCAGAACCAGTTAGTTTTATAGTTGTAGTTGTTTGTCGATTCCCTATGATAGAGAGTGCACCTGTTCCAACAGTTCCAACATTAAATGTCCGTATATCCACACCAATAGTATTTGAACAGCTAGGATTTCTATTTGTGACATTCACTCCAGCTATATCTTCTGCTGATTTAAATACATTGCTTCCAAGAGATTGATCTACTCCGTTGTTGTCAGTCATAGTTACACTGTCATTTAAAGAGATATCACCTTCTCCTGCAAAAATTAAAAACTTTGAGTCAACTGCGCCACTTGTAGGTGTTAAAAATCCACTTAAGACAGATGTTTTTGTAGTATTGTGTATACCTAAATAGCCATCGTAAGAAGAGATGTTTCTAAGTGCTGAGGCATTGTCTTTGTAGACGATTACTAAAGACCATGCACCAAAACCATTACTTGTTTTTGGTGCATATACATCAGCTACCCAAAGAGGTTTGTTGTATCCAGTAGCATCAAGGATAGTAGAGTTTACATCATCTACACTTGTTTTAATGATATCTGTTACATCCGCCACACCTTGGTAGTCTGAGCCTAACCAATTAAATTTAGAGTTTATACTGTTTAGAACTTGATAGTTAGTCTGTCCGTAAGCTTTGACTTTAACAGTTCGACCATTTTTGACATCGCCATTACTATTATTTGTTCTACCTTGCCAATAAAGAAGTGCATATTGTATGTCCGCGCCTGAAACACCTTGAGGAAGAACTAAATCAGCTGATGTAGAATTAAATGTATTTGTGTCACTATCTAAATCAGCGTAGACAACATTTAAGTTATTATTGTTTGTAGAAGCTGGAGCACATACTCCACCACTATCTAATTTTACAGAGTTACCGATGATTTGCATGTCACCAACTATATTGTTTTGTCGGTAAAGGGTAAAGACTCTGTCATTATTTCTTGTATAGTCGCTATTATCATCATCATCAGTAATCGTGAAAGTTGTTTGTGCAGTTGAAATTGTGGAGCCAACTGGATTTGATAAATTTATGTAAAAGATTTCATCATTCTCTATTGTTGTGTCCCCATTGACAAGAACAGTTATGGTTTTTGAAGTCTCGCCAGGGAGGAATGTTAAGGTCCCAGATGTAGCATTATAATCACCATCCAAAACTGTCGCTGTTCCATCACTTGTTGAATAATCTACTGTTACAGTAGAGAGAGAGACAGGGTATGAGTTGACTGTAGTAGTAAACGTTTTTTGCCCACTATTACCTTCTGTATCTGGTGTTGGAGTAGTAAGACTTAACCCAGAAGTAGCTGCAAAGCTAAAATCTATTTGGTATTTAACATCATTATCATCATCATCATCATCATCATCGACAACATATATATAAACACTTTCTCCTGCCAATAATGTTATTTGAGAAAGTGTATGTGTTTTTGATTTTGTCTGTCCATAATATTCATTTCCATTTTCAGATGAGCCAACTTGAAATCTGTAGTCTCCATTATTTGTAGTGAAGGAACTCATATCTAAAGTGCCTTTCACACCTGCAGTAAAGTAAAAATAATCTTTTTCTCTATTTGGAGAAGTACCACTGATGCAGGTAGTAATACTTGATGATTTGTTATGGAGTGCAGGAATAATAGTTCCTGGAGCAGAATCAGCAGCATCATTGGTTGTTGAATCAATTAAAGAACATGCAGCGGATAAACTAGTGTTTAAAAAGAGTAAAAATAATAGCAAAGAAATTTTTATAGTAAAAGTTTTCATAGAATCTCCTTATGTAGTAGTGAAGAACAGGGCTCAACGACAAGTTATAATAATTTAGGAGTTCATTATATCACTGAATAAGCTTTACATATACTTAAAAACATGTTGTTTATTGAAATACAACGACACTTTATAATGTTATTTTGAAGTTGTACGTCTCTTTCCACATGCCAAAAAAAAGTTCACTATTTGGTTAAAAAAGTAGAAATTTTTTCTGCTATGCCAAGATTAGTAGATTCTGGTAATATGATTTGAGCAGCTTTTTTGTTGTCTGTGTTAAAGACAAGGGGTCCTATAAAGTTCACTATAGAGTCTTCAATAGGGGTTTGAACAAGTAGAATATTGAGGATGAGTAGATTAGAGTCTTTATCTATCTCGAGTAATTCTTGAATGTTTTTTGGAACTTCAAAATCATACTCTCTCAAAACAAAAGGGTTAATAAGTGTAAAAGAGATGTGCTCATCTTCTACAGCTTGCATTTTCATAAATATATCGTCAATTTTTTGTAGTTCAACCTGCTTTATGTTGTCAAAACCTAAAAGAGGTACGCTTATATCAAATTTCATTAAAAACCTTTTGTTTATATTGTGTCGATTATAACACCTTTAAGCATAAAATGTACCTACTTTAAAGTGGGATATAACTCTTTTTGATAGAATAACAGATTAAATAAAATAGGGAAAATAATATATGAAGATTAAAATGAATTTTGCGTTTCTAATACTAAGTGTGCTACTGTTTTTTAGTGGATGTACAAAAGATTTGGAAGAGTATAATAAGCCTGCAATTTATTGGTATTCTAAAATTATAGTAAATATTTCTAACGGCAATATAGATAAAGCGGATGGATACTATAGTTCACTTCAGGGAGAGCATATTGGTTCTCCACTTTTGCCAGAGGCAACAATGATACTTGCTATCGCACATATGTATTATCAAGAGTATCTTTTGAGTGAACACTTTTTAAATGAGTATATAACAAGATATGCAAACCCAAACGAAAAAGAGTTCGCAGAGTTTTTAAAAATAAAAGCTAAATATATGGCTTTGCCAAATCCAAGACGCGACCAAGCTTTAATACATGAAGCCATAGATGAGGGCAATAAGTTTAAAAACAGTTATCCAAACTCGATGTATTATAGTGTTGTAGATACGATGGTAACAAATCTCATGATGGCGCAAGCATCACTTAATGAGACAATAATTGACTTGTACACGAGACTAGATAAACCAAAAAGTGCAGAGTATTATAAAAACCTAAAGCCTCAAGCATGGATACACTGGGATGAGATTGATAGAGCAAAATCGAGTTGGTATAGAGAGTGGTTTGAAGGAGATGGCACACAGAGTTGGTACGGCTTTCTTGTGCCAGATACAAGAAGTGTTGTTTCAAGAAACTCAATTAGTGAAGATAGTAATACGAGTGACACAAAATAATTTTTACAAATTTAAAAAAGGATAATAATTTATGAAACTTAGTAATTATGGTGAATTTCCAGCTGACTTACCTGTTATAGCAGAAGATGAACTTTTTTTATACCCATTTATGATTTCACCACTTTTTTTAAGTGATGAAAATAATATAAAGGCAGCTACGAAAGCTATAGATGAAAACTCTTTAGTTATTGTTTGTTCAACGAAGCCTTCGCATGAAGGTGAGAGAACATATGAAGCTCTTTATGACTCAGGTGTGATTGGCTCCATCATGAGAAAAGTCTCGCTTCCAGATGGAAGGGTTAAAGTTCTTTTCCAAGGACTTGCTCGTGCAAAAGTTTTACATAAAGTAGATGAACTTCCTTTGGTCTCGCATGTGGATATCATAAGCTCAACAACGGTTAATTCTCTTAAAATCGATGCTATTTTAGAGATACTTAGAGAAAAAGTGAGAACACTCTCAAGTGTAAGTAACTATTTTCCACCCGATTTATTGAGAACGATAGAAGAAAATCATGATAACAATAGGATTATAGATTTAATTTGCAGTAGTATTAAACTAAAAAAAGAGCAGGCATATAAACTTTTTGTTGAAGTAGATACAGAGAAGAGATTTTTAGACTTGATTGATTATCTTATAGATGAGATAGAAGCAAATAAACTACAAAAAGAGATTCGTTCTAAAGTGCATACGCATATTGAAAAAGTAAATAAAGAGTATTTTTTAAAAGAGCAACTCAAACAGATTCAAAAAGAGCTCGGAACAGATACATCAAGAGAAGAAGAGCTTGAAGAGTATCGTAAAAAATTAGAAGCTAAAAAAGGAAAGATGGCCGAAGATGCCTATAAAGAGATCCATAAGCAGATAGAGAGATTTTCTAAAATGCACCCAGACTCTTCCGATGCGTCCATGACACAAACCTACCTTGACTGGGTTTTAGAGGTTCCATTTGGGGAGGAGGCTAAGAAATCTCTTAAGATATCAGATGTTGAAACCCAACTTGATTTAGACCACTTTTCACTTGAAAAGCCAAAAAAAAGAATCGTCGAATATTTTGCTGTTAAAGAACTTTTAGAGCTGCGTGGAATGAGCCGTACTGGCTCTACAGGAGCAATTCTATGTTTCTCAGGACCTCCAGGTGTTGGTAAAACCTCACTGGCTAACTCAATTGCAACAGCATTGAAGCGTCCACTTGTTCGAATCGCTCTTGGTGGACTTGAAGATGTGAATGAGCTTAGAGGTCATCGTAGAACTTATGTCGGCGCTATGCCAGGACGTATTACACAGGGTCTGATTGATGCTAAAAAAATGAATCCAATTATAGTTTTAGATGAAATAGATAAAGTATCACGCTCCCAAAGAGGTGACCCAACAGCTGCACTCTTAGAGATTTTAGACCCAGAACAAAACAAAGAGTTTAGAGATTATTATCTTAACTTTAATATAGATTTGAGTAATGTAATCTTTATAGCAACAGCAAATGATGTCGGTCAAATTCCAGCACCTCTTCGAGATAGAATGGAATTTATTACTGTAAGTTCCTATACTCCTCAGGAGAAGTTTGAAATAGCAAAAAGATATTTAATCCCACAAGAACTTAAAAAACATGGATTGAAAAACTCGGAAGTAAGCATATCAAAGCCAGCACTAGTAGAACTTATACATAGTTATACTCGTGAAGCAGGGGTAAGAAATTTACGTCGTAGAATTGCGGACATGTCAAGAAAAGCCGCTAAAGACATTTTAGAGCATTCAGATGGTCGTAAAATCTCAGTAAGTCTAAAAAATCTAAAAGATTACTTTGAGAAGAGTGTCTTTGAGATAGAAAAAACAGACAAGGTACCCGTTGTAGGTGTTGTTAATGGCTTAGCATGGACAGCAGTTGGTGGTGATGTGTTAAAGATAGAGAGTATCCGTATTAAAGGAAAGGGTGAGTTACAACTCACAGGAAGCCTTGGCGATGTTATGAAAGAGTCTGCTAGAATAGCTATGAGTGTTGTTAAAACTCTGATTGACAGTAAAAAATTGAAAATTTCTGAAGATAATTTACCTAGAACATTTAAAGAGATAGAAGAGAATACAAAGCTAGATGCAAGTGAAGTGTATCGACGTTATGATTTGCATATACATGTTCCAGATGGTGCTACGCCTAAAGATGGTCCCAGTGCTGGTATAGCGATGGTGAGTGTTATCTCTTCTATTTTAAGTTCAAAAAAAATTCGTTCAGAAATTGCGATGACTGGAGAAGTCTCTTTAAGTGGAGACGTATTGCCTATTGGGGGACTCAAAGAGAAGCTTATAGCAGCACACAAGGCAGGTATGAGCAAAGTTCTTATTCCTGCAAAAAACTATGAAAGAGATTTAGAGGATATTCCAAAAGAAGTTAGAGATTCAATGGAGATTGTTGGCGTTACACGCGTAGAAGAAGTTCTCAAACAGATTTTAATTTAATCTCTGTTTGAAAATCAATTTACTTTTTATCTAAATAATTACAGTCGCAATTTTTTTCATTAAATCATCATTTCTGATTGGTTTCATGAGAAATCCATTTGCGCCAAACTCTAAGGCATCATTTTTCTTTGTCTCATCTGTTGTTAAAACAATGATTGGTAGCTGACGAAGATTATCGTCTGCACGGACCACTTTGAGCATTTCAATCCCACCCATAATAGGCATAATAATATCTAAAAGAATTAAGTCAATATCATTTCTGCTTTTTAAAATGCCTATAGCATCGGAACCATTTTTCGCTTCAATTATCTCCGCTACTGCTCCACTTTTGGTAAGCATAGACTTGAGAAGTTTTAAGTTTATTAAATCATCATCTACTGCTAAAACGATTAAATCTTTTCTTTGCATTGGGTTCTTCCTAAATAAATTTTTCGAATATAAGTCGTAGTAAATCTTTATTGATTACATTTCTAATAATCTCATGCACATACAAAGCGTCATCTTGACTTTCTGCTGTTTTTTGATCACTTATAAGTACCAGATAGGAGGTTAGTCCACTCTTTTTGTTCTCTTCTTTAATAATTGAAGAGAGAACAGGTATATCCAACCCTGCTAACTCTTTATCAAATAAGACAAGTTTATAGGAATGTTCTTTAGTTAATGATTCCAACTCTTTGATGTCACCAGCTACTTCGTAAGTATACCCCAAGGCAAGAAGAAGTTGAATATAAAGCTTAGATTCAAAAGAACTTTTTTTGGCTATCAGTATATCTGCTTTAAAGGTACTTTTCTTCTCCTCTGCTGCTTGTATAAAAATTTCTTCAGGTTCTTTCTCTGGTAAAGTTACTGGAACATCTGCCTCAATCTCCTCTGAAACCTTGATGGGGGAAGTGGCATCAACAACTGAAATTTTTTCATCTTCTGGAGCCTTTGCCTCCTCTTCTTCAACAATAAAATCAGCTAGAAAATGGTTGAGTAAAGAGAGAATTTCTGAGCGAACAAGAGGTTTTGTTGTATATTCATCAAGTCCTGCCTCTAAAAATCTTTCTCTGTCTCCTTTTAACGCATTTGCTGTCAGTGCTATGATAGGTACATGAGGCTGACTAAAATCCTCTTCATAGTCTAAGATTTCTCTTGTTGCTTCAACCCCATCTAATATTGGCATTTGAATATCCATAAAGATAAGATCAAAGTTTCCATCTTTTCTTTTTTGAAAAGCATCAAGACCATTATTGGCGAGTGTAACAGTTAGTCCTAAATCTTCTAGAGTACGCTTGATGAGTTTTTGATTAATGACATTATCTTCAGCAATAAGAATATTGGCATTAAATTTTGATGCAATACCATGCATTTTCTTACGATTAGTCTTTTTTGCTTTCTTAGCATTGAAATTTTCAATATTGTAATTTTCAAGAGCTTGTTTGACTTTTGAAATATTTAGAGGCTCATAGATGGTTTTAAATATATTTATATTTAAAGACTCTATTTTTTTCATATAGTAAGACTTCGTTAGAAGAATTAGAGCTTGTGGTAGTTTTTCTAACTTTAGTAGCATATCTTCTGTTGCATAATCATAATCAACAAACAATAAATCGTAGCTAACCTGTCTTTGAAGTGTTTCTAACTCTTCTAAATCTTTAAATAGAGTGTAGCTGACACCAAAAAAGTCTAGATATTCATGAAGGTATGTCTCTTGTCTTTTGCTCTTGTGTGAAGATGCTAATACTAAAGCATTTAAGTTTGAATAACTATCTTCCTTGCTCTCGTTTAAGGTTTCAACTTCTTCAAAATCTAGAGTAAAGAAGAATGTAGTACCTTCTCCTGCTTCACTATGGAGGTCAAGTTTACCACCCATCAGTTCGACAAACCTACTTGAAATAGTTAATCCAAGACCTGTACCACCGTATTTACGGGTAATAGAAGTATCGGCTTGTGAAAAAGCTTCAAATATTCTTGATTTTTGTTCACTCGTAACACCAATTCCACTATCTTGTATTTCAAATCTTATTCTCGTTTTTCCCGGTTCATCAGAATAGATTTTTCGGATATCAACATTGATACTGCCGGCACTACTTGTGAATTTTACAGCATTAGAGAGTAGGTTAATAATAACTTCTTTTATCTTTGTTGGGTCACCTTTAAGAGGATGTTCTAACTCTGGGTCTATAAAACAACCCAAGTCAATATGTTTCTCACTTGCACGTACAGCATAAACATCCACAGCGCTTTCAAACTCATCAATTGCATTGAATATTGTGTCTTCAATTTCAAGTTTATTGCTCTCAATTTTAGAAAGGTCAAGAATGTTGTTTATAATTTCCAATAGATTTTCTGAGCTTTTTTCAATAATCTCAACAAATTCATGTTGCTCTTCTTTTAGTCCTGTATCTTTTAAAAGTTCAGTAAAGCCAACAATTCCATTGAGTGGAGTACGAATTTCATGTGACATATTTGCAAGGAACATAGACTTCGCTTCACTTGCTTCTTGTGCAAATATTTTATCTTGTCTTGTTCTTTCAATGATTTTTTCTAGTAGTGCATATGCCTCTGCCGTTCCCTTTGAGGTTTGTAAATCAATATCAGTTTTGTCTGTATCTATATCTTCATTATCTTCAGCAACTCTCTTGAGTACATTTTCAAGGTTTTTAATGTTTGTTGCAATTTCATTCGATAATAGATATCCTAAAATTGCTAGTATGACTGCAATAAACCATACACTCAAAGTGACAGCAAGGAGCTGTAAAGCATTCTCTTGAACTGTTTGCGCTCTTGTATCCATACTAGTAAGAAGTAACTCTTCTGCTTTTGATAGGAGATTCGTTTTCTCAGAGAGCATAGTGAACCATATCCCTGGACTTGTTTCATATGCACCACTATTTGCTGCTGATAAAATAGCGGTTCGTTCACTGTTGATATCTTGCAAAAGCTCAATGCTGTCTTCACTTTTAAATAAAGCATTAAGCTGTGCAATCAGTGCCGCATTATGTAAGCTATCATAGTTAATAGCATCTGCTTTTCCGATAAACGATATCCATTTATTTAGTTCATCGTCTTCTGCCTTTGTTGAACGAGCAATTGTATAAGATATTAAGTCTCTCTCAGCAGCTGTGTACTCTTTTGCTCTTACCATTGTTATGTATATTGACGATAATTCAGTAATATCTTGATCTGTTTGATTACTAGTAATTTGCTCTAGTTGTACAATGGCTTTATGTTGAACATTCCCATAAACAGTTTCATACACTTCATTGAAACCAGCTTCTTGTTTATCAACAAGTAGTCTGATTTTTTCTATTTTTTTCATTGAACTTGCCATAGAGTCTATGTTGGAGCATGTGGTACAAGTTTCCTTGCCATTTGAGTGGTCATGCAGTGCAACATTATTTGTAGTATGTTCAAAATACTCTTTAAATTTAGTGTCAACAATCTTTCTTTGTTGTATAAGTGATTTAAGTGTATTTTGAGATAAACCACCAAGGTACATGACGGTCATACCTCTTTCTCTAGATATATTTCCTACCAGTTCATTTAAATGTCTGTTTTCTGATAATTTATCTTCAAGAAGTTGTGCTGATTGAAAGTTTGTATACGATTCATATACAAAATAACTTGTCAATAATAAGAGAATAAATATCGGTAAAAGACTGATAAGTCTAAGTCTGTTTTTTAATCCTAAATGCATCTTATAAACCTATAAATTCGAAATTTGTTTTAGTGTGATAATGATTTTGTCTATAGCTTTTTTGGCTACGCCTGCATCTTTTGTGTCAATTAAGCTCTCTAGCTCTTGATTGAAGTCATTGATTCTCATGTTGTCACTCATGCTCTTGATTTGTATAGCACTCTCTTTCCACATGCCAAAATTATTTTGTTCAATAGACTTTTCAACCTCTTCTACTAAGAGGGAGGTTTCACTTAAATAATCTTTAAACAGCTCATCAAAACTCTCTTTATCAATGCCAATTTCATGAGCGGCTGAATCTTTGTCGTATGAGAGTTCAAGCTCTTCCTCGTCGGCTTCCATTAAATCTATCTCTATCTCTGGCTCTGCTTCTAGAAGTTCTTCTTTCTCTTCACTAAAATCAACTTCTTCTACTTCTTCTCTCTTGAGCACTTCATCAGGCTCAAATAGATCTATATCTTCATCTATCTGCAACAACTCCTCATTGATTTCGAAGTCTTCCTCGTCTTGTACAGGCTTTGGCTCCTCGTAAGGAGTGTTATCCATATAAGACTCTTCTAGTGTAGGAGCAACTGCTACGGGTTCATCTTCTACTTTGAAGCTAATCTCGAAGTCATCTGTATCAATCACTTCCTCTTCTTTTGTTTCAGTTTGGGATATTTGTGGTGGTGATACAGGCGTGTTCTCTATACTTTCACCTGACAACTTGGCTATTATCTTATAGAAACGGTCTAAATTAATTTTTATTTCATCGTAATTACTTGAAGTATTGACAATAGATAAAACTTCAAAAGCATCTTCTACTCTTAGATTAGCTGCAACCCCTTTGAGTTTATGAGATAAAACTTTGACATTCTCCATATCCCCATTCGTCAAAGAAGTATAGATTTCTTCCTTAAATTCAGCAGCTTGAGCAATGAAGTCTCCAATAAATTCTTCGATTAAATCAATTGGAAGTCCAAGTTCATCGGATGCGACCTTAGGATTATAGATGTACTCGTTCTCGAAGTTTGCATCACTACTTGAAGATGGCAGTGGAGTTTTTTCGACTATACTCTCTTTTTGTACTGTGCTCTCTTTAATTTTAGTTGCACTCTCTTGCGGTATAGTCTCTTCAAAATCTAAATCATCCATGTCTAAATCAAGTTTAATATCTTCATCTGCAAAGTTATTAGAAGTTGAAGTGTTTATTTCTTGGGGAACTTCTCTCTCTTGAATCTTTGGTTTTTCTTCTAGGAAAATTTCATCATCATATTCATCTTCTATAACCTCAGTTGTTGAAGTGTCGAAGGTGTCGATAATAACACTCTTATCTTCAAACTCATAAGGGTCTTGCGCAACAGCTCCGAAGGACTCTATCTCAATAATTTCATCTTGAGGGTTTGTTGGAAGTTCTTCTAGGTTTTGGTTGGCAAAGAGTGCTGTTTTTGCAGTTGTCGTTTTTGGCGCTGGCTTCTCTTGAATAGCATGTGCTATTTGCCCATTTTCTATTGAAGACAACTCTCTTAAATTTGCTAGAGTAATGAAATATGCTTTTTGAGATGGATTGTCGATAAGATAAGCTGTATTAATATGAATAGTCGCTCTATAATTTTTATTTTTAGCATGGATGATTACTTTTGAATCTTCACTACTTTGAGCACATGCAATAAAGTCTATCCAGTGTACATGTTTAAAGTTATGCACATAGCCAGGAGTTTTCACAAACAAATCTGCGAAATCAGCTGATTCGCTTCGAAGTTGTAATAAATTTGAGAAGCCAAGAGCTTTTAAATCTGCTTCATCGATTCCTAAAAATTCTTTTTGGTAATTGTATATCAGCATTGATATTCCTTATAATTCTGCTTCGAGCATTTTTTGATAGATTTCTGAAGTCTCTTTTACATCTTTTCTTGAAGCGACTTTTCGAGCGGCCATATAACCTGTGATTTCATCAGCTTCATTTTTAATAGGCATGATTTCGGTATCCACCCAATAGTATAAGCCATCTTTACGAAGATTTTTCACTAAACCATTCCAAATTTGACCACCTTTAATAGTTGCCCACATTTTTTCAAATGCCGCTTTTGGCATATCTGGATGTCTTATAATATTATGTGGGCTTCCTACAAGTTCTTCAACTGTGTAGCCTGCTATTGCACAAAACTGTCGATTTGCAAATGTAATAACACCTTTTAAATCAGTTTGACTGATAATAACTTTCCCTTCATATATATATTCTTGATCTATGGGAGTTACTTTATGCATTAAAAACCTCAATTTATATAAAAAATAACTATAATTCTCACAAATATATCATAAATGATTGAAAATAAAACTTATTTATAAATATTTTTAATTACTTTTGCATCTTTAATATTTAAAATTGAGCTGATTTCTTCTAGGGTTTTTCCTTTCAAAGATTCAAATGTTTCAAAATGATTTAACAGCTTTACAATTTTTGCTTGAGATATCCCATTTAAGTTGAGCAGTTTGGACTCTTTATCAAGTTTAAGTTTTGTTTTTTTATGAAAAGTGATGGCACTTCTATGGGCTTCATCCCTTAAGTTCTGTGCCCATTGGAGTCTTTTATCGTTTGGACTTAGCTTAAAACTCTTATCTTTTGTGTGTAAAATGTCGTGCGCTTTCCCTTTTGCACGATGCGATTTCGCATCAATTTTTTCTTTTGAGATGGCAATCACATCGATAAAAACACCACTAGATTCTAAAATTTCCATTGCAAGTTTTAAAAGTGTTGTTCCCCCATCAATAATCCATAAGTCTGGTGGAGAATTTTTGGCAAAAGAGTTTACTCGTCTTGTTAAAGTTTCACGCATTTGTGCATATTCATCTTTTGCTTCTAGATGATAAGTTCTGTAGTTTTTCTTATCAAACTGTGCATTCTCATAGACAATCATTGCTCCAACAGTTGCAACTCCTGCCATGTGGGAGTTGTCAAAAACTTCCACTCTGTTTGGTACTCTTTGGAGGGATAATAGCTCTTTAGTTTCAGATAAAAGTTTACTCAAATCACTACTTTTATCTCTTTTTAAAAGCTCTTTAGCATTTAAAATAGCTAAATCAATGAGTTGCTTTTTGTCCCCTTTTAAAGGTGCTTTTATTATGGCTTTTTTCTCAAAAACTCTGCTTAAATGTTCCTCTATAATATCTATCCCCGCAAACTTTTTCATGACTAAAATAGGTGCAATAATTGGCGGTTTTTCATTTGCATAAAAATCAAGAAGCACTCTTTGATAAAGTTCATCTTCGTCGTACCCCTCATTGAGGTTTATGAAGTCGTGTGAGGATGAGATTATTTTCCCATTTCTCATAAATATTCGTACAACCACAGCTCTTGTATCCGAGTTATGTAAAACAAAAATATCATAGTTCTCATCACTTGCCAAGTCTATTTCACTTTTTATTTCCGAGCGGTTTATCCTCTCAATTCTATCTCGAAGTTCACCTGCCTCTTCAAAGCGCATCTCCTCAGCATAAAAACTCATCTTCTCAGTCAGTTTGTTGATAAGCACTTTTTTATTTAAAATCAGTTCTAAAGCTAAATTTAGTTCCTCTTGATATTTGGCATGTGGAACTTCTAACTCGCATGGAGCAAGACATTTGCCTATTTGGTAATAGAGACAGGCTTTTTTTGATTTTAAACAGACCTTTTTTTGAACCAATTTACATGTTTCATAGATAGAGTCTAAGATGTCTCTAGCCCCTACAGAGTAAGGACCAAAGTAGGTAACATCAGCATTTTTAATAATTTTTCTTGTTATATCAAATCTTGGATACTTTTGAGCGTTATCTATATAGATATAGGGATATGTTTTATCATCACGAAGTAAAATGTTGTACTTTGGAGCTAACTGCTTTATGAGAGAATTTTCTAAAATCAGAGCATCGTGTTCAGAATTTACAACGATGTAATTCATACTTACGGTTTGGCTAATCATTTTTGTGATTCTTGAAGAGAGCGTGGAATTTGCCCGTAGTTCAGGTGTAAAATGAAAGTAGCTCTTTACTCGATTGGAGAGATTTTTGGCTTTTCCGACATAAAGAAGGTGTCCATTTTTATCAAAGTATTGATAGATGCCCGAAGAAGAGGGAAGCTGTTTTATGGTCTGTTCAAGTGTCATTTTTTTGCTTTTATGATTTCTTGTATGCTTTTGACAAGAGAATTGAGTTTCTCATCTTGAATATCTACACTGAAATTACCTGTGGCTCTCTCTGGATAATACATCTCTACTTTTTTGATTGGACTCTCTTTTTTTAGAGGGGTATGTGTGACAAAAGCTTTAATATCTTTAAAGGGTGTATCCGCACACTCTTTGGGCATGTGGAACTTTAAAGCACTTTTAATATTTTCTATATTATTATCAAACTCTTGTTTGCCTGCTGGATGACTAAGCACGAAAAAAAGCGTATCATTTTTTATGTATGAGAACTTTATCATCTTCTGTAGCGCAGGTATAAATATTGATTCTATTCTCTTGATACATTTGTATCGAGAAAGCTTAGAAAATTGAGGTTTATTTTGAATAGAATTTATAATTTGACTAGCATTTTTCATCTGGTAATTATAGCAATGTTTTTATTAGGTTTGAGTGCTTGCGGGTACAAAAAAGGTCCATATTATTTAGATAAGACACCAAGTGGTGATAATAATGTAAAATTTATTATAAAAGAACCAAGTAAAGATGCCAATGAAACAGTTAAATAAACATATAAAATATGATGTCATCATCATAGGTGCTGGAGTTGCAGGGCTTTATGCAGCTATAAATCTGCCGAAAAATAAAAAAGTCCTTGTTATTAACAAAAGAGAGACTTTCAAATGTAACACTTTTTATGCACAAGGGGGTGTCGCTCTCGCTGTAGATAAAGAGGATATACCTCTGCATATCAAAGATACTTTAGAAGCTGGTTCTGGGCTTTGCAGCGAAGAAGCTGTGGATGTTTTGAGTCAAAATTCTAGAGAAGTCATCGATGATTTAATAAGTCATGGCTTTGAGTTTGACAGAGATAAAGATGGAAATCTTCTCTATACAAAAGAGGCGGCACATTCAAAAGAGAGAATTGTTCATGCAGGGGGAGATGCAACAGGCAGGTACTTACACTACTTTTTACTGACTCAAAATCCACATGCTCTGATGTCCGATGCTAGAGTTGTTGATTTGCTTATAAAAGATGGCGAATGTTACGGAGTCACCGTACTTGACCATAGAGAGAGTAGAAACTTATATGCTGATAGTGTCATTATTGCAAGTGGTGGAGTTGGTTCACTTTTTGAATATCACACGAATGCTCCTTGTATAAGTGCTGACATGCAAGGTCTTTGTGTTTTAAAAGGTATAGAGTTGGAACGCATGGAGATGTTGCAGTTTCATCCTACTGTTTTTGTAAACAGTAACAATGCACAAAAAATGCTCTTAACGGAGGCACTAAGAGGCGAGGGTGCTACGATTGAGGATGAAGAGGGAAGAAGATTTTTATTTGATTATGATGAGAGAGGAGAACTTGCCTCACGTGATATTGTAAGTAAAGCAATCTATATGCACTCTAAAAAAACTGGGATGAAGGTTTATCTCTCTTTGAAAAACTTTGAGTATCTCTATTTTATAAACAGATTTCCAAATATCTATAAAAATTTAACAGATTTAGGTTTTGATGTACCTATGCAAAGAGTTCCCATATCTCCTGCTTTTCACTATGCAATCGGGGGCATCAAAAGTGACCTGTGTGGTCGTGTTCCAAGTGTAAAATCACTCTACGCTATAGGTGAAGTTGCATCAACGAGAGTTCATGGAGCAAATAGACTCGCTTCAAACTCATTGGTTGAAGGCTTGGTGTTTGCAAAAAAAGCGGTAGAAGATATCTTAAATAATCCGCATAAAAAAGAGAGTATCGAGTTTGAAGTTTCTGATGAGGTAATGAGTTTAAAAGATGATAAAGAGAAAAAGAATCTACTTCGTCATATTATGTGGAAAAATGTATCAATCGTGAGAACAAAGAGAGGTTTAAATGAAGCATTAAGTGAAATTAATGCTCTTTTAAATCAAAAAATAGGTAAACTTCTCAAATTTCGTTTACTGACTGCAAAAGAGATTGTAGAGTCGGCCCTTGCTCGGGACGAGTCAATCGGGGTACATTTTATAAAAAAGGACAATAATGATGAAATTATTGATAATGCTAATGCTTAGCATTAGTTTGACATATGCAAGTGGTGGAGCCTCTTCCGAGGTAATCCCTGATTTAACTTTTACATGGGTAGGTATCACATGTTTGATGATATTTATAGTCGCTTACTACTTTGTAGCTACAGAGGAAAAGTATCATATTGATAAAGCAAAACCTGCTCTTTTTGCAGGAACAGTCATGTTTATGCTTATTGCAGGATATTATGCACTTAACCATTTAAACATGGATTTAGTCCATGTTCAAGCACAACATCTTATTCTTGAAATAGCGGAAATTTTCTTCTTCTTATTTGTTGCTATGACCTATATAGAGACTTTAATTCATATGAATGTTTTTGAAAAACTAAAATATAGCCTCGTTTCAAAAGGGTATAACTACAGAAAACTTTTCTGGCTTACAGGTTTTTTAGCATTTTTTATCTCGCCAATTGCAGACAACCTCACAACTGCACTTATCCTCTCAACTGTTTTAATAACAATAGAGCGTGAGAATAAAAACTTTCTTGTCCCTGGTGCTATCAATATCGTTGTAGCGGCAAATGCAGGTGGTGCTTGGAGTCCTTTTGGAGATATTACAACGCTTATGGCTTGGACATCAGGTAAGGGTGCTTTTTCAGATTTCTTATTTTTGTTCCCTGCTTCTATCGGAGGTTATTTGATAACAGCTTATCTGCTTAGCAGATTTGTTCCTAGAACAAAACCAGATTTTGATGCTACAGCAGAAAAAGCTCCAGAGATGATGCATGGTGCAAATATTGTTATAGGACTTGGTATTTTCACTATTATCTCCGCTGTTTTATCGCATCAAGTTCTTCATCTTCCAGCTATGTGGGGAATGATGTTTGGTCTTGCTGTGCTTAAAGTTTTCCAATATGGATTAAAGAGAAAATACAACTCAAAACTTAATATTTTTGAGTCTATGAGTAAGATAGAGAACAACACACTTCTCTTTTTCTTTGGTATCTTAGCTTCTGTTGGAGCACTCTACTTCTTAGGCTGGCTAGCTTTAGCTGCTGTAGTATATGACCCTTCAGTTCTTGGACCAACTTGGTCAAATATCGGAGTTGGTTTTCTCTCAGCTATTGTAGATAACGTACCAGTAATGTCAGCAATCTTAAAAGCAAATCCAGTGATGGGACTTGACCAATGGATGCTTGTAACTTTAACTGCTGGTGTTGGTGGTTCATTGATTAGTTTTGGCTCAGCTGCAGGTGTTGGTGTAATGGGTAAACTACCAGGAATTTATACTTTCGGCTCTCATATGAAATATGCATGGACTATCTTTATAGGGTATGCTGCTTCGGTTACTATCTGGTATCTTCAGTTTGAGATACTCGGTCTTTATATAAAACATTAACAAACACTCTTTTTAAGCTTTTACACTTCTCGTGTGTAGAAGCTACTCTCCTCCCTCAAATCAAACATTAATATTATTTATAGTATCCTTTCAAACTTACTTATTATATCTCTTAAAAGGTCCCTCCAATGACAAATGTTAGTATCATAGTTTTAGATTTTGGTTCTCAATATACTCAACTTATAGCGCGTCGTCTCCGTGAAGATAAAATTTATTGTGAAATTCTTCCTTACCATACTTCCGTAGAAGATATTAAAGCAAAAAATCCTAAAGGTGTTATTCTTAGCGGTGGTCCATCTTCTGTATATAACAAAGATGCTTACGTCGTTGACCAAGGTGTTTACAACATGGGGATTCCTATTCTTGGAATCTGCTATGGAATGCAGAGAATCGCAGTCGATTTTGGTGGAAGTGTTATCCGTTCAAGTCACCATGAGTATGGAAAAGCTGAGCTTACAATCAAGCAGATTGGAGAGGGTTGCTCTCCTCTTTTAGCAGATTGTGATGATGGGCGTATTGTTTGGATGAGTCATAGTGATAAAGTGGATGTTCTTCCAGAGGGATTTATCCCGATTGCAACATCACAAAACTCTCCTTATGCAGCCATAGCAAATGAAGAAAAACGTGTCTATGCTATGCAGTACCATCCAGAAGTACAGCACTCTGAAGAGGGTTATTTAATGCTTCGTAACTTTGCAAAAAATATTTGCGGAGTGACTGAGAAGTGGAAAATGGAACACTTTTTAAAAGAGCAAATCAAATCTATTCGCCAAAGAGTAGGAACTGGAAAAGTTCTTTGTGGTTTAAGCGGTGGAGTGGATAGCTCTGTTGTTGCCGCTCTTCTTTATGAAGCGATAGGTGATCAACTTGTTCCTGTATTTGTAGATAATGGACTTTTAAGAAAAGGCGAAAGAGAGCAGGTTGAAGAGATTTTTAGAATCAATCTTAAAGTGCCTTTAATCACTGTAGATGCAGTTGATAGCTTTTTAGGAAAATTAGCTGGCGTAAGTGACCCAGAGACAAAAAGAAAAATCATTGGGCATACTTTTATAGAAGAGTTTGAAAAAGAGGCTAAAAAACATGATGGTATCAAGTTTTTAGCACAAGGGACACTCTACCCTGATGTGATTGAGTCGATTTCAGTCAATGGTCCATCTGAAGTTATCAAATCTCACCACAATGTTGGTGGTTTGCCAGATTGGATGGATTTTGAGCTTATCGAACCTCTACGTGAACTTTTTAAAGATGAAGTTCGTAAAATCGGCTTAGAGTTAGGCTTACCAGAAGCGATGATTAACCGTCATCCATTCCCTGGACCAGGACTCGCTATTAGAATCATGGGAGATGTAAATGTACCTGATTTAACGCTTCTTCGTGAGGCGGATGTTATCTTGATAGATGAGTTAAAAGCAAGTGGGTACTATGCTAAAACATGGCAAGCATTTGTAGTCCTGCTCAATGTAAAATCTGTTGGTGTTATGGGTGATAACCGTACATACGACAATACAGTTTGTGTAAGAGTCGTTGAAGCAGTGGATGGAATGACAGCAACATTTGCACATCTTCCACATGATTTACTAGAGAGAATTTCTCGTCGTATTATTAATGAAGTGGACGGAATTAATAGAGTTGTATACGATATTTCATCTAAACCACCTGCTACAATCGAATGGGAGTAGAGATTTAATATCTCGCTCCACCCTCAACCAAAAAGGGCTGACAGATGCCAAAACCTATTTATCTTTTTTCAACTTCAAAACATCCAGAGGCTATCAATGTCGCTTCCTTGGAGATCGAGCTTCTTAAACCTACTATAGATTTTTCCAAATATGACTATCTTATTATTACTTCAAAGCAAGCGAGTGAGGCTTTAAAACAGTATGATAAAAGTGAATACATTCATATACCAAGCTTATGTGTTTCAAAAAAAAGTGCAGAGGCTTATGAAGCTTTGGGTGGAAAAGTTTTGGCATGTGGAAATGGGTATGGAGAGGATTTGTCTAAAACAATTCAAAAGTTTCCACATGCCAAGAGATGGCTCTATTTACGTGCGGAAGTGATAGCCTCAGATTTTATTTCCACATGCCAAAGAGAGGGTTGCAATATTGATACTGTTGTTGTTTATAAAAGCCAATGTTCACAAAATATACGGCATGTGGAAATAGAGCAAAACGCAGTTCTTATTTTTACTTCACCCTCAAGCGTAAACTGCTTTTTAGATAATCATACTATTAATCAGGATTCTAAGATTATTGTCATTGGTGAAACAACCGCAAAAGCTTTACCTCGTGATATTGAGTATATTGTCTCAAAAGAGAGAACAATTGAGAACTGTATGGATATTGCTTTACGTCTATAAAAGAAAAATCAAGTATCCTTTTTGTATAATGACACTAATAATCTGAGTGGTTCGAGACTTCGTGTATATGAGGGTTCTACATTTTCAAACTGCGAATACGTAGAGCTTTAGTGTGTTGGTGTTTTCGCTTGAGGTATGTTGACTCTGCCGATGAAAATGTCGCCGTTATAAAGCACTCTCTTCGCCCAAATTCGGCTTTTAGAACCAAGCCAATTACGAGACGGCCGCTTGGGTTATTGTCTACGAGTTTTTAACTGAGGTCTATTTTTTATATCTTATTTAATCACTTTTTTTTAAACTATAATGGAGCATAAATGAAAATATTAATTTTAGGTAATGGTGGGAGAGAGTTCTCTATCGCGCGTGCAATTTCAAACGAAGATGCAGAACATGAACTTTTTTTTCAACCTGGAAATGGTGCAACAGGTACACTGGGTACAAACCTAAATATTAAAGATTATAATGATTTAGCATCATGGGCAAAAGAGAATAAAATAGAACTCACAATTGTAGGTCCAGAAGCTCCCCTTGTAGATGGTGTTGTAGATATTTTTAAAGCAGAAGGTTTGGTGATTTTTGGACCTAGCAAAGAGGCAGCGCAACTTGAAGGCTCTAAAGTTTACATGAAAAACTTTTTAGCAAAATATGCAATCCCGACAGCCAGATATATTGAGACGGATTCGATTGAAGATGCTTTTAAATTTGCGGACAGTTTAACTGCTCCAATCGTTGTAAAAGCGGATGGACTTTGTGGTGGTAAAGGTGTAATTATTGCACAAAATCATGACGAGGCAAAAATCGCAATTAGCGAAATGCTCAGTGGAAAAAGTTTTGGAGATGCGGGACTTAAAGTTATCGTGGAAGAGTTTTTAGATGGGTATGAACTCTCTATGTTCGCTGTTTGTGATGGAGAGGATTATATTTTACTTCCAGCCGCACAAGATCACAAAAGACTTCATGATAATGATGAGGGTCCAAACACAGGTGGGATGGGTGCATACGCTCCGACACCACTTGTGGATGAAGCCCTTTATCAAAAAGTACGAGAGAGAATTATCCGACCAACTCTCGATGGCATGCAAAAAGAGGGCGCACCTTTTGAAGGTGTACTTTTTATTGGCATCATGGTTGTAAACGGCGAGCCTATTACTTTAGAGTTTAACGTGCGTTTTGGTGATCCTGAGTGTGAAATCCTTATGCCACTTATGACATCAAGTGTTTCAGATATGTTTCTCAAAGCATCTACAAACAGATTGAATGAGATAAAAGTAGAGTTCTCAAAACAGTTCGCAGTTGGAGTCGTGATGGCGAGTAAAAACTATCCATACTCCAACTCAACGCCTGCTGAAATAATTGTAGATGAAGTGCATCATGAAGAGGTGAAAAATTTTACTCATATCTCCTATGCAGGTGTGAGCATGGAAGATGGTGTTCTCTACGCGGATGGTGGAAGAGTCTTAGTCTGTGTTGGCTTAGGCGATAGTATCAAAGAAGCGAGAGACAGAGCTTACATGCGATGTGGTCAAGTTCACTTCGCAGGCAAACAACTTCGTACAGATATAGCGTATCAGGCACTCCAATAGATGAATGAAGAGTTACAAAACAGACTTTATAATGAAGGGATTGTTTTAGCAGAGACAAAAAAGAGAGCAATAGCTTTTGTGATAGATGAACTCTTATTGTCATTTTTACTTGTATTTGCCTTATGGGACGCTTTCTCATCCGCTGCAACAACAGAAGAAATCATCAATTTAACGAATGCTTTTGTGTTGGAGTATATGTCAATGAAGATTATTTATCAAGCTTTTTTTGTCATGCAGTATGGAGCTACTTTAGGTAAAATCGCAATGAAAATTAGAGTGATAGAGATAAAAACGCTTCAAAGTCCCAATGTTCTTAGTGCCTTAAACCGCGCAATATTCCGTGTCATCAGCGAGATGTTTTTTTATCTTGGATTTTTGTGGGGAGTGTTAGATCCTTCACGCCAAGCATGGCATGATAAAACAGCAAAAACCTTGGTTGTAGATGCTTAAACTCCTCTCTTTTTTTTTATTGGTTTGCATCTCCTTTTTAAATGCAGATGATAAAGTTGAAATCTATGCAACTTCCATGGAATCTCAAGGCGATATCGTAAAAGCACATGGTGAAGTGATGGTCATCTACAAAGATTACTATTTGAGTGCTAAAGAAGCAGTGTATGACAAAAGTAGCGGTGAACTTGAACTCTTTGGAAATATCCGAGCAACGCAAGGAAAAGAGTATAAGCTTCTCGGCGACAGAGCAAAATTAAACATAGAAAAAAAAGAGAGAAGTTTTAAACCTTTTTTTATGCTTGAGAATAGTTCAAATGTTTGGCTTTGTGGAGATGAAGGCATAACAAATGATAAAGATATAGATATTGAGTCTGGGGTTATGAGTGGCTGTGATCCTACCGATCCACTTTGGACTATGGAGTTTTCATCCTCCTCTTATAATTCAGACACAAAATGGCTGAATCTCTACAATACAAGAATCTACATCTATGACATACCAGTTTTTTATACGCCCTATTTTGGCTACTCTTTAGACACAACAAGACGAACAGGACTTTTACAACCAGGAATAGGAATCTCTGATAAAGAGGGTCTCTTTTTTGAACAACCTTTTTATATTGCAGAGCAAAACTGGTGGGATTTAGAGTTTAAGCCTCAAACAAGAACAAGTCGTGGATATGGTATTTACTCTACATTTAGATTTGTTGATAGTTGGATTTCCAAGGGAGAGTTCACTGCTGGATATTTTAAAGAGAAACCATCCTATTATGAAACAAATAATTTGGCGCATGATACACATTATGGATTGAAATTTAACTATGAAAATAGTGACTTCATCAACCAACTCTTTGGAAGTTCACTGCAGGGTCAATCAGGACTCTATGTGGATGCAAACAATATGAATGATGTTGATTATATCAATCTCGCAAGCAATGATACAACTCAAAATGCAACTTCCACGCAACTTCTCTCAAGAGTCAACATGTTTTACAACACAGATAAGAACTATTTCGCTTCCTATTTTAAATATTATAAAGATTTAACGCTAGAAAAAAATGAAGAGACCCTTCAAAAACTACCTACATTTCAATACCACTACTATCTTGATAGCTTATTTGGAAACCATCTTTTGTATAACTTTGATTTGCAAACGAACAATATTCATAGAGATATAAATAAAAAAGTTGTTCAAACAAATCTAAATATACCTGTTACTCTTCAAACAACACTCTTTGATGAATACCTTAATATCTCTTATAAGGCTCAGGTTTATGGACAACACTCAAGTTTTAGTGGCGATGAAGATACCCCGACAGGCATTTACAACGATGGAATTTTTCTAAGAAATTATAATGTTCTTCAAGCGTCAACACAATTAACTAAAGCGTATGAAGATTTTACGCATGTAGTGGGCTTTGGTGCAACTTATACGCTCAATGGCTCTCAAAGTAGAACGGGGTTTTATGAAGAGAATAAAGAGTTTTGTTCCGAAGCAGTAAATAAAAGCAGCGCACAGTGTGAATTTTACAATATTAGTGGCGTGCAGGAATATCTGCAATTAAGTTTTTCACAATATCTTTATGACATAGCAGGGGCACAAAAAATACATCATAGAGTTGCTCAGAATATTGCTTATGAAGAGAAAACCAGTTTAGGCGAGTTGGAAAATGAACTTGTTTATCAAATAACGAGTAATATTAATCTCTATAGTAATGCTTTTTATAATTATGATGAAAACTCTTTATCTAAATTTTTTAATCAGATTTCTTATAATGCCTATGGGTTTAATATTTCTCTGTCTCATTTATACAAAGATACATTTTTTGAAGCAACAGATATTTCTTCACCTTATACAAGCTATATTACATCAAGTGCTAGTTATACTTACGATTCACATTACTCTTATAACGTCAGGTTTGATTATGATATGGAGTATGCATTAAAAAAGAGTGCAGAGATAGGTTTCATGTACAAAAAAAGATGTTGGGAATTTGGACTAAGATATGTTGAGAACAATAGACCTGTCTTGGCTCAAGATAGCTCCTCTTCCGTGTATGATAGATACCTTTATTTTACGATTGTTCTAAAACCAATCATGGCACCTGGAACTCAGTCCTCAAATTTTGCGGCTAGACTTCCTGATAACTTACGAGGATTGTAGTAGGATGAAAACATATAAGAATATTTTCAAAAGTAGAGAAGACGCCGCTAAAAAGTTACATGATGTTATCCCGATGCAAAAGCTTAAAGATGAGTCTTGGAAGTTGGTTGCAGTCTCTTCTGGGGGGCTCTCCCTCTCTTCATTCTTAAGAGGGCGTTTCTTGAACCCTATAGAGTTTCTCTTCTCAGAAGCAATCTATGCGCCAAATAATGATGAATGCGAAATAGCAAGAGTGAGTGAGGGCGAAGAGATAGTTATAAATGAAGCACTTGTCACTGCATTTGAGATAAAGTATGATTATATTTATGGCGAAGCACGAAGAAAACATGAAGAGAAAATACTGAGTTATATCTACCAGTACAGAAAAGGAAGACACTTTCCATCTATGAAAGGTCAAGTGGTACTCCTTGTAGATGAGGGGAGTGAAACAGGGCTAAAGCTGATATCTGCTGTTAAAACGATTTTGGCTCAACGTCCCAAAGCTATCTATATAGCAGTGCCTATTTTGCCAAGTGATGTGCTGGAAAAATTAGATGAGTTTGCTGATGATGTTTTTTACATTCATCAAATAGATGATTATGTTGAAACATCACTCTACTATGAAGAGTTTGAGACGATAGACGAAGATACAATTGAAAAATTACTTGAGGATAAATAATGAAATATGATGTAAATGTAGAGTTGAAAAACAGAGTGGAAGAGTACTCTTTTGGAAGTGTAGCCAAACAGGCAAATGGAGCGGCTTGGTTAAAATCTGGAGATACGGTTATTCTTGCGACAGTTGTTATAGATGAAACAGAGATAGTAAAAGATGATTTCTTGCCTCTTACAGTGCAATATATTGAAAAAACATATGCGGCTGGAAAATTACCAGGTGGTTTTTTTAAGCGTGAGACAAAACCAAGTGATTTTGAGACTTTAACGTCTCGTATTGTTGACCGTTCTATTCGTCCACTTTTCCCTAAAGGGTTTGGTTATCCTACACAGATTACAATTCTTGTATTTAGCGCCGATAAAGAGTCCGATTTACAAGTCTTGGCACTCAATGCTGCATCTGCTGCACTCTATACTTCAAACATAGATATTAATACCTCTGTTTCCGCTGTTCGTGCGGCGAAAGTTGATGGTGCACTTGTTTTAAACCCAACGCTCTCAGAGCTTAAAAACTCAACACTTGACCTCTACCTCTCAGGAACTAGCAAAGAACTTCTTATGATAGAGATGCGCTCTTTTGGCGGTGAGAAAGTAGAAGTAAATGATATGTTTATCGACCCTATGCTCGACCCAACAATGGCAACAGGAGTTCTCTCCACACATATCTCAAATGCAATGCCTGAAGATGAGCTAATAAATGTATTTGAAAAAGCAGAGGCACTTCTTTTTGCATCCAATGCAAAGTATGAAGAGCAGTTCGCATCGTTTAAAAAAGAGACAATAGAGATGGAGTATAAGGCACATACAATCAATGATGAAATGGTTGAATATGTTAGAAGCATACATTTAGAAGATATAAAAATCGCTATGACTCAAATGGCAAAATCAGAGCGCTCAACAGCACTCAGACATCTAAGAAAGAAAATCCTTTTAGAAAAAGAGGAGTGGGTTGAGGTAGAGTTAAAAGATGCGATTGAGAAGGTTAAAAAAGAGGAAGTTCGTGCACAAATTTTAAATGAAAGAGTGCGTGCAGATGGAAGAGCTCTCACTGAAGTCAGACCTATTACCATCAGCACAAATGTTCTCCCAAGTGCACACTCTTCATGCCTCTTTACACGTGGAGGAACACAAGCTCTAGTGGTTCTGACTATGGGTGGACCAAAAGATGCACAAATGTTTGAAACACTCACAGAAGAGGGAACTCAAAATGAGAACTTTATGGTGCATTACAACTTTCCAGGCTTTTCTGTAGGAGAAGCTTCACCGATTATGGGTACGAAAAGACGTGAGCTAGGACATGGAAACTTAGCAAAACGCGCCCTAGAGCCTATTGTAAACTTAGACGGTCAAACAGTTCGTCTTGTTTCAGAGATTTTAGAATCTAATGGTTCTTCATCTATGGCTACAGTGTGTGGTGGTTATATGGCGCTTAAAGCCGCTGATATAGAGACAAGTGATGTGGTCGCTGGTATCGCTATGGGGATGGTAAGTGATGGGGATAGATATGCTATTCTCTCAGATATTATGGGTCTTGAAGATCATGATGGAGATATGGATTTTAAAGTAACTGGTTCGAAAGAGGGTATCACTGCAATGCAGATGGATATTAAACTAGGCGGAGTAAGTTTAGATGTTCTTAAAGAGGCACTTTACCAAGCCAAAGCAGGAAGAACGCACATTATCGATATTATGATTGCCTCTGAAAAAGAGATAGAGTTGAATGATGGTGTTTTACCAAGTGTTGATTTCTTTCATATAGATCCAAGTTTTATAGGTGAAATCATAGGCCAAGCAGGTAAAACAATTCGTGAAATGATAGAAAAATTTGAAGTAGCCATTGATATTGATAAAAAAGATGGAAAAGTTAAAATCACTGGTAAAAACAAAACAGGTGTGGCTGGTGCAAGAGGACATATTGAAGGGATTGTAAATAGTCCAAAAATTGCTAAGATAAAATATGAAGTTGGTGACAAACATGAAGGAACTGTGAAAAAAATCGTTGATTTCGGTGCTTTTATAGAACTCCCAGATGGAACAGATGGACTTCTTCACATCTCTAAAGTAGCAGACCATAAAGTAGAAAAAGTTTCAGATGTCTTGAGCGAAGGTGAAAAAATTTCAGTTGAAATCTTAGAATTTAAAGGGAATAAAATCTCTTTAGGTCGAGCCTAACTATTTATCTCATTTAAACTTCAATTTATTACTTTTTATGTATACTCCGCAAATCAATTTCTAGTAGGGAAATCTGAGCATTTATGTTTGGGTTGCTTCATTGAAAAATGGGGTTACGCTATCCGAAAGTAGTTGTAATAAATATAGGAGATAAATATGAAAAAAGTTTTATTTTTAATGGTAGCTCTTGCTACTGCTGCATTCGCTAATGATGGTGAGGTTGCTAACCAAACTCTTAAAGCATACTCAATGATCGCTGCTGGTCTTGGTCTTGGTCTTGCTGCATTAGGTGGAGCAATCGGTATGGGTCATACTGCTGCTGCAACAATCGCTGGAACTGCTCGTAACCCAGGTTTAGGTGCTAAACTTATGACTACAATGTTCATCGCTCTTGCAATGATCGAAGCTCAAGTTATTTATGCACTAGTAATTGCGTTAATCGCACTTTACGCTAACCCATACTTAGGTTAATCAACCAAAAGTACCTCAAGTCAATCCTTTTAGGATTGACAACTTTAACTTTTCTTTAAAAATGCGACCGTGGTGGAACGGTAGACACGCTACCTTGAGGTGGTAGTGCCTTACGGGTGTGGGAGTTCAAATCTCCCCGGTCGCACCATCCTTTTTTTACAAGCCTTCAAAATCCTAAACTATAAGAATCCTACAATTAAGTGCAATTATCATAAAATTTATATTGAAACCATAGAGAAGTTTAGTATTACTAAGAACTCTATTGGCATGTGGAAATGGGACTTGTATAGGTTATATAAAGATGTTTTTAAATAAAATTAGAGCAATAAATTTTTAGTATTGAAAGTGGGGAAATGGTAGAGAGTAAAAAGATGGTTATAACTACACAAGAGTGGGAAGAGAATCTTAAATTTAGTAATTTAGTGGATATCGCTGCCTTTGAACGATTGATGGAAAGTTTATACAAAGCTACTGGAATTCCAAATGGACTTGTAGCCGAAGATGGTGAACTTCTTTCTCAGATTGGTTGGACGAATGCCTGTGCCCTATTTCACCGCATCAATACACAAACAAATCAGCAGTGTCAAGAGAGTAATATTGAGCTTATGCAGAGCCTGCATGAGGATGATATAGCTTGTTCCAAGTGTAAAAATGGACTTCTTGATTATGCGACACCTATTGTCATTGAAGGTCATCGACTTGCAACTTTATTTTTGGGACAAGTTCTAAGTGAAACGCCTGAAATGGAGTTTTTTCGTAAAAGAGCGAAAGAGTTTGATTATGACGAAGCCAAATATATTGAAGCCATTCGTGCTGTACCTATTGTCGAAAAAGAACAGATGGAATCTCTTATGGAATGCATGGTTGGGATGGCTCAAATGTTAGCTTCCAGTGGTTTGGCAAGACTGCGCCAGATAACGCTTGAGCGTGACTTGAATAAGAGTGATGAACAGCGTATAGAACTTGAAGATATTTTGAATTTCGCGCCTATAGGAATCGGCTGGTCAAATAGTGATGGCAAGATAGAATATGTAAACCATCAGTTTACGAAGCTCTTTGGCTACACGCTTGAGGATTTACCTGATATTAAAACATGGTTTAACAAAGCATACCCAGATCCAGAGTATCAAAAAGTGCTTATTAATCCATGGCGTCTAGAAGTGCTTGCTGCAAAAGAGAAGAGTACACCTATCCCAGAATTGGAAGCTACTATAACATGTAAAGATGGAAGTAAACGACATGTTTTTATTCGTGCTTCATGGGTTGGTGAGAAACGACTGATGAATTTTAGCGATATGACTGCGCATTGGAAAAGTGAGCAAAGAAATCAAGCGCATGACGCAATGCTTGGAATGGTTGCAAAGGGTTCAGCTTTAAGTGAGATACTCCATAATATTGTGCATACGATTGAGAATGAAGAATCCTCTTCCCTCTGCAGTATATTATTGCTTGATGAGGATGGAAAACATTTGTTGTCTACTGCAGCACCTAGTCTTCCTGAGTTTTATAACGATGCAATCAATGGTGTAGAAATCGGTATGGGAGTTGGTTCTTGTGGTACAGCTGCTTTTCTTGCGGAACGTGTTATTGTTGAAGATATTATGACACATGCATACTGGTAGCCCTATAAGCAACTTGCACAAAGTGCAGGCTTGAGAGCGTGTTGGTCGGAGCCAATTCTTTCTACTGATGGTCAAGTTCTGGGTACTTTTGCAATATACCATAAAGTACCTGCTCATCCAAATGCTGAGGATATTGAGCGAATTAGTTTTGCCGCGAATCTTGCTGCAATTGCAATAGAACATAGAAACTCACGTGAAGAGCTAGAGCGTCGGGCATATACTGATTATTTGACTGGACTTTCCAACCGACGTTATTTTATCGAGAAGGCAGAAGCTGAACTGGTGCGTCATCATCGCTATGGTGATACTATCTCTTTACTTATGTTTGATATTGATTATTTTAAACAGGTAAACGATCAGTATGGACATAGTGTAGGCGATTTAGTACTGCAAAAGATTGCTGAAATTTGTCGCACAATTTTGCGTGAAATAGACATAATTGGTCGTATTGGTGGCGAAGAGTTTGCTGTCTTATTGCCAAAGACTGATGTAGAAGAGGCAAAAAATGTTGCCCAACGCTTGCGTATTGCGATGTCAGAAGGAAAAGTAGAAATGCCAACAGATATAGAGCCTCCGAAGTTTACAGCATCTTTTGGTGTCATGTCTAGTGACAAAGATGCTATTGACATTGATGAACTTTTAAATCAAGCAGATGATGCACTTTATAAAGCAAAAGAGAGTGGACGTAACAGAGTTTGTGTAGCAGAAAAAATAAAGTAGGCATGTGGAAATAAGGTAGTTTGACATCCGAGGGCATTTATGCCTTCGAGATATTTTTTTATAAGTAACTTACTATTTCAGAGAGTTCCGAGCGGTGGAGCGGTGGTTGTTCATTTACACGGTAACCAAATGGGACTAGTAAAGCAAGAGCATATTTTTCAGTCTCTAATCCTATGATTTTTTCAACACTATCTTTGTCAAAACCCTCCATAGGACAGGAATCGATTCCGATAGACGCACCTGCAGTCATCATATTTCCTGCAGCGATATAGACTTGTTTTGCAGACCAACTCTCTAAAGCCGCATCCTCTCGAGGGTCTATAAACTGTTTATACATACCACGCACGCCATCTGGATAGTGAAACTTATCAAACTCACTTTGAATGTACGCATCACTACTACGAACCTGCTTTTTGTAGACAATAGCTATAAGCTCGGAAGCAGTTGTAACTTGCGCTTGATTCCACGCAACTTTTTTAATCTCTTCTCTCATAGCTTTATCACGAATGACAAAAAAATGCCACTGTTCCATTCCGAATGAACTAGGACTTAAACGCCCAGCTTCTAAGATAAAGTTTAAATCCTCTTGGCTCATTGCTTTTGTCTCATCAAACAGTTTACACGCATGGCGAAAATGCATCGCCGCTTCAAAATCATTTCTCATGGTAGAACTCCTTTATTATTTTCTAAGGGGGCATTTTATATTATACTAATTATTAAATCAAGAACGTACTAAAAAGTACTATACACACTAAAAGGTAACTATATATGATTGAATCTCCCTTTAACTGCCCATTTGAGCTGACTATAGAGTTGATAGGAGGCAAATGGAAAGGACTTATTTTATGGCATTTGTATGATAAAAAGGTGTTGAGAAATGGTGAAATGCTTAGACTTATGCCTAAAATAACGCAAAAAATGCTGACTCAAAAACTTCGGGAGATGGAAGAGGATGGATTAGTCACACGCGTTATCTACGAACAAATACCGCCAAAAGTGGAATACTCTCTCACAGAACATGGAAAAGCACTTTGTCCTGTTCTAGAGATGATGACTGCATGGGGTGCAAAGTATGCAAATGACAAAAATATTTCGATTGCATGTAGCAGTCATACATAGGAGAAAAAATGGTTTCAGTAAAATATCTTCATCAGGTACAGGCACTTTTGCTCTCAGGTTTTATGAGTTTTATAATGTCAGGAGCGATTTCATTTATCAATCTTGGATTCGTTGATAATTTTATAGCTATTTGGTTGCATGCATGGCTTGTCGCGTATGCTATAGCATTCCCCTCTGTTTTGCTTGTTTTTCCAGTGGCGCGTAAACTTGCGATGAGAATCGCATCGAAATAATTTCATAAAAGTTCCTTGATAGTTCCATGATAATGCAGACTATGGAACCTTTATGAGACTATTTTTTTGGTATAAGTTTATACGTAAATAATTTAAAACGAGAAAACTATGAAATTAAATCAAAAAAAATTAGTATGAGTAACATAAAGAGTGTCAAATCCTACGTAAGAGTAGCACTATTTTTACTTTTTATATTTAGTATCGTTGTATTTTTAGATAGATATAAAACGCACTTGAACTCAATTTATGAGAATGGACACAACATTAAAACAGAACTTGAGGCTAATGTTCAAGGCGGTATAGAAGCAGTTAAATATTTGAATGCTACAGCACATCTTATTCTTGATAATAAAGAGTATATGCGATTGAAGTTTGCACCTCTAGTTGAAGAGTATAATGCAAAGGGCAATTACACGGCAGATAAAGTTTTTGATAAGAGCGTCGCATACGAGGATAAAGCTAACATATCTGGATATGGTGGACTAAAAAAAGATAAAGCAACACTCCAAGAGATGGAGATGAGCTTCTATCTTATACGCTACTTTAAACTCATAAAAGAGCAAAACAGAGATTATGCTTGGGTCTATTATTACTCAAATAAAGATTTTATTACTCTCTACCCATTTGTAGAATCTAAGGATTTTGCTTTACTGCCAGAATATAAAAATAAACCATTGATGCGCTATGCAACACCAGAGATAAATCCGAAGAAGGAGCTCTTTTTTACTCCGCTATATGTTGATAATGGCGGCTTAGGACTTATGGTAACGATTGGATTACCTTTGTATGATAAAGAGACGTTCCTCGGTGTTACAGAACTTGATATAACACTTGAGTCACAAAGTGCCATGTTAGAAAGATTGGATATATTAGCATGCCATAGCCTCATAATAAACAAAGAAAATGAAGTTATCGCAGTGAATAATATTGCCGAGCCAAATACAAAAGATGTGATTAAAGCTGATACTTTACTAAGTGATAAATTGCTAAATATGCAAGATACACAAGGGGAAGTTTTGTTGATAGATGGTAAATATGTTTACTCTCAAAAGTTTACTAACGCTCCTTGGAAGTTTATTTACTATGAAGATGCATTCGTAGTTATACTCAAATCTTTTGTTTATGCCTTACCTCTTTTTCTAATGATGGCATTTCTCTTTTATCTCGGTAAATTGTATAGCCGCACACATCAACTAAGCATAGAATTAAATGAACAGGCAATACGCGATTATATGACAGGGTGCTATAACAGACGCTATTTTTACGAAGCTGGCGAACCGATATTTTTTAACAACCAAAGAAAAGGTACATCCATTGCAGTGGTAATGATGGATATTGATGATTTTAAAACTATAAATGATGTATATGGACATCATATAGGGGATATTGCTATTCAAGAGGTTCCTCATATCTTAGGTCAAAGTTTACGAAAATCTGATTTAGTGGCTAGAGTTGGTGGTGAAGAGTTCTGTATGTTGTTAGAAGATATCACATTGGAGGATACACAAAAGTTATTTGAAAGAGTAAGAGAACATTTTGAAAAAAATGTCATAAAGGCAGATGGAATTGAAATAGGCTATACTGTATCTTTTGGCATAGCTTATGGTCTGCCAAATTCATTGGAAGAGATGATTAGCTTGTCGGATAAAGCTCTGTATCATTCAAAAAATAGTGGTAGAAATCTAGTAACAATTAGACAACTGTAAAAGAAGCACTTTTTGAAAACATATATAAAAGAAATAAAACAGATGATTAACAAGTCATTAGCAAAGTCAACACTATTAAGTATTGGAATTCGTATCTCTATAATAGTAACGATTATGGCATTTCTAAGTTATCATCATATTGTTAATATTCTTGAAGAACAAACCCTCGATAAACTTGAAAAATATATTACTGAAAGAGCAGATAAAGAGTCTATAATTTTTAAGCTTGCCCAAGATAATCACAACACCTTTAAACAGGCATATCTTGAACTATGGTCTAAACGTAAAACTGCCAATGCTAATCCACGATTTGACCAATTATTCAATAAACAAAATGATGGAACACTACGATTAACCACGTCCGCATTTACAGGTTTTGAGCGCTCACATACATCATCAAGTGACTATAAAGGCGAAAGTCGTTGGATAAGCGGATTTATCGGAAGAGGTGCACCTGTAGCAAACAAGGAGTTTCGTAATCGTGTTCTACTCTCATATGATTTAGTTGATCAGTTCGCTCAAGGTTGGTCGAATCGATTTGCTAATACCTATGTTTCATTGCCTGAGGGCGTTAATATTGTTTATTGGGAGAATCTTAATTGGGCGGCAGGTGCTAGCTCGGATCTTGATATTCCAGAAGAGGAGTGGGTTTATATTGCCAATAAGAAAAACAATCCACAACGTAAATCAGTTTGGACAGGTCTTTATTATGATCAAACGGCTGATGAGTGGATGGTTTCGTGTGAAACTCCTATAGATGATGAAAAAGGAGAACACCTCATTAATGTCGGTCATGATATCCTTCTCAACAACCTATTTCAACGTGTATTTGATGATCGCCTAGAAGGTACACATAATTTTATTATAAGAAAAGATGGGCGTTTAATCGCACACCCATCTTATGTAGAACTCATCCAAAAAGCCCACGGATTACTAAATATTTCTGAACTAAAGGATACGAAAATCGTATCACAATATCAAAATATATCAGAGTCTATAGATAAGTATGGAAATAAACCTCAAATCATTAATGATAGTGCATCCGATGTATTTATAGCGATTGCACCAATCGAAGGACCTGAGTGGTATTTTGTCACTGTATATCCAAAAACATTGTTAGCGTCTCCTGCGCAACTAACCGCGCAGTTTATCTTTTTTTTAGGTTTTATCTCCCTTATTGTTGAACTCGTCATGTTGTATCTAGTGTTATTGAAAAAAGTGCTTCATCCTATGGAGCGATTTGAAAAGGCATCTAAATTGATAAGCGAAGCCCAATACAATCTCTCTCCAGTATTAAGTGATGTGAATCTTCGCAAAGATGAAATGGGCAGACTGAGTGCGGCTATGCTCTCAATGGCAGAACAAATACATAAAAATACACTTACTATGGAGGAGACAATTAAGCTCCGTACTAAAGAACTAGAGCTAGCAAAATATTTGGCTGAACAACAAGCACGAACAGATTCACTGACTGAACTTGCAAATAGAAGATCCTTCTTTGAAATAGGTTCCTTGGCACTTCAACAGACAGAAGAAGGAGGTGGCACGCTCTCAGTTGTTATGCTTGATGTTGATAAATTTAAGAACATAAATGATACTTATGGGCATGCTGTTGGTGATGAAGTGTTAAAAAGAATAGCTACTGCCCTACAACAATCATTGCGCCCCACTGATTTATGTGCGAGATTAGGAGGGGAAGAGTTTGCAATCTTACTTCATAACACTGATTTGCATGGCGCAAAGAAAGTGGCTGAAAAAATAAGAGTATTATTTACTACAATTGTGATTGAGGCTGATGGTGAAAAAATCCAATTTACGGCAAGTTTTGGTGTGTCACAACTTACAAGTAAAGGTGAACAACTTGATGATTTACTGAAACTAGCAGATGAGAGACTCTATAAAGCAAAGAATTCTGGTCGAAATTGTATTGTAAGTCAATGAAGGACTCTGTCAATTCCTTATAAACCCTCTTAAATAATCCTCAAGAATCTCTACAGAATCAACATACTCTTGAGGATTTCCACTCGCTTTTACGGAGAGAATAGCTCCTTCGAGTGCGGCAGTAATAAAAAGTGCAAGTTTCTTCGTATCACATGCGCGCATCTCTTTTACTTCAATCGCTTTGTCGAGAATATCTTTGATGTACCTTCTAAGCTCTTCATAAATAAGCTTCATCGTTTTGTTGAAATCTTCATCAAGATTGGACATCTCTTGAACTATATTTGCAATGGGACAACCTCGTTTAAAATCTCTTTGCGTCGTATCTTTAAAGGCTGCTAGCAGTGTTTCTAAATAACCGCTACTGAGTTGAAGTATCTTGCTATATTTTTCAAAGTTTCTTGTAGAGATTTTCTCTTGTATCGCAGCGAGTGCCATCTCTTTTTTAGAGCTAAAGTGGTGGTACATAGAACCTTTATGGACACCCGCATTTCTTAAAATATCTACGAGTGCCGCCCCTTGGTAGCCGTGAGAGAAGACCTCTTCAAATGTTGCGTCTATTAGTTTTTGTCTTGTTGTTTCTTTCATAAAAAGAATTATAGCATTATATACTTGACTATTTGGTCTAATTCCATTACAATGCCACTAGACCAAACAGTCAAATATAAACAAAGGATATAGCATGCCACTAATCAAAACATACGAACCAGATGAAGCAACAGGTGAGTTAGCAGAACTTTACAATATTATAAAAGCTATGCGAGGGAACATAGGAAACAATGCAAAGCTTTTTAGTGTAAGCCCTGAACTGTTACGTCAGCAGATGGATTTTATAAAATACTATATGAAACACTCCACACTTTCCATGCCTCTGCTCGCATCTATCCGTGTTTTAGTTTCAAGCGGCGAAGATTGTGATTTTTGTATTGACTACAATAGTACGATGCTTATTAACATGGCAGGCTGGACACACGAGCAAGTCCAAGAGATGCGCCAAGATATAGATAAAGCTAACTTGTCTGAGCGAGAGAGAGCAATGTTGAAAATCGCCATGAAATCTATCCAAAATCCACATGCCGTAAATGTAGATGATTTAGACACACTTCGTGAGATGAATTGGAGCGATAAAGATATTTTAGATGCTGTAAATCACGCTGCAAGAATGCTCGCAATCGACACTATTTTTAATGTATTTAAGATAGAAAAAGAGAACTAATAGTCATAAAAATATTTCATGTATTAACTAACAAAATTAAGATGTATAATTCCCATTTAAATTTAGGCTACTAAGGTTTTAAATGGAAGAGTCAAAAAATACGACTCCCTATTTTATAGGGATGGTTGTTGCTATGCTTTTTTGGGGTATCGCTTGGACGGCAGGGAAGATGGCGGCGGAGCACTCCAATGCCGAAGTTGCTGCTTTTTGGCGTTATGCTATCTCTTTTGTGACCATTATTCCTGTTGTTTGGTATATGAAAATCCCTCTTAAAACAGATAAGATAGGCTTTTTATATATGCTTGGAGCAGGGCTTCTTACTTCCCTTTTTAACTACCTCTTTTTTGCAGGACTTTCTCACGGACAAGCGGGCTATGGTGGTACGATGGTTACGGCGCTTGCACCTATCTTTACCTACTTAATGTCTATTGCTGTTTTGGGTACAAAAGTCTCAAACAGACAAGTTTTCGCATTCTCTATCGGACTCTTTGGCGCACTTATACTGCTTCGTGTTCCCTTTGAAGGATTCGCTTTTTTAAATATGGAGAGTTCCTACTTTTTAGAGTGTGCTATAGTGTGGGCAGCAGTTACCATTCTTTCGCAAAAAGCTTCTAAAAGAGCACACATTATGTTCTACACAGTTGTAGTTTTTGGTATAACAGGTTTTACAAATATGCTTTTTGCACTCCCTTACCATCCCTTTGATTTTGGTGCATACGACAGCGTATTTTGGTACACCATACTATTTATAGGAGTACTTCCTGGAACTTTCAGCACCGCACTCTTTTTTCTCTCAGCAGGAAAAATCGGAGCGCATAGAACAGGAGTTTTCATGTTTATCGTCCCCATCGGTGCGATTATTTCAAGCTGGATAGTTTATGATGAACAGATTGCTCTCTCTACAGTTTTAGGGTGTGCTCTTGCATTTGTCGCTGTGCTGTTGTTCAACATGAAAAAATCTTCAAAAGTTTAGGGTAAGGAAAGAAAAATGAAACTAAAAATTGCAGAACTTAGCGACATAAATAAAGTCCTCAAACTCCATTTTCGCTATCAGATAGACTCCATAAAAGAGGAAGATAAAAAAGATGGTTTTGTTACAACTGCTTTTACAAAAGAGCAACTCACAGAACTCATAGAAAAAGAGCAGGGCTTGTTTATTGCACTCAAAGAGGATGAAGTCGTAGCTTATGTGATGTCCGCTTCATGGCACTTTTGGTCACGCTGGCCGATGTTTGCCTTTATGATAGAGCATCTTGGAGAGTTGGAATATCTAGGGCAAAAACTAAGCGTAGAGAACTCCTACCAATATGGACCTGTATGTATAGATAAGAGTGTGCGTGGAAGCGGAGTGCTTGAGGCGATATTTGATTTTGCAAGAGAAGCAATGTCAAAAAGATTTCCTATTTTAGTGACCTTCATCAACAAGGTAAATCCGCGCTCTTACGAAGCGCATACGAGAAAACTCGGACTTGAAGTTCTCCATGAATTTAGCTATAACTCTAACAACTATTACGAACTAGTGTATGAGACATCTAAAAAGGTACAAGCATAGTATGAATCAATACATTTTACCAAGAGGTTTTATCTTTATCCTTGCAATGCTCACAGCCATCACTCCGCTTGCAATCGATGTCTATTTACCCTCTTTTACACAGATAGCAGCACAGTTATATACCTCGATAGACCAAATCGAGATTACGCTGAGTTTGTATCTTTTAGGGTTTGCTTTGGGACAACTTCTTGGTGGACCTTTGTCTGATAGATACGGAAGAAAAGTTTTTATCTTCGGCGGGCTTACGCTTTACATCCTATTTTCTTTTTTGATTAGTCTCTCTCAAAGTGTTGAACAGCTTTGGATTTTTAGATTTTTTCAGGCTGTTGGCGGCGGGTTCGCGGTTGTCAATACAAGCGCAATAGTAAGGGATGTCTATCACGGAAAAGAGGGTGCAAAAATCTTTTCCATTATCTCTATGATTATCATGATAGCACCAATGCTAGCCCCTGTTATCGGGGTTGGAATCTTATACTTTTTCTCTTGGCAATATATATTTCTCTTTTTATCTCTTTATGCTTGCATCTTGTTGTTTTTTATAACAAAACTGCCAGAGACTTCACCACAAAACAGAGCAGTTGGACTCTTCTCAAGTTATACAAAAATATTTAAAAATCTCAATGCAATGTTACTCATTCTTGCCAGCGGATTTGGTTTTTCAGGGCTGTTTGTATTTATAACAAAAGCTTCATTTATCTATATGGAGTACTTTAAACTAGATACAGGTTACTTTAGTCTCTTCTTTAGTTTGAATGTTGTCAGTTTGATGCTCTTTAGCAGGTTCAATATAAAACTGCTTGAAAAATATTCATCTATGCGACTCTTTATCAGCGGGATAACTCTGCAACTTCTAGTCGCAGTTATTTTATTTACCTTTTCATCAAGTGCAAGTTTAGTCATAGTGGTGGTTGGCTTTATGCTTTTTATTGGAGCTTTGGGCTTTGTTTTTGGAAATGCCATATCATTACTGCTTGAACATTTTGGAGATATGAGTGCAACCGCAACGGCACTCAATGGTGTGGTAGGTTTTATGATTTCTGCTTTTGTAGGGTTTTCAGCTAGCTATTTTCATAATGGAACTCTAGCACCTATATTTTTGCTGATGATGGGAACTTCTTTCTTATCATTGAGCATTTTAATATTGCTACTAAAAAGAAGAGTGTAATATATTTTTTACATAAGAAAATCATTTTTGCATAAAACATAAGGTGAAACAATGAAAAAAGTACTCTATTGGATTGTCGGTATCGCGATTGTGATTCAGTTTATCAGACCTGATTTTAAAAATCCAAAAGTGGATAACACATTGACTCTCAACACAAATATAGAAGTTATGAGTGTACTGAAAAATTCATGCTACGACTGCCACTCAAATGAGACAAAAAAACCTTGGTATCACAATGTCGCTCCACTATCATGGATGATGTCAGGTCATATAAAAAGCGGACGCCAAGCACTGAACTTTTCAAAGTGGCAAAGTATAGATACTCAAATAAAACTAAAGCAACTCAAGCGTGCAAAACAACTTATAAAAAACGAGATGATGCCAAAAGGTGAGTATCTTCTGATGCATGAAAATGCTGTTTTAGATGAAGAAAAAAAAATGATACTGGAAGAGTTTTTCGATGCGCAGATAAAAAAATTGTCGCATACATAAGAGTATAGATTTAAAATAACGGCATGTGGAAATATATTTCCACATGCCAAGAGAATCTCGTCTTTACGCCTTGCTGTTCGAGACACTCTCTTTTTGAGATACTCTGTTTCGACCGCTATTTTTTGATGCATACATCGCATCATCCGCTCGGTTGAGTGTCTGTTCTATACTATGCTCTTTCTCAAAGTTCACTTCGGATACGCCAAGACTTATTGTGAACTTTATGCTATTTTTCTCTATTTTAAGAACTGTTTGCTCGACCTTTTTTCGTATCTCCTCAGCAACTACAGCACTTCCATCTAAATCCGTTTGGGGGAGTAAAACCACAAACTCTTCGCCTCCATATCTACAGATAACATCGCTGGTTCTTAAGGCTTTTTGTAAAAGTTTTGAGAGTTTTATAAGTACAGAATCTCCTGTTCTATGACCAAAAGTGTCGTTGATATTTTTAAACTTATCAATATCAAGCATGATAATAGATAAAGACTCTTGCTCTCTTTTTGCTATTTGAAAAATATTTGTGGATATATCTGTAAAGTATCTTCGGTTGTAGAGCTTTGTCATCGGGTCGGTGGAGGCTAGAATTTTTAACTCTTTTTGAATCGAGTCTATCTCTTGTGTTGAAACACTGATAAGATGTGATAGAGCGTGTACTGTTGAACTCTTTTTATGGTTGCTGTGGAGCGTTACTTTTTTATTGCTTAGTGTAGAAGATTCACTAAGTGCCAAGAGGGACATACTTTGATTTAAGAGCTCTTTATTCTCAGGAGAACAATAAAATTCACCGTAAGTATAAAAGCCGTTTGTGGGAGCTATCTGATTATAAACTAAAGTTTCATACTCTATCGCTTCTGGGATAAATCTTCTTCTTGCCATACAGGAGTAGATAAAGATAGTCTCAACAGGCACATTGAAGAGTTTATCGACATGCGTTTGCGTCCGTCCAAGGATGGCATCAATGTCACCATAGCCAAATCGCACTTCATCCCCTTCATGAAGGTTGCCTGCAAAAATCAGAGAGCCATCCTCTTCTCTTCCAATAGGCGCTCTGGCAATATCTAACCCATCTCTTTGGATAATAAGAGGAAACTCTATGCCAATATAGGGAAGTTGCTCCCCTATATCTTCGCCGAGATAGTAAATATAGGTATCCACCGCACTTCTGCCATCGATGGTAAAGACTCTGTTATCTTTGGCTTTTGTAATCGTGAGTTTTTTCCCCATCGCAATCCAGTTAAAACTGTAGTCGGTAAAAACATTTAAGCTCTCAGAACTGAGCGAGACCCCGACAACCCCTCTGGAGACTACTTTCTCTTTTGTAAAAATATATGTTTTTTTAAAAGTCGCATTATCTCCTGCGAGACCTCCTGCCACTATTATCTTGCTTGCAATGCTATGAATCCCTTTTAGATACTCTTCCCCATTTCCTTCAAGCCCGTCAATAAACGAGATGATGACTTTGGAATTTTCTTCAACAAGAGCCGATGCCAACTCCTGACCTGCCTGATAATAGTTCTCAAATGTATCAGAGATATATGTTTTGAGTTTTACTTTTTCAAAGAGAGTAAAACTGATGACTGTTTTGTTTGTAGAAACATATCCATCTTTAATCTCCCCATCCGTAGTGGAACCTATCAACTGCGCCAGAGGAAAATGGTTCGCAAAAAAATTGGTAAGTTTGGTAATGGCTGCTAACTCATTATTTGAAGTAAATATTTGAATGAGAAGTTGAGAAGAGTCTTGAATGTCATTCTGTTTGATAAACGCTTGCAGATGTATTTGCGAAGTGAAATAGGCAGTAATCGTTTTCATTGAACCCTCCCATAAAAGTATAGTGTTAAATGACACACTCTATTAATACATCGTAGCATAAGTTTTATATTTATACGTCAGCTTTTATTTAAAAAAGTTTAAAGGAAGAAGTTTTGACAAATCAAAGTATAAAATAGATACCATTCTTACTGAAAAATCAAAAGAGCTACTTTACAATAAAGAGAGCTACGAGGAACATTTCCACATGCCAAAACTCGCACTTCTTTTTTTACTTTCACTCCTCTGTTTAGATGCACAGATGCAAGAGTATTCGATTTTACCTGAGAAGAAAAATAGGGTGAAATCTATGCAAATCCATATCCTCGATTCAAAAGAGCTAAAGTTTAAAAAGCTCCATGGCATCAAAGTGACAGAACTCTCTGCTTTAGCCTACAATGAGGGTACTTTGTATGCCTTGTCTGATAGAGGCAATCTGTTTCATTTTGCGTTAAATATAGAAAATGAGAAGATTGAGAGTCTCGTCTTGAAGCAAGCCTACAACTTAAAAAATAGAAAACATAAAGATTTGAAAAAAGATATGCGTGACTCTGAGGGTTTAGCTTTTGTTGATGGCTCTTTGGTTATCTCTTTTGAGACCCAGCCAAGAGTTGAACTCTTTTCCTTAGAGGGCGTGAAGAGAGAAGAGAAAAAGATACATAAAGATTTGCGAGATAAGAAGCGTTATCAAAATGAGAACAAAGCGCTTGAAGCGGTCGCTTATAGTGAGAAGTATGGAGTTGTAACCGCACCAGAAGTTGCTTTAAAGAGAAAAGATAAAGCGTATCACACACTCTACGCAGAGAAAAAAAGTTGGGACTTCTTGGCATGTGGAAATATTACTGCTTTAGAGTTTATCAATGAGAATGAACTACTCGTCCTTGAGAGAGTCTATGATAAAAAAAGTCTCAAAGGTTTTATAGCTTTAACAAAAGTTTTTTTAGATGCGTGTAACAATGGAGTCTGCAACTCTAAACTTTTAGCGAAACTTGAGAGTAAAAAAGGGTGGAGAATTGATAACTTTGAAGGTTTGAGTAAAGTAGCTCAAAACAGATATTTGATGATAAGTGATGATAACGATAGTAAAAATCAAAAAACACTTTTAGTGCTTTTTGAAATTAGTGATTAATCTCGTTTTTTAAGATTTTAGCGAGCTGGGAACACTCTGCGATTTTTTGTTTGTAGCTGAGCTCCTCTTTTAAAAGTATCTCTACAAAAGCACTTCCGACGATGACACCATCCGCACCTTTTACCTTCTCTTTTGCAGTTTTTGCATTGACCCCGAAACCTACATAGACTGGGGTTTGAGAATACTTTTTGATGGAAGCTAGAAAAGGGGCTAAATCTTCACTTACCCCTGAACCCGTGATACCTGTATATGCAACCATATAGATAAACTTTTGTGCATCTGCAACGACCTCTTTGATGCGTTCCTCTGTATCAGTAGGCGCTACAAAGCTAATGTTACTAAGAGTATTGGCTTGAAATAAATCTGTATAAGCAAGAGCCTCTTCATGCGGTAAATCGGGGATAATAAGCCCACTTACACCAAGCTCTTTGGCATGTGGAATTAAGAGATCCATCTTTTGTTGATAAAAGCTGTTGAAGTATCCCATCCAAAGTGTATCTACTTTTGGAGCAACGCTTTTTGAGATTTCTAAAAGATGTTTAAACTTGAAACCAAGGGAGAGTGAAGCGTGATTTGCTTTTTCTATTAAAGGTCCATCTGCTACTGGGTCTGAAAAAGGAACGCCAAGTTCAAGTGTGTCTACTCCATTCTCTCCGAGTGCAAGTGCTAAATCTACTGTAAATGATTTCTCAGGATACCCTGAAGTTATATATGCTACTAATTTTTTCAATTATTTATCCAAGTCTGGTATTTTTAATAATGCGTACTGTATTTTACTGAGTTCTCTGTCATTTTTAATATCTTCTAGCCACTGGGCAAACATATCGCTGATAGCAAGGAGCCAATTGATGGTTTCATTGGTTATAGGTTTATCGCTTGACCTGAGGATTTCTAGCTCATCTTCTACAAAAGCAGAGAGCTTTTGCATAGGAATGATTTTAAGATACCCAGAGGCTGATTTTATATTATGAAAAACACGAAAGAGCTCATTTATGCTTTTTTCATGAAGTGCAGGTTTTGATAAATCTATAATCATCATCTCCATGCTATCGACCATCATAGAGTAGTGGTCTAAGAACTCATCGACTATTTCAAAATCGAAGTTAGCATCCAAATAACTTTTTACGCCCATAAAATTATTCTCCTATATTGTTCAGATTATAGCAATATTTAGTTAAAATTGCATTATCAAACTATTGTGAGCACTATAAATGAATAAGAAAATGAGTATATCTTCTATTAAAAAAACCAAGAATGTTAGACCTTTGGTGATGATAACCGCTTATGATGCACTTTTTGCAAGACTCTTCCAAGAGAGCGCAGATATCATCCTAGTAGGGGACAGTCTAAACATGAGTTTTGCAGGAAGAAGCGATACTCTGAGTGCAACAATGGATCAGATGTTGTACCATGTAAATGCAGTTTGCAGAGGCGCTCAAAACAGTTTTGTTATTTGTGATATGCCCTTTGGAACCTACGCAGATAAAGAGACAGCACTGAAAAATAGTATAAGAGTTTTTCAAGAGAGTCCAGCGGATTGTGTCAAGATAGAAGGCGGCGAAGATAAGGCAGAGATTATTAAACATCTTACCTCCAATGGCATTGCTGTTTGTGGTCATATAGGTCTTTTGCCTCAATCAGTACGAAGTGAAGGCGGCTACAAAGTAAAAGGGAGAACGCAAGAGGAGCAACTGCAACTTATTAAAGATGCAAGAGCTGTAGAAGAGGCGGGTGCTTTTTGTATGGTGATTGAGGGTGTGGTTGCTGAGGTTGCAAGTGAAGTCGCAAACTCTGTGGCTATTCCTGTCGTTGGGATAGGTGCAGGTGCAAATGTCGATGGACAGGTACTTGTCTTCTCCGATATGTTAGGACTTTTTGAAGAGTTCACTCCTAAATTTGTAAAAAAATATCTTGATGGAGCTACTTTAGTCAGAGAAGCCTTGAAAAGTTACTCCGATGAAGTACAAAGCAGAGAATTTCCTCAAGAAATTCATACTTATTAGATTGGCATAAAATGAACAGAATGGTAGAGTTAGAGACTTTTAACGCAGAGGAAGAGAGTGCAGAGGTCTCTCTGCGTCCTGATGCTTGGAGTGAATACATAGGTCAAGAGCAGATTAAAAAGAATCTTGGCGTTTTTATCCAAGCAAGTAAACAAAGAGCTGAGGCACTCGATCATGTTCTTTTCTTTGGACCTCCAGGACTCGGTAAAACAACACTCGCCCTCATTATCGCAAATGAGATGAATGCAAACATTAAAGTTACAGCCGCACCAATGATAGAAAAAAGCGGTGATTTGGCTGCGATTCTCACAAACTTAGAGGAGGGTGACATTCTCTTTATAGATGAGATTCATCGTCTCTCCCCTGCAGTTGAAGAGATTCTCTACTCCTCTATGGAAGATTTCAGAATCGATATTATTATAGGCAGTGGTCCTGCGGCTCAAACTGTAAAAATCGATATTCCGCGTTTTACACTTATCGGTGCGACGACACGTGCAGGGATGCTCTCCAATCCACTTAGAGATAGATTTGGTATGAGTTTTAGAATGCAGTTTTATAGCTCTGCGGAGTTAGCGCAGATTATTGCTCAGGCTTCGAACAAACTCAACAAAGAGATTATCAATGAAGCGTGTGTGGAGATAGCAAAAAGAAGCAGAGGAACGCCTCGTATAGCGCTTCGTCTTCTTCGCCGTGTTCGGGATTTTGCAGATGTTGCAGATGAGCCAGAGATTCAGCATGCAAGAACAAAATATGCTTTAAATGAGTTGGGTATTAACTCTAACGGTTTTGATGAGATGGATTTACGCCTTTTGCGTCTTTTGGTCTCTGCAAATGGAAGAGCGATGGGGCTAAGCACAATCGCCGCGGCGCTGAGTGAAGATGAGGGAACCGTCGAAGATGTTTTAGAACCCTACTTAATCGCAAATGGGTATTTAGAGAGAACGGCAAAAGGAAGACGCGCTACAAGAGCGACGTATGAGATTTTAAACATGCCATTTCCAGAAACTGAGGGAGGAATTTTTTAATGAAACCACAATATTTTGTAGCAATCCTTTTTGCAACTTCGCTTTACTGGATGTATCTTCTCTACGCACCCTTTTTGCTAGGTATCACGATCTCTATACTTTTAGCAATCTCTACGGCAAATATACAAACTTTGTTTGAAAAACTCTTTGGCTCCAAGTTGCTAGCGGCGCTTGGTTCAAGTTTTTTACTGGCAATTCTCTTCTTTGTGCCTCTTGGATATTTCTTAGCAACACTAACTATAAAACTAAACTCTTTAGAGCCTGAAGTTTTTGAAAATATTGTGACTGTAGTGAAAAGCTTTATAGCAAATCCACCTGAATATCTCCTCTTCTTAAAACCTTATGCAGTCGATGCAATCAAAGATATGAGTGTAAACTCGGTTGCAAATTATGTTTTTAGCATGACAGGGAAGATAGGCTCTTTTAGTGCAGGCTATTTGAAAAATGCCTTTTTAGTTATCATCTTTTATTTTTTCGCGCAATACAATAGTAGCTTTGTAGTGGAACTTCTTAAGCGAATTGTTCAGATGTCCGCAGATGAGACGACTACTATTGTAAGAGAGTTATCCTCGGTTATGAGTGTTGTTTTTTACTCTATCTTAGTCAATGCAATGTTTCAAGGCGTTCTCTTTGGTATAGCAATCTCATTTATGGGCTACAACGGACTTCTTTTTGGCGTGATGTATGGTTTTGCCTCTTTGATTCCTGTTATCGGTGGGATTCTTATGTGGCTCCCTTTTATGCTTTATGAGTTCTCAATAGGGAACAGTACAAATGCGATTTTTATTGCGCTTTACTCTATAATCGTTATCTCAATTATCGCAGATACTTTTATCAAACCACTTGTTATCAAAGAGATTAATGTACGACTTTTAAAAGAGGATGATGCAAGAATGAATGAACTTATCATCTTCTTTGCCATTATCGCAGGACTTGCGACTTTTGGGTTTTGGGGAATGATACTCGGACCTGCAATCACAGCATTTTTCTTGACAATTTTAAAGCTGTTTGAGGCGAGAACCAAAGAGTTTGAAGTTAAAGTAAATCAAGATTCATAAATTTCAGGATGGTCGTTTTTCCATCTGCGGTGGAGCCAGAACCAAAATTTTGGCTCCTCTCGTATGAGTTTTGTGAGCCAATCTGCTTGAAGTTGTGTCGCTTTTAAAATATCACTTGCTTCATCATCCGTTTTTTCAACTGGAATCTCATCAAAAAGCATAAGTGTATAGTTCTCTTCGTCATCCGTTCTAATACTCACAGGGATAATCGCCGCATTAAACTTTCTCGCAAGGTATGCAGGTGTAGAAGTCTGGCGTATGCTTTTTCCCATAAAATTGACCATAACTCCCTCTTTAGGGTTGATGTTCGTATCGATTAAAATCCCACAACCAACCCCTTTTTTGAGATACTTCACAAGTGGACGCACCACATTTGTCTTCTCCATAGAGATGTTTCCAAATCTATCGCGAGACTCTAAAAGCCACTCTTGATAGGTTCTGTTTTTCATGTTTTTATAGACTGCAACGATAGGCTCGATAAAGGCACCGATAGAACTGCCGCCAAGTTCCCAAGAGGAGTAGTGTGTCGTTGCATAGATAACTGCTCTCCCTTCTTTATGTACTTTTTCAACTGCTTCTCTATTTTGTACGGTGACCTTATTTGCCAAATCCTCTTTACTCATGTGCCTAATTTCCATCACATACATAAAGTTGAGTGCTAGATTTTTAAAAGCATATTTTGTAATCTCTTTTTTCTCTTCTTGAGAGAGCGTGTTGTCAAAGGCAAAGTCGAGATTGTCATAAGAGACTTTTCTATATCTCGAAGAGGCATGGTATGCTAAAAGCGCAAGGCTTGTAAAAAAGCCTTTTCTCACTTTTTTTGGCAGAGCCATTAGAAGTTTTTCCAGTAGTAAAAATAGTTTAAATCCCATTATTTTAGTAACTCCAAAGCTTTTGTTTTGATTGACTTAACCTCTATCTCTTTGATAGAAAAATCATTTTTATCTATTTTGTTAATATCTACTTTTGAGGGAGATTTTATACCGATGTTCGAAGCTGTTTCATAAATCATGCGTGTTGTCGTTGGACCAAAAAGTGTGATGGAGGGAATATTTTGCGCCCATGCCATGTGTGTTGGTCCCGTGTCATTTCCTATAAGCAGATCAACCTTTGAAACCAAGTCGATGAGTTGTGTCAAAGAGAGCTTTGGTGCTAAGCTTGCATAAGTAGAGTTCTCACAAATCCACATGCCATCTTCTCTCTCTTTCTCACTTCCCCAGAGGATGATGCAGTTTTGCCCAAGTGCATCACAAAGTTTTGCGACACACTCTTTTGGATATTTTTTAGACTCCCATGAAGCGCCTATAACAAGAAGAATATTTTTTTTATCACTAGATAAAAGAGCTTCCATCTCCGCTGTGAGTTTGGCATGTGGAAATATTGCTTCTTTGTTTAAAAGCATCTCTTGGGTTATCTCAAATCCAAGCGCGTCTGCTACTAAAAAAGTGTTTCTTGTAACAATGTTCTCATCATACGCAACATGCGAAGTGGTTTTGTAAAAAAAAGATGCCAAACCCTCTCGTGCAGAATCTTTGTCATAGCCATGTACATTCTCTCCAATGAGTCTAGCAACGAGGGCAGATTTGAGAAGTCCTTGAATGTCGATGATAAGGTTAAAAGTACCTAAAGAGCGAAGCGCTGAAAAACTCTTCTTTAAAAGTGAAAAGCTTTTTTCTCGTTTGAGTTTTTTGAGGTTGAGCGTATGCACGGCAGAAATGAGGGGATGATTTGTCAAAAGAGGAGCAAAAACCTCTTCTGTTATCCATTCGATTTTGGCATGTGGAAATTTTTTGTGAATAAACTGGAGTACAACGGCTGTGTTGACAATATCTCCAAGTGCTGAGAGTCTTACTATCGCTATACGTTTTGTATCTTTTTTCATTGGCAAAATTATATCTAATTTAGTTGTTTTGTAGCATAATGAGAGAAAATCTTTGGGGACTGTTTATGAGAAAATTTAAAATCAAAATGATTATCTTGGCATGTGGAATCTTATTTCCACATGCCATAAATGCAGAGATAAGTGGAATAGGCTTCGCTCAGACAAACCAAGAAGCGAAAAAAGAGGCACTTGCTGATTTGGCACAGGTTATAAAAAGTGAGGTGCGTAGTAGCTTTGAATCTAGCACAACTAACACAAGTTCAAAAGCAAAGTCCAACATCAAAATAAGTTCAAACTTACCAATACTTGGAGCGGATTTCACTTTTGTAGACCGCGCTTTGGAGGTGGAAGCGAGTGTGAAACTGACTCCCCAAAAGGTAAATAGACTCTACACACAAAAACTTCAAAATCTAAACACAGAGATAAATGCACTCCTCAAAGAGGTGAACAATGCAACCACATCCACTCTGAAACTCAAGCTCTATGAAGCTATCTTTTCACTCTTAAATGAGTATGACAGATATGAGAGTGTTGCGGTTATTTTGGGTGCAGAGCTTGCACAAAGAGCTCCAATCACAAAAGCAAAAGTACAGGTTGCGTTAGAAAAACTAAACTCAAGTATAGACTCTTTAGCGATGGCAGCTACAATCTTGGCAAAAAGTTTTACAGAAGAAAAAATCTTTGTCTATCCCCCTCTGCTTCAAAACAACACGAGTGTAGCTGAGTTTGGTTCACTTTTTCAAAAAGAGTTACTCTCCAAACTCAAAAGTGCAAAAAGCCCAAAAGATGCCTCATTCTTACTCGTTGGAGAGTACATACTCACAAAAAATGCAATGGTTTTGCACTATGCACTTTTAGATACAAAAACAAATGAAGTCGTGCGTTCAAAAACAATCAATATAAATCCACATGCTTATAAAGATGTAGTAACCCAGTCAAAAGAGGTCGATTTTGATGCACTTTTAAATGCTGGTGTAATAAGTTCAAGTGATTTAAAAGTATCTCTTAACTCTAACAGAGGAAGCGAAAATCTGCTCTTTAAGAATGAGGAGGAGATAGAACTTTTTGTAAAACTTAACAAGATGGGCTACCTCTACATCGTTGGCTACACACAGACAAAAGAGAGAAAACTCTCCTACCTTTTAGAACTCAGTGAAGGTGAGGGTGATAGTCGGTTTGTAAAGTTCGTAAATGCAGATGATGCTTCAAGATGGATAAGTCTGGGGATATTTACAATCGAGCCTCCTTTTGGAGTTGAGAGCATACAAGTTATAGCCTCAAACCAAAAAATAACTTCACTTCCACATGCCGAGTATGACGAGCAAAGCGGTTATCATATTATCTCAAAAGATATAGAAAAAGCACTCTCACAAACTCGCGGACTCAAGAAAAAAGTGAGTCAAAAAGTAGAGATGAGTGAAGATGTTATGAGTTTTACGACTATGAAGAAGTAAAACAGTTTATTGCATCCAAAAAAACAAAAAAGGAAATATCCACATGCCAAAGTTACTTCTTCTCATCCTCCTAAGTACAACTATCTTTGCTTCAAGTGAAGCGATTTTAAAACTTGACACGCAAGGGCATACAGGAATGATACGGGATGTTCTTGTCTCAAAAGATAAGAGTGAAATTATCAGTGCGAGTGATGATAAAACCATACGAGTTTGGGACGCTGTAACGGGCAAAGAGAAGCGAAAGATACTTGGCAATATCGGTGGAGGGAGTGAGGGGAAAATCTTTGCAATAGCTTTGAGTGCGAACAATAGCTATTTGGCTGTTGGGGGATATTTAAATAACAACGGCGATTATGAATATGGAAATATCCGAATCTACAACTACAAAACAGGAAAAATAGTTCGACTTCTTAAATCACATACGAGCACCGTTGTTGACCTTAGTTTTAGCAGTGATGACAAATACCTTATCTCAAGCTCCGTTGATAAAACAGTCAAAATCTGGCAAACCTCTGATTGGACGCCTCAAGAGAGTATAAATGTGCATACAGACTCTGTGTATGCAGTGAAGATGATAAAAAGAGAGAGGGGCTATGATATCTACTCCTCAGGATATGACAAGAAAATTGCACTTCACAGATATGAGAACAAAACCCTAACCTATATAAGTAGTAACTCAGCAAATGATAAAGTGCAAAATATAGCAAGTAATGGGGTGGATATAGCTGTAAATGGTTTTGGCAAAGAGATTTTAATTTTTGATAGAAATTTGAATTTCAAAAAAGCTATAAAGAGTGAAACAGTGCCGATAGGTTTGGCATACAGTCCAGATGGAAAAAGTTTAGTAGCAGGAACGAGCGGTTATCCATTTAATGTAAATGTTTATGAAACAGCTACTTATACAGAGATATCATCCTTTAAGAGACATACTAATTCAACACTCGCAGTTGATTTTATAGATAACAATACTTTAGTGAGTGCTTGTAGTTATGATGGAATTTATGTCTGGGATAAAAGAAGCACTGAGGTTATAACCGAGATAGCTGGAGTTGGGGAGAGTGTCTGGAGTGTTGGCATCCGAGGTGATACTGTTGCTTGGGGAACAATAGGCAGGGATATCCATAATGAAACTACTTGGGAGGTAAGTAAATCTATCAACTTAAAAGATTTTACAATCTCAGATAAAGTCATCAATCAAGATTTTAGTAAAATAAAAACAAGAAATGGTGCTTGGTCTTTAGAGCATAAACGCGGTGGAGATTACAACTATCGAGATGCAGTTTTAGAGATAAAAAAAGATGGTGTTGTGCAGGCGAGTGTTGTGAAAAGCAGTAGAAATGGACTTGAACATATGTACTATGGCTGGTACAAAGATTTTATTATCAGTAGTGGAGCGAGTGGTTTTATTAAAATATACAACAAAGAGGGTCATGAAGTGGCATCTTTGGTTGGTCATACTGGAGTTATCTGGCACATGGCGCTTGAAGGGGATAGGCTAGTAAGTGGGAGTGATGACCAGACGCTCATTCTTTGGGATTTGTCTTCTTTGGATGCGAGGAGTGAAAACCTCATTATCCATCCAACTTTAAGCCTTTTTATCTCAAAAGAGAACGAGTTTGTTGCATGGACAAATTCAGGCTATTTTACATCGAGTGTTGGCGGAGATAAATATGTGGGGTATTATATAAATCAGGGTGCAGACAAAGAGGCCATTTATGTTGGAAGTGATAAGTACTTCGATACGCTCTATCGCCCTGACATCCTAAAATATGCTTGGGAGACTGGAAGTGAAAAAAAAGCAATCGCCTTTGCAAATAGAACAAAAAAAGTTCAAAAGGTTGATGTCGTTACTTCTCTTCCTCCTATCGTTTATTTAAAATCAGATACAAATATAAAAACAAGTCAAGATACAACAACCATCTCTTTTAGTGTAGAGAGTAAAGAAAAAGTAGAAGAGATTATTATTACACTCAATGGAAAAAGTTTAAATACACGTGCTTTAAAAAGAAAGGCAGAGACAAATATTCAGACAATAGTAGTTGATTTGGAAGATGGAGAGAATATTGTATCACTCAAAGCGAGAAATCAATTTGCCATGAGTGATGAAGTACTTGTTAATATTAAAAAAATTGGAAAACCTAAAGATATTTATAAGCCAACACTTTATCTCCTAAGTATTGGAGTGAGCCGATATGAAAATCCTGAGTATAATCTTGGCGTAGCGGATAAAGATGCGTTAAGTATGACAAAAATGTTTCAATCTCAAAAAGGCAAAATTTATAAAGATGTTATCTCTAAAACCTTGATAAATGAAAAGGCTTCAAGTGGAAATATTTTGGATGCTCTTGACTGGATAGATAAAGAGGTCACCAGTAAAGATGTCGCTATCATCTTTATAGCAGGTCATGGAGTCAATGATGAAAAAGGGAATTATTACTTTTTAAGTACAGACGCAAATCTTGAAAATTTAAGAAGAAGTGCGGTGAAGTGGAGCGAGATACAAGATACGATTCAAAACCTTCCATCAAAAGTTATACTTTTAGCAGACACTTGTCACAGTGGAGATATAACTGGGAGCAGAAGAGATATAACAAGTGCAGTTAAATCTATTATAAACTCAGGGAGTGGAAGTATTATTATGACGGCGACTACAGGCAGTGGTTATTCTTACGAGCAAAAAGATTGGGGACATGGAGCGTTTACTCTTAGTTTTCTTGATGGACTAGAAAAAGCAAAAGCAGATTATGACAAAGATGGCACCATCACCATAAAAGAGATAGATTTATATGTGACGAGTAGGGTCAAAGAGTTGACAAAGGGTAAGCAAAAACCAACAACGATAATACCAAACAGTGTACCTGACTTTGCAATAGGTGTTAGATAGCTGTCTATTAAATTTTGATATAATCGAACAACGAAAGAGTTAAAAGGATTTTTATGGAATTGAATTATTTAGATATTTTATTGATTATTGCGGGTGTTGCTGTGGGTTATTTGCTCAGTTATATTAAGTCTCGGTTTGAAGTGAGAATTTACAAGAGAGAGTTACGAGAGTATAAAGAGCATTTAAACCGTCAGATGAAGATAACGGATGAAGGGAATAAAAATATAGAAAAAGAGTTAGCGCAATATAAAAAAGAGAATGAAAATTTACGTATATCTGTAAAGAGTTTAGGACAAAAGCCAGGACGTGCTGAACTGAGACTTTTAAACATTTATGATGTCGCTTTGAGAAAGATGATGTTAAAAGCTCCAGGTTTTTCTTCCGCATGGGAAGTCTCTCTTCAAGAAGCTGAGCGAGAGTATGAAGAGAATGAAACAGGGTTGAAGTCGATTATCAAAAAAGTTTTTAGACCAAGTATATCTCAGCAGATTGAGAGTGAATACACAGGCGAACAAAAAGAGGGGTTTAACTAAGCCTTGGATATAATTCGATTTACATAAAAGATAAAAAGTGAAAATTACATAATGATAGCAATAGTTGATTATAACATGGGAAATTTGGCAAGTGTAAAGAATGCATTTGCGAAGTTGGGAAAAGAGACCGTAGTTGAGAGTAATCCCGAGAATTTTAAAAAATATGAGAAGCTCATTTTGCCTGGTGTTGGTGCTTTTGGAGATGCTATGGAGCATTTAAGAGAGCGAAATATGATAGATGCTATACAAGAGTATGCCGCGAGTGGTAAACCTATGCTAGGTATCTGTTTAGGTATGCAACTTCTCTTTGATAGTAGTGAAGAGTTTGGAGCAACACAAGGACTAGGTCTTATCAAAGGAAAAGTAGTAGCTTTTGATACAACAAAATTCTCAGAACCACTCAAAGTTCCACATATGGGGTGGAATAAAATGTTTACAAAATCACACCCTTTGTTTAAGGGTCTTGATGAGGAACACTATCTCTACTTTGTTCACTCTTTTCATGCTGTGTGCGACAACGAAGAAGATGTTATAGGAACTACGGAGTATGGCTATAAATTTGCTTCAGCTGTGGCATGTGGAAATATTTATGGTATTCAGCCTCATCCAGAGAAAAGTCACAAAAATGGACTTGCAATTTTAGAAAATTTTATCAATTTATAAGAGAGAAGGAAGTTTAACAAACATGACACTTTACCCAGCAATAGACTTAAAAGACGGAAAAGCGGTTCGCCTTACAAAAGGGCTTATGGAGAGCGCAAAAATATATTCAGATGAACCATGGAGTTTAGTAAAAAAGTTTGAAGAGATGGGTGCGGAGTGGGTGCATTTAGTTGATCTCAATGGAGCTTTTGCAGGTGAACCAAAAAACTTGGAACAGATAGTGAAGATTCGCCAGAACTGTAATGTGAAGCTAGAACTAGGCGGTGGCATCCGTGATGAAGAGACTATCAAAAAAATGTTAGCGATAGGAATTGATAGAATCATTTTAGGTTCTATTGCTGTAAAAGACCCTCAATTTGTACGAGATATGGCTTCTAAATATCCTATCGCGGTTGGAATTGATGCTATAGATGGTTATGTAGCTGTTGAAGGCTGGGGTGAAGTGAGCAATATGAAAGCGACAGACTTAGCTAAAGAGTTTGCAAATGCAGGCGTTGAAGCTATCATCTGTACAGATGTCGGTAAAGATGGAACATTAAGTGGTGTAAATGTAGAGTTTACTTTAGAAATTGCAAGAGCAAGCGGTGTGAGTACAATCGCAAGTGGCGGAGTGAAAGATGCAAGTGATATAGAAGCTCTTTTAGCTACTAATGAAGTAGATGGGGTCATTATAGGAAAAGCGTATTATGAGGGTACACTAGACCTTACAAAGATGTTTAAACTCATTAATTAAGAGACAAATTAACAAAATTTAGATATTATTATCGATTGAATATGCAAAAATATAAAAGGATTTTACTTGAAATTACTTGTTGTTGATGACAGCTCTACGATGCGTCGTATTATAAAAAATACTTTGGCTCGCCTTGGTTATCAGGATATTCTTGAGGGTGCTGATGGTCTTGAGGGCTGGGCTGCGATAGATGCAAACCCTGATGTAGAGATGCTGATTACTGATTGGAATATGCCTGAAATGAATGGACTTGAACTTGTTAAAAAAGTTCGTGCAGATGAGCGTTTTAAAGATTTACCAATTATTATGGTAACCACTGAAGGTGGTAAAGCGGAAGTAATTACAGCTTTAAAAGCTGGTGTTAATAACTATATAGTGAAGCCATTCACACCACAAGTCTTAAAAGAAAAACTTGGTGCTGTAATGGGTGTTGCGGAGTAATGCAGGAGAGCTATTTTGAGTTAGTTGTTAAAGTATCATCTTGTCATGCGCTCTTCTCTGACTTTTTAAATGATACTCTGCCAGTAGGTTTTGAAGAGATTGATGATGGCTTTATCATACGAAGTGAAGATGAACTTGACACAATTGTCTGGGGACTAGAACAGTTTACAGAAGCTCTACAAAAAGCTTTAGGTAAAAACATAGAACTTGAGTGTATCCAAACAAAACAGAAAAACAGTGACTGGGTTGAGAGTTATCAACAAAGTATTTCACCTTTACAAATAGATAATTTTTATATTCACCCTACTTGGAGTGAAGAAAATCCAGAGTTGATTAACATAGCTATAAATCCAGCGCTTGCATTTGGAACAGGACATCATCCAACAACTGCATCCTCTTTAAAAGCGATTGGAAAATATGTTGTCTCAGGTGCTAAACTGCTTGATGTCGGGTGTGGTAGTGGAATACTAGGTATTGGTGCTATCAAAATCGGTGCAGAGGTAGATGCATGTGACACTGATATTATCTCTGTAGAGAACACAAGAGAAAATGCCATTTTAAATGGCGTTGCATTTTCAAACCTCTGGGAAGGCTCTTGCTCTGCTAGTGAGAAACAATACGATGTCGTTGTAGCAAATATAGTTGCAGATGTTTTGACTTTTATAGCAAAAGATTTGAAAAGTGCTCTTAAAGAGAGTGGTGTTTTGATTTTGTCAGGTATTTTAGATAAACATGAGAAAAAAGTTTTAAGTTTTTATAAAGAGCTAGAACTTTTAGAGCGAATAGCTCAGGATGAGTGGGTAACACTTATCTTAAAAAAAGGATAAGAGAACAGCTATGGCAAATAAAGACCAAAACAATAAGAACGATAATAACTTTTTTAATAAAAATCCACTCATCACTTTTGCAATTTTTTCAGTTGTAATCATCATGGTATTCAAACTCTTTGTAGGTGACACAGACCCTTTAAATGGAACTGTGACTGGAAACAGTAGAGTCCAACAAGTCAACTACTCTGAGTTAAAGTCTTTAGTTGCTTCTAAAAGTTTAACAAAAGTTGAGATAGGTCAGACGTATATCAAAGCTATCGGTACAGACGGAAAAGTCTATACGACTAGAATTGTAAAAGGTGACTCAAAGTTAGTCGAAGATTTGGATAAGCAAGGGATACAATATAATGGTTTTAGTGAGACGAATTGGTTCACTGAGATGTTTGGCTGGCTCTTCCCATTTTTAATCATTATCGGAATCTGGATGTTTTTTGCAGGTAGAATGCAAAAGAGCATGGGTGGCGGAATCCTTGGCATGGGTAATTCTAAAAAAATGGTAAACTCTGAAAAACCTAAAACAAAGTTTGATGATGTAGCTGGGGTTGAAGAAGCAAAAGAGGAGGTTCAAGAGATAGTGGACTTCTTAAAATATCCTGCCCGTTATGTAGAAATAGGTGCAAAAATTCCTAAAGGAGTTCTTCTTGTGGGTTCTCCTGGTACTGGTAAAACATTACTAGCTAAAGCTGTTGCAGGTGAAGCAGAAGTACCATTTTTCTCTGTTAGCGGTTCTAGTTTTATAGAGATGTTTGTTGGGGTTGGTGCTGCACGTGTTCGTGATCTGTTTGAACAAGCGAAAAAAGATGCTCCAAGTATTATCTTTATTGATGAGATAGATGCTATAGGTAAAAGTCGTGCCGCTGGTGGTATGATGGGTGGAAATGATGAGCGAGAACAAACACTGAACCAACTTCTAGCAGAAATGGATGGATTTGGCACAGATACTCCTATTATTATTCTCGCTGCTACAAATAGACCTGAAGTTCTTGATCAGGCACTTCTTCGCCCAGGTCGTTTTGATAGACAAGTTCTTGTAGACAAACCAGACTTTGAGGGGCGTATTAAAATCTTAAAAGTGCATATGCGTGATGTTAAGATGGATGATGATGTAGAGATTGAAGAGATTGCAAGGCTTACAGCAGGACTCGCAGGTGCAGATTTAGCGAATGTTATCAATGAAGCAGCACTTTTAGCGGGTAGAAAAAGTCAAAAAACTGTAACTCAAAAAGATCTTTTTGAATCAGTTGAGAGAGCTATCGCTGGACTTGCTAAAAAATCTCGCCGTATTAATCCTAAAGAGAAGAAGATTGTTGCGTACCATGAGAGTGGACATGCACTTTTAGCTGAGACTACTGTTGGAGCGAAGAAAGTATCTAAAGTTTCTATCGTCCCTCGTGGATTGGCAGCTCTTGGATATACACTCAACAAGCCTGAAGAGAATAAATTTATGATGCAAATGCATGAGATGTGGGCTGAAGTAGATGTACTCCTTGGAGGTCGTGCGGCTGAACAGGTTTTCATTGGTGAAATTTCTACTGGTGCAGGAAACGATTTAGAACGTGCAACGGATATTATTAAATCTATGGTTCAAACTTACGGAATGAGTGATGTTGCTGGTCTAATGGTTTTAGAAAAAAGCAGACAATCCTTCTTAGGTGGAGGACAGCAAGCGACTCGTGAATATAGTGATAAGATGGCAGAGAACATGGATGAATTTATCAAGACATCTCTCTCGCAACACTATGAAACGGTTATTGCAAGACTTGAAGAGTATAGAGGTGCAATTGAAGATATGGTTGCTCTCTTATACAAGAAAGAAAATATTACAGGTGAAGAAGTTAGAGATATTATTGTTAATTTTGAAAAAGAGAATGGTATAGAATCTAAGCTTTCTGAGGTAACAGATTCTATCACTGAAGAGTTAAAAGAAGATGCTAAAATGGCAAAAAATTCACCTAAAACTCTAAAAGTCACTGAGGACGAGGACAAGAAGAGCGATGAGAACTAATCTTTATCCTGTCTCGCATGAGGGTTGGAAATATATTGCTTATGCTGCTTTAGCATTTATTCTATTTTCAATATTTGATATTGATTTTTTTCAATTTTTATCTCTTGGCTCACTCCTCTTTTTTATAGTTGTGTTTCGCAATCCAGAGAGAGAAGCTCCTTTATTTGAGGAGTTTAGTGTTGTAAGCCCAGTTGATGGCTTGGTTGTTTCAATAGAAGAGTTACAAGATAAAGAGTATTCCTATAAAGTAAAAATAGAGAGTAACTATTTAGATGTCTCTGTTTTAAGAGTCCCATTGAAATCTTCTATAAGAAGTATTGAACTAAAAAAAGGGGCACGACTCTCTTCTTCAAATCCTCTTTTTGAAAAAATAAATGAGTATTGTGCACTGACTTTTGAAGATAAAAACTCTAATAAAATAAAAGTTGTGCATAGACTTAAGCAGAGTTTTGATTCTATCCATATTGATGCCTTCGTTAATCAAACAAGATTGCAAGGCGGAAGATATGGAGTGATGCTCAATGGTGTAACAACGCTTTACCTTCCACTCAATTTCAGGTTAAATGTGAATGTAGGAAATCAAGTAAAAGCTTCAGAAACATTGGTCGGATACTTTTCTTAATATGAGAACAAATCCGGCTAATTTAGCTTATATTATTCCTAATATTTTTACTGCGGCCTCTATTTTCTCCAGTATTATTAGTATAATCAGCTCTATAAACAGTGACTTTGTTCAAGCTGCGTGGCTGATTATGTTAGCCCTGATATTTGATGGCTTAGATGGTCGAATAGCGAGACTAACAAACACATGTTCAAGATTTGGTGTCGAGTTTGATTCCTTAGCAGACATGGTCTCATTTGGTGTTGCACCAGCTCTTTTAATGTATTTATTTATTGGGCACGAATTTGGACGTTTAGGTATTTCAGTGGCTGCGCTCTTTGTTATTTTTGGAGCAATTAGATTAGCTAGATTTAATGTGATGACTACAAAAATTGAACCCTCTGTATTTATAGGCGTACCTATTCCAACAGCGGCAGTCTTTATCTCTCTTTTAGTGCTTCTCTTTAATAAATACTCTCTGGGTCAAGATTATGGGCTAGTTATTGTGATTTTTTCTATAGTTGTTTCACTGCTAATGGTAAGTAATATACGCTATCCTAGCTTTAAAAAAGTTGACTATAACCCTAAACATGCTATGCGATTTTTTGTAAGTATACTGGTTGTTGCGTTAACTATTTTTATGTTTCCTATAGAAGGATTCTCGCTCTTGTTTGTTTTATATTTGTTGTATGGACCAGCAAGAGCACTCGTTTTAATTGGCAAACGCTTCAGTAAAAAATAGCGAATAACTTTTCTATTTTTTAGGATGTTGTTTATCAAACATTAAGAGGTCTCTGTCTATCTCGAAGTTGAAATATTCGGAATTAAATCCATTGTTCCCAACTTTGGAGAGCTGAATTGCTGCTCCTTGGTTATTCTTCACTTCCATATACAATAAACCTAAGGCATATCTACTCTCTAAGAAAAGAGGATTTTTCATTTTAGACAATTCAAGGAGTGCAATAGCATTTGCATGATGATTAGCAGCGGTAGATGCTACGGCACCAAGAAAAAGTGTATGTGCATCCCTTACTCTTAAATCATCTATAAGTTGATTATAGAGTGTGAAGGATTCTTCGAAGGCCTTATCATACAAAGATGCTAATGCCAAAGCACTTGTTAGTTCATGCACTGACTCTTTGGTGCTTTCTAAAACTGCTTTAAGTTGTTCTCGTAAATAGTAGAGTTTCCCTGTAATAAGGCTCTCTTGAATATATAAATAGCGAGTAATGTAGGGACCAAAATAGAGATCATTAAAATGAAATTTCTGCACTTTTAGGTAGTTTAAAACCTCCGAAGCATAGGCAGTAGGTTGAAGTTGAGAGAAGGCAGAATCTATATACATTAAGTGAGGTAAAATGTCATTTGGTAGTAGAAAGGTTAACTTCTGAGCTGATTTTTTTGCAAGGTCTAGTTTGTTTACTTCAAGAGCGATGATAATATCTAGTGCCAAGTATAATGGTCTTTGCTTAAAGTCGTTGTTGAGCCAGTCAGTAGATGCAAGCAGATTGTTTTCACTAATATTGATAAGCGTTTTATAAAGAGTAAGCTCCTCACTGTCATTTTCTTCCATAAGCGCATCTTTGAGTATAGAGTTTAGCTTAGGATTCTCTTTTTGTATAAGCTGACTTGTCATAAGTGCATAAACACCTGAGAGATAGTTTTTTGCATCTAAATGATAGGAGAGAACAAAATGCTTATGTGCATCAATCATATTCCCCATCTGAGCATAGGTTAATGCTAAGTTGTACTGAAGTATAGAGTGCTTTGGTTGGATTTTTACGACTTTTTGAAACTCTTCATTAGCTTCTCTGATTTTAAAAGAGAGGGCTTTCTTGATCGCTAAAATGATACCTTTATTTACACTTGAGGAAGAAGAACTTTTTTTAAGATACTCTTCTGCTGTATCAACATCATCAATAAGGATATTAGCATTTCCTTTTCTGATATAGCTAATCGTCTGATCCGCATTGAAAATTTTGTAGGGTGAAAAATAGAAGATTTTTTGGTAATTAATAAGATTACTTGTAGCTATGAGTTTTCTATATTGGCTCTGTGCTTGGAGTGGTTCAAACAGAGACTCTTTTAATGTTACTTTTATTGGATAAATTTTATATACCTCTTCTGGGAACATATCAGTAATATTTTTTATATCATTGCTACCTCTAGTTATTTGACCTGCTTTTAAATTGATGAGTCCCAGGGCTAAGCCAGCTTTTACTGGTTCGATATTGTTTTGCACCGCATACTCTAAATGTTTTTTTGCAAGGGTTAAATCTCCCACATTTGCATATAAAAGTCCTATATTGAAAGAGTCTTTTTTGTCAAAATTATCTTCCATCACTTCTATGGCATCATATTCATTACCAAAAAGTGCATTTATTTTTGCACTCAGATGTTTTTGAATCTCTGGATACTCTTTGGAGGTTGGATTTTTAAGCGCACTCAGAGCTTCAAGATAGTTCCCTTTATAGTAGTTTATAAGTGCATAATAATAGGAGTAAATAGGAGAGTCTATCTCTTTTGAAAGATAGGCATAGGCTAAGTCAATATAGTAGTTAAAGCTCGCTTCATCTTCTAAATGCAGAGAACATACTGCCGCATTTATAGCACTTACACATCTTTTTTCATCATTTAAAATAGCTCTCTTAAATGTCTCAAGTGCGACATCATACTGCTCATTTTTTAGCTGTGCCACACCTAAGTTATATTCGGAGATAGCTTCACTAAAGGAAGCGATTTTTTCATAGAGGAAAAGTGCTTCTTCTTTTGAACCTGAAGAGTATAAGTAGTTCGCTTTTGCTATCATGTTTTCAAGTTTACTAGGTTCTATAATTTGTTTTGTCTCTTTTGTGAATTTTTCATCAGGAAAGTCCAGCGGTATTACCTCTGAGGGAGGAGAGGATTTAAAAATAATAATAGTAACAATGGCAATAAGGATAAGAACAGCAATTGCTAAAGCTGCAAAAATTATATTTTTTTGTTTCTTTGGATCTTCCTCAGAGAGTATCTCCTCTTCTGCATGAATGTCCTTAAAACCAGCTGCATCGCTATCTTCGATAATAATTATATCTTCTAGTTCTTCAGCCATTGCCTACCTTGTATATACTTTATATTCGTTCTATTTAAGCAATAAAAGTACCAAAAAGTACTCTTTTTTCAATCCTTGATAAACAATATAATGATATACTCCAAACACTTAATTTATATGGGTTTTTTAAATGAAAAAAAGAATTTTTGTCACTGCAACAAATACAGACATTGGTAAAACCTACACCACAAAACTACTTCTCAAAGAGTTTGCTTCGCGTGGAATTTTAGTTGGAGTTCTTAAACCTATTGAAACAGGTGTGATAGATGGGATAGCCAAAGATGGGGAAGCGCTTTTGGAGTGTGTAAAGCAACTCAACCCTAAACTCTGGTCTTTAGATATTGATGATATTGTACCCATTACGTACGAGCTGGCCGCAGCACCTTTTGTTGCTTCAAACAATACACCATTGGATTTAAAAAAAATACTTTTAAAACTTGAAGAGTTAGAAGCCTCCTGCGACCTTGTTATTATAGAGGGAGCAGGTGGACTCTATGTTCCTATAGATGATAACTATAAAATGATTGATTTAATTACAGCACTCAATGCAGTTGCTCTTTTGGTTACGCACTGCTCCTTAGGGTGTATTAACGATACTCTGCTCAGTCAAAAAGCACTTCGAGAGAGAAAAATTCCACATGCTGTAGCTTTTAATTGTAAAAGTGAGGATGAGAGCTTTTTAACACTGAGTGAACCTTATTTTAAGCAAACAGGTTTTGAAGTGTTAAAAGTTGATGAAAATATTGACACCCTATGCGATGTCTTGTATAATCTGTAAATTTTTCATAAAAGAGATACATGCAACATTTACTTCGCACAGATGATTTTACAGTTGAAGAGATAAATGAGATTTTAGCGGATGCTAAACTCTTTAGTGATGGTCGATTTGATAGAATTTTAAAAGATAAGATAATTATTACGCTTTTTTTTGAAAATTCAACTCGAACAAGAAGCTCTTTTGAAATTGCCGCTAAAAGACTTGGGGCTGAGATGGTTCATCTTGATGTTTCAAAAAGCTCTACAAAAAAAGGTGAAACCTTAGTCGACACTGCAATGAATCTCGATGCGATGGGTCCACATGCAATCATTGTAAGACATGAAAATGCAGGTGTTCCTAAAATTCTCTCCGACCATACAAAAGCGTGTATTATTAACGCTGGGGATGGCGCACATGCACATCCAACGCAGGCACTTCTGGATTTATACACTTTAAAAGAGCACTTTGGCGAGCTTAAGGGTAAAAAAATTGCGATTGTCGGGGATATAAAAAACTCACGTGTGGCAAACTCAAATATAGAACTCTTAACACGCTTTGGTTTAGAGGTTATTCTCGTTGCTCCTCCGCAGTTCTTACCAAAAACTACGCTGCGAACAACCCATTTTTTAGCTGAAATTATAGATGAAGTGGATGCAATTATGAGCTTGAGAACACAGACGGAGAGACACTCTTCACAAAACTACGCCTCTCTTAAAGATTATGCGAGTGATTTTTGCATCACTTCAGAGCTTTTAGGGGAGAGAGATATTATCTTGCTCCACCCTGGCCCTGTGCACAGAAACATAGACATTGATGACACACTGCTTGCAGATAAAAGATGTAAGGTTTTAGAACAGGTAAGTAACGGAGTAAATATTCGGATGGCGATACTCAAAAAGTTAATCGCTGATTGATACCTCTATGAACTTTGAAGATTTAAATGCGCTTGGTGCGGCGAGAGAGCCATTTTTCTTTCTCTGTGATTTTAAAGCGCAGAATCTTGAATATACTCTTTTAAAAGATTTAAAAGAGAGCGATATAGAGTTCTGTATTGATGAGAACTATCTCCAAAAAGTGCATGAACATAGATTTAAAAAAACTCCAAACCCTTTTGCAGAGTATAAAAAAAAATTTGATTTTGTGATAGAAAAAATCAAATCTGGCGAGACCTACTTACTCAACCTAACACAACCTACAAAAATAGAGACTCCACTGACCCTAAAAGAGATATATGCTCTGGCAAATGCTCATTATAAACTGAGATATAAAGATAAGTTTGTATGCTTCTCTCCTGAAAAATTTATACAACTCTCAGGGGAAAGAATCCATACCTACCCGATGAAAGGGACAATCGACGCTTCACTTCCACATGCCAAAGAGCAGATACTCAATAACAAAAAAGAGATGGCAGAACATGTTATGGTTGTGGATTTACTTCGAAATGATTTATCGATTGTGGCAGAGGATGTGAAAGTTGAAGTCTTTCGATATGTTCAAACTATCGACTCTGGTGAAAAAAAACTTCTACAAGTAAGCTCACATATTAGTGGTTATGTCGGAGCCAATTGGCATGTGGAAATTGGGAATATCCTCAAAGCACTTTTGCCCGCTGGAAGTATAAGTGGCGCACCAAAAAAAAGCACATTAGAGATTATAGAAGAAGTTGAAGGGTACGAGAGAGGATACTTTAGTGGTGTTTTTGGCCTCTACGATGGAGAAAAGCTCGACAGTGGTGTTATGATTAGATTTATAGAAAAAACTGAGGATGGTTTTATTTATAAAAGCGGTGGCGGTATAACTTTAGATAGCGATGCGATTTTAGAGTATAATGAACTCCAAGATAAAATCTATTTGCCATAAAGAAAAAGAGAAAAATAAAATGAAAGCAATGCATAATTTTTTTACAAGTGGACATGAGTTGACATCTGATTTACAAAGCAGATATCAAATGACAAATATTGCATTAATACTCTCGAGTGCAGGTTTGTGTTATGGGATTATAGGAAATTATTTTAGAGATATATCCGGACTCATACCTATTGAACTCTTCTTGTTGTTTGTCAACGGCATACTCTGGTATACACTCAGAACTTATAAAAATTCTTTTGAGTATGTGGTAAAGATTATTACAGCGCAGTTTACATTTTTATTTTTGTTTCTTGTTTATACGAATGAACCGAATGCCTTAAAACATGTATGGCTTTTTACCTACCCAATAGTGTTACTCTATTTTCAAAAAAACAAAAATGGGATTTACTGGGTTGTTTTTACGATTTTAGCTTTAATTATCGCACCTTTACAGGGTTTTGTGGAAGTTCAATATAGTTTGTTTCAAGTAACTTATATAGCCTTTGTTTTAATTATTGTGACTATTATGGTCTACTTTTTTCAAGTGAAAATGAATGAGGCCAAAGATATTATTTTAGAACAGCAGGCAAGATTGCGCGGCTATAACGTGAACCTTGAAAAACAGCTCGAAGAGAAAGTTAAAAACCTAGAGGAGCTAAACGAATCGCTTGAGTTGAAAGTTGAAGAGAAAATCAAGGAACTCATAAAAACAGAAAAACTTTTAACAACTCAATCCAAACAAGCTGTAATGGGTGAGATGATTAGCATGATTGCACATCAGTGGAGACAACCCCTCTCTATGATAACCCTTCAAATATCAAACTTACAGATTCAAAAACTATTAGGAAAAAAAGTTGAAGAAGAAGAACTTTATAGAATACTTGAAGAGATAAGCAACACTATTATTTACCTCTCAGAGACTATTGATGATTTTAAAACTTATTTTCATCCTGACAGAAAAGTAGAACAAGTGAAGATATTTAAGCTCCTCACTCGGGCACTAAACTTTAGCCAAGTGAGATTAACCGAGACACATATAAAGGCGCAAATAGAGTTTACACATGAAGAGATAGAGATCAATACCTATGCCAATGAGATGATACAAGTTATCTTAAATCTGCTCAATAATGCTATAGATATTCTTGCTCAAGAGAAGAGAGCAGAGGCTATGATAAGAATAAGTGTAAAAGATAGGAACGATACTTTAGAGATTAGCGTGCAAGATAATGCGAGTGGAATAAAGAAAGAGGATTTACCACATATCTTTGAACCCTATTTTAGTACAAAAGGCAAAAATGGAACAGGCTTAGGACTCTATATGAGTCAAATGATAATTGAAAAACAGTTCAAAGGAGAGATAAAAGTAGAAACATCGCCTAAGGGCTCTACTTTTATGGTAACGATTCCTAAAAATATCTCCTGATGAAGAAGCTACTCTTTTTATATTTTGGTGTTGGCTTCTTCCTTTTTTTGAATATTTTTTATCACTCGTTTTATGAGGCACAAGAGTTTTCCTTTTTTACATATACTCTAACTCCTCTTGGACTTTTACTGCTTTTTTACCTTTTTTCAGTGACGCTTATTTTTTTTATGCGTAAGAGTTCTATGCTTTATTTTAAAGCAAAAGAGACTCTTTTCGCCTCTACATTTGTTCACTTTTCTCTCTCTTTATCTCTTGTTTTATGCATGCAATATACAGAGTTTTTACTCTTTCAATTTGCTTATCTTCTTTTCATTGTACGTTATGAGAACAAAAGAGTAAACGTTCTCTTCTCTCTTTTGTATCTTACTTTTGTGCATCACTCTCTGCTTCAGCTTTTTATATCTGAGTTTGTTTTTCTCTATTTTATAAATCTTTTTCTTCTCTCCTATCTCCTCTATAGGGTGGATTTAGGGATAAGAAAAGGAGACGTTTTGGCATGTGGAATCTTCTTCTTACTCCTTCTTTTTATGTGGAATATTTCTGAGGCGTTTAGATATAGTTTATATGTCTGGCTGGATATAGTAGATGTGCAAAATGATGCCTCACCAGTTGTCGTTTTTGCTTTAACCATCCTGCATTCATCTCTTCTCTTTTTTATAGAGTTTAAAAAAAAATGATACTTATTGGGATATAATAAAGAAAAATTATTTAGGATTTTTGTATGTATATAGAAGATTTGAAGTTCTCGTTATGGGCAGATTTTATTGAACGGGATTATCTTGATAATGAGTTCAAAGATTTGATAAACAAGGGTGTAATAAACGGAGCAACGTCTAACCCAGCTATTTTTAAAAATGCTATCTTAAACTCTCCTGCTTACAAAGAGCAACTCACACTTCTCAGTGCTTTTGATTCCAAAGAGAAATATGAGGCGCTTGCCATCCATGATATTACCAAAGCGGCTGATATATTAAAACCGCTTTATGATGCTGGAGATGATGGCTATGTAAGTATTGAAGTGGACCCTAGCCTTTGCGATGATGCTCTTGCCACAATTGCTGAAGGGAAGAGACTTTTTAAAAGAATAGATAAAGAAAATGTAATGATTAAAGTTCCTGCAACTCCTGCAGGCTATGAAGCGATGCGTGAACTTACCGCATGTGGAATTCCAGTGAATGCAACGCTCATCTTCAAAAAAGAACAGGCTCTTTTATGTGCCAAAGCTTTTCAAGAGGGCATCGAAATCTATGGTAAAAATGTAGATACAGTCATAAGTATTTTCGTAAGCAGAGTAGATAGAGCATTGGATGCGTTGCTCCAAGCGCATGGGATAGAGGTCGCTTTGAGTGGTATCTATAACAGTGCGGATATTTATGCAGCTATTGAGGAGATGAAAGTACCTGGTTGCAGGACACTTTTTGCAAGTACTGGTGTGAAAGATGACTCACTTCCTCCTTACTATTACGTAAGCGGGCTTTTGGCATATAACAGTGTAAATACAGCACCAGTGAAGACCATCAAAGCTTTTCATGAAAATGGTACGAAAGAGAGAGTTTTACCACTCTCAGATGAGCTAATTCAAAAACATTTTCTTAAAATAAAAGAGGCTGGCATAGATTTTGAAGCAGTTTTAGATGCTCAAATTGCAGATGGATTGCTAGCATTTAAAGATGCATTTAAAGATATATTGGAGGCATTATGAGTAGTGAAGAGAAAAATTATGTAGATGCGACAAAACTGACCTATGAACAACTCAAAAAAGTTGGAAAATATTTACAAAAGATGATAGAAGTAGGTGGAAGTGACCTTCATATCAAAGCGAATGCTGTTGTTCGTGCTAGAATCAATGGAAATATTGTCCAGTTCGGTGGTGGCATATTTGCAAAAGAGGATGCACTCACTTTTGTAAAAGAGATATTAAAAGGAAGATATGCTGAATTTGTTGAGAAAAAAGAGATAGATTTTGTCTATCCTTTTAGCGACACAAGCCGTTTTCGTGTCAATATATTTTTTCAAATGGATGGAATCTCTGCGGTTTTTCGTACAATTCCTGTTAAAATTCCAGCAATGAGCGAGTTACATCTTCCTGATATTATTCAAAAGTTTACACAACTCGAACGTGGTTTAGTTTTGGTTACGGGAGTTACAGGAAGTGGTAAATCTACAACTTTGGCTTCGATGATTAATGAGATAAATCTTACAAAAAAGAAACATATTATTACCATTGAAGATCCAATCGAATTTGTTCATAAAGATAGAGGATGTATCATTAACCAGCGTTCAGTAGGACAAGATACGCTCTCCTTTGGAACAGCGCTTCGAGCTGCTCTTCGTGAAGACCCAGATATTATCTTAGTTGGAGAGATGCGAGATCGTGAGACAATCAACTTGGCACTTCATGCCGCAGATACAGGACACTTGGTTTTCTCAACACTTCATACCATAGATGCAAAAGAGACAATTAACCGTATTATTGCAACATTCTCTACAGAAGAACAAAATCGTATTCGACTCTCCTTAGCAGGAGTAATCCAAGGTGTGGTATCTCAGCGTCTCATCCCAACTGTGGACTCAAAACGTAGAGCTGCTGTTGAAGTTCTCGTTCGTACACCGACGATTGAAAAACTTATCATGGAAAATCGTGATTATGAAATTCGTGATGTTATCGAAAAAGGGAGAGAACACTATAAGTCCCAAAGTTTTGACCAATCCATCTTAGATCTTTATAATGAGGGAGTTATCTCAAAAGAGATGGCTTTAGAACATGCTACTAGTGCTGCTGACTTAGAACTTAGAATGAGTGGTTTAACAGCTGGAAAACTCTCTGAGCAAAACGGTGATACAAAAAATGGAGCGATAAGATTAGAGTCTAGGGATGATATTTTTGATTTGAAATAGGGGCTTATAAGAACTATTTAATTGATATTAAAGCTTGTTTAGATACAATTGCGCCTATTTTAAAATTACAAGGATTTAATATGTTAGAAGGCATAGTTAGAGAGAGTATTGGTAAGAAGGGCACAAAGGCACTTCGCCGTGATGGTTATCTGATTGCAAACATTTACGGAAAAGGTCTTGAAAATATTCATGCAGCATTCAAGTCAAATGAGTATATCCGTACTGTTCGCAACAAAGAAACTTTATCATTCCCAGTTAGCGTTGGTGGTAAAGAGATGAATGTTGTTGTTCAATCATATGAGTCACACCCAGTTACGGGTATTTTGTTACACGTTGATTTAATGGTAGCACAACCAGGTGTTGTAGCACACTATCACGTTCCTGTTGTAACAAGTGGTATCGCCTTTGGTCTTAAAAACAAAGGTTTAGTAAATATCTCAAAACCTCGTTTAAGAGTAAAAGCAGCGATTGAAAATGTTCCAAACAGCATAGTTGTTGATGTAACACCAATGGATGTTGGTGACTCTAGACTTATTCGTGATATAGCTAAAATCGAAAATGTAACATTTACAGATTCAGAGCGTGTAGCTGTAGTAAGTATTATTAAAGCTAAATAAAAATGCTCATAGTCGGACTAGGAAATCCTGGAACGACTTATGAACACAACCGCCATAACATAGGTTTTATGGTGATTGATGCACTTATAAAAAGATTTGGTGCTCAAAAACTCTCCTCCTCATCGTTTAAAGGTGAACTTTTTAAATTTTCTCAAAATTTTCTTTTAAAACCACTTACATATATGAACCTCTCTGGTGAATCTATCCAAGCTGTTAAAAATTTTTATAAAATTGAACAAGTTGTTGTCATCCATGATGATTTAGATTTGCCTTTTGGAACACTTCGATTTAAACATGGTGGCGGTCATGGCGGTCATAACGGCTTAAAGTCTGCAGATGAGAAGATTTCTCAAGAGTATATACGCATCCGTATGGGCATAGGAAAACCAGAGCATAAAGGGGAAGTTGCATCTTATGTTTTAAGTGACTTTAATGCCCCAGAAGAGAAGCATCTTGGCATGTGGATTTCTCATGTTTGTGATGCAGTTGAGTATTTACTACAAAATTCTTTAGAAGATACAAGTAGCCAATTTACAATTAAAAAATTTCAGCTAAAATAGCAGTTAATTTTCTTAACGGATTTGTATGCTGGCTTTTAAATATATCGCTTTACATTATATAAAATATTTCTTCATTATCTTACTCGCCCTCGTACTTTTTTTAGTTGGATTTGATTATATGGAAAATGCAAGCGATCTTGCATCTTCTGCGAACTTATTGCTGATTTATCTCGTTTATAAAGCATTTTTTGCTGTCGATATGCTTCTGCCTCTCTCCCTTATATTTGCTATGATATCTACAAAAATATTTTTAATACGCTCCAACGCACTTGTCTCTTTTTACTCTCTTGGGTACTCTAGAGTGGAGGTGCTCAGACCATTTGTTGTGGTCTCAAGCACTATAATCGTTATCTTTATCTCTTTACATGCTTTGCCAAGTTTCTCAAGAGCAGATGAATTTTCAAACAATATACGAAAAAACGCTGAGTATTTAAGTCCGACACGCGATCTTTTCTTCACCTACAAAAAGCAATATGTCTATTTTTCAAGAATGCTTCCGCTTCAAGAAAAGGCAGAAGGTATACGTGTTTTTACGATGGAGAGCAACTCCTTAAAAGAGGTGCTCATTGCCAAAGAAGCACTCTACAGAGACGATAGCTGGCACATAAATTATGCAGATATGATTACAAAACCTGAGAATCTGGATTTTGATTCTTTGGGTATAACACTCACGCACTCCAAGGATTTAGAAATATTAGAAGGTTTTAGACCAAAGATACTAGATCAGGTCTATGAAGGAAAAGTAAACTTTACTATTATGGATGCTGTAGATGCAATCTTACTTCTTAAAAATCAAAATATAAATACAAGTAGTATCAAAGGAGCGCTTTATAAGATATTTATCTATCCCTTTTTTGTTCCATGTTTAGTAGTTATTATCTTCTTTTTTGTGCCTATAAGTCCTCGCTTTTTAAATGTGTCTCTTTTTAGTTTTGGTGCAATCTTGGCAACACTTTTGGTGTGGGGAGTCCTCTTTATGCTTATAGAATTATCGAACAATAAAACAATTCCTAGTGAGGTTGGTGTCGTCGCTCCTGTTGTTATTTTATTCATTATTGCGCTACGACAGTATAGATATTATCTAAAAATTACATAAATATAAGTACTTTTTAGATAGAATCACTTAAAAATTATTTAGGATTTTTATGATAAATTTTAAAGAACTCGCAAGCGAATATAAAACCCCATTATATGTATATGACCTAGACTATATGAGCGCTCAGTATCAGAAACTCAAAGAGGCATTTAAGGCAAAGAAATCGATTTTGGCGTATGCAGTCAAAGCAAACTCAAACCTAAGTGTTGTGAAGCATTTCGCAACTTTAGGAGCAGGTGCTGACTGTGTCTCTATCGGTGAAGTACGCCGTGCATTTTTAGCAGGTATCCCAAAGTATAAGATTATTTTTTCAGGAGTCGGCAAGAGTGATGATGAGATACGAGAAGCGATTCAAAAAGATATTTTATATATCAATGTTGAGAGTGAAGCAGAGTTAGCAAGAGTAAACTTGATAGCAAAAGAGCTAGATTCCACATGCCGAATAAGCATACGCGTCAATCCAAATATTGACCCAAAAACACACCCTTATATCTCAACAGGTCTGCATGACAATAAATTTGGAGTAGATTTAAATAGTGCAAAAAGAATGTATATTTTTGCAAATAACTCTGAGCATCTAGACCCAGTTGGAATCCACTTTCATATTGGTTCACAGCTTACACAGCTTCAGCCGATTCGTGAATCAGCAGAAATAGTCGCAGACTTGGTGCGTTCACTTCAAAAAATCAATATAGAGTTAAAGTTCTTTGATATAGGTGGCGGGATAGGTGTGAAGTATGATGATGAAACAACCATTAAGCCTTACGACTATGCACAAGCAATTTTAGGGACACTTACTGCGCTTGACTTGACTGTTATTTGTGAGCCAGGAAGATTTTTAACTGCAAATGCGGGTTATTTTTTGACAAAAGTTTTATATGAAAAACAAAATGGTGATAAGAAGTTTGTCGTTGTCGATGGTGCTATGAATGACCTGCTCCGTCCTGCTCTTTATGGAGCATACCACAAAATAGAAGCAATCACAGAGAGTACCTCGGAACCTAGAGCTGTTGATGTTGTTGGTCCAGTGTGTGAGAGTGGAGATTTCTTTGCCAAAAATTATCTTCTTCCAGAGTTACAGCACAATGATTTGTTAGTGATTCACAGTGCAGGTTCTTACGGCTTTGGAATGGGGAGCAACTACAACACCAGAGGCAGAAGTGCTGAAGTTGCAGTGCAAAATGGCGAAGTAAAACTCATTCGAAGACGAGAGAGTTTTGAAGATTTAGTCGCTCTTGAATTAGAGTTTTTGGAAGATTAAAATGTACTTCATTGATGTTCAAGGTACCCTAATAAGTGATGCAGACAGAACTCCAATACGGGGGAGTATAGAGTTTATTGATAGGCTCAATGAGCAAAAGATACCCTATATGATTATCACAAATAACACGAAAAAAGCATCGAAAGATTTTTATAACTATTTACAAAGTATAGGGTTTAATTTTGAATTCTCCTCTTATCTAGACCCCTTGATGCTCCTTCAAAAGAGTGTAGATAAAGAGAAAGTTGCGGCGTATGGAACAGAGGAGTTTTTAGCTGAACTCGTCAATATGGGTTATCTTCTTGACTATAAACATCCAAAGAGTGTGTTAATCTCTATAAAAGCAGATTATACGAGTGATGAGTATGCGCAGATTATAGATTTTCTTTTAGCGGGTGCATCTCTGTTTGGTATGCATGAGACCTCTATATATGCGAAAAACTCAAAAAGATACCCAGGTGTTGGAGCTATTTTAAAGCTTTTAGAGTTTGCTACTTCAACTCCCTACATCGTTGTTGGAAAGCCTAGTAGAACCTTTTACGATGCCTCTTTAGAGATGATACAAAAACAAGTTCCACATGCCAAATATAGTGACATAACTATTATTAGTGATGATGTCAAAGGTGACTTAGGCGGGGCAAAAGAGCTTGGGATGGAAACAATCTTTGTGACGAGCGGAAAGTATAAATCAGCTCAAGAGATTGTTCCATTTTTAGAAGATGCATTAAAACCAGATTTCATCTATGGTGATATGCAAGATATATTGGAGACCTTATGAAAACTTTAGAAGAGTGCAGAGAAGCCATTGATACTATAGATAATGAGATACTCAAACTTTTAAATCAAAGAATGAAAGTAGTAGCAAGAGTCGGTGAGATAAAGCATGATAATGGAACTGCAGTCTATAGACCAGAGCGTGAAAAAGCTATCATCCAAAGACTGGATGAGCGAAGTCAAGCGGAAAATGGTGCTTTAAAAAAAGGTGCGATTGAAGCTATCTATCTCGAAATATTTGCAGTAGCAAGAAACCTTGAACTCCCTGAACGTATAGCGTTTTTAGGGCCAGAGGGAAGCTTTACGCACCAAGCGGCTGAGAGCCGTTTTGGCGGGATGAGTGATTATCTCTCTTTAGGCTCCATTCACTCTGTCTTTAAAACACTAGAAGCTGGACGTGCAAAGTTTGGTGTTGTTCCTATTGAAAACTCAAGAGATGGAATCGTTGGAGAGACACTCGACCTTCTTGCAAAGAGTTCTGTGAAGATTGTTGCAGAGTTGTATATGCCGATTCATATGTCTTTTGTAACAAAAGCAAATAAGTTAGAGGATATTACAAAAATATATTCTAAAGATAAAGGGTTTGGGCAATGTAGAGATTTTCTACTTGAACATGGTTTTATGAATGTGGAAAAAATACCGGTCGAATCGACAGCAACGGCTGCTATTTTAGCAGCAAAAGAACCAAACTCAGCGGCAATATGCTCTCACATCGCGGCAAAACTTTATGGAGTGCCAACTCTTTTTGACAATATAGAAGATGAGATTGACAATAAAACAAGGTTTGTCATCCTAAGCAATTTTAAAAATGCAATCTCTCATGATGATAAAACGTCAATTTTAGTACGTCTTAAAGATGGTGTAGAAGCAGGGTCATTGCTGCGTTTCTTGGGAGATTTTAATGATGAGAAAATAAACCTTTCAAAAATAGAGTCTCGACCTTCAAAAGATAAAAGCGGATTTGGCTATTGGTTCTTTATGGACTTTTATGGTCATATCGATGAAGAAAAAGTACAAAAAGCAATAGATAAACATAAAGATGAAGTGACATGGCTGGGAAGCTATGCAAAAGGCGAATCGTGAAATTTAATAGTACATTAGAAAATATTACAACCTATGAGGCGGGCAAGCCAATAGAGTTAGTTGTCCGTGAGTTTGGGATTGAACCAAAGGATATAATAAAACTTGCTTCAAATGAGAATCCATTTGGATGCTCACCAAAAGTAAAAGAGGCTGTGAGTGCGATAGTCTCTAAAATGTCTCTTTATCCTGATGACTCTATGATAAAGTTAAAAGATGCACTCAGTCAAAGATTTGATGTTGCAAAAGAGAAGATTGTTATTGGTTCAGGAAGCGATCAGGTTATAGAGTTTGCTATCCATGCAAAAGCCTCTAGTACATCTAAAGTTTTAATGAACAGCATCACCTTTGCAATGTATGAAATTTATGCAAAGCATGTGGGTGCAACAGTGATACGAACTGCTTCACAAGAGCATAATTTAGATGAGTTCTATGCACTGTATCTAGAACATAAGCCTGAGATTATATTTCTTTGCACGCCAAATAACCCAACAGGGGATGCTATTGATGCCAAAGATCTATTTGATTTTTTAGCTAAAATAGATGAAGATACTCTAGTCATTATTGATGGGGCATACATGGAGTATGGCATGTATAGAGATAGTGATAAAAAAGTAGAACCTAAAGAGCTTATAGAAAAATTTAACAATGTTTTATATCTTGGAACTTTCTCAAAAGCGTATGGACTTGGTGGAATGAGAGTGGGATATGGTATTGCAAGTGAACAAATAATCCATGAACTTTATAAATTAAGAGCACCGTTTAATATCACTACTCTTTCACTTGAAGCTGCGAGTGTGGCTCTAAGTGATGAAGAATTTGTAAAGAAATGTATAATTAGCAATTTCGAAGAGATGAAACGATATGAAGAGTTTGCAAAAGAGCAAAAAATAGATATAATTGAGAGCTATACAAATTTTGTTACCTTATGTCTCAATGAAACTCAAAACTCTTCATCCATCGCTAACAAGCTTTTACAAAAGGGAATGATAGTAAGAGATTTAAGCAGTTATAAGATGAACGCAATACGTGTAACGGTCGGTACAGTAGAGCAAAATAGTCGTTTTTTTGAACTATTAAAAGAGATAATATAATTACAAAATGGGAATTTAATGGATTTTAAAGTACTTTTTTCACAGTTAGTTGTATTGTATGCAAAGCTAACAAAACAGCAAAGAATCATTATTGCTACTGCCATTATGGGAATTGTAGCGTTTTTGATTTTCATGGTTGTGTATACAGCAAAAAGTACATCTAAAAATAAGTATGAGGTTCTTTTTGACTCTCTTAGTTCTGCGGATGCTGCTAAAGTAGTGGAACAGTTAGAAAAAGATGGTATCAAGTATGAACTCGAAGATAACAATATCATTAAAGTTCCTAAAGATGTGGTTTATAAGCAGAGAATTGCAATTGCAGCGCAAGGAATTCCAAAAGATAGCGGTGTCGGGTTTGAGCTTTTTGACAAGCAAGAGTTTGGTGCAACGAGTTTTGATCAAAATATTAAATATATGCGTGCTCTTGAAGGGGAACTCTCTCGCACCATCAATGCCCTTGCCCCAATAGAATCGGCAAGCGTGAGTTTAGCTATACCCAAAGAGTCTCTTTTTGTTGAAAAAGCGGTTCTTCCAACTGCCTCTGTCATGATAACTTTAGTTGAAGGCAGATCTCTCTCCTCTAAGCAAATTAGAGGAATCAAAAACCTAGTGGCATCTTCTGTCACAAAACTCTCTCCTGCAAATGTTATGTTAGTCAATAGTGACGGTGAGACTTTAGGGGACGAAGATGAGATGGCTCAAATGAGTGAACTCTCTTTTGCACAGCAAAAATATAAAGAGAAAGAGGAAAAAAAGAGACAGAAAAAGATTATTCAAGTTTTATCTCCATTTGTAGGTGGGAGTGAAAAGGTAGTCGCACAGGTGACGATTGAGTTTGACTTTTCAATTAAAAATTCTACCTCTGAGACTTTTGATCCTGAAAACATTGTAAGAAGTGAACAGATAAGCGAAGAGAAACGCGAAGGAGGTACTCCTGCAGAAGTAGGAGGAGTTCCAGGTACTGTAAGTAATATTGGTCCGGTTCAAGGGTTGAAAAGTAATCAAACAACTGAGAAATATGAGAAAAATACAGGAACAACAAACTATGAAATTGGTAAAACTGTCTCAACCACAAAATCTCAATTTGCAAGAATTAAGCGAATCACTGCCGCTGTCATTGTGGATGGAAAATATAAAGCGAAGTTAGATGAGAATGGTGCCTCAACAGATCAAGTGGAGTATCTTGCCCTCGATGATACAGATTTACAAGCAATTAGCTCTTTGGTTGGAAACTCCATTGGTATCGATGAGGGAAGAGGCGATCAGATTTCAGTTAAAAATCTTCAATTTAAGAGAAAAAATGAAGTCGTTGGACCAGATGGCGTTTCTCAAGCTTTACAATTTAGTGAAACATATTTAGCACCATTCTCTGGACTCTTTAAGTATATTTTTGTTCTTCTCCTTTTACTGATTCTCTATAAAAAAGTTATCTCTCCATTTGCAGAGAGAATGCTTGAAATATCAAAAGAAGAGGATGACTTAGCAAAACCTGTACTTGATATAGAAGATGATGCTGAAGAGGATTTAGTAGAAAAAGTTCAAGCAATGAGAAAGAAAGTTGAAAGTCAACTTGGTGTGGGTGAAGGATTTAATGAAGATGAACTCAAACATGATGTACTTCTTGAAAAAGTAAAAAATATGGCTGAAGATGCACCAGAAGCGATAGCTGCACTTCTCCAAGCGCTTTTAGCAGAAGAAGCTGAAGTCACTGGAATGACTTCTAGAACAAAAGGATAAAACATGAATCTATCCCCAGCACAGCAAGCAACTTTTGATGAGATGCCTACAGCAGAAAAAATAGCTATTCTTTTACTTCAGTTAGGGGAGGAGATTACAGCATCTATCTTTGCAAGTCTTAATGTAGATGGAATTACCCAAATTTCTAAATACATAGCGGGTGGCAGAACGATAGATAAAGCTATCGCTACGGCAATTCTTGAAGAGTTCCATGCAATTTTTCAATCTGGTCAGTACATTACATCTGGTGGTTTGGAGTATGCAAGAGAGCTTCTCTACAGAGCACTTGGACCTGAAGAGGCGAAAAAAGTTCTGGATAAGTTATCTAAAAGTATGCAAAATACACAAAATTTTGCTTATCTTTCGAAGATTAAACCACAACAGTTATCTGACTTTATTGTGAATGAACATCCTCAAACAATAGCACTTATCTTGGCACATATGGACCCAGGTGAAGCGGCAGATACGCTTCAGTTCTTTCCTGATGATTCAAGAAGTGAAGTGACAATGAGAATGGCAAAACTAGGAGACATCTCTCCTTCTGTTATTAAAAGAGTCTCCGCAGTACTTGAATCAAAACTTGAATCTCTTGCTTCGTACAAGGTCGAGGTGGGTGGACCAAGAGCTGTAGCAGATGTATTTAATAGACTTGGTGCGAAATCTTCTAAAGCAACGCTTTCTCAAATTGAGCAGGTTGATGAAGAGTTGGCAACACTCATTAAAGAGATGATGTTTACGTTTGAAGATATGGTCTCTCTTGATAAAACAGCGATTACTGAGACACTTAAGGCTGTGGATAAAAAAGACCTTATGCTTGCTCTTAAAAGTTCACCTGAAGAACTTAAAGAGAAGTTTTATGCATCTATGTCTGAAAGAGCTAAAGAGGCATTTGATGAAGAGATGCAATTCCTTGGTGCTGTTAAAATGAAAGACGTTGAGGCAGCTCAAAGAAAAATTGTTGAAGTTGTTAATGGACTCGCTGAGGCAGGCACTATCCAAATTGGTGCAGCTAGTGAAGAGATGGTAAACTAGTTTTGGCAACAATCATCAATAAAGATAGTGTTGAAATGCACGCTGTAAACAAGTATAACTATAAAGTTTTATCTATGGGTGCAGCTCCACTTGAGACAACCCATCAAGAGATAGATACTAAAAGCAAAGAAAACCCTCCAACAAAAGTTGACAAAGAGATAGACTCTAGTGCTATCAGTCAAAGTTCCAAAGATGCTTTAATAGAATCTCTTATGAATAAAACAGATGAGATGTCCTCTAATTTTATTAAACTTCAGATGAAACTTGAATCTAAAGAAGAAGAGTATAAAGCAGCATTAGAACAAGCGAAAGAAATCTCTTTTAATGAAGGGCTTGAAGCTGGAAAAGTGAAGGGTTTAGAAGAGACGCAAACGACCTATTCAAAAAGTATTTCGCAATTTTCACTCTCAGTTACTTCGTTAGAAAAAAGTGCCACAGAGTTTGAAAAAGCTCTTGAGGAGATAAAGAACTCTCTCGTTCTAGCAGCATTAGATATAGCAAAAGAGGTTATCAAGGTTGAGTTGAAGAGCTCATCGCATGAAGTCGCAAAAGCACTCTCACATCAACTTATCAAAGATTTGCAAAGTGCTTCAAAAATAACGCTTAAAGTAAATCCAAAAGATCATGGAGCTATCTCCGAGAGCGTTGGTTCTCTCAAACATGTAGAAGTTCTCTCTGACAGTGCTGTAAGCGAAGGTGGCGTAATTGTTATGAGCGATGCAGGAAATATTGATGCACAGATTTCCAAGAGATTTGAGAGAGTAAAAAAAGCCGCTTTAGGTGAATAGGAAAGAGATGAACATTCAGTCATACAGCGTAAAACAGTTAGAAGATTTATGTGAAGATATTCGAAGTGAGATTTTAAGAGTCGTAAGTAAAAATGGTGGACATCTTAGTTCAACACTTGGAGCGACGGAGCTTATTGTTGCCATGCATAAAGTTTTTGACTCTAAAAAAGACCCCTTTATCTTTGATGTTTCACACCAATCTTATGCCCATAAACTCTTAACACAAAGATGGGAAGAGTTTGATACACTTAGAGAATTTGGCGGGCTCTCAGGATATACAAAACCATCGGAATCTGAGCATGACTATTTTGTAGCAGGGCATAGTTCTACCTCAATCTCTTTAGGTGTTGGTGCTGCCAAAGCCATCGCACTTAAAGGTGAGCAAAACGAGAGAATCCCAGTTGTTATGATAGGCGATGGCTCAATGACCGCAGGAATGGTCTATGAAGCACTCAATGAGCTTGGTGAGAGAAAATACCCAATGATTATTATTTTAAATGATAACGAGATGAGTATTGCAAAACCTATTGGTGCGATGAGTAGAATACTCAGCTCTGCGATGGCATCTCCCTTTTATCAAAGTTTTAAAAAACGAACAGAGAGTTTTGTAGATAATTTTGGTGAAGGTGCGCACTATATCGCTAAAAGAATGGAGGATTTTCTCAAGCTCATTACTCCAGGCATTATGTTTGAAGAGATGGGAATTAACTACATCGGGCCCGTCGATGGGCATAACTTAGCACAACTTATAGAGATTTTTCAAACTGCAAAAAAGATGAATAAACCTGTGATTATTCATGCCCAAACAACCAAAGGTAAGGGGTATGAGATTGCTGAGGGGAAAGAGGAAAAGTGGCATGGAGTTGGCCCATTTGACCTAGACAGCGGAGCCTCTGCAAAAAAAAGTTCTGGAAAGAGTGCAACGCAGATTTACTCAGAAGCCTTAATGCATTTAGCTCAAAAAAATGAGAAGATAGTCGGGGCAACGGCTGCAATGCCAAGTGGAACAGGTTTGAGTGAACTTATAGAGATGTATCCAACAAGATTTTGGGATGTTGCAATTGCAGAACAACATGCAGTCACTTCAATGGCAGCCTTGGCAAAAGAGGGTTTTAAACCTTTTTGTACAATCTATTCAACCTTTTTACAACGCGGATACGACCAAGTGATTCACGACACATGTTTGATGGATTTACCTGTTGTTTTTGCTCTTGACCGCGCAGGAATTGTTGGTGAAGATGGAGAAACACATCAGGGGGTTTTTGATATCTCATTTCTAAGAGCGATACCCAACATGACTCTCTTTGCTCCAAGAGATGAGAGCTCCTTCCATCAGGCTATGGCATTTGCCGCAGAGTACCAGCATACCTGTTCTCTACGTTATCCAAGAGGCTCTTTTACAAAAACAGATTTAGCGGATTCGCTCCCTTTTGAGTTGGCAAAGTCACAGCTTCTTAGCTCAAACGAGAGTGACATCCTCTTTATAGGATACGGAAATGGTGTGGGTCGTGCTTATGAGACCTCAAAATATTTAGCTGAAAAAGTGAGCATTTTAGACCTTCGATTTGTAAAGCCTTTAGATAAAGAGATGCTTCGCCGCTTAGCGCTCAAACATAAAAAATGGTTTGTTTTTTCAGATAGTGCGAAGATGGGTGGAGTTGGTTCGGCGATTTTGGAGTTTTTGGCGCAGGAGAAGATACTCGATGTGCATCTTCAAAGTTTCGAGTATGAAGATAGTTTTATTACACACGGAAACACTCTGCTAGTGGAAGAGTCTTTAGGAGTACTGCCAGAGCAGTTGGCAAAAAGAGTTCAAGAGTCACTTTAGCATAATCACGCCAGCAAATCTTCCTGTGTTCTTTTCTGCTCTATAAGAGAAGTATCTCTCTCTTTTACAGGAGGTGCACTCCTTAGAAATCTCAATATGCTCCTCTTGGATTCCACATGCCAAAAGCTGAGACTTTATGATTGTATTTACATCGAGATAGTAGCGATTTTCTCTTATTTCTATCGCATTCTCTAAGCCTAACTTTTGTGCCTCTTTATAGATTTCAGCTCCAACCTCATAACAGCAAACATGGATACTCGCACCGATAGAGACGAGGATATTTTCAGCACGACTCTCAAAGTGTGTCTGAAAACTCTCGAGTACATTTTTAACAATATTTCCAAATGCACCCGCACGTCCTGCATGTGCAACTGCGATGACATTTTTGTCTTGTTCAAAAAAGAGGAGTGCGGAGCAGTCAGCTACCATAACCATAAGCGGAATATTTTTTTTATCTGTAATGAGTGCATCACAGGTAGGAGGCATCTCAAAGGAGTCCTCAGATGTAACAAGATGGACATCTACAGAGTGAATCTGCTTCATATGAACAAGCGTTTCTTTTTTATAAGAGAGCTCTTTTGCAAGCTTTTCGTGGTTTATTTCCACATGCCGAGAATTGTCATTGACATGAAAAGCGAGATTGCCGCTATCCCTTGTTGTAAAGGCGTGTGTGACATTAGGCACAGAGTTTAATTGTTTACTATGATAAAATTTCATATAATGATTATAACAAAATAAAGGGTAGAGTTTGAGTGATTTTAATATATATCCCGTCACACTTGATGGCGAGAGTGTAGAGATAAAACGTAAAGAGATAAGAGAATATTTTCATAAAACTTTTGATCTGTTTGAGAGGGTATTTAAACTTTTAAATGGGGATGAAGTTTTTTATAAAAAATCAGAGATAACCCGTCACCCTATGATTTTTTACTTCGGTCACACTGCAACTTTTTACATCAATAAATTAATCACAATGAAGATAATCCAAAATCGAATCAATCCAAATTTCGAGTCCATATTTGCTGTTGGTGTAGATGAGATGGCTTGGGATGATATAACAAAAACAAGTTATGAATGGCCGAGCGTTGATGCGATTAGGGAGTATAGAAATAGGGTGCGTCTCTTAGTGGATGCGTTGATAATGCAACTTCCTCTTACCCTTCCTATTTCCAAAGATTCTGGCATGTGGATTATTCTGATGGGAATCGAGCATGAGCGTATCCATGTGGAGACCTCTTTGGTACTTCACAGACAAATGCCCTTAGAATTTATAAAAGAGGTAGCGGAGTTTCCCCTTTGTAAAGAAGTAGGCGATGCGCCACAAAACAGTATGGTTCCAATTGGGTCTACACATGTAAAACTTGGCAAAGATAACGCACACAACCTTTATGGATGGGATAACGAATATGGCATCCATGAAGAGAGTGTCGCCGCATTTGAGGCTTCAAAGTATTTAGTCAGCAATGGTGAATTTATGGAGTTTGTTCAAGCAGAGGGCTATGAAAATGAAGCGTACTGGGATGAAGAGGGGAGAGAATTTTTAGAGATTACAGGCGCAAAACATCCAACTTTTTGGCAACTTGAAGAGGGTGTTTACAAATACAGAGCACTTAGTTCGCTTATCGAGATGCCCCAAAACTGGCCAGTAGATGTGAATGCACTTGAAGCGGAAGCCTTTTGTAGATACAAGAGTGAAAAAGAGGGTATTACGTACTCTTTGCCAAGCGAAGCGGAGTACCGTGCGATTTGTGAACAAGTAGGTTTAGAAGATATCCCTGCGTTTAATACAACAAATGCAAATCTGAATTTCTCAAACTATTTTAGTTCCTGCCCAGTGGATAAGTTCTCTTTTCATGGTATCTATGATGTGACTGGAAATGTTTGGCAGTGGAGCAGAACACCTATGAGACCCTTTAATGGCTTTGAAGTGCATGCGGCGTATGATGATTTTTCAACTCCAACTTTTGATGAGAAGCATGCCTTAATTTTAGGTGCTTCTTGGGCAAGCAGTGGAAATCTCATCATGAAGCACTCACGCTACGCTTTTAGAAAACATTTTTATCAAAATGCAGGTTTTCGCTATGTGATTTCTAACGCGAAGGATGAGAGCGAGAGGGATATTTATGAGAGTGATGCGCTCGTTTCACAGTATTGTGAATTTCAGTATGGCAAAGAGTATTTTGGAGTTGAAAACTTTGCGGTTGCCTGTGCAAAAATTGCCTCTAAATACGCTTTAAACAAAAACAAAGCGCTTGATTTAGGATGTGCGACAGGTCGGGCAACGTATGAATTGGCAAAAGAGTTTGCTGAGGTCGAGGGAGTGGATTTCTCAGTTCGATTTGTTCAGGTAGGTTCTAAGTTGAAAGAGGAGGGCTATGTCGCTTATACATCTAAAGAGGAGGGCGAACTGCTCTCTCATAAAAAAGTGACAATTGAAGAACTCGGGTTTGAAAACCTCAAAGAGAGAGTCTCTTTTTGGCAGGGCGATGCCTGTAACCTCAAGCCAAATTTTAAAGCGTACGATTTGGTTATGGCAACAAATCTCATCGATAGACTCTATCAACCAAAACTCTTTTTAGAGAGCATTCACGAACGCTTAAATGAGAATGGAGTCCTAGTCATCACCTCTCCCTACACATGGCAAGAGAGCTCCACAAATAAAGAGTTCTGGCTTGGAGGATACAGCGATGAAAATGGCAAAGAAATTAAAACAATCGATGCGCTCAAAACAATTTTAGCAGATAAATTTGAACTCGTACATCTGCAAGATTTAGAGTTTGTAATCAAAGAGACAGCTAGAAAATACCAGCACACGCTCTCTGAAGTAAGTGTGTGGAGAAAAAAATGAGTTACGATTTCAAAACTTCCACATGCCGAGAAAAGACAAATGCCGAGAAATATACTTTAAGAGAGAGCCTCTTTGGAACCGAGGATGTTATGCCTGTTTGGGTTGCAGATATGGATATAGATACTCCTGATTTTGTGCTTGATGCAGTCAAAGAGAGACTCAAACATCCTGTGATTGGCTATGAAGAGATACCTGAGAGCACATTTTTAGCGCAGATAGAGTGGATGAAGCGGGAGCATGGCGTAGCGTTTGAACTCCAAGATATCTTCTACTCACACTCCGTAGTAGCGAGTATGAGTGCGGCGATTGAAGCTTTTAGTAAAGTGGGCGATAAGGTGATTGTACAAACACCCGTCTATCCACCTTTCTTTCATAGTGTTGCACACTCTAAGCGAGAACTCCTCAAAAATCCCCTAAAGCTTTTGGCATGTGGAAATTACACTTTTGATATAGAGGATTTAAAATCTAAAATAGATGAGAAGACAAAACTTCTTCTGCTCTGCTCTCCACACAATCCAGTAGGAAGAGTCTGGAGAAGAGAGGAACTTGAAGCGATTCTTGCACTCTGTTTAGAACACAATATCGTAGTTTTTTCCGATGAGATTCACTCCGATTTGGTTTATGCGCCTAACAAACATATCCCCTTTGCTTCGCTCTCTCCTGAGGCGAGAGAAATTACGCTCACAGCAATTGGCGTAGGAAAAACATTTAATATGGCAGGCTTTGCGATGAGTAGTGTGGCGATACCAAATGAGGGTCTGAAAAAGAGGTTTGCAGAGGTGTACGAGCGGATTCATTTTGCAAACGGAAGTCTGCTTTCGCATGTCGCTTTTGAGGCAGCTTATCTCAATGGTAAAGCGTGGTTAGAGGATTTGAAACTCCATCTCAGAGCAAATTTTGAGATGCTTCAAGTGCTTTGTGAAAAGTTTCCACATGCCATAAAGATAACGCCTGTTGAGGCAACCTATTTGGCTTGGCTTGATTGCAGGGGTATGGGACTTAGAGATAAAGCCTTACGAGAGTTCTTTGTAGAAGAGGCAAAACTAGGACTCAACCCTGGAATTAGCTTTGGTAGGGAAGGAAGTGGCTTTATGCGCTTGAATTTTGCCATAAGCTCTGCTAAAATGTCACAACTTATAAAGCAACTCGAAAATGCTTTAACAAAACAGAGGGAACTTGGATGATAACAATCAATTGGAATGAGTTTAAAGAGTTTAAAAAACATAGACATGGGGATGGGGATAATTTTGATGCACTGTTGGAATTTTTAAAGAGTTATTACAATATGACAAGCCCTATAGATATTTTTGAGACCTTGCATAATGATGATCTCTCTTTAATGATGTTAGAGAAAAGATCTATTGCAGAAGCTGAAGATTTGGAGTCCTATCTTTTTAAAATCGTGCGATGAGTAAAGAGCTAGAAAAAATAAACTCCTTTTTAGAAGAACATCATGTAATGAGTTTGGCTACGACGCATGCAGATGAGCTGAGTGTTTGTAGTCTTTTTTATACCTTCCATTTAGAGACAACCTCATTTATCGTTGCAAGCAGTGAAGACACAACCCACATACAACATATCAAACACAATCAAAATGTAGCTGGAAATATACTTTTAGAGACAAAAAACATAGGCAAAATAGAGGGTGTTCAGTTTAGAGGTACATTCTCAGCTCTGCAAGAGGAGCGACTCAAAGCGCTCTATTTTCAAAAGTTTCCACATGCCAGAATTATGAACCCAAAACTGTGGCAAATCCAAGTGAACTCCTTCAAGATGACAGATAACACTCTGGGCTTTGGAAAAAAGATTATTTGGAAAAAACCTTTTCTTTAAAGAGACTGCAATCCGTCCCACTGCTTTGACGCACTACAATTGAAGGTATTTGTGGTGCTTTAAATCCGTACGCCCTGCAACCATGAGGCTGTGAAGCTTCCCAGGTCACAAAATAGTATTCACATCTTCTACAATTGATTTTTTTCATTTTCGTTTATAATCTTTAGTTTTGAAGTTTAAGAAGAGAATTTTAACATATTAGATAAAATACAACAACTAATTTTCAATTTAAGCAAAACTTGCTCTATGAGTTTTTATGCTTTGGCAAACCTGGAACTATTAGGTTACACAAAAGGAAGAGAATGGATAAGATTTTATTGATGTTACAACTTCAAACGCAGCTTAATGATGCAACTAACGGTGATAAATGGACAAAGGGTGTCACTAAAAACGGTAAAGTAATCAACTGGAAAAGATGTATCTATATGGAAGCTGCTGAGATGATAGAGAGCTTTTCATGGAAACATTGGAAGAGTATAGATAAAGAAGCGGATTGGGAGAACATGCAGATAGAAGTTGTGGATGTGTGGCATTTTATTATGAGTCTTGCAATAGAAAATTATATAGTCAATATGAAAGGTGGAGTGGATGATTTAGCACTCAACATCTCAACTCTCCCAAGCTTTCAAACGGTTGATTGTGAGAGTAGTACCTTTGCAACCAAAGATGAAGTTATAGCAAAAGTTGAAAATATTATGCGTCTCTCTCTTACACAAGATGCGTTTGAATTAGAAGATTTGATAAGTGAGTTTTTTGACTTAGTTGTAATGAGTGGCTTAGATTTACAAACACTCTACAAACTCTATGTTGGAAAGAATGTTCTTAATCAGTTCCGCCAAGACCATGGTTACAAAGAGGGATCTTATATGAAGATTTGGGATGGTACAGAGGATAATGTTATCATGAAGCGTATCTGGGAAAACTATAGTGACATTACACCTACTACACTCTATAAAGAGCTAAGTAAATTTTATTTGGCACTCAAGAAGAACTAATATTTGAGAAGTGTCTTAGAAGTTAAAAATCTATCTTTTGGTTATACAAAAGAGTCTCTGCTCTTTGAAGATTTCTCTATCAGTTTAAAAAGAGGGGAGATAAAAGCAGTTGTCGGGGCAAGCGGTGTCGGTAAAAGTACACTTTTTGAACTCATTTTAAAAAACCTCAAAGCTTTTAGCGGAGAGATAACTGCTTCGAGAACATCTCAGGTATTTCAAGACCCTTACAGCTCTTTTCATCCAAGCTATTCCCTTCTCAATCAGATTCAAGATGTAGCGAGTTTAGATGGCTTAGATGGCTATTTAAATGATTTAAACTTAGGGTATGAACTTCTTTTAAAACTTCCACATGAACTCTCAGGTGGTCAGCTTCAACGTGCTTCCATCATCAGAGCGATGCTGATGAAACCAGAACTACTTCTCTTAGATGAACCTACCTCCGCTTTGGATAATGTGATTCAACTAGAGGTAATGCGAAGTTTGATAAAAAATTTGGACACGATGGGAATGCTTTTAATCACTCATGACCTTGAGTTGGCGAAGTGGTGTGCAGATGATATTATAATACTTTAACTATTTGTGAAGTATTTCGCGATATAAAACCCACCTGCCGCCATAAAAATAGTTCCAATTGCATTGAGTGATATGTTTGTAAGTGCGAGTAAAATATGACCACCCTCTAGCAGTAAAAAACTCTCTATAGCAAAAGTTGAATAGGTCGTCAATGCACCTAAAACTCCTGTAGAGAGAAATGATTTTGTATGAAGTGAAAAGAAGCTTGTGTACATAAAATATGCGACAAGAACACCCATGATAAAACTTCCAATAAGATTCACTCCAAGCGTTCCGTATGGCAATTCATGTGGAAATTTATGCGAGATAAGACCATTGAGGTAAGCTCTTAAAACAGCACCAATAAAGCCACCACTACCTATGGCTAGGATTGTTTGCCAACTCATCATCGTACACCCCTTGCATTTTTATTCTTAAATCACTAAGCCAACTCTCACTCTCTTTATCTGCAATAAAAGAGTCCATATAGATGACTTTTATACGCCCAGGTTTATAGTAGAATTTTTTAATATTGTAATACTTTGAAGTTTGCATTAAAACAATAGGCTGAACACGAAGCTTATATTTGTCAGCTATCACTTTTGCACCTGCTTTAAAAGGTAACATTTTTCCTGTAGTTGAGCGTGTTCCCTCAGGGAACATGGTGATAACTCTCCCTTTTTCAAGTCTATCTTTTGCAGCTCTTAGCAGTTTTATGAGCGCTGTCTTGCTCTCTCTCTCCACAGCTATATCTTGGGGAAGTTTAAGTGCAAGACCAAAAAATGGCACATCAAAAAGCTCTTTTTTTGCAACCCAAGCTAAATCTTTACTTGTGAGTGTCTCCATAATGCCAATATCCAAATCACTCTGGTGATTTACGAGAAATATTTGCGCCTCAGGATCCTCTTCTCCTTGGACATCAAGTGAGTAAAAGAGACTCAATCTTAAGAGCCAAGAGGTGATTTTTCTAGCATAAGGGCGAGGAACGATTGGATAGATGAGTATCATTAAAGCTAATGAAACAAAGATAAGTATCGTTGCAAAAAGCCAACTAATTTGAGCAAATATCTTCATTCTTTACCCAACCTATTTTTTGATTTTGAAGTTTGACTTTAATAAACTCTTTGACACTTCCCTCTTTTTCTAAACGAATGACACTCTGCGTTGTCTCAAAGATAGTTCCGTTTTCAACAGGAAGCAGGCGGATATTTGAACCTGACTTGATACATATATCTTTTGTCGGTACAAGAGTGTAGCTAATGTAGAGAAGAGGTATCAGTATAAAAACCGCATAAATATATTTTTTTCTATAGAGAACAAAGAGCAATGCAATAAAGGCAACAGATGCCGCTATACTCATCTTGAGCATCTCTCTGGATTGGTCTTTTGGCTTTAAGTCCGTTTGGGTTGTAACGCTGTCATCATCGACAATAATAGGGATATCTATTTTTACAAACTTATTTTTTATAAGGTTAAAGTAGGAGAAAGAGAAGTTTTGGATTTTTTTATCAATGACTGCATAATAAGTAATTTTTGAATCGAAAATAGATTCTGTAGAGGATTCTATACCTTGTTTATATACATTGTTTAATTGAAAAGATTTGATATTGCAATTTTGGGCATTTGCTACAAAAACAACGATGTTATGTGTTTTGTCATAACTCGTTGTTCTATATTCTGCAAGTTCAAAAGAGTTGGCAATGATGTTCGCATAGTCTTTCTTGGGGTTGAGGGTGATAACATTGATAGTATTCCCACTCAGTGTTGTTTTTTTGTATTGATTTTCACGTCCATCAATAAGTGTGGCTGTAAAGTCGGGAAGTTTTACTTTGGATTTGGTTGCCAAAAAATAGAAAGTGTCATCATAATATTTAGGATATATCTCTCTGTAAGGTAGGGAATAGTTAAGTGGCTCAACTCCCTCAAAATTTGAGAGTTCGTACTCTACATCTTCTATTTCTTGTACGGTTGACAATGTTTTAATCGTAACAGAAAATATTTCACCTCGTACGATTCTCTCTGGCATCTTTGTAAAATTTAGGTAGAGAACTTTTGGTAGTTCTACAATAGTGTTGTTTGTTTCGTTGGAATCAGCAACAGACCAAAAGTCTGCTCTGAGAGTTAGGAAAAAGAAAAAACTTAGCAGGAGTAATCGAATCACGCTGAGAGGAACCCTTGCAACATTTTCACTCCATCATCCGAACCAAGGAGTAACTCCATTGCACGTTCTGGATGGGGCATAAGACCAAAGACATTTTTTTCTTTATTGCAAACACCTGCAATAGAGTCAATACTGCCATTTGGGTTATTTATCGCACCCTCTTTATCTGTGTAAGTTAAAAGGATTTGATTATTGAGATATAAATCTTTGAGTCCATCTGCATCAATATAGTAGTTGCCATCATGATGTGCAATGGGAATATTTATAACAGAGCCTTTTTTTAGTTCTTGAAGAAAAATATTGTCATTGTTGATGACTTTCAAGTGGTGATGTCTTGAGATGAAGTGTAAATGCTCATTTCTTTTTAGAGCACCTGGAAGTAAGCCAGCTTCAGTAAGGACTTGAAAACCGTTACAGATGCCTAAAACTTTTCCACCTTTGGCTGCATACTCTTTAACAGCTTTCATCACTGGGCTATATTTTGCGATAGCTCCACTTCTGAGGTAATCACCATAGGAAAAGCCACCAGCGACAACTAGAAGGTTTGTATCGCTTGGAATCGTCTCTGATTTGTGCCAGACTATCTCTGTTTGTGCACCAAGAGATTTAAAAGCATGCTCTGTATCATATTCACAGTTTGTGCCTGGAAACTGAAGAATGCTTACTTTCATTTTATCAACTCTATTTCATAATCTTCAATAACTGTATTTGCCAAAAGGTCTTCACACATACGTGTTACTTCTTCTCTCGCTTTTGCTTCATCTGTTTCATCCAAGTTTAAAACGATTTGTTTTCCAACACGAACATCACTTACTCCACTGAAGTTCAGTGAGTTGAGTGCATGGTGCACTGCTTTACCTTGTGAATCTAAAACACCTGCTTTTAAAGATACATTTACTATTACTTTCATTACTATTTTCCTAAAATTCTATTTAATACTTGCTCATAAGCGACTTTCAATCCGCCAAGACCTTGACGAAATCTATCTTTATCCATCTTCTCACCACTCTCCATATCCCAAAAACGGCAATTGTCAGGGCTAATCTCATCGATTAGGATAATGTTTCCGCTTTTGTCTTTACCAAACTCAAGTTTGAAATCGATTAAGTTAAGACCTTTTTCTGCAAAGTAAGGTTTTAAGATGTCATTGACTTCTCTTGCCATACGACGAAGTTTGTCAAGTTCATCTTGATACTCTACAAGACCTAAAATAAGTGCATGTTGGTCGTTAAGTTTTGGGTCACCAAGCGCATCATTTTTGTAATCAAATTCTACTAAAGTAAAAGGGAGTACTGTACCATCTTTTATGCCAAGATTTTTACTAAGACTTCCAGTTGCAACGTTGCGAACGATAACTTCTATGAGGATTACATCCACTTTTGTATGTAACATATGGTTGTCATCTAACATTTTTACAAAGTGAGTCTTTATCCCATTTGCTTCTAAGAGTTTAAAAAGTTCTGTAGAGATTTTATTGTTCAGTGCACCTTTTCCAGCTTCACTTGATTTTTTCTCGCCATTAAATGCTGTCAAATCATCTTTAAATTCTGAAATTACTAAATTTTCATCATTTGTTGAAAAAAGCTTTTTAGCTTTTCCTTCGTAAAGCAGTTCTTTTTTTTCCATGTTTGTTATCCTTTTACAATGATTAATGCTTTGATGATATCGACACTCTCTTTTAGCTGAATATCTTTGTCCATCATTTCTGGCGTGATTATATCTTTTTTAGCCTCTTTGAGTGCTTCATTTTCTTCTTTTACTGAGAGATTTCCATCCACTTTTACAAGCTCTTCTTGAAGATGCTTCTTTAAGTCAGCCTCTTTGATAGAAAAATCATTCTTTTTGCTATTGACACTGCCTGGGAAAACTTCTATATCTGGTTTTACTCCAACTGCCTGTATTGTTCTTCCACTTGGAAGATAGTAGCGTGCAATCGTTAGTTTTATCGCTTCACTCTCTGAAATAGGAAGTACAACTTGTACGCTCCCTTTTCCAAAAGTGTTTTGACCAACTAAAACGGCTCGTTTGTGATCTTGAAGCGCACCACTTACGATTTCAGATGCACTTGCACTTCCTCCGTTAATGAGAACAACCATCGGGACTTTTGTAATAGTTTTACTTTTTGAAGCAGAGTACGTTTTTTCGTCTGCTTCATCTCTCCCTTTTTGAGAAACGATATTTCCGCTATCCACAAAAATATCAACTAAATCCACGGCTTGGTCAAGCAGACCTCCAGGATTGTTTCTTAAATCAAGAATTATTCCCTTCGTTGTTGCTTCTCTCTTCTTAATCTCTTTTGAGACATCAGTTGCAACTTTTTTGTCAAAACTTGTGACTCGAATGTAGAGGATGTTGTCACCTATTGTTTTTGCATAGACGGATTCAATTGTAATAATACCTCTTACGATATGAATCGCAAGGGGTTTTGCCTCTCCCTCTCGTACAATTGTTAAATCTATCGGCTCACCAACTTTACCTCTCATGATTGATACAGCTTCATCAATCGTCATGTTGAGCGTGGACTCTTTGTTGATTTTAAGGATGATATCTCCAGATTCTAGTCCAGCTTTATCTGCAGGAGTCCCTTCGATTGGGGCGATAACTGTTAAGGCTCCATCTTTTATACCAACCGTGATACCAAGTCCTCCAAACTCACCATTTGTTTGAACTTTTAATTTTTTATAATCTTTTTGTGTCAAGTAGTTTGAGTGTGCATCAAGATTTGTCATCATTCCATTCAGTGCTTTATCCATCAACTCTTCAATCGTTACATTGTCAACATTGTATCTCTCAACAATAGATATGACTTTTGTAAATTTTGCTAAAGATTCGAGTCTTGATGACTCTTTTGACTCTTTTTTATCTACAGGTGCAGCAAAAAGATTTGTAGAGAAAAGGAGCGTTGTAGCTAAAGTGACTGTGATAAAACCAAGAGTAATAAATTTTTTGTTTTTCATACTAATTCCATGTTTGATTTAGAAAGGATATTATAGTTAAAAGCTGTTTAAATAACAAATTCTGGGAGAATTCCACATGCCAAAAATAGAAGCGCGATGAAGAATGAATGAAGATTATTTGATAGAACAATCTTTTAAGTAAGATATATAATTGATAAGTGTAGAATAATTTTTTAAAATAGAAAGGAACGATTGTGAAAATAGCGCAAAATATTACAGAAATCATTGGCAATACGCCACTTATTAGATTAAATACACCATCAAAATTAACAGGTGCAACTATACTGGGGAAATGTGAGTTTATGAATCCAACAAGTTCGGTCAAAGATAGAATTGGGTTTAACATGATTCGACGCGCTATGGAAGCGGGCGAAATTAGAGAAGGAACAACTGTTATAGAACCAACAAGTGGCAATACAGGAATAGCACTTGCGGCAAACTGCGCCGCATTGAAGTTAAAACTTATCTTAACGATGCCAGAGTCTATGAGTATAGAGAGACGAAATCTATTGAAAGCTTTAGGTGCACAGCTTGTCCTAACTCCTGCAGAAAAGGGAATGAGTGGTGCAATAGACAAAGCTGTAGAGATACAACAAGAGACTCCAAATAGCCTGATTTTACAACAGTTTCAGAACAAATCAAATCCTGAAATCCACATGCTAACTACTGCACAAGAGATATTAAGAGATACAGATAAAGAGCTTGATGCCTTTATCGCAGCTGTTGGAACAGGTGGAACATTAACGGGAACTGGAAGAGTTTTAAAAGAGGAGATTCACAACATTGCTATTTTCGCAGTTGAACCAGAGAACTCGTCAGTTTTATCTGGCGGTGCTCCTGGAGGCCATATGATTCAAGGGATTGGGGCAGGTTTTGTACCAGATATTTTAGATACCCAAATCTATGGAGAAGTTATAAAAGTAAGCAATGAAGACGCTATAAAAACAGCAAAAATGTTAGCGCGTGAAGAGGGATTGTTAGTTGGTATATCCGCAGGAGCGAATGTTTGGGCGACGATGCAAATCGCATCACGCAAAGAGTTTCAAGGTAAAACTTTGTTGACAATTCTTTGTGACACAGGGGAACGTTACCTAAGTACAGCACTCTTTAGTGATGAATAAAAGCTATTTTGAAACCATTAAAGCGGTGGATGGAAAACTTTTCCACATGCCATACCATCAACAACGCTATGAGGCTGCGTTAAAAACGCTAGGCATATCGGATATTAAAAATCTTCAAGAGTATATAAAGCCTCCTGAGTGGGGCTTATACAGATGCCGTGTGGTCTATAACGAGAATGAAATCAAGGTAACGTATCATCCCTACAAAAAGAGAGAGGTTCGCTCTTTAAAACTTCTTTTTAACAACGAGATTGAGTACGCTTTAAAATCTACTGACAGAGATGCTTTAGATGCCTTATATGCACAGAGAGATGAAGCAGATGATGTGCTGATCATAAAAAATTTATTAGTGTGTGACACGACGATTGCAAACATCGCTTTTTATCGTTTGGGCATGTGGATTACTCCAAAGAGTCCACTTTTAAAAGGGACTACAAGAGCGAGATTGCTGGATGAGGGAAAGCTTATTGAAGCTGATATTAACGCAAATGAACTCAGAACTTTTTCACAAGTGGCTCTGCTAAACGCTATGATAGATTTTGAGATACTCGACAAATGTGAATTTTTGCTATAATTGCAGTAAATAATTACAAGGAATCTCATTTGTTAGAAAATGTAATAACAGATAGTAAATTTGCCTCAATCATGCAAAACCATATACAAGAGTTGGTCATTCATTTTTTCAATCAAGAACAGAATTTTGGAATTTTGTGCAAGATAGAAGATGTCTCTTTTGAGCCACCTCTTCCTGCCTCAATCAACTCTGAATTTCGTGCATTAACGCTCTTCTTTTTAGCTGGATATACATTTGAAACTGCACAAATCTCTGAAGATATGTTGATTTTTGAAGCTGGTTTTGGGATTGAAAACCATGGGAGTTTAGTGCGTGTTCCACTTCTAAGCATTATGCAGATAATTGTTGATGAGACACCAATCTTTATCAATTTATCGACTACTAAGAGAGCAAAAATGAGAGTTGAATCAGAGGATAAAAAAGGCGTTGAAAACTCTATGGCATCTTTTTTATCAAACCCTGAAAACTCAAAGTTTGTAAAAAAGAAGTAGTTTATACTTTACTAAGAGAGAGTAAAAAGTTGACTACATTGTCAACAAAAGCATCGTGTTTTCTCTCTTTTAAGTACGCTATATAAAATTTTCTCTCTATCTTATAGTTTTTAAGTCTAGCTTCAAAGAGTTTTCCCTCTTCAATCTCAGCCTGGATTACGTGGCGAGACATCACTGAAACCAACGGTCTGGATGCATTTTTATCTGCATGTAAGATAGACTCTTTTATGGCAGTTGGGCTACTTAAAACTCCGATAACATGAAAGCTTCCGCACTGCACTCCAAGCTCTTCAAATGCCTCTGATGTAAGTTTTCTTGTATAGGAATCTTCGTTACGACAAATCCAATCAAACTCTTGTAAATCTTCAGTTTTGAGTTGCTTAATGAGTATTTGGTTAGAGAATACAACCAACTCATCCGTCACCCACTCTCTGTAGATTATTCCTTCTCTAAATACAGGAGACTCAATAAGTGCAACATCGATTTTTTTATCTTCAAGTTGGTCGATGACTTCATCGGATGTTGCAACTAACATATAGACTTCATTTCCGATTCTTTTTTTAATTTCACCTAAATAGTTAGGTAAAACATAGTTGCCGATGGCGTTGGAAGAGCCCATAACAAAAGTGAACTCTTTGTTTATGATTTTAAGTAACTCTTTTTCACTGTTTGCTATGGCCTTTTCAAGTTTTTGCGCAATTCTAAATAAATCTTCACCCTCTTTGGTGAGTAAAATACCATTTTTCTTTCTGTCAACTATCTTAGTATCAAGGTAATCCTCAATAAATTTAATTTGTTGCGTAACCGCAGGTTGTGATATCCCAAGTTTAGCTGATGCTTTAGAAAAACTTTTTTCTTTAACCACCATAAGAAAGGTTTGTAGTTTTGCGAAATCTTTTAACATAATAATTCCTATAAGTATTTGTAATACAAAAATTATAACCCAAAATTATAATTATTGCAATAGAACTATAAAAATTCATAACTTTTTAGTTATAATAAAAATAATACTAAAGCATCGTAAATATACATACAGTGAAGGTCATGGAAAAAATATTTAAAAAATTAAATCAAGCACAAACTGAAGCGGTAAAACAGACGGAAGGTCCTGTATTGATTTTAGCTGGAGCAGGGAGTGGAAAAACGACTACGATCGTCTCTCGACTTGCTTATCTGATAGAAGTTCTAGGGATACCAGCTTCAAATACACTTACCTTAACATTTACGAATAAAGCTGCAAAAGAGATGCGTGACCGAGCTTTGAATATGATTTCACAAAATGCTTATCCGCCTCTTTTATGTACTTTTCACAAATTCGGATTGCTCTTTTTAAAATTTAACATTCACCTTATCAATAGAGAAAATAACTTTGTCGTCATAGATACAGATGATAAAAAAAGAATCATCAAAAAAATCAACTCAGAACTTCCAACTCCTCTAATAGCAAGTGAGATTTCAAGATATAAAAACTCGCTCATGAGCCCAGATGAAGCATACAAGCAAGCTGAGTTTTTTAACTATCAACAAATTGCAAAAGTATATGAGGAGTATGAAGCGTATCTTTTAGAAAATAATCTTGTCGATTTTGATGATTTAATCTCGATTACCTATAAACTTCTCCTAGAATATCCAGAGTTGGCACTTAAAACTTCTCAAAAATATCAGTACATTATGATAGATGAATATCAAGATACAAATGAGCTTCAACTCAAACTTCTTCAAAAGCTCTGTTGTGCACATACAAATCTCTGTGTTGTTGGGGATGATGATCAAAGTATTTATGGCTGGCGCGGGGCAAACATAAGAAATATTATGGAGTTTGACCAAGATTTTAGCGGGGCTGTGACTTTCAAGCTCGAAGAGAACTACCGTTCTCGTGAACCGATTCTTAAAGTTGCAAATGCTTTGATTGAACATAATCGTTCACGACTTGGAAAACAACTCATTTCAACGCGTGGAACAGGCGATGAGGTGACGATTCTCAATTCAAATGATGAAAACGAAGAAGCAAGAAAAATTGCTCAAAAAATAGCGAAGCTTTTAGAATCTGGTGTCAATGCAAAAGATATTGCAGTTTTATATAGAGTAAATGTTTTAAGTCGTTCTATCGAAGAGGGGCTTAACCGTGCAGGAATTGCTTACAAACTTGTGGGTGGACTTCGTTTTTATGATAGAGCAGAGATTAAAGACCTTATCAGTTATCTACGCGTGATTACAAATTTTCATGATGACTTTTCATTTAAACGTATAGCAAACAAGCCAAAAAGAGGTTTAGGAAAAGCGAGTATCGACAAGTTAGAGTTAGCAGCCCATGCCAATGAAACATCCATTTTTGAGTATCTAAAAAATGTTCCCTTAGAGGAGTTAGAAGCTCTTGTAAAAAAGAAGAACAGTAAAACTTTAAAAGATTTTATTGCTGACATCGAGCATATTGCCAAAGTGGCGGAGGAGTCAACGTACGAATTTATAGATGTTTTGGAAGATACGTTTCATCTAAAAGATATATACAAAGGGATGCAAGACGAAGATGAAAGAGTCCTCAATATGGATGAGTTTTATGGACTCTTCCGCGATTTTGTGAAAAACTCTCCAGAGTCTAGTTTAGATGAGTTCTTAAATGAACTGACACTTCAGAGTGAACAGGATCAAGTTGAAGGCGAAAGTATCTACATGATGAGTATCCATGCTTCAAAAGGGCTGGAGTTTGACCATGTCTTTATTATTGGACTTGAAGAGGGCTTTTTACCACTTGTTGGCGATGGCAGTGATTTAGAGGAGGAGCGCCGTTTGGGCTATGTCTCTTTTACCAGAGCAAAAGAGAGTCTCAATCTTTCACATGCAGGAAGTAGATTTTATAAAGGGCGAAGGAGTGACTTACAAAAAAGTAGATTTTTTAATGAGTCTGGACTTTGTGAAGGCTCCCTTATAGTAGAAAAAAATACTTCTTTTAAGAAAGGGGATTTGGTTCGTCATAAGATTTTTGGAACAGGAAGAGTCAACGGTGTGAGTAAATCTGGTAGAGAGTTCAAACTAAGTATCAATTTTGCTGGAACCAAAAGAGATATTTTAGCCTCTTTCGTAGAGAGACTATGAATCGACTCTTTGTATCTTACAAGCCTGCGGGCATAGGCTCAAATCTATTTTTATCTAAATTAAAAAGAAAATATAACAATAAAAAATGTGGTTTTTCTGGAACACTTGACCCTTTTGCAAAAGGAGTGCTACTTATCGGGTTTGGTACACACACGAAGCTTTTTCGTTTTTTGGATAAGAGTCCAAAAACATATAGAGCAACACTTTGGCTTGGCGCAAAAAGTGATAGTCTCGATACTGAGATGATTGAGCATGTGGAAATAATTCAAGAATTTGGGCATGTGGAAATAGAAAATGCTATCAAATCCTTAGAAGGAACTCTTGAATACGAACCTCCAATATTTAGTGCTAAGAAGATAAATGGTCAGCGTGCTTACGATTTAGCAAGAGCAGGAAAAGAGGTGCATCTCAATAAAATCACTTCGACGATAACGCAAGCCAAACTTCTCAACTACTCGCACCCTTTTGTGACGTTTGAAGCAACTGTCTCAGAGGGGACATATATTCGCTCTTTAGGTCGGATTGTAGCGAAGAGGCTTGGTGTTGAACATGGAAGTCTGAGCGCTTTAGAGAGACTCTCTGAGGGAGCCTTTACATATAATAATGAAGAAGTTCTAGATATTAAAAAATCTTTGAATATTCCTAAGAATAGCTACCTTGGAGATTCTGAGAATGTCAAATATGGAAGAGTTCTTGCTTTAGAAGATTTAGAAATACAAAAAGATGGTTGTTACTGGCTAGATAATGGAGATAATATCTCTATCATCACTATAGAGGACAAACACGTAAAATATGAATTAGGCAGGATATACACATGTTAGTATTAGCCCGTAAACTTGGAGAGTCTATTGTAGTGGGAGAAGATATAATTATCAAAGTTATATCGATTGAAAAAGGGGTGGTCAAGCTTGGTATTGAAGCTCCTAAAGATGTTTCAATCGTACGCAATGAGCTACTAGAAGATGTGAAAGATTTAAATATTGCTGCCTCAAAAGAGGTCTCTTCTGAAAGCTTAAGTCTTCTAAGTAAGATTTTAAAGAAGTAAGAGATACGATGAAACTCTACAAGGCTTATGCTAAAGTAAATGTTTTTTTGAAAGTTACAGGGATGAGAGATAACTACCATGAAATTATCTCAAGATTTATGAGAGTGGATTCTCTCTATGATGAACTCTCTTTTGTTCCTAAAGAGGAGAGTGAGTTTAAGATTTATGGGAATTTCTCTTGTCAAACCAATCAAAACACTATATATAAAGCCTACTTTGCCCTCAAGCAAGCAACAGGTTCCGAGTCACTTGAAAAGTTGATGAGAAGCCATGGGGTAGATGTGAAGAAGTCTATACCCGCATTTGCAGGTTTAGGCGGAGGAAGCAGTGATGCTGCAACCTATTTGAAAATGTGTAATGAGGTTTTACATCTTGGACTGAGTCTCAATGACCTTGCAAGGATTGGACTCAAAGTTGGAGCAGATGTTCCCTTCTTTATCTACGGCTATAAAAGTGCCAATGTCAGCGGCATAGGTGAAATTGTAGAAGAGTTTGATGAAGAGAGTTTAGATTTTGAAGTTTTTACACCAGATATTCAGATAAGTACCCCAAAAGTTTATCAAATTTATAGAGATGATTTTTATGCACCTATTGATGGTTTTAAAACAGATAAACTTAAAAAGATGAGTTCAAAAGAGATTTTAAAGTCGATGCGTGCAGATGAAGCAAATGATCTTTTTAAACCTGCTCTGCAAGCGTATAAAGATTTGAAAAAACACTATCAACATGGGTGGCATTTTAGTGGAAGTGGAAGTAGCTTTTTTAGGGTAAAAGAAAAATAGTCACAACTCTCTTTGTAAAAAAGCATTTAAAACTTTATGATATGATGATGAAAAATATAAGTAGATGAGGAAAAAGAGTTAATGGGCGAAACGATAGCCAAAAATAAAAAAGCCTATTTTGATTACTATTTAGAAGAGAAGTTTGAAGCAGGTTTGGTATTAGCAGGAAGTGAAGTAAAGGGTATCCGAGCAAAACGCGTAAATCTAAAAGATAGTTTTATCCGTTTTGTAAGCGGAGAAGCTTTTTTGTTTAATGCTCATATTGGACGACTTGAGACGACACATCATTTTTATACGCATGAAGAGAGAGGGAGTCGTAAACTACTCCTTCATAAAAAACAGTTGCAAACTATGTTCAAAGCTGTAACAAGAGACGGATATACAATAGTTCCTTTACAACTCTATTTTAATGATAGAAACATTGTGAAGATTCAGATTGCTATCGCCAAAGGGAAACAACTTCACGACAAAAGACATGATCTCAAAGAGAAGGATCAAAAAAGAGATATAGACAGAGCGATGAAAGAGCAATGATAAAATCTATTCTGTTTTCACTTCTGTTTGTATCAGGACTCAACGCATTTAACATAGAGATTGTAAATACAACGGTTCAGAATGGAAAAACCACACTGGTTGAGTTTGAAAAAGAGAAAAATATAGCGTTTATTGAGCTTAGCTTGGATGATAAAAAATATAAAATTTTTAACCATCCAACGAATGATAAGAAGATGTATGCGCTCCTTCCTATAAGTTATTATGCAAAACCAAGAGATATAAATGTAACCCTCACCTATAGAGAAAATGGTACACCAGCAGTTAAAACATTGCTCTTTAATATCGAAGATGGAAACTATGAGAAAGAGACTTTAAAAGTAGATAATGCAAAAGTGGATTTAAATGCCAAAGATAAAAAAAGAGCAGCATTAGAGACCAAAGAGACTCTTAAAATCTATAATACAATCAATAAAAAAAGCTATATCAAATCAGAGTTTATTTTTCCAATGAGCAGTAAAATAACAAGTGCCTTTGGTAGAGCTAGAGTTTACAATGAAACATTAAAAGGTTACCATAGCGGTACAGACTTCCGTGCAAAAGTAAAAACACCTATAAAAGCTTCTAATGATGGTGTTGTTGTCTTAGCCAAGGATAGATTCTATTCAGGAGGCTCTATTATTTTAGATCATGGGCAAGGAATTTATACATGTTATTTTCACATGAGCCAGATGAATGTAAAAGCTGGAGAGAAGATAAAAAAAGCTCAAATAATCGGTTTATCGGGCAAAAGTGGCCGAGTTACAGGTCCCCATTTACACTTTTCGGCTAGAGTAAATGGTGTACAAGTAGACCCAATGCAACTTATTTCACTTATGAATACTAAATTACTCAAATAAAATCAAGGAACAATATGACAGTTTTTCAATTACTAATGCTAGGAGCTTCCGCTTTTTTTGCATTTAAAATCTATGAACATATACAAACATTAAAAGAGACGGAGGAGGGCGGAAGCTCTCATCGTGATAGTGAGGAGAAAAGCCGAGATGCATTTTCTATATTTTCACCTGAGGCTCTCATAGAAAAAGCTGATAAAGCGTATGAAGAGGATGATTTTCAAAAAGCATTAGCATTTTTAAATGAAGCAAATGTGAAAGGGCCAAATAACCCCGAAACAGTGTTTAAAATAGCATACATTCTTCAAAAGAGTGGTAATAATGAAGAAGCGATGAAACATTACAAGCAAGCATTAGAACTAGATAAAGAGAATGAATTTATTCATAACTCTATGGCAAGTATTTATAGAGCCAACGGCGAGTTTACTTCTGCAAAAATACATCTTAAAGCTTCTCTTGATATAGATGCTAACAATCCAATTACTTGTTTTAACTATGGGAATCTTTTAGTGGATATGCAACACAATGAAGAGGCAATAGCAATGTATAAAAAAGCGTTGGAGTTAGACCCTGACTTGCAAGAAGCTAAAATAGAATTAGATAAGCTCGAAAAAGAGTAATAAATGAAAATTTTAGATATATACAATTTCCTTGATACGCTTTCTCCTTTTGAACTTCAAGAGAGTTGGGATAACTCAGGCTTGTTGATAGGAGATTTTTCAGGAGATGTAAAAAAAGTAGTTTTAAGTATAGACGTAGATGAAAAGTTAATCGATTCACTTGATAACCATACACTTTTAATAACACATCATCCAATTATTTTTGGTGGATTAAAGCAGTTGGAATTTAGTAAATATCCTGCAAATTTAATCCAAAAAATGATTCAGAAAAATATCTCCAATATTGCAATGCATACGAATTTTGACCAAACACATCTTAATGATTATGTGGTGAGTGAAATTTTAGGATATAAAATAGTGCAAAAAGATGGATTTGTTGCATATTTTGATATTGATGAAAATTTTGATACTTTTTCTAAAAAAGTTGCTTTAGCTTTTGGACTTCCACATGCCAAATGTGTAAAATGTAGCGAGAGAGTTAAAAGGGTTGCTTTGACAACAGGCTCAGGCTGTTCACTTCTTCGTTCTATTGAAGCAGATTGCTTTTTAACAGGCGATGTAAAGTACCATGATGCGATGGAAGCAAAAAGTATAAAATTGTCACTTATTGATATCGGACATTATGAAAGTGAACACTTTTTTTCACAAATTTTAGAGAAGCATTTGAAAAATTTAGGTTTAGAAGTTATAATTTCATCATCAGAAAATCCATTCACCTATATTTAGTAATTTTTATAGAATAAAATGGATGAACTAGCAATCCAAAAGGAGACCAATGAACCAGCACCTTAAACAATTAATTGACCTTTCAAAAGTTGATAAAGAGATCGATGCATTCGAACCACAAATTGAAGAAGCAAATTATAAATATGAAGTAGCAATTGCAAAAAAGCAAAGTATTGATTCAGATATTGAAAATTTGACGAATGAAATAAAAGATGAAGAAGTTAAAAAACATAAAAATGAACTTCATTTAGCTGAGCTTTCACAAAAATTAGAAAATAATTCTAAAAAAAGCTCTGAAATCAAGACAGAAAGAGAGATGAAATCTTTACAACTTGAAGAAGAGATTGCTAAAGAACAAGTAACTTTTGCAAATGAAGAGATTGCTAGACTTGATAAGATTATGGATTCAAAAAAAGAGCAAGTTGCGTCTGCAAAAACTGCTTTAGAAGAGATAGAATCAAATTTAGAGGTTGTTAAAGCGGATGTGGATGAAAAGCTAAAAGTAATCACAAAAGCAAGACAAGAGGTTTTTCTAAAAAAAGAGAAACTCCTTGGAACAGTAAATCAAAAAGGTTTGGCATTTTACCAAAAAATCCGTCGTTGGGCTAAAAACACTACTGTAGTAGTAGTTGAAGACCAAGCTTGTATGGGATGTCATATGCTCATTGGAGATAAAATTTATGCTGATATTATAAAAGCTGAAGAGATTGCTACATGTCCACACTGTGGTCGTATTCTTTATGTGGAAAAAGCTGAAGAATAGGGCTTGAAGCCATTTACTCTGCTCTATTATATTTTAAGTGTTCTGCTCTACTTTGTAGCAGTGCCACTTTTAATATATTTATCATTTAAAAAAAAGTATAGACACTCTATCCCCTCTCGTTTTTTTCTTTTTAACAATCCAAGATTTAAAATTGAAAATGGTATATGGTTCCATGTCTGCTCTCTTGGAGAAGCACGAGCCCTTAAACCCATTCTGACTCTACTATCGGGAAATGAGATAAGCATTACAACCATAACCCATACAGGCTATGCAGAAGCTAAAAAATACAGCGCGGATGTTCGCTATTTACCTTATGAAATGTTTTTACCTTTTTGGATTAAAAAGCAGAGAGTTGTTGTTGTTTTAGAAGCGGAACTTTGGTATATGCTTATGAGTGTTGTCAGAGCTAAAGGTGGAAGAGTTATTTTACTCAATGCGCGTATCTCTGAAAAAAGCGTGGATAAATATTTACAATTTGCCTGGTTTTATAAAAAACTTTTATGGCATGTGGAAATGATATACGCACAAAGTGAAGCTGATAAAAATCGTTTTTTAGCTCTCGGGGCAAAACATGTCGAAGTCATCGGTAATATAAAGCTTGCAGGTGAAATAGTTAAAACAAAAAGCTATGAAAAACCAGAGAGAGAGTGCATCGTTGCAGGAAGCACCCATGCAGGCGAAGAAGAGTCGATCTTAAAAGCTTTTGTAGAGTATAAAAAACAGGGTGACTCAATCCTTATAGTTGTGCCAAGACATCCAGAGCGATTTGAGAGTGTTTATGCGTTGATGCAAGAGTACGCAAAGAGAAACGCTTTGACACTCTCAAAGTTCTCAGAGGGTGCAGAGTTGAAGAGTGATTTAGTTTTAGTAGATGTGATGGGTGAACTCAATAACATCTATGCAATCAGTGATATAGCGATACTCGGTGGTGCATTTAAAGAGGATGTTGGTGGACACAATCCACTCGAACCAGCCTATTTTGGCTGTAAAATTATCACTGGTAAACATTTCTTCCATCAAAAAGAGCTCTTTAAATATGTACATCATGTACAGTATGTTGAGCCGGATGAAATTCATAAAGCACTTATGGCATGTGGAAGTTTACCGCCGTCGATGGTTGAAGAGAAAATAGATTTACAACCTGTTATAGAAAAAATATTAGAAAAATAGAATCTGCCTTGTTAGAGGCAAGTTTCAGTGACCTTAGCGGTCTAAGTGTAGGTGGCGGAATCAGTTCCAACACCGTAATAAACTAGATGGAGGTCTCCTTCATTTATAAAATAAATTAAGGATTAAAATTATGGCTACAGAAAAAGCATATAAAATTTTAGCAATGCAAGAGGGTATTTCAAACTCTTCAGCTAAGTCAATGATAGACAGAGGTTTAGTCTATGTAGGAAATAAAAAAGTGATGATTGCTCGTGGAGATTTAGATGCAAAAACTATCTTCAGAGTTGAAAAAGTAGAGAGAATTAAACCGATTTTTGAAAACGATGACATCATCGTTGTCGATAAACCAGCATTTTTAAATTCCGATGAAGTGGAAAGACAGTTTAAGCCAGCGGTTCTTCTTCATAGATTAGACCGTGAAACAAGTGGTGTTTTGATGTTGGTCAAAAATGAAGAGTTTCGTGAAAAAGCTATAAAAGAGTTCAAGCAAGATAGAGTTTATAAAGAGTATATTGCATGGGTTGAAGGAATCATGAGTGAACCTATAGAAGTGGATAAACCAATTCTCACTCAAAAGAAAAACAATAAAGCATATTCAAATGTTTCCGCAAAAGGAAAACCTGCAAGAACAGAGTTCTTTCCTGATCTTGTGAGTGCAAACAAAACAAAACTCAAGTGTATCATCCATCATGGAAGAACACATCAGATTAGAACACATCTTCGTTATATTGATCACCCGATTGTTGGAGATGAACAATACGGTGGAAGAAGAGCGAAGCGAGTGATGCTTCATGCATATAAAGTGAAACTTCTAGGCATGGAATTTATCGCAGCAGAACCAAAAACTTTTATTAACTTCGAATAGTTTAAAGAAAACTTAAAGTAAGGGTTCGATATAATTCGCAACTTTTTACATTTAAAAAATATATAGCAGGAGAGAGTATGTTTAATACATTAACAGAGTCATTTACATCAGCAATTAAGAAAATTCGTTTTCATGATGATGATAAAGCGCTCTCGAAAGCTCTCCTTGAATTAAAGAAAAATCTCTTAAAAGCAGATGTAAACCACAAAGTTGTAAAAGAGTTAATAGAAAAAGTTCAATACGACACGAAAGCAAATGGAATTGGGAAAGACCAGTTTTTAGATGCACTTCGAAAAGCTTTGTATGAGTTACTAGAGATTGGTGGAAGTAAAGGTTTTATATTTGCTCCGAACCCTCCAACTGTTATCTTAATGACAGGACTTCAAGGTTCTGGTAAAACTACAACAACAGGTAAGTTAGCAAACTATTTAAAAAATAAACAGAAAAAAGTGATGATTGTTGCTGCCGATTTACAGCGTTTAGCTGGAGTCGAACAACTTCGCCAAATTTCAGCTCAAATAGAAGTAGAGCTCTATGAAGATGAAACTTCTAAGAACCCTGTTGAAGTAGTAAATGCAGCACTTAAAAAAGCAAGAAATGGTATCTATGATGTTGTTTTAATTGATACAGCTGGCCGTTTAGCTATTGATGATGCGTTAATGAATGAACTTGAAGCTGTCAAAAAAGCAGCAAATCCAAGTGAGATTTTTTATGTTGCAGACTCTTTAACTGGTCAGGATGCGATAAAAACAGCAACAAGCTTTAAAGAGAAAATAGGTATTGATGGCGTTATATTAAGTAAATATGACGGTGACTCTAAGGGTGGAATCGCTTTAGGTCTTTCCAGCCAAGTTCAAGTGCCACTTCGTTTTATCGGTAGCGGTGAAAAGATGCAAGACTTAGAAGTTTTTATACCAGAACGAATAGTAAATCGTCTTATGGGCTTTGGAGATATCGAAGGTCTTGCAGAGAAAACTTCTTCTGCAATAGATGAAGCACAAGCTAAAAAACTTACAAAAAAGATTCAAAAAGGTAAGTTTAACTATAATGACTTTTTAGAACAGATGGAAAGTATGAAAAAAATGGGTAGCATGAGCTCTCTTATGGGAATGATTCCAGGAATGGGGAACATGTCTAAAGCCATTAAAGACTTTGATTTTGAAAACTCTAGCGAGCTTAAAAATATAAAAGCAATGGTCTCTTCCATGACGCTAAAAGAGAGAGAAAATCCAGAACTTTTAAATAACTCAAGAAAACAGAGAATCGCTGCGGGTTGTGGCCTTACTCAGGTTGAAATCAACAGAATGATTAAACAGTTTAAAAATGCTGGGAAAATGGCTAAAAAATTCTCTGGACCAAAAGGAATGAAAGATCTTCAAGCTATGATGGGGCAGATGGGTGGAGCTGGAGCAATTCCAAGGTAACTTTTTGGCATGTGGAAATCCTCCTTGCTTAAGGGTGAAATTTCCACATGCCAAAGATAAATGCAAATATATGAACTTTTAGAAGTTTATATATTTGCACTTAGGTGTAAAATTTAACATATACAGCTAATTGAAATAAGATTAGCGCAGAGAAGGACAAAACATGGCAACAGTAATTCGCCTCACTAGAATGGGAAGAAAAAAGCAACCTTTTTACCGTATCGCGGTAACAGATAGTCGTAAACGTAGAGATGGTGGTTGGATCGAACTAATTGGTCACTACAATCCTATGGTTGAAGAAAAAACTATGGTAGTTGACACAGAGAGATTAGATTATTGGTTAAGCGTTGGTGCTACAATGAGTGACCGCGTTAAAAAGATAACTGGTCGTTAATTATGATAGCTGATTTTGTCGCACAATTTGCAAGATTAATCGCTTCGTATCCTGATGATATTAGAGTCGAGATGCAAGAGAGCGATGAAATCACAGAAATAGTTCTCTATGCTAATCAAGCGGACATCGGAAAGCTTATTGGTAAAGAGGGGAAAATGATTGGTGCAATTAAAACTCTCATTTCAGGCTGTAAAGCTAAAGATGGTGTGAGTTACCGTATCAATGTCGAAGCAGTTTAACGAACAACTTCTTCATATCGCCACAATCGGCAAAACTGTCGGTATTAAAGGTGATATGAAATTTTATATCAAATGTGATTTTCCAGAACAATTTAAAAATAATGCTACTTTTTTTATAAATAAAAAAGAGAAGATTACTCTTAGTGAAGTGAATCACGACAGAGGTATTTTGAAAATTGAAGGTGTTCATTCAGTTGAAGATGCTAAAAAATATACCAATGTTAAACTCTTTACAACTTATGAAGCGACGAAAGAGAACTGCCATTTAGAAGATGGAGAGTTCTTTTGGTTCGATATTATGAATTGTGAAGTATTTGAAGATGGTAAATTGTTGGGTAAAGTTCAAGAAGTAGAGCGAATAAGCATCAATGATTATTTGAGTGTAAAAACAGATGAATCTTTAGTAAAACTAGAGAAACCAAAAAGTTTTTTAATTCCTTATCATAAACCGTTTATTTTATCTACAGACATAGAGAAGAAAATAATTACCGTAAGCGGTGCTATGGATATTTTAGAAGCTTCTTGATGAAATTTACATTTGTAACACTTTTTGCCAACCTTGTTGAGGGTTATTTTGAAGACTCTATACTTAAACGTGCAATAGAGAAAAATCTATTTTTTGTGGATTACTTGAATCCTAGAGATTTTAGTGATAACAAACACAGTAAAGTGGATGACACTGCAGTTGGTGGTGGAGCTGGGATGGTTATGAATCCACAGCCACTTTATGACTCATTGCGTGATTTAAAAAAACGTGACAAAGATGTTCATATAGTGTTTTTAACACCTGTAGCAAAACCTTTTCGACAAAATGATGCAAAAAGATTAGCAAAAAAAACTCATATTGCTTTCGTGAGCGGAAGATATGAGGGGATAGATGAAAGAGTTATTGAAGAGTTCGCCGATGAAGTTTTCAGTATTGGTGATTACATATTAACTGGCGGCGAGTTAGCCTCTTTAGTTCTATGTGATGCCATTAGTCGAAATATTGAAGGTGTACTTGGAAATAGTGATTCTTTAAGTGTAGAGAGTTTTGAAACCTCGCTTTTGGAAGCACCATCTTTTTCAAAACCAAAGAACTATGAAGAAAATAGTGTTCCATCAGAATACTTAAAGGGAAATCATAGTAAGATTCGCTCACTAAAATTAGCGCTGTCCGAATGCAAGACGAAGTTCTTCCGGCCAGAGCAGCTTTTAAAGCATAGAACAAGGAAATCTTATGAGAAATAAGTATATTGAAAACTTTGAAAAAGCGCAAATATCTGAGAAGAGCATTCCAGACTTTCGTGCTGGTGATACCCTTCGTTTAGCGGTAACAATTAAAGAAGGCGAAAAAACTCGTGTGCAAGCATATGAAGGTGTATGTATATCAAAAAGAGGTCAAGGCACTGGCAAAACTATTACTGTACGTAAAATTGGAGCTAATGGCATAGGAATCGAAAGAATCTTTCCAATGTTCAGTGATTCAATAGATGAAATTAAAGTAATTCGTCGCGGTCGTGTTCGTCGTGCGAAACTATTTTATCTTCGTGAACTTGCAGGTAAAAAAGCTCGTATTAAAGAACTTAGAAGAAAATAATCTTCTAAGTCTCTTCCTCTCTTCTTCTCAAAATAGTAAACTTTCCATTTAAAAATCTCATTTACAACTAGACATAACACTCTTTTAAAGTCTACATTCTATTGAAATTATAAGAATTATCTACAAACCTCTTTTATAACCTAAAACCCACTCTTTTACCTATAATAGACTTCTATGTTCAATATTACCAAAGCACTTATCGAAGCTAAATAGATTGTATAGAGATGATAAACTTAATACATAATTATTCAAGACAAAATAGTGTTGCTTTAGAGAATAGAGTAGATACATCCTCTATATAAAAAGGTGCATGGAATTGAAGAAAAAGTAGAGTGTAAAAAGTAAATTGTGTGTACTGTGGGGCATTTTTATTTTGAAATATAAAAACTTTTTAAATTCCTCCAACAAACTATTGACATTTAAGATTGAATCCCCTATAATTCCCATCCACAAACAAAGAGACCTTGAAAAAGGTTAAGAGATACTTCGAGTT
>PETN01000024.1 GCA_002781365.1 Sulfurimonas sp. CG01_land_8_20_14_3_00_36_23
CTACCCCTTAAAATAATCTATGTATCTTAACTCTTTTGGAATTAGAAATTGATTTTTCTTGTGTTGTTTTCTTGGGGTATTATAGCTTTATCCGATGTTGACACGGAATGCTGAACACTCCCTTAGTAGTATTTAATGCAATATCAAACACTTCTTGTAAATAAGTTTCTTCCAATACATTTTTCATAGAATTTGGTTTATACTCATCTTTATTTTTAGACCGCTCAACAATTTGATTTAAGAAATCCCCTGATAAACATCCTGTTCCACTTTCACAACGTAATATATATTTACCCAAACTTTCTTCAATTTGTAACAATACCATCGTTGCTTTTCTTTTATTATTTGTTATCCAATCCATCATAGACCTTCTTCATTATTTTTGATTGCATGCAGTATATCAAAATTGTTTTTTTTTAATACTTATCATTATGTTTTCTACATAATATGTAAAAATATTTTTTAAAACAGCAGGGTCAAAAACAGCAGGGTCAGAGCTTTACTTTTAACTTTAAAAATCTATCCGTCGAAGTCACACCCCAGTGAATAAATCTCCATTTTTATTGAGACAATTTATCATGAATCCATGATGGATTTTTTCTACAATCAAGTACTGCATAAATAAAAATCGTTTTATTCTTCATTTTATAATATATTGAAAATGGAAAACGCTTTGATAAAAGCCTGTAGTAATCTGAAATTATTATATGAATTCCAGCATATATATGGAGTGATTCAATGTCTGAAAATATGGAATCTAAAAAATATTTACCTAGACCCTCACTCTGTGATTCATAAAAAAACACTGCCGTAGCTATATCTTTTTCAGCTTCGTCAAGAATTTCTATTTTCACTAAACTAACTTTTGCAGTCTATTTTTAGCATCTTCTAAATCACTAAATGTTGATTTGCTATTTTTAATATTTTCTTCTCTTTGGCGTAGTTCATCAAGGTGCCACTGAGGTGTAAAGCCCTTTTGTTTTGCGTCATGACTCATATTTTCCCATAACTCTTCTAACATTACAAATTTTTCACTTATAAGCATTTGAGAATAATCGACTGATATTGACATTTAGAAACTCCCATTCATAAATTTATTGTTACATTTTAGCATAATTCAAAAATAGTGTTGAAAAAACGACAAACTATTACATGTGTAATGTTATGACTAGTCATTCATTACACCCCTCATATGAATCTCCACTTTATCTTTCATTCTACCAAAGTCAACACGTCAGCCAACTTACCAACACCTGCAGAGCCCGTGTGTTCTGTTCCATAAAAAGGAACAGAATAAAAAAGAGTTTTTTTTGGGAACCCGAAAAGTTGTCGGGCTCGAAGCCGTTGCGAGAGCTTTTTCTAAAGAAACATTTTGCTTCGCAAAAGCGGTTCCCTTGTTTTCTAAAGAAACATTTTGCTTCGCAAAAGCGGTTCCCTTGTTTTGCTTACTTTTTTGCGGAGAAAAAAGTATGAGAGAACGCTTCAAAATAACTACATCAGAAGTACTTATGAGCGAAGGCAAGCCATCGCTTCCGAAAAACTTAGTTAGTTTATACTTTCTGGAGCTTAGGAACGATAGAAAAAGTGCTTACTAACTAGTTTTAAAGTAAAACCTCATTTTATAGTATAATCCACCCATGAAAAATCTAACCCTAATCCTCATTTGCACCCTTTACCTCCAAGCAAGCGATGTAAAACAACTCCTCATTATTCCACTTAAAACACTAGAACAAACCCATGCAAAGCTCTATACCTATGAAGTCACAGACAAAGGAAGAGAGGAAGTTTTTCAACCTATCGATGTTATTATTGGTCGTAATGGCTCTTCAGCAGAAAAAGTTGAGGGGGATGGCAAATCGCCTTTGGGTAGTTTTGCACTCACCTCTCTCTTTGGTTATGAGGTTCAAACTCCTAACACGCAAATGCCCTATATTCATGCGACAAAAAACTTGCACTGTGTGGATGATAGCAACTCCTCTTTTTACAACAAAATCATAGAAAAAAGGTCAGGCTACCAAAGCTATGAAGTGATGAGACGAGAGGACGCGCTTTATAAATGGGGGATTGTTGTTGATTATAATCATGAGGCTCAAAAAGCAAAGGGTTCTTGTATCTTTGTGCATATTATGCACCCTCAGCAAAAGCCAACTGCTGGATGTACCGCGATGCGAGAAGAGGATATTTTAAAGATTATTACTTGGCTTGATGAGAAGAAAGAACCTACACTTACACTTTTACTACAAGAGTAGTCTAAGAGTAAACTTATTCCTACCAATCATCCAAAACAAACTTCTTAGGTTCAACACTTACCTCAGCAAGCTCTTGAGTTTCATTGATTTTCGGCTCAACTACCTCAGCTTTTTTCGGCTTATTCATCTGCTCTTCAAACTGTAGCTCCAAACCGTTGGAAGTCATAAGGAAGCCATCTACTTTTATCTTGCCTTCGTGGATTTGGTTGTGGTGCTCTTTACAGAGTGGGATGAGATTGTGCTTGTTATTTTGGTGGAAATGCCCTATGAAACCCGCTTTGTCTGCGAGTGAGCGTTGCGAGATGTGATGCACATCTTCTGCCACGGCACCACAGATGATGCACTTGGTCACATAAAGTTCTTTGTTATACTTGCTTGTTTTTTTCTTCACAAGGAGTTCAAGCTCATCAAAGTCGTTGGCGAGACGCTTTCTGATTGTGTTTGCTGTCTCTAAAAAGTCGCTATCCATGTGGAGCGATTTTGCAAACTCCAAACCGTAGATACTGCTTCCGCTTCCCGCTTGGAGGATTCTGTTAAAAAGGAGTGCATCTTTGGCTTCATCATACTCCACGCTCAGGTGTAAATCCACCACATTTTTAAGGGTTGTGACCTCTTTCATGGTGGAGAGCTGATGGAGGTGTGTTGCGAACAAAAAGAGTGACTTCAAGTTTGCTAGTTTGATGATGGCACTTGCGACAATCGCTACGCCAGAGAGTGTCTCTGTTCCATGACTTATCTCATCACCTAAAACAAGAGAGCGAACGGTTGCACGGTTAAAGATATTTTTGAGCTCTAACATCTCCACTGCAAAAGTTGAGAGCCCTTTTGCCAAGTTGTCTCTTGAGACGATTCTTGTAAAGAGTGAATCAAAAATCGAAAACTTCATCACAGCCGCACTTACAAAAAAGCCAGACTGCGCCATCAGCGTTGCGATACCTATACTCTTCATCAAAGAGCTCTTTCCGCTGGAGTTGATACCATAAAGTAAAACACCATTGACGGAGTGCCCATCATGCACGCTCACATCGAGCATCACCGTTGTCGGATGTGGTAAATCCATGTAGTCACGATTTCCCATCACGATGTCATTTGGAACATAGATTCCGCCCCGCTCCTGAATCTCTATGAGTGGATGACGGAGCTGCATAATCTGCATAAAGTTCTCATCTGGTTTTACATCTATAATCATCGGGCGTGAGTGCTGGTACTGTTGTGCCACTTTTGAAGAACTCACCCCAACATCCAAGTCCGCTACATAAGCGATAACTCTGTCAAAAAGCAGAGAGTATCTACGCTCATAAACGCCTTGAAGCTGTATATATCGCTCTTTAACTAAAGAGACGATTTTACGGCGGTTTTTCATGATGTTGTCGGAGAGTTTATCGGTTAAGTCAGATGTGATTTTGACACTGTTTGTAAGTTTTTTGACACTAAATTTACAAAACTCCTCCTCTTTTTTAAACGCACTCTCTATCTGAGCAAATCTGTTTTTACTCAGCGAGATATAATACCCCTCTTTTTCAAGTAAACCCAGAGTAACCAAGCGGCTTGAACTTGTGCTATTTGCAGAGTTGAGCATCTCTTCTATCTTACTCATAATATCTTCAAAAGCGAGAAACATAGTTGCATTTTCTTGAACCAAAGTATCTATGGCTTCATCGACTCCGCTCATTAAAAAGTTCTCATCTACGGTTGCATTTGTAAAACGACGAGAGACATCAAGGTCTATGCTTTTGGTAATCTCTCTTAAAAACTCATCCACTTCACTCTCATGAAAAGGAGTTTTTTGAATCTTATGCTTTTTGACATACTGCATCAACTCTTTTACACTCAACATCGACTCATAGATGTGGTTCATTTCAAAGGGGTGCAGTCTTGCTAAATCAAGACGACGAGAGAGTCGCTCTATGTCATAAATCCCGCGCATCATCTCATCTAAATGTCTTGTATGTGAAGCAACTCTCTCGATGAGATTGTATCTTCGTTCAAGCTCCTCTTTCTCTTTGATGGGATTTAAAAGTCTCTCTTTGAGCAGTCTTTTGCCTATAGCGGTTGCACTTTTATCGAGTAGTTTGAGAAGTGTAAACTCTTTTTTATCTTTGGAGATGATGCCTACTTGTTCGAGTGCGTTGTTTCCAAGATACATAAAACGGCGATTGTCTATCATCTTTGGGCGGTCAAGTTTCTGCACGATATGGATATCATGCTCTATCACAAAATGGACTAAAATCGCTAAAGCTTCCGTTATCATAGGGCTGCGTTCTAGGTCTAAATGCTCTATGGGAGACAAGAGAGAGTGTATCTGATAGACTCCGCGGAAGAGTTCGTTTTGAAAGTCGATTTTTGGTCTTTCATTGTTCACGCTGTAGTGGTAATGCTCTGCAAGTTCCAAGTATTTGAGCACATGTTTTTGGTCTGTAATACCATCTAAAAAAGTAATCACAACTTCAGAGGTTCTATAGATATTTAAAAGGTTAAAGATTTCATCAAGTGCATAAAAAGGGTCTTCTCTTGTTCCATGTGTCTCATAAAGCCAAGTTTTCCCTGTTGTAACATCTATGGCCGAGTAGCCCACAGTATAAACATCTCTATGCTTATCCACTAAGATGGAGGCAATAAAGTTGTCATCATTGTCAATGATATGCTCAAAGTTTGTTCCAGGGGAGACTATCTGAGCGATATATCTGCTTATCTTTGGTGGATTTCCTTTTTGTTTGACAACAATAACAGTATATTTTTGCTCTGTGATAATGCGGTTTAAATAGCGTTCAAAGGAGACAGAGGGAACACCTGCTAAAAGTGGATTTTTATCTGAGTTTTCTACAATGTTTTTATTTTTTTTCGTAAGCTGAATGTTTAAAAGTTCGGCAATCTCTTTTGCTTTACCTATCTGTTCCTCGTCATTGTTTACTTCATAGACTTCAAAGAAAGTGCCTATCTCCATAAAGACGACAGTATCTTCTCCATATTTCTCTTCAAAATATCTCTGAAGATCAAAATATGTCTGTGTTAAGAGTTTCTCTTTGTTGTTTAAAATAGAACTTACATCCGATGCTTGCATTAATAATTTTCCCTGATTTTTTAAGATTTAGATTATAGCATAGTTGCTATTTTTTGTGCTAAAATACCCGCCATGAATACACTCACTTGGCTCATTATCCTCCTTGCTGTTGTTATTATTGTGCCTTTGTTGGTTTGGCTTGCGAAACTAAAACTGGCCCTGAAAATAGCTACAGCAAATGAGCAAAAACTTATAGAAACAAGAGATTATTTAGAAGCGAACCTCCAAGAGATAACCTCTAAAATGGAGCAGAGAAAGAGTGAGCTTTTTCATCAATCTAAGATGGCAACTATAGGTGAAATGATGGAGAACATTGCGCATCAATGGAGACAACCGCTCTCTCAGATAAACTCCGCTGTGCTTCTTGTTGATGATGCGCTGAGTGAAAAAGAGTTTAGAGATATCATGGTAGAAGAGAAACTCTTAGAGATAGAGTCTTTGACAAAATATATGTCAAAAACCATAGATGATTTTAGGAACTTCTTTGATGATAACAAGATAAAAGAGGATTTCTCACTCAAACAACTCATAGATGAGTCTATCTACATTGTTCAAGGAACACTCAAAGAGCATCACATTGATATCCAATTTGAACTAGAACATAAATATATCTATACAGGTTTTCCAAGAGAGCTTCAACAAGTTATAGTCATTATTTTAAACAATGCAAAAGATGCTTTTTTAAGACGTAAAATTTTCTCTCCAAAGATAGTTCTCACTGTACAAAAAGAGAATGAGCAATATATCATAACCATCTGTGACAATGCAGGAGGAATCAAAAAAGATATGCTAGATACAATTTTTGACCCTTATATCACTACAAAACATAAATCTCAGGGAACAGGTTTAGGACTCTATATCTCAAAAATGATTATACACGAAAGTATGAACGGAGAACTTATTGCTTACAACAGTGATAATGGGGCTTGTTTTGAAATCAGACTAAAGGCAGACAATGACGAAATATCCATTTGACATTCTTTTTATAGAGGATGAAGAGGCATTACGAACAAACTATGTTCGCTATTTAAAAAGACACTTTAGAAATGTATATGAAGCGGACAATGGACAAAGTGCCTATCTTACTTATAAAGAGAAAAAACCTCAGATTCTCATTATCGATATTAATATACCAAAACTCAATGGCTTGGAGTTACTCAAAAAGATAAGAGAACATGACCACACAACAAAGGCCATAATGTTAACAGCGCAGTCAGGAACATCTGATTTACTCGAAGCTATCTCTCTCAAACTGACAAAATATCTGATAAAACCTATCAGTAGAGATGAATTAAAAAGCGCACTTAATTTAGTTATAAATGAGTTATCTGACTTTGATGTTTCATCGAAAAAAACATTGGTTTTAAAAGAGATGTTTACTTGGGACTACACGCTCCGAGAGTTGTTTGAAAACAATGTAAAGGTAACACTTACAAATAAAGAGAGACGCATTCTCACTCTACTCTTTTCAAATATCAATAAAACTTATTCGTATGATGAAATCATCTATGATGTTTGGGAAGATGATGAAGAGGATAAGCTTGATGCCCTCAAGACAATCATAAAAAATCTAAGAAAAAAAGTGCCTCAAAATACTATTGTAAACATTTATGGCAGTGGATATAAGATAGAAATATAAGAAATTCACCCATTTTTTTATAAAACTCACTACTTACTCATTTTGTTTGGTTACTCTTTTCCCAATAAAACTACAAGGAATACAGACAATGCAGTATATATTAACTCTCTTCTTGTCATCTCTGCTAGCAACTTCTCTTTTTGCCGCAGAAGATAAATTCTCCGATTCAAGCCAAGCTACTCAAAGTGAATTTGCATATATCCAGCCCATAGCCGTAGAAGAAGCACCTATCTCAAAAGTAAAAAAAGTCATCTTAGATGACGATAAAGATGGTGTTCCTAATGAAAAAGACAGATGCCCTACTACACCTAAAGGTGATAAAGTAGATATTACAGGATGTACAATACTCAACGATGCCGACAAAGATGGTGTGCCAGATAAAGATGATAAATGTCCTGAGACCTTACTTGGGACGAAAGTTGATTATAGAGGGTGTGAGCTTGATAGCGATGATGATGGTGTTGTTGATTCTAAAGACCAATGTCCAAACACAAGTAAAGACTTTGTTGCTGATGGATATGGTTGTCCTCAGACAGCTACACTAAAAGTAAACTTTGCAACGAACAAATATGATGTAGATGATAGGTTGATAAATCAACTCCAAACATTTGCACTTTTCCTAAAAGAGAATCCAGGCTACCAAGTAATTCTTTATGGATATACAGATTCTATTGGTGATGATGCTGCGAATAAACTGCTTTCACAAAATCGTGCGAATGCTGTAAAAGAGGCTCTAACTCGTTATGGAATCAGTAAAATGAAACTTACTGCTATTGGAAGAGGAAAAGAGAACCCTGTAGCAAGTAACAAAACAAAAGAGGGTCGTGCAAAGAACCGTCGTATTGAAGTTGAACTGATTAAATAAAGTAAAAACAAATATAGGAAGAAAAATGAAAAAGAAAATATTATTGGCTTTATCTGTAGTTGTTGCACTCAGTGCACAAGATCTTCAAACGACTGTGAATGAGGTTATATCAACAAACCCTATCATCTTAGAGAGACTTAAAAACTACAACTCCGTTAAAGAGGATATAACGACTGCCAAAGCAGGATACTATCCAAAGATAGACCTCTCCTTAGGAGTCGGTGTTGAGAACACACAGACAAGACCCAACAGTGGAGCAGATAGATCAGCGAACTTGGCTGTATATCAAAATTCATTAACGTATACTCAAAATATATTTAGCGGCTGGGCAACGACATACCAAGTGGAGCAGCAAGAGAATAGAACAGTAGCTGCTGCATATAATTATATAGAAAATGTGAATGCTACTGCTTTTGAAATGGTTAATACCTATCTTCAAGTTATGAGACAAAAAGAGTTACTGCAAACTGCACAAGAGAATGTTGATATCAATAGTGAAATTTTAAATAAGGTGCAAAAACTTTATGATGCAGGTTTAACAACACTCTCTGAAGTAAACAAGATTGAATCTTCTCTCGCTTTAGCAAAATCTAACTATGTTGTGCAAGAGAATACTCTGCTTGATGTTACCTACAGTATGCAAAGAGTTTTAGGAAGGTATTTAGATCCAAAAGAGATGAAAAAACCTGTCTTAAATGTAGCGCTTCCAGCTAATATTGAGGATGCCGCACAATTTGCGATGCAACATAATCCATCACTTTTAGTAAGTAAATATAATGTTAAATTAGCACAAGCAACCTACAAAGAGAAACATGCTCCTTTTTATCCACACTTAGATATAGAGATTTCACAATCTATGAATAAAAACTTAAGTGGCGTAGAAACAGAACAGGATCGTTTTCGTGCCATGGCTTTTTTAACATATAACTTCTTTAATGGTTTTGCCGACTCTGCAACACTTCAAAAAAGTGTGAGTGAAATTCATAGAGAAAATGAAATCAAAAATACACTGAGACGTTTAACAATAGAGGGATTAAACCTCTCTTGGGCTGCAAATGCAAAACTGGGAGACCAGTTGGAGCTTCTAAAGAGTTATAAAGATTTCTCTTTAAAAACGCTCACACTCTATGCAAAAGAGTATGATCTTGGACGTCGTTCACTCCTTGATCTCTTATCCGCGCAAAATGATTTTATAGCTTCAAAATCTCAAATAATCAATACAGAATATAGTATGCTTTTTGCAAAATACAGAATATTGGATGCACTTGGCACACTCGTTCCAACAGTTATTGGAAGCAGTGAAATAGTTTACTCAAATGTTGGACTCAATGGACAAACACCAGACAATTTAGACACTTTACCGATAGCACTCGATAAAGATAAAGATTTGATTGTAAATGAAGAGGATATTTGTAATAATTCGCTAAGCTATAAAATGAGAAGTACTTATGGCTGTGAGCTTATCTTTGAAGATACAAAGAGGATAGAGCGCTATAGTGGCTTCCTCTTTAAAAATGCTTCATCACAACTCACAAGCGAAGGTCAAAAAAGACTAAACAATTTAATCGCTCAAATGAAAGAGTATGGTTTCTCTTATTTGAAGTTTGACCTCCTTGGAAATGTAGAAGATGATGCTATGAGTAAAGAAGAGAAAGAGAGCCTCTCAAGCCAAAGAGCTGAAGTTGTAAAAGAGAAGCTAATAGAAGCTGGCGCGATAAAAGAGAATATAGTTTTACACGCCAAATCAGATAAAGCACCTATGTATACGAATGAACTTAGTGAAGGTATAGAACTCAATAACCGTGTTGATATTATTGTAAGAAAATTAAAAAAATAATTTTTAAAAGGTAGTAAATGTTTCTAACAAATTCTGATAACTTAAAAATGGACTCCTTGCTCGAATGCTTGGTCCTTTTTACAAAACTTTATCATAAACCATTTTCTGCGGAAGCTCTCACTGCTGGGCTTCCAATAGAGATGGGAAAAGAGTCCCCTGAACTGTTTTCAATCAACAATGCTAAGGGTCTTTTTTCTCGTGCTGCTGAAAAAGCTGGCCTGAAATCAAGCCTACTCAAACGTCCTATATCACAAATTTCACCTTTACAACTTCCTATGATTATCTTACTCTCCAACCAAGGTTCATGTATCATAGATCAATTTAGCAAAGATAGACTCCAAGCAAAGATTATTATGCCTGCTGAAGAGGCAGTGGAACAATGGGTTGATATGGATGTGCTTGAGAGCGAGTATATTGGCTACGGATTTATGGTTAAAAAAGCTTTTGAGTACAATGATGAAAGTTCAAGAACACTTCATTTAGATCAAAAGCATTGGTTTTGGAGTACTGTAAAACTCTCTACAGGAGCTTATAAGGATGTCCTCTATGCTTCTTTTTTAATCAATCTTTTCGTGCTTGCTTCTCCAATGTTTACTATGAATGTTTACGACAGAGTTGTACCCAACAATGCTATAGAAACACTTTGGGTCTTTGCCATTGGAATTGTTATTGTCTATATCCTTAGTACATTTTTAAAATTCACTCGAACTTATCTACTTGAAAGTGCCGCAAGAAAAAGTGATGTGATTATGTCTTCTATAATTTTTGAAAAAGTTTTAAACCTTAAAATGACACATCACTCCAACTCAGTTGGCTCCTTTGCAAGTCATTTAAGAGATTTTGACAGTATAAGAAACTTCTTAACAAATGCTACAATGACAGCAATTATAGATCTCCCTTTTGCAATTCTTTTTCTTTTTGTGATTGGATATATAGGTGGCTATATAGTCTTGATTCCCATTATTACAACTATCTTTATTATTGCCTATGCAATGTTGATAAAAAAGACGTTGAGAAGTGGTGTAGAATCCATTCAAGAGGCAAATGCGAAAAAAAACTCTATTTTAATTGAAAGTTTAAGTAATATAGAGACACTTAAGACACTTGGAACTTTAGGACAAGCACAATGGAACTGGGAAGAATCCACTGGTGAAATCGCCAATAAAAGCTCTTCATCTCGTCTTTTATCTGCCTCTATTCCAACGATAACACAGTTCCTAATTCAACTAAACACTGTAGCAAGCATTGTTTATGGAGTCTATCTGATTCAAGCATTTGAATTATCTATGGGTGGTTTAATAGCGATTATTATTTTAACATCAAGAGTGTTAGCCCCTATGGCACAGGTTGCATCCCTCCTTACAAATTATGAGAATACCAAGTCATCTTATGAAACTATCAATAATATAATAAATCTCGAAAGTGAAAGACCTCACGGGAAGAAATTTGTTCAAAAGCCTGAATTTACTGGACTTATTGAGTTTTCGGATGTGACTTTTACGTACCCACAAGCAGATATCCCTGCGCTTAAAAATGTCTCTTTTACCATACAGCCAGGAGAGCATGTTGCTATTATAGGACGTATTGGCTCTGGAAAAAGCACTATTCAAAAACTACTTTTAGGTCTATATGAACCTGATTCAGGTCAAATATTGATTGATGGGATTGATATCAATCAGATAGACCCAGCTGACCTTAGAAAAAGTATTAGTTATGTTTCTCAAGACATTATGCTCTTTCGTGGAACAGTAAAAGATAATATACTTTACCGTGCTACACATGCCAGTGAAACAGACATGATTCGAGCTTCAAGAATAAGTGGAACCTATGAGTTTGTAAAGAAACACCCTAAAGGGTATGAAATGACTGTTGGAGACAGAGGGCAAGGTCTATCAGGTGGGCAAAGACAGAGTATTGGAATAGCGCGTGCATTTCTTTTAAATTCTCCTATTATGCTTATGGATGAGCCTAGTAATGCTATGGATCAATTAACTGAAGCAAAACTGCTTGAGCAATTATCTATCAACCTTGAAGGGAAGACTTCACTCCTTGTAACGCAAAAAATGACGCTCCTAAAAATCGTAAGCAGAGTAATCGTCATCAACGAAGGAAGAGTCTTTATTGATTCTCCTAAAGAGTCTGCCTTAGTACAACTCCAAGGTGGAGGTAAAAAAATTGAAAAATAACATCGTAAAAAAAGAGACTACACCTGTAGAGTATACTAAAAAAGATTATGAGTTTATGAACAGCCTCAGTGCTGCTATTTTAGAGACAACTCCTTCTCGTGTAAGCAAAGTTATCAAAATTTGGCTTATAACTATTGTGCTCTTTATCGTATGGGCTTCATTTGCATCGATTGATGAGATAACAAGAGGGGATGGAAAAGTTGTTCCTTATGGGCAAAATCAGGTCATTCAAAATCTTGAGGGTGGTATCGTTGAAGCGATTTTGATTACCGAAGGTAAATTTGTTAAAAAAGGGGATGTGATTTTAAAAATCAATAATGCAAAATCAACATCCACCTCTCTTACAAATGAGATGAAATATAAAGAGCTCACAGCTAAACAATATAGACTCAAAGCCGAAGCAAACTCACTTCCATTTGAAGATATTGAGACAGATGATCTAGAGTTAAAAGAGCAGATAAATCTAGCAAAAAAATTATATAACTCTGAACAGATTGAATTTATAGCAAAAGACAACTCTATAATCCAACAAATAGAGCAAAAAAAGCAGGAGTATATAGAGGCAAAAGCGAAAAGTAATGCCTTAAGAAAATCTCTTCAATATGTAACTGAAGAGATAGTTATGACTGCACCTATGGTAAAGCAAGGAATTAAATCTAAAATCGATTTTCTTAAACTTAAAAGAGAAGCAAATGAGATAGAGAAAGATATTGAAGCTGTTGAACTCTCCCTACCAAGATTAGAGTCCATTATCAATGAGTACAGAAGTAAAAGAGTTGAATCAAAACAGCTCTATATCAATACCGCCAAACAAGAGCTTAATGAAGTCACGGCTGAGATGGCAAGATTGCAAACACAACAGGTAGCATTTAGTGATCAAGTCGATAGAACAGTAGTAAAATCACCAGTAGATGGTATCGTTCAAAAACTCTTTGTGAACACTATTGGTGGAGTTATAAAGCCTGGGGCAGATTTAGTAGAGATTGTTCCAACAAGTAAAAAACTCTTTTTAGAGGTTAAAATCAAACCTAGTGATATAGCTTTTATTCACTCAGGAGCTGAGGCAAAAGTAAAAGTTTCTGCTTACGATTTTGCTATTCACGGAGGTTTAACAGGAAAGGTTGTCTCTATTTCACCCGATACAATAACCGATAAACAAGACAACACTTTTTATATTATCAATATAGCAACTGAGAGGAACTATTTAGGAACAAAAGAGCATCCTTTAAATATCATTCCAGGAATGACAGTGAATGTGGATATCGTAACTGGACAAAAAACTGTTATGCAATATATGCTCAAACCTATTTTAAAATCTAAACAATATGTATTTACGGAGAGATAATATGAAAATCATTTTTTTAAGCACAGATATGAACATAGTAGATGAGTGGATAAGCAAGCTTGAAATAGATACATATATTTCGTGTGATGACTTAGAGTCGCTCAACCAAACTCTATCTCCATTGGGGTCAGAAATTATAATCGCTGATTACGACACGATGTCAAGTGAAATCAACAAACTCATCTCCTCATCTACACTTCAGCAGAAGCTCGTTATCTTAGAAAAAGCACCTGAAATTCTTACAGGGAAAATGTTGATTTCAAGAGGTATTTCTGCGTATGGAAACTCCAGAATGCTTTCAAATCACCTCAAACAGATTATAAGTGCCCTAGAAGAGGATAAAATCTGGACCTATCCTGAACTCACAGCCGCAATTGCCAAAAGAGATGAAGAGAGTAGATTAAGCAAAGATGCAAAAAAACTTATCAAAAAGAGACTCTCAGAAAAAGAGCTCAAAGTTATCTATTTAGTCCTTGATGGTTTTACAAATGATGCAATTGCAAATAAACTCAATATTACAAACAGAACCGTAAAAGCGCATATCAGTTCTATTTTTAGTAAACTTCATGTAAATGACAGAGTCTCCTTAATTTTACTTTTAAGATAAGAGTGCAGAATGAACCAGCAACTTTTAGACTCTTTTTTTGATGATTTAAGACTCTCTTTGCAATATGGAGTTCCCATAGATAGTAAGTATGACCACTCTTTTAAATTCGACAAAAACATCTCTCAAATCTATGTCACACTTTTTCAAAGTGAAAAGAGTTCTATTCGATGGGGTTCAAGAAAAGAGAGTCTCTCAAAAACATTAAGTCATCTTATTTTAAAACTAAGAGAAAATAAAAACTTTCATCACTTCAAAATCAATGATAATTCCACATGCCGAATACTCTTTGAAATTGTAACTAAAGAGTATGAGTGCAATATCAGAAATCTTACTACGATGAGAATGCACTCTTGCAATAGATTTGAACCTGGAGTCAATGGTTTAAAATATACTTATGATGGAATTACCAGATTTTTTATGCCTACAGATGGGTATACAAAATCTATTATGAGTGTCAATCAACTCCTCAACTACCTCTCAAAACAGTGTGGTATCGCTAAAAAAACGGACAAAATAAGTGAGCGAGTCCATCTCATGAGAAGAGAGCCAATCCAATACACCTTCTTAGAGTCTGATGCTTATGTCTCTTTTGGAGAGAGTGTCTTAAAGCTAGAACGTGGCTACCCTCTTCCTATAGAGTTTGGCAAAGAGGTACTTCATAAGAAAACGATTCAAAGTATTGATTGGCTTGTAAATAATATGAATGAAGATGGAAGTTTTCTCTACTACTATGACCCCTACTTCAATACAGTTGTAGATGATATGCATCCCACTATGAAAGACCCGCTTTATAACAACATACTAAGGCACAGCGGCGGAACTATCTCTCTTATCCGTGGCTATGAGTTGTCTGGAAATAAGCTCTATTTGGAAAAAGCGAAAGAGTCCCTTGATTTTCTCATCTCAACTTTTAGAACACATACCTATAAAAAAGAGTTTGCCTGCTATCCATTCTTTAACAAAAAATCAAAACTCGGCGGTGCAGGAATCGGACTTGCAGCGCTTATGCACTACTACATACAGAGTGGGGATGCGTGCTACAGAAAAGAGATGGATGGACTCGTGCGTCATATCTTAAGCAGAGTCGAGAAAGATGGAGAGATGCTTGGATACTATATTCATCCAAAGTTTAATGATGGGAAAGCTCTCATAAATCCAAGTGATGAGATAAAAAAAGAGCTTTTTTCATTTTACTATCCTGGAGAAGCACTTCTTGGATTGGCACTCTATTATCAGCATGTGGAAAATATAGATACACAACTCAAATCGGCTGTCAAACTCAAAGCAAAACTTGCACTAGATTTTCTAGTACATGCTCGTCCTATCAAGTATGACTATATGTTTGAGTCGCTTCCTGCGGATGCTTGGCTTATGCAAGCTATTGAGGAGTGGGTCAAAGTGGATGGTTTTATGAATCAGTCCTACATAGATTTTGTATTTAATGACACGCAAACCATGTTTGAGCATATGTACAAAGATGAAAATACTTTAGCTACAAACAAAGACTATATTGGCGGTTTCTTTTACGAATATGGCGACCATGTTTATCATGATGCTTCAAGATGTGAAGGTGTTGTGAGTGCATACTACTTGGCAAAATATCTCAAAGATGAAGAGAGGGCTACGTGGATTATGGAGCATATGCTGTTAAGTGCAAAGGGTTTAATGAAAACTTTTAATAGCCAAGAGTCTTCCTATCCACATATAAATCCAGAAAAAGCACTTCACAGTTTTCGGTTTAAACTGACCCGTCAATGGGTTAGAGTAGATAGTGTTCAGCATGCTGCTTGCTTTTTCGCAAGACTTATACCAGTGATAAAAGAACAAACGTTATAAAAATAAATTAGTAGCACGATTTCAACAGGGGAAAATATGTCAGGCATACACTACTTAAAAAAATTTGATAAATCTCAATTTTGGAGGTTTTTTGTCGATGGAAGATTCCAAAAAAAATATAACGGCTGGGTAGGCTATGAAGGCGGCGAGAGGGGGAGTGTTCAAGCACTCCTAAACGGTTTTTCATTTATGATGGATAACTTTGATTTATCGGGTGGCTTAAAAGCGACCTACTTAAGAGAACTCCACAAAGTTTGTATGCTCAGCGTAGAGACGACTAATCTAAAATCTAGCCCTGGCGATATTCGCTATCTCAACTCTGGTATGCCATTTTTTGCAAAATCTACAACGTATGAGCATTTAGTAGAAGTATTTGCCATGCGAAAAGATGATGGGACTGCCATTTTCAACTCACTCAAGTGGGGAAAAACCGCAAACGAGCTGAGTGTAGATGAAATCTACAAAGTGATGCTCAAAGATGGAAAAATCAACTACCGTAATTGGTATCCAAATATCGATTTGAAACAGCAACAAGCAATTGATGGAAAACTCTCACTGCATGAATTTTATGAAGCAAAACATGCTGTACAGATGTTAATGGTTGCAAAAATGGAAGAGATTGTTGAGAGATACAACAAAAGCATTTCAAAAGCTTCGACTGAGGAGGAGAAATTAAGAGCCATAGCACTCGTTCCAAGAGAGCTTGAACTTTTACACCCTTTCCCAGATGGAAATTCACGCACATTTAGCTGTGTTACGCTCACGCATCTTTTAACCTACAATGGCTTTAGCCCTGCTCTACTTGAGAACCCAAACTTAGATAATGAGGTCTCTTTATCCCAATGGATTGAAGAGGTAAAAAAAGGGATGGAGCGTACACAAAGAGTCATCAAAAACCCTAATGAGAGAATCTTTGACTACTCTATTTTAGATATGGCTCCAAAAGATAGAGAGAGTTTTACAAACATGGCATCGGAGCTTATCAAAAAGATAGATTCACATAAAGAAATTTTCCTAACACCTTCAAGACTAGTTAGCTACACAGGCGGGCAATGGCTCGAGAGTGTCAATGAAAATCTTCGCTTTAGCGGTGTTGGAACCTATGGAACTTATCAAAAAGATAACATCTATTTTACTATGGCGATTCAAGATTGGATAAAAGAGGGAAAAGATATTGAGGCTGAGCTCAAAAAAGTTTTAAGTAGAGGTATGGCTGCAGTTGTTATAGATGATTTACAATATGCTCCGCTTTTTGAGATACCTGTTTTGTATGTAAAAGATTGTTTTGAGGCATTTAAAAAGTGTTCTATAAAAGTAAGACAGGAGCACAATCCCTATACCCTACTCCTCACAGGAACAGAGGGAAAAACTGGAGCAAAAGTTCAGTTTCACCATATACTCAACAAACAGATAAAAGCGCATGGAGTTTTAAACAGCGCAAATACAGAAATTCCAGTCCTTCGTTCACTCATCAACCTTGAAGAAGATGATGTTGTTGAGATAAATGAAGTCTCGGTTGGAAGTGATGAAGCCTACAGAGTTGAGCGCGCACAAATGGTGAACCCTAACCTCTGTTTCTTTACAAATATAGGTCCAAATCACATGGACATGCACAAAACTATCGACAACATTATGGTAGCAAAATCATCCGTTGTCGAAGGGCTTAGAGAGGGAGGAAAGTGTATCTTAAACTCTACGATTGAGCACTATCCTAAGCTTTTAGACGCTATAGAAGCGAGACGACCGAATACTCCGATTATGACATACGGAACGCTCCAAAGTGACAATGCAAGAGTTTTAACACAAACTTTTGACTCAAAAAGATTTGGCTGGAATATCAAAGCAGATATTGACGGCGAGATTGTAGAGTATTTTCTGCCTCTGTTTCAACTCCATGCTCCACTTACAAGTGTTGGGATTTTACTTGCTGTCAAAGAGATGGGCTACGATGTGCAAAAAGCGGCTCTTGATTATGATGGGCTTGTGCCATTTGAGACGATGGGACGAATGCTAACCATCCATAAAAAAGCGGGTGCCGTACATTTTTACGACCAAAGCCGCAGAGGTGGAATCCACGGTATGCGTTCCGCATTTAACGATATGAAAAACTTTAAACTCGATGGAAAAATCGTGGCACTTGTTGGCGGAATATCAACGAAAAAAGATAGCGATTGGACGAAAGAAGCACACTTAGAACTGGCAAAGATGATAAATGAGAGTAAGATAGATAGACTCTATACAACAGGCAACTACATGAACTATGTAGAAGATAATTTAAAAAATCCTGACATCTTTGTAGAGCATAGCGATGACCTTGAGTATCTCACACAAACACTTTACAATGAAGTTCAAGCAGGAGATTTACTCTTTATCATTGGAAATGCCTATCTCTATTTAGGTCGTGTAGCAGATAAAATTTTAAAACTCAAAGATTCAAGTAAATACGACTCCACTATTGATACACATAAACTCTCAAAACAGGAGATTTTACACTACAAAGCCATGCTGGTTTTGGATGAAGTAGAACATAACAAATCTCTTGACTCTTCACTTATCTCAAACGCTCTCTCTCAAAAAGATTTTAAATCAATAGAGAAGAAGTTTAAAACTTTCAGTGAGCTTCGTGCCTCACTTCTCATGAATTTTTTCAAATCACTCGATACATATATCACTTCTAACGAGGGCTTTAGACTAGTCAATGAGGATATAAAAGCAACTGGAAACAGTTCGTATGTACACAACGACAGATTTTGTAAAGAGTGGTTTAATAATTTAGACAACAATCCAAACCTTCCCAAGAAACAGCTCTTTGGAAGCTTTTATGACTTTGGAGACAAGAGCTATCTTCTGCATGTGGAAGTTGCAACCATGAACCTGCATATCGGCTTTGTAAAATATACAAAAGAGGATAGTAAGTTTAAAGTAGTGAAGATGAGTGATAAAGACAAATCAGAGATTGCAGAAAAATTTTCCCACCCATTCCACATGCCAATGGAGTTTAGAAGTTGGGGTCTCAAATGGTACTCGAGTGACTATGGAAAAATCATTGATTTATCTAATGCAAACAGCTATGCGATGCTTGTAAACTTTAAAAACAGTGAGTTAAAAAAATCCATACTCACACCTCTTATAGATGGATTAAAAAAATAACTTATGTCGAGTATAAAACTTTTTAACTTTTCAGAGCAAGAGGAGTATAAGCATGCTCTTCTACTCTACCCTTTTAGAATTTTTTATAACTCTATCGATGATAAGAAATCACCAAAAATCTTAAAGTTCACGAAAAACAGAGAGATACCTGACTACATACTACAGATACTAGAATCCTTTTACAAAGCCTACGCGCTTTTCATTCAAGAGCAGCACCTAAAATCACCTCTACATGAGGGAATATATTTTGATAAAGGTGCAAAGTTCATAGATATTATGTTAGCTGATATTCCTCTACAAAAAGGTTTGGTTGCGGCAGAACTCATTGACAATCAACACTACTTTGAAGCAATCCAAAATCTTCATGGCAAATCCATTAAAATTTTATTGGACAGAAATTTAATCCTCAACAGTGCAACTCCAATTCATGAACTTTTTCATGTTTTTCAATACAATTATAGTAATTTCAACAACATGTGGTTTATGGAAGGTCTCGCCAGGTGGAGTCAAAATATAACACATAAAAGAGCCAATATTGAAGAGAAACTTCCCTCGAGCGTAGAAGAGTTGCGCTCTCTTATCTTAAGAGCGCACGATGCAGAGTATTTTTGGAGAAGACTCATCTCAAAATGCAATAACAAGATTGATTTCATCAAAATATTACTTGAACAAAGCGCACTCCAAGCAGTTGAGTTGGAAAAAAAATTCAATTTAACAGAGTGGTCAAGAGAGGATAAAAAATCTTCATCAAACAATAGCTACCTTTTTAAAGCTATTGTAAAAACAGTAGAAATTTTACAAATCAAACCAGATGAAGAGTTACAATCCTTTCTAGAGAGTATGAAAGAGTATGAAAATCTTATCAGAGATGGAAATATTCATTTTTCAGACTTAAGTGAAAAGGAGTTGCAAGAGCTTGAGAGTGTCGAAGAGATTCAGGGTGAGCTTCTCATTGACTCCACTTCTTTAAGCACATTGAACAGCTTTAATAGATTGAAAAAAGTTACTACAATCAAAATCAAAAATAATCTGAATTTAGTTGAGATACTTGGGTTTAATGCGCTAGAGAGTATTCAAAATCTTGAAATTTCTCATAATGTAAATTTGGAAAACATCTATGGCTTTTTCAAGTTTTTCACTACAATTCAAAAAATAAACGGCTACATAAAGATTGAGTATAATAAAAAGCTAGAGACGCTTCTTTTTTTAAGAGGGCTTACCCATGTTGGCTCATCCTTTTATCTTCATCACAACCGCTTAACCTCACTCCAAGGTCTTGAAGATTTAGAAGAAGTTGGTGCAAGTCTCTCACTCTCATCCAATCAACTCAGAGATTTATCCCCTCTTAAAAATCTCAAAAGAGTCAAAGGGATGCTCGGAGTTGCTTTTAATCAACTCACTACTTTAGAGGGTCTTGAAAATCTCAAAGAGATAAGTACCATAAAATGGGGGCAGGAGTATAGAACTCTTGCAATCCAAGGGAATAAAGATCTTATGGACATAAGTGCGTTAAGAGATGTGCAATCTTCAACAAAACATTGCATTATGAACCTTGATAGCTCCAATAACTATAAAAGAATCCCAGAAGAAAATTCTCAATTTTACAAGCAGAGTATATCCATAACATCAGGGGGACTTAAAGTAGATACTAAAGATATATTCCCAAAATGTCAACACACAAAAACCAAAATTCTGTTTGCTGATACATGGGTAAATGCATTAAGTAAAATCGATTGGTTAGATGCACATTTTAGTGAGTTCAAAGATGTCAATAGAGTTATTGAGTATGCAAAAAAGCATGGCATCATTTATATCTATGGGCAAGTATACAATGCACAAAAATTTCTCTTTCATAACAAAGAGGGTTTAAAAAAAGCTGATTTAAAGTTTTTGGTCAATGATTTTGAGGTGGTTAAATTACTGCTCGACAAACGAAGATTCTTCGAGTTCATGATAGAAAATAATTTAGAAATCTATATACCAAAATATTACAAAAATAGTAATGAGATAAGTTATCCATGTGTCATAAAGCATATTAATGGAGCAAATGGGGACACTGTAAGAATTGTATATTCCAAAGAGGAACTAGGAGTAGTAGATAAAGATGAAGTTGTGAATGAGTATGTACTTGGTGATACAGAGTACGCGATGAATCTTTTTTATAAAGATGGCAATATAATCGAAGAAGTAACCTACAAAAAAACGTACTCTGAAAAATTTTATGTTCTCAACAGAGAGACTAAATATAAAATGATGGATACAAAAATCATAAATCCCTATTTAGATGAGTTTAAAGAAATCATCCGTTGTATAGTTCCACATGCCACAGAACTACTCTGTTGCATTGACTACAAAGTACAAGACAACAGACCAAAAATATTTGAGATAAATGTTCGCTTAGGGTACACTTTGGCTAGAAATGGAGATGATTTTAAAAAAATAATGGATAAATATATTTTGGAGACAGAAAAATAATGAGTGATTTACAAACTTTTTTTTCACTCTTAAAAAAATGTGACTCAGACTTTGTGTTTGAAAAAGATGGAGTACTTCATTCAAATTATTATAATCATCCTACACGTACTTTAAATGTTAAAACTTTAGAGTGTAAAAACCTCAATGAAGATGAAATCAGCTCCTTTAATCATCTCAAACATATTCAAGGCGATTTAGTTTTAAACTCAAAAAGCATTCAAACAATCTCTGTTTTTAACTCTTTAATTACTCTAAATAACCTCGTAATTCAAGAGATGTCACAGCTGGAGTCCATAACTGGTTTTAATGCGTTGCAAAAAATCCATAACTTAAAGATTGACAACAATAGGAGATTAAAAAACATTTATGGATTTAACACTCTTTTTATAAAAAATAACTATTTTAATGGTTCCATAAAAGTAACTAACAATAGTGAACTAAAAAATATTTTCTTTTTTAGAGCTCTTCGTGGAGTCAACTCCTCTTTGCATCTACATAACAATCAACTAGAAATGTTAAAAGGACTAGAAGATTTACAATATGTAAAAGCGAGTTTATCTCTCGCATCAAATAAACTCACCTCACTCGATGGACTTGAAAAACTACACACACTTAAGACAACGAAAGAGGAAGAGAGTTTATATACACTTACACTCTATGGAAATCCAAATTTAAAAGATATAAGTGCTCTAAAAAATGTGAGTGAATCAAGTAATGATTTTATTATTATTGTTGACTCTACACAAAACTTCCTCCAAAAACCAAAAATCAATGATATATTTTCTCAAAATAATATAAGTGTTTTTGCCCAAGACACAAACACTGTTTTATCCAAAGCTTCACTCTGTGAGCTCTCTCCAAACTATCAAAGTCACTATCTGCGTATTCGTCCTGAATTTCTTCTCGATGAGGATTGGAGACCAAATTTAAAGTATCTTGACTATGCAGCTCTTAGAGGAAGAAATAGAGTTGGTCTTCAAAAAAAGAGGATAGATTTAGTCCGATGGCAAGACAAAGTATATATTTACCATTTTTTAAAAGAGCACAATATTCCATCTATGCCGATTATCATCTATTCACACAGAAAAGGTGATGACTTTTTTGAAAAACTAAAAAGTCTATATGCGAATGGGCTTCAATCTTTTGTAGTAAAAGCTACACACCTTGCAAACAGTAATGGCGTCTATAGAATAAAAGATGGCAAGTTTATCAATGCCAATACTACGGCACTCAATCACGAAATGTTTGGTAAGGAAGTCGATTTTGATTATTTAGAAGATCAAATAAATAAAAAATGGTCTGAATCACAAGAAGATGAGGATTGGTCAAGCATGCAGGTAAATCCTGGTGTCATTCTTGAAGAGCTTATTGAAGATGCTCTAGAAATAAAATTTTCCATTGTGTTTGGAGAGGTTGCTGGGTTTTTCATAAGAGAGAAAGGTTTCCCAACATTTGATGCTGAGGGGAACCATTTAGATAAGCAGACAATGCCCCTGCCATTTTGGTGGAGAGAGGGACGAGAACTTGCTTTAAAAGTTGCATCTTTAGTTTGTGCCGACCACATAAGAATTGATGTTTTTTACTATAACAACCGCCCTATTGTCAATGAAATAACATGGAACGGTGGCGAAAGAAGTGAGTTTACTTCAAAAATTTCAAAACTCTTAAACAAAGGCTATGCACAGAGATTTAAAATGCTGAGCAAGAGAGTTGTAGATTTTGAAAAAGATGATTATGTAAACATAATTTTAAGTAAACAAGAGTTTTTCAAATTTGCTAATAGGAATCAGAGCACCAAAAATTCAAATATTTTAGAGTGTAAATTTATAATAGTACATATCGATACAGAACTCCCTCTATTTTATTGGATTAATAGTAAAAAATATAGTTCGCATTATCAGTTTTATAAAGAAGTTTTAAACTATGAATGCACTTTAATAGAATTTGAAAGAAACAATATTATTGGCTCACTAACGCACAATGATTCATACAAGAATGATACATATATTATAGATTTTCCACCTACAGAGAGATTCTCTTTTGAATATATACACCTCATGTGGGATATGCTAACCAATAGAGCACCTTTTTTTAAAAAAAGTTCTTTTATCAATAGTCTCAGTGAAATTCAAATAGAAAAAATTAAAGAAGAAATTCAACTCTATAAAACAACAGATATTCAATTTATCAACTTTGATGTTCATAGATATGCGAAAGATCATGATTAAAAAGTTACTGATTCTATTTTTATGTACCATTATCTATGCAGATAACGCATATAAACTTATTGGCAATCCCTATGAAAGAGATTACAAAAATGGTGAGATGAGTTACGCTCGAAATATTTGGGACATGCAGCTCTATGATGGAAAAATCTATTTAGGTGCTGGAAATAGCAGTAACGAAGGTCCTGCACAAAATGCGGGGAGAGTCTATGTGGTTTCACTTGACCCCAAAAGAGATACTTTTTCTTTTGAGTATGAAGTCGCTGAGGAGCAAATAGATTTATTTAAAGTATATGGAGATATTTTATATATTCCAGGGCATGACGCAACCCAGAAGTGGGACTTTGGAAATATTTATAGAAAATTTGAGAACAGATGGTACAAAAGCAGAACACTTCCACATGCCTTACATGTTTATGATTTAGTAATCAAAAATGACAAAGTTTTTACAGCGATAGGACTCAACAATCATGGCTCAGTCTTCATCAGCGACAAAAAAGCACAAAGTTGGGAAGAGCTCTCTCAAGGTAAAGGAAGAGTCTATAGTTTTTTAGAAGTTGGGGATGAACTTTTTGCTACAAAAACTTTTAAACCTACAGATATAAGAACTTTAAGTGTGACAGAGTGGCTCCATAAAGAGAACAAATTTTCAACACGATTTGATTTGAACACTCTAAAAATATTTCCAGATACAAAATTTCACAAAAGAAATATCAAGATAATAAAACCTTTAAAATTTGATGAGAATAGTACTTTTTACATTGGTGCGTATCAATATAACGACCACCAAAACCTACCTTTTGGCTTCTATAAACTAGAGTTACACAACAAGATGTTAAAGAGCTCAAAGATACTCTTACCTAAAAATAGTACCCCTAGAGATAGTATCAAAAGAGAGAATAATCTCTACATCCTCACAAATACAAATACGCATGTGGAAGTTTTCAAAGCTTCCAAAGAGAACAACTTTACACTGCATAAAATCATCTCCTTTAAATACCCTACTTTTGCCAGAAGCTTTGAAGAGCTCAACGGATGTTTTTACTTTGGAATGGGAAGCGAAATAAAAAATCCTAAAAGCTGGAAACTGAGTGAACTTAAAAAAGAGACAGGTGATATTTTAAAAGTATGTGTGGAGAAATAGATGCTAACGAAACTCCTATTTTTTATTTTGATACCTCTATCCTTACTAGCAAGATATGACTATGTGAACACTCTTAACAAGGTATACACACAAGATGAGTTTAGGATCTATTACACTTTGCAAGGGGAGAATGCTTTGCCTCTAAAGAATCAATCTGATCTCAATAAAAACAGTATTCCTGACTATATTGAAAACATTGCAAATCAACTTAGCCAAGCATCTTGGCTTTTGACAAAAGATTTTCATTTTACGCATCCACTGCAACAAGAACGCTTTAAACATAAGGCAAAATTTGTTGATATTCATATCATTCCTATAAAAGTAAATGGAGCTGCGAGTGATGTAGTAGATGAAAAAAAAGGGGCAATTGTGATGAAACTCTCAGTCAATTTAGTCTCTTATACTTTAACTCCACTACATGAGTTTTTTCATTTAATTCAATATGGATATAGCATGTTTAACAACAGATGGTCGATGGAGGGACAAGCTAGATGGGTTGAATACTCTTTTAGAAAAGGAGTTGGTAAAAACAGAGTTTTACCAAAAACTATTCAAGAGCTAGAGGAACTTACTGCAACCATTTATGAGGCAGACACATTTTGGAATCGCTTAGCTTTTTTGTCAAATAAAAATAAAATAACCTTCTATCCTACAAAACTTTATAAATATGTAAATTCAAATAAAAGTTTCATAAAAGACGATACTCTTTATGGCATAGATATCATCCATTCCATACTCGAAGAGTATGCAAACTATGATAAAATAGTGGCAAATAAGTACCATTATAAAAGTTTTGAATGGACTGAAAAGCAACAAAAGTCAGTTAACAATAATCCTTATATTTTTTTAGCAATAAAAGATGCTTTAGCTAAACTAAATAGCAAGGATAATGAGATTAGAGATTTTATAAAACTGATTGATTTTTATATTTCAACTAAAGGGATTAAAAATGAAAAATTTTGAGCAAGACTTGAAAAATTTAGATTTACCATACACTATGGATATTGGAAATGGCTCAAATACTTTACTCATAACTTTTGCTGGTATTAGTGGAGCATTGGGATTATACCCTTTTGAATTTTTCAAGATTACAAATGGCTTTGATATAGACAAAATTTTCATAAGAGACCTAGAACAATCTTGGTATCATCAAGGGCTAAAAGGTATTACTACTTCCATAGAAGAGACAGCCGACTACTTAAAAGAGTTGATTGAGAAACATAACTATACAAAAGTTGTATGTTTAGGAAACTCTATGGGAGGCTATGCAGCATTAGTCATTGGTAACCTTATAAAGGCTGATACTATTTTAGCATTTGCACCTCAGACATTTTTAGATACGCTTAATAGAGAAACGTATAAAGACAATCGATGGGCAGAAGAGATAGCGCACTTACCTTATAAAATTAAAAAAAAGTATTTAGACTTAGAAATTTTATTTCATAAGAATAGAAGTAAGAGTGCTATACATATTTATTACTCTTTAGATGAACGCATCGATGCAATACATGCTAAAAAGTTTGAGCATATAGAAAATGTAAAATTACATGCATATAAAGATGGTGGGCACCAACTTGTGCAACTTTTAAGAAAGAAAGGTGATTTATATAAAATCTTAAGAACGCACCTTACAAAATTTAGTAAAGATAGAATAGTATCAGTTTTTCAAGACTTAGAGTCTGGAACTTCTTTAGAAGAGTCTCTCCTATTAAATGGTGTAAAAGACAAAAAATATTTAGAGTACAAAAGTAAATACAACAATAGTTACGAGGTTCAAGCTTCTATATTGTTCAATTTTTTCAATTCGTTAAAAGAGACTTTTTACTTCACAAATGTAGATGACAAAATCACCAACAAACAAATTTATAATCTAGAATCCATTGTAGCTTGGTACAAAAATGAGAAGACAAAAAAGCAGATGTTTGGTACTTATTTTTATTATGGTAGTAACAAATATCTACTGCACATAGAAGTAGGAACGAGAAACTTACATATTGGTTTAGTGAAGTATATAAGTAAGGACAATTTATATACAATTGTGCAAATGGAAGAGGATGATTATGACTCTATTTTACATAAGTACAACAATAATCTTGAAATAAAATTACAACAAAGAAATTGGGGAAGTGGTTGGTGTTCAATAGATTGTGCTGAATTTATTGATTTATCCATACGAGATAAATTTTTAACTTTAAACGATTTTTTTACAAGTGATTTATACAATTCTAATATATCTAAATTAATACAAAATTTAAAACAAGATGAGCAAATGGAAAAACTAATTAACAAATACATTTTCACCCCTGGTCCTGTAAAAATGTATGATGAAACATTAAAAATAGGTGCTATGCAAACACCCTACTTTAGAAATGATGCATTTTCTAAAGTAACATTAGAGTGTGAAGAAAACTTATTAAAAATAGCGAATGCACCTGATGGTAGCAGAGTTCTTTTCTTAACAGCTTCAGGAACTGCGGGGATGGAAGCTACGGTTCAAAACTTACTTAATAGTGAAGATAAAGCACTTGTGGTAAACGGTGGTGGCTTTGGTCAGAGGTTTGTAGATATTTGTAAGATTCACAATATTAGGCATGTGGATTTTAAAGTAAAAGATACAAATCTAAGCGATGCTTCTATGTTCGATACGTTTAAAGATGCAACAAGTTTAGTTATAAATGCACATGAGACTAGTATTGGTCTTCTTTATGATTTAAAATCAGTTGGAAAGTTTGCAAAAGAGAATAATATGCTTTTTATCGTTGATGCTATAAGTATGTTTATAACTGATGAGATAGATATGAGTAGAGATGGTATTGATGCACTTATTATTAGTTCGCATAAGGGATTAGCATTGCCCCCTGGGTTAAGTATGGTTATATTGTCTCCAAAAGCCATCAAAAAAGTAAATCCTGTACATCAGCTCTATTTTGATTTCAATGCCTATTTGAATGATGGGGAAAGGGGGCAAACTCCTTTTACTCCAGCAATTACAATTATTTTACAGCTTCAAGCTAGACTCAAACAGATTATAAATAATGGTATTGAATTTGAGCTAAACAAAGCAAAAGAGATTGCAGCTTACTTTAGAGAGTCTATCGAAACTCTTCCGTTAAAAGCGTACAGTTTCCACATGCCAAATGCAATGACAACGCTTACTCCAACCGATGGTAAATCTGCGAGTACAATTGTCAAAGATTTAGATGAGAAGTATAATATTATAGTTGCTCCTAATGGTGGAGCTTTACAGGATAAAATCTTTAGAGTTGCACATATGGGTGCTATGACAAAAGAGTACACAGATATTTTAATTGATGCTTTATTTAATTACTACGGGAGAAAAAGATGAAAGTTTTAATCATGGCTGCAGGTGTTGGAAGCAGAATAAGCAGACACCTTCAAGGACAACCTAAATGTTGTGTTGATGTTGACGGAAAACCATTAATAAGATATACCTTTGAACTTTTAAAAAGAAAAGGCATTACGGATATTGCAATCGTAACAGGTTATCAGGAAAAGTATATTCATCAAGCACTTGAAGGTCTCTCTTATGCCAGATATTTCAATCCATTTTATAGAGTCGCAAACTCTATCTCTTCTGTTTGGTTTGCAAGAGACTTTTTATCTCCAAATGAAGACATTATGATTATGAATGGGGATGTGTTTATGGAAGAAAAAATTCTTGACATAGTTTTAGCTGAGAAAAGAAGCCCTGTTATGCTTAGTGATAGCAGTCGAATTGAAGATGCTGACTATAGGTTTAATTGGGAAGGTGATAAACTTAAACGCTATGGAAAAGAACTTACTAACGATGAGACAACCGGTGAATATGTTGGTATAGGTATTTTAAATGCTAAAGATTTAGTCCCTTTTAAACAAAGAGTTTTAGATGCTGTTGCTTCCGAAGATTATAACTGTTGGTGGGAAGATATCATATACAGAACTGTAGATGATGGTGCCGATGTATTTGTAGAAAATGTGTCTGGTGTCTTTTGGGCTGAAGTTGACTATATTGAAGATTATGAGAGAATCAAAGAGTTTGTAAATAAAAATAGCATCTAGCTAATATACCCTTCCGACATAAATGTCGGAAAGCAATACTCCAAAGAGATATAAGGGAGTGTTCAGCATTCCGTGTCAACATCGGATAATTCCTAAAATTGTATCATAAGTTTAAAGCGTCATCAAGCCGTCCATCGAAATG
>PETN01000089.1 GCA_002781365.1 Sulfurimonas sp. CG01_land_8_20_14_3_00_36_23
CATATGTAAATCCTTATAAATAATTCACTTGATTATGATATCAAATGAATCTCATTTTTTAAGGTTTACACAGTTAGATTTACACTCTCGTGGAAACTGCTGAAAGCTAACTTTAATGCTTATCGTGCGAACCACATCCACAACCACCAGGAAGCATACCAATTACAAAATTGTCATTTACTTCTGTTAAATCAAACTTGTGTTTGCCACAAAAACTACTGCTTATAAAGCCAAGTTGAGCCTCAGCGGCACTCTTTGCACTCTCTTTTGTCTCATAGCTAGAGATTTGACTCATTCCCTCTTTTTTTGCACAAGAGCAAAGCTTCTCTATAATTACATGATGTTCCATCTATCTTTCCTTATTTTTTGAAACATAGATGCATATAGTGTTCTTAGAGAGCACAAAGATACTCAGGTGCTGTGTTCTAGACTATTTAATTTTCTTATCTCGTATCTTTATCATCAGTTGTGTTTTTCTATCTCCGAAGTACTCCATATCAAATAAATCTAAGGCTTTAATAAGGTCGCTTAACTTTTTAAACCCGTAGTTTATCTGAGAGAAGGAGGAGTTTTTTCTTATGTAGAGAGAGATGTCTCGTACATCTGCCCACCCTTGCTCATCTGCGGTTACATCTACACCCTGTTTCAGGAGGTTGATGAGTTTAAAGTCTTTGCGTATGTCATAGTTATTTCCTGCATATTTGGTAATAGTGTGCTCACTTGGAGTTATCATATGCTCCTCTATGACTGTATTGTTTTGTAAAACACTCAACTTTTCAACATAGATAAATTGAGAACATGCATTGACAAAGGGGAGAGGGGTTTTTGACTCGCCATAGCCATAGACTGTAAGCCCATCTGACAAAATTCGTGTCACGATAGGAGTAAAATCACTATCGCTTGTTATCAAGACAATAGCCTCTAAATCTTTCGTGTAGAGAATATCCATGATGTCAATTATCATAGCGATATCTGTTGCATTTTTCCCTTTTGTGTAGGCAAATTGTTGAATAGGTTTGATGTTGTACTCGTGCAGAACATTTTCCCATCCAAAAAGCTGTTTATCTTTCCAGTTCCCATAGGCTCTTCTGATATTGACCGTTCCGTACTGTGATAAGTCCTCAAAGATGCTCTCTATATATTTGGAACTTACATTGTCACAATCTATAAACATTGCAATATTGTGTCTTTGTTGCTTTTTCATTTTACTGCCTTGTACTGATTTTTGCTAGAAGTACTCAAATAAGAGAGTATTGTACAGCAAAAATAGAAGTTTAGTTTGCATATCTATTTGCTTTAAACAGAAATATTCAGATAAAATGTCGACTAAAAATTTATCACTAAGGAAAAGAGTCTCTAATGGTCAGATTCCTACTTTTAACTCTCTTCTTTACACTTCTTGTTCATGCGACACCTGTTCTACTGGACTCCAACATGCAGGGTATAGATACATTTTCCAAAGTTTCACTCTATGAAGACACTACAAAAAAGATGGGCATTGAAGAGATAAAAAACCAAAAATTTGAACTTCATCATAGTATCTATTCAGGCAAGGGCGCAAGTACATCAAACTGGTGGCTCAAATTTGAAGTACAAAACCCTACAAATGAGCCGATTGATTGGATTTTAAAGTTTCACTATGGTCAATTTGATGAACTCCAAAGTTGGCAATACAGTGAGAAAAATATTCTTCTTTCCAACATTTTAAAGGGCGATCACTATGTCGATGCTTCTAAAATATCTTTAGCAGAGCATCTCTCCTTTGATTTTAGTACACCTGCGCAAGAGAAAAATACAATCTATGTAAAACTCGCGTATGAGAGTGCAGGAATCGTAGAGCTATTTCACACTCTCTGGAGTAAGGATGCGTTTTTAAAGTCCCAAGAGTTTCGTTTTAACCTCTTAGTTGGAACAACAAGTGCGGTTGCTGTGTTGCTCTTTTACAATCTCTTTATCCTTCTTATTCTCAGAAAAATAGAGTACTTTTGGTACACGCTATATCTTACTGGGGTTATTCTTTTAGTGTTGACATTCAACCAATTGGGAACGCACTATTTATGGGGGAGTTCACTCTATCTTACAGATATGATGCCTCTGTTCTCTGTTTCGGTTATTCTTATCTCTTTTGTCCTCTTTAGCCGTGAGTTTTTAGAAACGTATAAGCACCTTCCAAAGGTAGATATACTTTTAAAATTTTTGATAGTATCTACTTTGATAGCGCTTCTCTTAGGAAATTTGGATGCACGAAGGGTTGCTATTGGGATATTTCATCTAAATACCTTTGCAATAGTCTTTTTCCCTCTTATAGGCTTTATTCTGTGGCGTCGTGGCTATAAGATTGCAAGAGGTTATACCATTGCTTCGCTTGTTCTCTCTCTAACGATTTTAAGCTCTTTACTTCGTTTTTCAGAGTTTCTTGAAACCAACGAATTGCTGTTTTGGGCGAGTAGATTTGGCTTTATAGCAGAGGGGATTTTACTCTCTATTGCCCTTGCAGACAGAATCTCCATTTTAGAGCAAGAGACTAAAAGTGCGCAAGATAAAGTAAGACATACCCTAGAAGAGGCAAAAGAGAACTTGGAGTCTGAAGTTATAAAACGAACACTTGAGTTAGAGCAGCAAACAGCAAAAGCAAAAGAGTTAGCAAGAGTAGATGAGATGACAGGGATTGCCAACAGAAGGGCTTTCTTGGAACAAGGAGAGAAGATAATCCAAAATAGCAAACGCTACCAAACACCTTTCTCTTTAGTCATCATGGATATAGACCATTTTAAAAATATAAATGACACGTATGGACATGCCGCAGGCGATTTAGTTCTTGTATCTTTAGTAAAAGAGATAAGTAGTAGCATACGCGATACAGACTTTTTTGCAAGAGTAGGGGGCGAAGAGTTTGTCCTTTTACTTCCACACACAACCGCTGAACTTGCCACAGAAAAAACAAAAGCATTACTAAAAAAGATAGAGATGTTAGAAGTCCCTTACAAAGAGAGTGTTTTAAAGATTACGGTGAGTATGGGTATCTGTGAGTTCACACAACATGAAGACACTATCTACTCACTTCTCTCAAAAGCCGACCAAGCACTTTACTATGTTAAAGGGCATGGTCGAAACGGTGTGCATGTCTATTTGGAGAAGTAGTCACGCTCTCTTTTTAAACTCTTTTGAGACTCTTCTTTAGTTCCATTTTGGTTCCACTTTGACTCTATTTAGATAACTAAATTTATTATAAAAAAATAATTCACTCTATTGCCTAAATCTAAAACAATCATAAATTGAATTTATAGATTATTGCCTAATTATTCATCAATTCTCATCTAATTAATTCTTAAATATTTCATTCTGTTGCTCCCTATAAATGTTATTATTTATTATTAAAACAATTTTAACTTAGGTCTCAAGATGCAACACCTTCTCCCTCTCTTCCCATTTATTCAAAAATCAAAAAGTGATTTTGAGTATGAAAATAAACTTCTTCATAAAGTGACATTAACAGGAAAAATCAACTCAGATGAAACAACTGTAAACTTGTTTGAATATACTGAAGATACAAATGCAAAATTTGCTGAGCTTAAAAACAATCTGATTAACCTCTTGCTCGATGAAAATATAAATACTGTAGTCAATGAACTCAAGTCCAAAGCAGAATCTACAATCGATATTTTAATCCGTAATCTCTTTGAGCGAACAGCAGATGTCGGTTTTTTGGCAACAGATACACAAATTATAGATTTTTTAAGAGGCGAGGGTATCTCAAAAAAAGAGTTGCACAACCGCTTACATGAGTATGTTCTAAAATACAGTGTTTACAATGAGATAGTCATCTTTGATACAAAAGGTGAAGTAAAAATCAATCTTAATGCTGACAATAGTATCTCCACCACGAACGACGAAATTATTGCACAGACATTGGCAAGCGACTCCTATGTTGAAAGATATGCTTATACAGATATATTTAAAGCGCAGAAAAAAACATTAACCTACACACAAAAGATAGTCGATGGGAATGTGACTATAGGTGTTCTATGTTTATGTTTTAAATTTGATGATGAACTCTATAGAATATTTGAAAACCTAAAGACTCCTCATGAAACGATATTGCTCGTAGAAAACAGCAAGATTATCGCCTCAAACAATCCACAGCAATACCCTCTTGAAGATACATTTCAATATGCCGAAGATAAGTACGCAAAAGAGAAATTTACACTTATAAAAAATAGCTTTGCAGTATCTGCTAAAACAAATGGGTACCAAGGGTATAGCGGTCTGCCTTGGTCTGCAGTTTTGATAAAAGAGAATAAACACTCACAAGTAGATGCAACTACACCTTTAATGCAACGTAGTTTTATGAATGCGGAGATTAGTAAGATTATAGAACATGCTGATTATATTATCGCAGATTTAGGGGATATTATCATAAATGGTGAGTTGATTGCAGCGAAAAGGCGAATGTATATTCTCAACCCAATTTTGGATAATCTACGTTCCATTAGTTTGAGCCTGCTTGAAACTATTAAAAATGCAGGAAACAACTTGGAATCGCTTGTGCAACAGTCGCTCAAATTCAATTTGGAATCCTCTTCAAACTCCTCGATGGACATCATGGATAGAAACTTATATGAAAGAGCTAATGATTCGAGATGGTGGGCGCTAACACCTCTGTTTATAGAAGAGTTGTCATCTGAGACGCCTAATAGCAAAAAGTTAAATAGTGTTTTAGAGTATATAAATGGTTTGTACACCGTTTATACAAATCTCTTTATTTATGATAAAAACGGCAAGATTGTTGCAAGTTCAACGGAGCCAGGCATCATCGGAAAAAACATCAGAAGTGATGCTGTTACTAAAACACTTCAAAATAAAAATACGCAACACTACTTTGTAAGTGAGTTTGAAAAAACAGAGTTTTACAATAATGAGCCAACCTATATTTACCATGCTAGTATCAATAACGCTACAACAAATGTCGGTGGAATTACTGTTGTTTTTGACTCTACTGTGGAGTTCCTTGCGATTTTAAATGATAGTTTTACGACAAACTCAAAAGGTTCTTCTCTCTTTATCGATAACAAGGGGATGGTTATTTCCTCTACAAATGCTCTTTTTGAGAAAACAAGCCTTTTCCCACTCGATGCAAATCTACTCAACGAAGTAACAACTCAAGAGAGCTATTATGGCATCGTTACACTCCACGAGAAGAGCTTTCTTTTAGCTTCTACGCGCTCAAAAGGGTATAGGGAGTATAAGGTAAGTGATAACTATAGAAATAGCGTTATCGCTTTGACAC
>PETN01000088.1 GCA_002781365.1 Sulfurimonas sp. CG01_land_8_20_14_3_00_36_23
CATCTACCCCTTAAAATAATCTATGTATCTTAACTCTTTTGGAATTAGAAATTGATTTTTCTTGTGTTGTTTTCTTGGGGTATTATAGCTTTATCACATTAGGCTTAGCTTGTTAATGAACTGCGCAGATAGATGAGCGCTATAAGTAAAAGTAGTGTCACAAGCCAGCCTACAATATAAACAACTATGGAGCGTTTTGCTTTTTTCTCCTCTCTCCAACCAGCTGGACGAATGCCTTTAATATCAAAAATAATCTTGCTTGCCAAGTTGACACATACAATGTTGACCATCAGTAATAATCCTGCACCAATAGCAAGATTGCTATATCCAGCACCTAGCATCAATCCAAGTGCCGCTGCAGGTGGAAGGAGAGCTACGGCAACCATGACACCTACCAACACGCTTGAGAGTCCTGTGGTAAGAGAGAGTGCTGCTGCGGCACCAGATGCAAGAGCGAGAGCAATGGAGTCCATGCCCACAGCGGTACGCAACATTAGCTCATGGTTTGTGACATCAAAAGACCAAAATATTCCCAAACTAGCAGGTGCCGCTATGGCTAGGAGTATTCCCACAACGAGAGTTTTTACCGAATTTTTAATCAACGAGAGGTCACCCATCGCCGTTCCGAGACTCAGGGCAAGGTTTGGTCCGAGTAGGGGTGCAATAACCATGGCTCCGATGATGACAGCAACATTGTTCGTAATAAGACCTATCGCAGCTACTAGTGAAGAGAGTATAACAAGCACAACAAAATTTAAATCAATACGTACACCTTTTTCAACCCCTTCATAGAGGGCTTCTCGTGCTTCAGTTGCAGCATCTTCTTGCTTACGTTCCTCTTCTTGGGGTTTAGGCAAGGATACCTCTACTGGAAGGACTGCAACGTGAGCAGTTGGTTGTTCGACCAAGAGCTTTTGTAAGGCATCAAGTACTAACTGGAGTTTGTCATCGCTTACAAGCATTCGCATTTGTTGCATGCCATCTTCTTCGACAATACCAAGACGAAAGTCCTGTACCTCTTCCTTTTTCGCTATTGCCAAAACAGTGTCAGCACTCTCTTTATTGGCGATAATTTTAATATATTTCATGATTTTTTCCTTATGCTCATTTTTAAAAATCTTTTACATAGATGATATTAATCCCTTGTCCTGTTTGTACAACATCGACATCCACTCTTAGAGATTTGCTGAGGCTATATTGCACTACAACGCTTGACGCTGTGTCATTTCTATAGAGTATGCGAATATCTTTATTATAACGGCTTCCTATTTCATACCCCAGTGTTCCCTCTTTGTTTGTCAAAATATTGAGCGTATCTATCTTTATTCCTGCGCTTTGACTGAACATCTGCTTTAAACCAGTTCCTAGAAGCAAGGAACTCGCAGATATTTTTGTATCTCCATCTGAACTCTCAAACAAAGCGCTAGCAGGCTCACCAAAGAGTATGTAAGAGATAATGTCATTTTGACTCATAGCAGGCTTTGAAGAGAAGATAACGACAGGCGAACTAAGCCTGTTTGTAATAAAAATTTCTATATCCATATCATCTGCAGTGTAGTAGTGCAGATTGAGATTAAGTTGTGGGTCTATAGGCTCTTTAGCTGTAAAATATATCTCACTCTTGTCAAATACAAAGCTCTTATCGCTATTTGTAATCTCTCCATCATGGATGGTTACCATACCTAAAAGTTTGAGCGGTGCATTTGGCTCTTGGGAGATACTCATATCGGGGCTGAAATGAAGCGTAATCTCTTTGGTTTTATAAGTGATTGGTTTGAACGCGTTTATGTTTATACGCATAGATAAATTTGAATTACGAGCTTTTTTCATCTCTTGTATAACGATTATATCTCTGTCTCTAACAGTAAAATCATCCCTTGGCTCGTAACTGACAACTCCATCAAGCAGTGTAACAGTTCCCTCTATTTTTTGTTTTCCCAAAGCGTCCATACTCGCATGCAAATCAGCCTTAGCACTTATGTTTATATCTTTATTGTAATAGCTAAACTTATCACTTTTTAGAGCTATATTTACCTCTCTTTTCGTAGTGTCAATAAAACCTGTTGCAAGTAGGTTGTCATAGAGCCAAAACTCTTTAATCACGATATTTTTATTCTCATCTGTGAAGATGGTTGAGGGTTTATCTGAATAAAACTTTTGTTCAAGATAGTTTGCTTTATAACTCTCAATAACAAAATTATCGTTGCTGTAGGTGGATGAGAGAAAAATATCTTTGAGTAAATAACTCTTCTTATCGTCTAAAGTGATTGTGTACCATGGCATGTGGAAATCATTCTTCATGGAAAAGTTTTCAGCAAAATCAAAAGTGGAATCAATCTCGGCTTCACCATCATGAACCATACTCTCCTCTTGTGCACGCAGATGAAGCTGGGCTAATAGTTTTTTTATAGAGAGCACTTTTGTATGAAGCAATACTTTAGAGTTGTTCTCTTGAGTAGAGAGGGTGAATTGAGCCGATGCAAGCGTGCCATAGCCCTTGATACGCTTCTCTTTTTGGGTGAGTGTTGCATGGAGTAGATTTGCATCTAGAGTTAATTTTTGATTTTTTGAGATATTTTCATATCTCATCTTTATTGGTAAAAACAACTTCATTGGGTAGGGTTTATAAAATGCATCTTCAAGTTTAGGGTAGAGTGTAGCTTCGTAAATCTCATAATCTTTTGAGCTTATATTCAGATCAAATAAGTCAGTTTTAATATTTGCCCCCATACCGCTCTCATCTCCAAAGAGTTCCGCACTCAATGTCTGAGCGGGAAATTTTAGTGGCTCCTCTTCGAGTGTTGCATGGAGTGTGGATTGATAGTAGTTAGTATTAACAGAGTAACTAAACTCTATCTTTGCATCCTTGATAGTAAGACTCTCTTTTACCTCAACCGAAGCGTTTCCATCAAATTTATTGGATTTTATAGTACCTTCTATGATTGCATTTACGTAAGTGGAGTTTAACTCCATAGTAACGCTGCCTACATCAATCTTCTCATCAAAAGAGAACTCTTTTGCTTTTACATCAAATAAATAAGTCTCATCTTTTAGAATGAGTTTTGTATGCTTTAGTTCAAGATTTGAAACTGCAAAGGCGATGAGCGAAGTTTGCGTTTGGTTCTCATCTGAGGGTGCAAGTTTACTTACATCCAAAGTGAATGCATCCGCTTCTATTTTACTGATTTTCGGAGTCGCTCGAAAGAGATATAAAAGGTTGTAGTGCACTTGAACTCTCTTGATACTAATCGCCTCTTCATATTTTAGGTCATGTACAATAATTCCATTAAATAAACTCCATTCAATGTGAGAGTATTTGACTCCTGACTCTTTTAAATATTTATCTGCAAAAGTGTTAAGCAGATGCTTTTGTGAGAATACAAATAGAGAAGCTATGCCAATAGCTACTAGAAAAAGAGCAAAGTAATAAAAAAGAAGATAGATTTTTTTTATCAAAACGACTCTCCAATGTGAAAGTGAAGCGCATGTTGCGCAGTTGGGTCTGCTATGTCAAATCCAAAATCAATGGCAAGCCCTCCAATGGGAGTCCTATAGCGAAGTCCAACGCCTGCACTATAATATCCTCTCGTAAAATTGGGAGTAAAATTATCTCCTATAAAAGTGTTGTCATTAAACACAACACCCCTAATCGCACCATAAAGAGGAAAACGCTCCTCAATTTTTGTCTCAACAACAGAGTCAAAGCCAATCGGATTTAAGAGCGCATCGACAGCTCCTAGTTTACGGTAACCATAGGCACGATTACTATCCATACCACCTGCATAAAAACGGTACGATGCTGGAATCTCTCCTTGATAAAGATGCAAAGAGCCAAACTTTACTCTTGCTGCTAAGATAGTTGAAGCCAGAGGTAAAATATAACCGCCTGAGAGTTTAAATTTATAATAGGTCGCATCCGAGATTTCACTCATCGCAGAACCCATCACTTCAGCGCCTAAGAAGTAGCCTTTACTTGGCTCTAAAATCTTATCTCTGGTATCATAGTTCCATTCAAGTTTTGGAGACAAGACAAAGAGTGAACCCTCAGGAAACAAAAGCTTATCATCACTCTCATAGGTATCAACATTGTCAAAAAAGAGACTCTCTTTAAATGACGTAGGGGTAAACCTTTGGTTTATGGAGAGCGTTGTAAAAACTCTCTTCTCTTTAAAGCCTTCAAAAATCTCATTTTCAAGACCACTCTCTGCTCCAAAAGAGTTTTTATTGACAAGTGGCATCTCATAATTTATTTTGAGACTCTGTTGAATCTGTGTCACTCTTGTGTTGAGGCTTAAAGTTTTTAAATTACCAAAAAGGTTTCTATGTTTTACTCCAAAGGATGCCATAAAACCTTCGTTACTACTTGCACCCAAGCCAATCTGCATGCGAATTGGTTTTTCATTTTCTGTAATAGTGACTATTGCATCGACGCTGTTGTTTTCATCTGTTTTTGTATCGATTAAAGCTTTAGATATTCCATCGTGAGAGTAGAGGCTTTGATAGCTTTTTTTTATTTTTTCTAAAGAGAAACTATCTCCCTCTTCTATGTATAAAAGTGATTTTATAATATCTGCATCTATTGTCTCAGAACTATGAACGGTTACGTTGGCAAAGTGGCAAAGAGCATTTGGAGTTACGCTATAAGTCAGGTAAGCGGAGTTTGTGTTTATGTCAATCCACGCCTTTGCATCAAGTTCTATGTTACAGTAATGATTATTTGCATAAAAGAGTTCTATCTCTTTCTTACTTTGCGTGAATTTTTCTGCATCAAAAATATCATTTTTTTCAAGAAAAATTTTAGAAGCAATATCTAGCTTGGAGAGCGTAGTAATATCGTTCACTCGTATAGGGGCATTCTCTTTGATACTTATCGTGATTGTTTTTTCATTTTTTGCGTAGCTAATCTCTGTATGGTAAAAACCTTTTGTTTTGTAAAAGTTTTGAAGTGTTTGTCTGAGAATAGGGAGCGTTCTTGTATCTACTGCTGGTTCATCTTTGTAAAATTCATAAAAATAGGGTTTATAGAGGTGTACTGTTTCATAAAGCTCTCTCTCCCCTAAAGCTCTGTTTCCTTGAAACAGAAGGGGAAGAGTTTGCGCATACAAAACAGAGGAAGATAAAAGTAAAAATAATAGTTTAGCTCTCATGCGTATTCCGATGAATTGTCTTGATGGTTTGTTGGACAACATTACATGCTTTATTTTGAGATGCTATAGAGTTATACTCTCTTGATTAAAGTGATTGAATATAGCAAAATAATAGCGCCGATAGTAGCCATAACAATAGCGCCAATCAAACCACCCGTTGTGATACCAAGCAGACCAAATACAAAGCCACCTAAAAGAGCACCAACAATCCCAACAACAATATTACCTAGAATGCCAAAACCTCGTCCTTTTATGAGGATGCCCGCAAGCCATCCAGCCAAGGCACCTACTGCTAAAAATATTATTAAGTTAATAATAGTCATGTTCTCTCCAATTTTAGTTTTTCTAACAAGATAGAGTGAGACTCTATAAAGGTATATCACTCATTTTATTCCTATTAAGCTTCATATAAACTTGCTACTATAACTCTGTGAGAACTTTAGATGTTTGGCATGTGGAAATACGTTTTAATTTCTAAGTCTCAGTAAAAAAATTTAGAAAAATAAGTTGGATTTAAAAGTATCTTGATACCATGAAAAGCGAAGGGATCTAAAATGCAAATAAGTAAAACAATATTTGAATCGGCAAAAGATGTAGCCGCTTCATGGCAAAGTGAGATAGACAAAAGCAGAGAGAGCAGTGAGAAGAAATTTCATGAGATTATGAAAAGAATGCTCAAAAATCCTATGAATAAGATTTTTCTCATTGAGTTACTCGACCAAAGCTTCCGCGCTCACAACTCTAAGCGAATCGCAAATCAGTTAGAGTATATATTTTCAAAGTATAAAGGTACCGATATCTTTAGCGACTTTGAAGAGTTGCTTGTCTGGTCGTTTCGACATATTGGGATATATATGCCCGATACCTCCGTTGAGCTTTTTATAAAATATCTGCGTCAAGATATAAGTGACATAGTGATAAAAGGTGAGGATTATGCACTCAACAAACATCTCAAAAAGAGACGTAAAGAGCATACGCGAGTGAACATTAACATCATCGGAGAGATGGTCTTAGGTGAGGGTGAAGCAGAGGCTAGAATAGAGAAGTACATCAAGGCGCTCCAAAACCCACACATAGACTATATCTCCATAAAAATCTCCACCATCTTCTCACAAGTTACTCCTGTAGCACATACTTGGAGTGTTGGAGAGATTTCAACGAGATTAGAGCGTATCTACTCCGCAGCGATGCAAAACACTTTTATACATAATGGCAAAGAGGAGTATAAGTTTGTAAACCTTGACATGGAAGAGTACCGTGACATTAATATAACTATAGATGCTTTTATGCAGACGCTCTCTCAAAAGAAGTTCTATTCACTTGAAGCGGGAATCGTTTTACAAGCCTATCTCCCAGATACACTTGAAAATCTCAAAAAGCTTGTGACATGGGCAAAGAAAAGAATCAACAAAGGTGGCGTACCGATTAAAATCCGCTTGGTTAAAGGTGCAAATCAGGAGATGGAACTTACAGAGTCGAGTCTTCGTAACTGGCCATGTGTAACTTACCTGAGTAAGCGTGAAACCGATGCAAACTTTAAAATCTTGATGGATTATCTCATAGCAGAGGATGTCGCACCCTATGTACATGTTGGAATAGCTTCACACAATCTCTTTGAGCATGCTGTGGCGATGTTGCTTGCCCGTGAGAGATGTGTTGAGAAGTATTGTAGTGCTGAGATGCTCGAAGGCATGAGTGAGACAGCGTACCACGTACTTAAAAAAGAGGGGTTAAATGTTATCTTGTATGCGCCCATAGCAACGAAGGAGACATTTACAAATGCCATCGCTTATCTTGTGAGACGTTTTGATGAGAACACTGCTGAGGAGAACTTTTTACGTCATAGTTTTGGACTAAGTGTAAATTCGCCTGCATGGAAAACAGTGTTAGAGAGTTATGATGCTTCCATAGAAGTTCTCCCTCAAATCTCCCTAACACCATTTCGTACACAAGATAGAAAAACGGAACTCTTCCCAGCTGAGGTAGAGACAGAAAACTACATCTTTAAAAATGAGAGTGATACGGACTTCGCATTGCCACAAAATAGAGAGTGGGCAGAGGCTCTACGTGACAAGTGGAAAAATATTTCACATAGTGGTGGTTATCATGCATCCGTTGTGATTGGTGGAGAGCTGATTAGAACAAGTGAGAATGTAGAGGTAAGAGATAAATCCCAATACAATGAAAAAGTGATTGTAGGAACGTATGTCAAAGCTTCCTCTTCAGATTTAAACGAAGCCGTAGCAGTTGCAAAAGCGGATGTGGATGGCTGGCGTAAACGCACGACAAGTCAGAGACAAAAAGTCTTAATGGCTGTGGCACAAGAGTTTCAAAAGAGTAGGGGTGATTTAATCGGCATTGCCGCAGCAGAAGTGGGCAAAGTCTTTTCAGAGACAGACGTTGAGGTCTCAGAAGCGATAGATTTTTTAAACTTCTACCCCTACAGTGTGCAAAAGCTTGAAGCACTTGAAGGAGTTTGCGCTGAGGGCAAAGGTGTTGGTCTTGTTGTGAGTCCTTGGAACTTTCCTATTGCCATTCCAACAGGTGGCATCGCTGCGGCATTAGCGGCAGGGAACACAGTTCTCATCAAACCCTCTTCGGATGCTGTTCTTTGTGCCTATAGAGTTTGTCAATGTTTTTGGGATGCGGGTGTGAGTAAAAACACCTTGCAGTTTGTTCCATGTAGCGGAGCGATGGCAGGAAAGCACCTTATCACAAACAGCGATATAGATTTTGTGATTTTTACAGGGGGAGAGACAACGGCAAAAGAGATGATACTAAGCCGTCCTGATATTCATCTCAGCGCTGAGACAGGCGGTAAAGATGCAACGATTGTTACGGCTTTAGCTGACCGCGACCAAGCGGTTAAAAATATTGTCGCTTCCGCTTTTAACAACTCTGGGCAGAAGTGTTCTGCGACCTCACTTGTAGTTCTTGAGCGTGAAGTGTATGAAGATAAAAACTTTAAAAAGATGTTGGTGGATGCCGCTTCATCTCTTAATGTTGGCTCCGTTTGGGAACTTCAAAACCGTATAGGTTCTCTTGTGGATTTTCCTTCAGGGAACTTGAAAAAAGCGCTTGGGAGTTTAGATGAGGGAGAGGAATGGGCGCTTGAACCATCCTATGCAGATAAAAATCCATACATGTTAAAGCCAGCTATCCGATGGGGAACTTCGCGTGGTGATTTTTGCCACATGAATGAACTTTTTGGTCCAGTTCTGAGTGTAATGTGTGCTAAAAATCTCGAAGATGCAATCGACATCGTCAATGAGACAGGTTATGGACTCACCTCAGGCTTGGAGAGTTTAGATGCGAGAGAGCAGAAGATATTTAAAGAGCGACTTCGCGCAGGAAACTTGTACATAAACCGCATGACAACAGGTGCCATAGTGATTCGACAGCCCTTTGGTGGCATGGGAAAATCTGCCATAGGAAGTGGTAAAAAAGCGGGTGGTTTTAACTATATCTCGCAATTTATGAATCTGCGTTTTGAAGATAAGAGTTCTACTAACCTCTATGCCAAAAAACTCAAACCACTTTTAGATGAGGAGGACAAAGTTGCTCACTCTCTTGAAAAAACATTGCGATTAACGGCTGATTTTAGCCATTGGTTAGCGGAGCATTTTAACAAAGAGCATGACTACTCGAACATCCGAGGGGAGAGTAATGTTATACGCTATATTGGAGTAAAAAGTGTACTTCTACGCTTTGAAGAAGAGGATATTTTATATGAGATGTTAGCCTCTATCGCCGCTGTAAAAATGGTAGGTGCAAGAGTCTATGTATCTATTCCTCACAACCCTCAAAGTGAAGCGTTACTCTATTTGCAAGAGAAAAAATCTTTCTTGCTAGAGCGTGAGGATAGTTTCGCTTTAGAAGATGCAACGGCTCTGTGTAAAGCGATGCAGAGTGTAGAGCGCATCCGCTTTTTACAGCCTCCCGATGTTTCACTCTATGAAGCTGTGGCAGAGCATACGCTCTACATCGCAACGGAGCCATTTATAGAACATGGACGTATAGAACTTATGCACTATTTTATTGAGCAGAGTATATCTGATAGTTACCATAGATATGGGAATCTTGGACTTCGTGGTCTAGTTGAAAAAGGAGAAAACTAATGGAGTTACCACTACTAATATCATTTCTAGCCTATATGGCAGTGATGCTTGGAATAGGATTTTATTTCTATTTTAAAACGGATGACTTAAGTGATTTTGTCTTAGGCGGAAGAAGCTTAGGTCCAGGTGTGACCGCACTCAGTGCTGGTGCTTCGGACATGAGTGGCTGGCTCCTTTTAGGGCTTCCTGGCATGATGTACTCGCAGGGAATCGTTGGGAGTTGGATAGCGGTGGGGCTTATCATCGGAGCTTATCTTAACTGGCACTATGTGGCAAAACCTCTTCGTGTTTATACGCATCATCTCCAAGATGCGATTACCATCCCTGACTACTTTTCAAACCGTTTTAATGACAATGGAAATTCTCTTCGTGTTGTTACCGCTGTAGTAATTTTGCTCTTTTATACGCTTTACACCTCTTCAGGACTGGTCGGCGGTGCGAAACTTTTTGAAGCGACTTTCCATCTTGATTATGATACTGCATTGATAGTTGGGAGTTTTATTATTGTCTCTTACACTTTTTTAGGTGGTTACAATGCTGTGAGTTGGACGGATTTTATTCAGGGAATCCTTATGATGTTGGCTCTTGCGGTTGTTCCTTTTGTGGTTCTTTATGACATCGGCGGAGTGAGTGAGGGGCTTAGGCTCATCGAGTCTGTAAACCCTTCAAATCTTGACATCTTCAGCGGAACTTCCATAGTTGGCATACTCTCTTTGCTTGCTTGGGGACTTGGATACTTTGGTCAGCCACATATTTTGGTTCGTTTTATGTCTATTCGCCATGAAGATGAGATGCATCGTGCAAAAACCATCGGGATGACATGGATGATTGTCTCCGTTGTTGGCTCCTTGGCAGTTGGATTTTTCGGACTTGCTTATGTTGTGTCACATGGAGTAGATCTTCAAGATAGTGAAAAAATCTTTATCACACTCTCTCAACTCCTTTTCAACCCATGGATAGCAGGCTTTTTACTAGCCGCAATCTTAGCGGCTATCATGAGTACAATCGACTCGCAACTTCTCGTCTCCTCCTCGGTTTTAACAAGAGATATTTACCACGTACTACTCAGAAAAGATGCAACGGACAAAGAGCTTGTATGGGTAGGGCGATTTACAGTGATAGCCATCGCACTCATCGCTTGGTACATCTCCACCGATGAGAACTCCAGCGTTTTAAAACTTGTAGCCTACGCATGGGCAGGTTTCGGCGCGGCGTTTGGTCCACTTGTCATCCTCTCCCTCTACAACCACTCCATCACAAAAAATGGAGCCATAGCAGGAATGGTCGTCGGTGCCTTAACCGTCATCATCTACAAGCAACTAGAAGGCGGAATCTTCGACCTCTACGAACTCCTCCCAGGCTTCGCAGCCGCATGGATTGCTATATTGGTGTTTAGTAAAATAGGTGCGCAAAACTCTGAGGATGTCGAAGAGATATTTAATGAGGTTCAGGAGAGGTTGAGAGACTCTTAAATAGCAATCTTTGGCATGTGGAAATCTTTCTCTCTGCTAGTGAAAGTTACAACTCTTAGTACTTCCATTTTCCACATTCAGATATAGTTCTACTCATGTATAAGATAATAGATGTTAAAGCAAACTATCTTATGGAGTTGAACTATGCCGATAAAAAACTACACGCATCTTTATAAATCACTTGAACACTCTAAACTTCTCAAACTTCAAGTACTTGTTCTGTTCTTAACAACATATATTGACTGGGTTTTAATGCCCTACATCACTAAACTAGAAGGTCTGCATCTGCCAGTTCTAGCCATAAGTTTTTATATGCTTATTGGTGCAACGGATGGTTTAATCCAACCACTGTTTAAAAAAGTAAAAATTTATAAGATATATCTCTTTGTTATTATTTTAGACATTATTCAGATGCTAAGCTACCTTTTGTCTGAGGTGAACATGGTACTTTTTACTTATGTCATTTTAACTATATTTACATTTCAGGCAATCACATTTGAAATATCAAGAATTCATACAATAGATTTTATGAAAGATGAGATAGAGATTAAAGACTATCTGATGTTACGCTCCTTTGTAGTATCGGTGGCTATTATTGGAGGAGCTGTGACTGCTATGGTTCTTGACTACTTCGATGTTAAGTTAATTACTATGTTATACACCCTTGGAATATTAGGTTTATTTGCAATCATAATAGAGTACAAACTTTATAAAAAGTTGAAAATAATCGTCCAAAATGAAGATACGATAACACAAAAGCAAAGAGTTTTATTGAATGAGAAAATAACACTGAACTAATCTAATCTTTGGCATGTGGAAATCTTTGGCATAAGACGGTTCAAATGATGTGTGGGATAGGATGTAGATAGAATTAAAAATAACTGTTTTAAGTGATATTCAATTGATTTACAGTAGGGCACCTCTAAAAACCACCCTTAATTTTGTTAAAACCAAGATTTCAGTAAAATAAATATAAAAAAGAG
>PETN01000102.1:0-28542 GCA_002781365.1 Sulfurimonas sp. CG01_land_8_20_14_3_00_36_23
TGCCATTGGCTAGCATTTTTATGATACAATTTTAAGAGAAATTAGGTGTTGACACAGAATTTATTACACTCCCGGCAATATAGTAACAATAGAATCTAATTCACATAATTTACTACTATCCCCATAAATATTATTAAAAATATTCTCACCATCTGATTGAGTATAAGAATATTTATCCCTCAAATATTGAACCAAATGATCATAAGAAGTTGTAACATTATCTTTAACATCTTCTTTGCTGATTTGATCAGATTTTAATATATAGGTTGGAGTAATATTATTTGTAAGCATTTGAAATTTTTCAAATCCCTCTACATCTACACTTTCATCTTTTACATTTGATTTTATTTGAACATTAAGAAGTCTTAAGAGTTCGGCTCTAATTTCTTCATCTGAAATAGATTCTATACTTTTCTTAATATCAAGATATGTATCTTCATTCTTAAATTCTTCTATAGCTTTATCATCTCTATTTTTAGCATCTTCATCATACAAAGTGGCATAAGCTTTAATGAGTATTTCTATTGCCTTAAACAGTGCTATTGTTGTTGGTGTTTCATTTAAAGCTGTTCTATCTGTACCAATATTATCTTTTGATTCATTATCAATAAAATCAACATGAAATTCTGCATACAAATGGGCATAACCATAGCTGTTTGATGGGTTTATATTAAGGTATGTTGCTTCTTGACAAAGCTTACCTCTAGCAAACAAGACCACACCTTTATTCTCTTTAATACGAACTGTCTTTTTTCTTGCTATGATAGTACCAGTAATTTTATTCTCAATAATATAATTGACAATATCTTTATTTTTTGTAAATCTATGAATATCCTCTGGAATTTTATAGCTAAATTTTATATCATGATTTAAAACAATTTCATTTCTATATGATTGATTTATTATATAATCTTCTAAATAAATCGTAAAGCCAGTTGGATCCTTGGGTGTTCCATCATACATAATATTTAATCTTTTTGCTATTGATTCTGCCAATATTTCATTATCTACTATTTCTTTTGTATTTTGTGAGAGATAAATAATTGTACCATTTTGATGTTCAATAGGTTTTGACTCTGTATCTATCATTGCAGTGTATTCAAATTCACCATCATTGTTTTCTGTTGATGTAACAATAAGTGAGCTTTTTTGATTATTTTTAAATGTATCAACCTGAAAAGACTTAAACAATCCAAAACAAGCTAATTTACCAAAGCCCTTACGACCAGTAACTAATCTTCCTTTTTCTGTTGTTGATGATTTGTATTTTTTTCTTCTATTATTTCCAACTTTAAGAAAATTATCTGTAAGTTCATCAAGTGTCATTCCCACACCATCATCTTCAATGGTCACAGTTCCCTTGGTTCTACTAATACTAATCTTGACATGAGAGGCATCTGCATCATATGAGTTTGTAATGTATTCAATTAAAACACCATAAGTGTTTTTATAAAGATTTTCTCCCAATTGAACAACAGCATTTGCTCCTACATCAAAACTAGTTTCTTTCATCTGTTCTTACCCCCCCCTATGCCCATAATTGATTTTTAAACACATAACAACCATATACATATAAACATTTTATATCAAAGTGTGCAATAAAAATACAATCTCCAATATATTAAAAATTAATACCTTAACACTTACATGGCTAATTAAAGTATTGTATACAATTTAACATTAACAAATTCTTTTTATTTTATGTTCATAATACTTGATTTTTTTACTCCTTAACAACACATAATAGTTTTTTCAAAACACTCTCACACCATCTCTCAATACTATCATCATCAACATCGCCTTTTTTATGCTCTTTTTGCTCAAAAGAAAGAGCATACTTATCAGTAACATATTTCGCAAGGTCAGTGTATGACAGATCCTCTTCGATATAGTGCTCGATTATCTCTTGCATATCATTTTCTGTGTACTGCACAGTATCTTCACTTGTAAAAAATATCCAGGTAGAAGGTCCCCAACTTTTGTCTTGTTCTATCTCTACGATGTACACAGCTTTTTGGTCATAAGTAAGCTCTCCAAACAGAAACCTTCTATGTCTTCTTTCTTCACCATGCAAGATTGATCTTGATTTGATTGTTCTTCGTATTTTGCTGTGAATCTTGTTTATTTTTAGTGGTCCTACTAGCTCCGAACCTTCTACAAATGCAAAAGTAAGTAAGGCTTCATAAAACTGGTAAAAGTTTTCAAGGTTAAATATTTTCTTCTCTGTATCGTTTTCTTTTGGGTCATTTGATGTTTTAACTTCACCAAGATCTTCATCACCATCAACTGCTGGTGTTTCAAAGCTATTACCTACTCGCTTTGGATTATTTTCAATACTTAGTTCAGAGTCGTCTTCTAAATGGATAGTACTGCCATACATTGAAATATCTTGTTTGTAGTATTCATTTTCATGTGTGCGTATAGTGTAAGTTATATATTCACTTGAAGGTGTACCTGTATAGATTTTATTATCTCTTTTAGGCTTTTTTCTTTTAAATTTATTCTTTGGTTTTTTTGGAATATGGTATGCCTCTGGAGGTACATTCTTTGGATCTGCTTTAGCACTAAACTGTTTATAGTGAAGTTCTTCAAATCCTAGCCCTGAGTTGTCCGAATGTATATTTAGTACTAAGTACTTAGGCTTACCTCTTTCATCGTCTCCTAGGTATATGTATGAAGCGTATATTTCAAAAGCTTCTCTTATTGGAAATTGAGCCTTGATCGGTTGATATTCAAAGTTTTCACTCAAGGATTTTTGATTTGAAATATATTCAAGTCTTGATTTAGCAAAAGAGTTTCCAATAAAGCGACACAAGAAAGGCAGATCTTTTTTTCCTGCTTTCTTTTTGATGTGCACTTTGACTACTGTTTCACCTTTTGCATTTTTTTCAGAATGAAAACTACCTTCATAATACAACTCTCCTAGAGTCCCAGTCATGATGGCATGTTTCATCGATGATGATATAAAGTAAAATCTATTTGCTATCGTATAGCATGGTATTACAAGTGTGCAATCATCTTGTTTTTCCACATGGGCATATTGTCTCAGGAGGTACTTAGTTACATCTTCGTAATCTATAATATTTTTAGCTTCATCGTCACTAAGAACTGTTGATAAACGCACAAGCTTTAAATCAGCATTTTCGTTTACTGTGAACTCACTTTTTAGTAAAGTTTTATTCTGTCCAACATGCTCGCCGTCAGTATATATATGACCGACTTTATACTTATATCTCATCATTTCAGGAGCTATAGGATATGAGAAGTATTTATTAGTTTTTATATTTCTGAAGATTGCTTTGTAATAGTTGGGATGTTCTTTGATATTAATGTCAGTTACGATTACAAATTCAAATGATTGGTTGGGAAATTTTGAGAAGAAGTTGAGGATTGTTGAGTTGTTTTGCAGCAATCTTCAATCCTCCTGTAACATTTATTGTTGTCGAGTAACTTTTGTTCTTGTAAATGACAACTACGTTCTATAGTCCGCGTTAATCTTCACATACTCATAACCTAAATCACAGCCATACGCAGTAAAACTACCATCTGCTATGCCTAAATCACATGAGATTGTAAATCTTGGAAGCTTCATAATCGCCGCAGCTTTGACTTCCATCGCTTCATTAAAAAGAAGTTCCCCTTTTTTATAAACACAAAGTTCATCAAAAGAGATACTAAGACTCTCCTCATACGCTTCTACGCCTGCAGCTCCGACTGTTGAAGCGATTCTTCCCCAGTTTGGGTCTTCTCCAAAGAGTGCCGTTTTTACAAGAAGTGAATCTGAGAGTGCTTTTGCAACAACCTCTGCTTCTTTGTTATCTCTTGCACCTGTGACATTGTAAGTTACAAGTTTTGTAGCGCCCTCACCATCTCTTACCATCTCTAGTGCTAAAAAGTGCATCACTTTAAAGAGTGCTTCTTTAAAAGCTGCTCTGTTAAAGGCATTGCTTTTTGCATTTGCTAAAAGTAACACTGTGTCATTTGTTGAAGTGTCGCCATCGACGCTTATCGCATTAAAAGTGTTCACAACCACTTCATCCAAAATCTCTTGCATAACACTTTTGCTCACTTTTGCATCGGTTGTGATAAAACAGAGCATCGTTGCCATGGCAGGGTTTATCATACCTGCCCCTTTTGCCATCGCACCGATGTTAAAACTACTTCCATCTTCGAGTTCAACTTTAAAGGAGATAGTTTTTGAAAATGTATCTGTTGTCATAATCGCTTTTGCAGCGCTTATTGGCTCTTTTACACTTAAATCAAAAAGTTTCGTTCCCTCTATTATCTTCTGTTTTGGAAGTCTCACACCGATAACACCAGTAGAACTCATCAGAGGATTTATAATTTCTTGGCATGTGGAAACTAAAGCATTCAACACTTCATCAATATCTTCAACACCCAACTTTCCTGTCATTGCATTGGCATTTTTAGAGTTAATGAGTATGAAATTTGTTTTAAATTCACCTTTTGCACGAAAATGCTTAATCGGTGCTGCATACATTTTGTTTGTAGTAAAAACAGAAGCAACTTCACACTCTTCCTCACTATATATAAAAGCCATATCTTTTGCATTGTTTGACTTTAATCCAGCACTTACACCATCAGCGAAAAAACCTTCAGCGGCACATACACCCTCTAAGGTTTCAATTATTTTATACAAATCTAAGCTCCTTTGGCTTTTCTCTTTTTCTTATGAGTTCTTTTGCGACCATGATACCACTTTGTGTTCCTATAATAAGGAGTTTACACTCACTTGTAATCAAGACATCACCCTTTGGCATAGAGATAAATTTACCATCTTTTTTTGTTATCCCGATGATAGAAGTGTTTGTTATTTGACGGATATGTGTCTCTTTTAATTTTTTTAACACTGCCCAGCTATATTTTGGCACTTCAAGTTCTTCCATATCCAGTGGGTTATCTGCTCTATATAAAAACTCTTCAAGAAGATTTTCCATATCTGGTCTTGCAGCCATTGCACTTACTCTCTGCGCTGTAAGTTTAGTTGGAGAGACTACAGTATCTGAACCTAACTTTTTGAGTTTTTCAACATCACTCATGCTCTCAGCTGAAGAGATTATATAGTAAGGTCTTGGCAGAAAATGCTCTTTTTCAAAAAGTCTTACAGATGCAATAATAGCGATATTATCTGCTATGGAATCAGAGAGAGTGATAAGCCCTTTTGCAGATGCAAGATTCGCTTTTAACATTGAGAGTTCAGCATGTGGCTCTGCTTGTAAAAATATTGGGTATTTATACTCCTCTGCCCACTCATGAATCTCTTTTCTAGGATCTATCACAATAAAAGGAATATGATTTTTTCGCAACTGTTTCGTTACTTCTATCGTGTAATCATTATGATAACAGACAACAAAATGTTTCTTAAAGCGTGCTATTTTATACAACATTCTTCGCTCCTTTAATATGGCGATAATATGTCCTCTGTTTAATTCAGCCACCAATATACCAATCGCACTTGAAAATACTGCAAAACCCGCGATAATGAGGGTAACCGTAAAAAGTCTTCCTGCGTTTGATATAGGAGCAATTTCACCAAATCCTACCGTTGTAAATGTCACACCAGTCTGATAGATGGCATCCATAAGTGAAAAATCATCTATTATAACATAGCCAAGGGTTCCAACCATCATAGTAAGGACTGTTAAAATAAGGGGTAAACGAAATGGTTTTATATGAGGATAGAGTTCGGGTATAAGCTTTGCGTCAGGTTTGGGAGTAGTCTCCCAATGTAGAAATTTACGAATCCTTTGAGAAAGATTCAAATTATTTCCTGTGACTCTTAAGAGTTTTTCTTAAGAGTGCGTAGTTCTCTAGCAGAGATTTTGATCTTTTGAGTTGTGCCATCTTCGAGAGTGATACGAACTGATCTTAGGTTAAGTAAAAAACGACGTTTAGTTCTGTTTTTAGCATGAGAAACATTGTTCCCGCTCATTGGGCCTTTGCCACTAATAGCGCATCTTCTTGCCATAATTAGCTTCCTTGTATAGGTTTTTAAAGTTGCGAAGTATAGCAAGTCAAAACAAAACTCCAACTTAAGCCAAAATATTTTACCTTTTATATCTCTCTTATATTATTATGGATAAACTTTATTCGGTTAAAATTAAAATAAAAGTAGTGGACCGTGATTACAAAAGAAAAAATCGATAATTACATAGAGAAGATTCCGCCCTCACCAAAAGCTTTAAAAGAGACTTTGACCTTATTGAATAACGGAGAGTTAGTCAAAGCTGCCAAAGTTGCTCAAACCGATTTAGCTCTGAGTGCTTATTTAAAAAGCATTGTAAACAGACCTATTTATGGTTTTAAGAACAGTGTAAGCGATATTTCACAAATCTTTGGAATACTGGGTGTCACTGGTTCACAACAAGCAGTCTATAACTATATGATGAGTTTACTCTCGCCCAATCAATGGAAACTTTTTGGATTAAATAAATCTTCATTTCACACTCTGCAAGATGCTTTAGTGATTAAATGGCAAATGATTTTAAATCATTTAAAGATAGAATCCAAAGATCTTCAAAATGCCATTACCTTGCTTCCCGCCAGTATTATCGTCTCAGAAGCTCTTTTTTGTGAGCATATTAAAGATGTCAATCTTTTAAGAAGTGCAAAAGCACTCGACTACAATACAATTTTAATGAGACTCTGTAAAGTAGACTTGTTTGATATATGCGAACAAATTTCTCTAAAATGGGAGATGCCAAATGAAGTTGCTAAAGTCGTGCAAGCTGCTTCTGGAGTTAAACCATCAGAAGATGCACAGATGAACACCTTAGGAAAATGGATGCACCTATTACTCTTTTATGAGTTATCCCAACCAATGTTTATAGAAGCAGGATTAAATGATTTTATAGATTTTCAAATAGATTATATAGAAGATATTTATGAAGAGTTCTCAACTCTAATGGAGGTTGCATGAGAGCCGTAGTTCATAATGGTATTGGAGTTTTTGCTCCACAAGGATTTTTAGATGGAAACGCTGCAAACGCTTGTTTAACTTTAGATGATATTCATGCTACAATCAATTTGAAAGCCGATATGATTTTAGTATCTCTTAAGAAAGTTGTCTTTTTTAACAGAAATGGTCTGGATGCTTTTGTAAAAATGTTGAACAAAGTGAGAGCTAAAAATCATATAACAGTCGGTTTTTGTGATTATGATAATAAAAAATATGATGCTATTATGAATTTTTACAAAGGGGAGATGAGCTTTTCACTTTTTAAAACTCAAAATATTGCAGCACTTTTTAGTGCAAGCTTTAAAAATCAGAGTAAAACACTTTTAGTCTATTGTGACGATAAATCACAAAGAGCATCTATTGCAATAGAGCTACATGACAATGGGCACAATCCTGTCATTGCACAAAGCCTAGAGGAGTTCAAAGAAAAATCTTCTAACCCTGGTTCTTATGATTCTATTATTGATAACACGTATTTAGGGCAGATGGGGCAGAATATTGCCAGCAGAGTCACTGGGAATGCAATTATCTATACTGTTTCTTCCTTTTTAGACACCGAAATAAGTGATACTTTCAATATTGCATATCACAATAACTCACTCAACGTAGGCTTCAAACTTTTTATATTTGACGCATACAAAGTCATAAGTATGAATATCCATGCTTTAAACTTTTTTTCCAAACTTGCAAGTACAGCAGCAGAGTACAACGCAACTATCTGTTTCGCAGGTCTATCATTTGAGAAAACTCCTGAAGCTTTTAAAGAGACTATGGAAGATGCAGGAATCATGTTTTTTGAACAGATGGATGATATATTGCAAGACAAAGAGTTATTAAAAGAGCTTGGAGGAAGTAGTTCTGTTGGAAGTAAAAATAAAAGAGTAATTAATAAAACTCTCGTTACAGAGTTGCCTCGATTTATAGATGCAACGATTTCAACGATAGAGATGATGACAAACTCTAAAGCTGTCAAAGAGACGGCTCAAATCAATGAAATTATCATTCCTCAGATAGAAGGCAAAATCGCTAGTTCAGTAGGATTCTATGGTGCCATAGATGGAATGGTTATCTTGGTTTTTCCAGTAGAAATCGCAAAAAAAGCTTGTGAGTTACTTATTGGTGAAAAGACTGAAGATATGGAACTTATTCTTGATTCACTCTCAGAACTTGTGAATATTGTTGGAGGAAAAATAAAAATGCTATTAGCTGATGAAAATATTAGTGTAAACATTACTCTTCCAAGAACGTATAGTGATTTAAACGATTTGCTTGATATGACAGATGGGCGTAAGGGTGCTCAAATAAACTTAGCATTTGACAATGACCATTTTTCGTTTTTCTTAACAAGATAAAAGAATCTTATTAAACTAAAATAGTATAATTTCAAAAAATTATTACTTATGAAAATGAAGGAAAAGAATGAAAGTAGCTCCCAGTGTTTTATCGGCTGATTTTGGAAACCTACAAAGAGATGTCCAAGCCATTTGTGAAGCTGGTTGTGACTTTGTTCACGTCGATGTCATGGATGGGCATTTTGTACCCAATCTAACTATAGGACCCGTAGTTGTCTCTGCGATTGCAAAATGTGCAACTGCTCCACTCGATATTCATCTTATGGTACAAAACAATACTTTCTTTGTTGAACTCTTTGCCCCACTCAAACCAGAGTATATCTCTTTTCATATTGAAGAGGAGAAACATCCTCATAGATTGATTCAAAAAATTCGCTCTCTTGGGATAAAGCCCGCTATTGTTCTTAATCCTCACACTCCACCAGAGAGTGTAGAGTATTTACTTGCTGACTTAGATATGGTACTTCTTATGAGTGTCAATCCTGGCTTTGGAGGACAAAGCTTTATAGAGTCAGTACTACCAAAAGCTAAAAGATTAAGTGAGATGCGAAACAGACTCAACCCCAACTGTCTCATAGAAGTCGATGGTGGAGTGAGTGACAAAAACATTCAACAACTTAAAGAGGCAGGCGTGGATGTTGTCGTTGCAGGAAGCTATGTCTTTAATCATGCTAGTAAAGAAGAAGCAATTAAAAGTCTGCAGATATAACCATGAAGTGTAAAATATGCGGGATAACATCCTATGAAGATGCAATGGCAGCTATAGAAGCGGGAGCCGATGCGCTTGGCTTTGTTTTTTATGATAAATCTCCTCGATATATTACCATTACAGATGCCAAAGAGATTATCAAAAAGTTACCTCCATTTGTTGAGAAGGTCGCTCTATTTGTGAATGTAAATGCACAAACTATTAATTCCACATGCCAAGAGAGTGGTGCCACTCTTGCACAACTTCATTTTGATGTGCCTCAAGAACTTTATGCAGAGCTCACTGTGCCCTATTTGAAAGTTATTCGAGCCAAAAGTGCAGAAGACATCTTAAAAGAGAGTGATGGATATAGACTTATCGATGCCTATTGTGAAGTTTTTGGCGGAGCTGGGAAACGGCTAAATATTGAGTGGTTTAAAGGTATAGATTGTTCTAAAATCATACTTGCAGGTGGTTTAGATCCAGAGAATGTTGCTTCACTCAAAGAGTATGGCTTTTATGCTGTGGATGTTAGTAGCGGAGTAGAATCTTCTCCTGGCGTTAAAAATTCTCAAAAAATAAAGACGTTTATTGCCAATGCTAAGCAGTGATTTTCACTTAGATGCAAAAAGCATCTCTCGACTATCTTCTAAAGGTTTATGTGTTGACTCTTTAAAAAATCAAATCGATGAAGATATTGATTTAAGTTTAGAGCTTTGGCATGCTCAAGGTTTAGAGATAGTAAAAAGAGTTGGTAATTTCTACTTTGCAACAAAATTTATCCCCATTGAAGAGGCTGAATTTTGTATAGTCGATATTGAGACAAATGGCTCAAAAATAGATAAACATCAAATCATAGAGATAGCCGCTCTAAAAATAAAAAACGGAGAAATCATTGGTAAATTTGAATCACTTGTAAAGTGTAATGAAATCAATGAACATATCACACTCATTACAGGAATAAAAGCAGAAGATACAAGTAATGCACCTACTTTAAAAGATGTACTTTATGATTTTAAACAGTTTTTAGGGGACTCTATTTTCATAGCACATGATGTCAAGTTTGACTATAAGTTTATCTCTTTATCCTTTCAAAAAGTAGGTATACCACCTCTTTTAAATAGATCTATCTGTTCTCTAGCTTTAGCAGAGAGAACTCTCGTCTCTTACAGATATGCTCTCTCCTACCTCAATGATACTTTTGACTTAAATCCACATGCCACACACCATAGAGCCATGAGCGATGTCATGACGACCTATGGACTCTTTAAACTCGCATTAGAAAATATTAATATAAAGATAAAAACAGTAGAAGATTTAATAAGGTTTTCAAAAGAAGCAAAAAGGTTAAAAAGACCAAAATTTGACCCTCTCAAAGAGAGTCAAGAGGAAGAAACAAGAGAAGAAGAAATAGAATAATTAATTATTCAGAGTAAGCACCAACACCAGTTAATTTATTATATCTTGCATCAAGTCTCTCTTCATCGCTCATAGTACGAAGTTCTTTTACTGAAGATAGGAAATACTCAGCAATAACTGTAGCACTCCCCTCTTTATCTCTATGTGCACCGATAAGTGGCTCTTCTAAAACATCATCAATGAGATTTAAATCTTTTAAATCTGTACTTGTAATTTTCATAGCATTGGTTGCAGCCTCAACCTTAGATGGATCATCCCATAAAATTGCGGAACACCCCTCAGGAGAGATAACACTAAAGACAGAGTATCGCATCATAGCAAGCTTATCAGCTACGCCAATAGCTAAAGCTCCACCACTTCCACCTTCGCCAATAACGATAGAGATAGTTTGCGTATTTAAATCAGAGAGTTCAAGCAAGTTTCTAGCGATAGCTTCACTCTGATTTCTCTCCTCTGCCCCAAGCCCAGGATAGGCACCCGGAGTATCTATGAGCATTAAAAGTGGAAGATTAAACTTTTCAGCCATTTTTGCTGCACGAAGAGCTTTTCTGTAACCTTCTGGATGTGGCATTCCAAAATTTCTTTTGAGTTTATTTTTAGTACCACGACCTTTTTGCTCACCGATAACTACAACTTTTTCATCGCCAATGTATCCTATATAACAGATAATTGCTGCATCTTCACGGAAGTGTCTATCTCCATGAATCTCATACTTGTCACGCATAATCAAGTTGATATAATCAAGTGCATAGGGTCTATCTTGGTGGCGCGCAAGTTGAAGTTTTTGAAAATCTGATAAATTTTTATATGTCTTAGAAACTTCTTGTTCTAATGCTATCTTAAGAATTTCAACTGCATGGTCATCATGACGAACTTGAGCAGAAATAATATCCTCTTGAATATTTTTTATTTTTTGCTCAAAATCTAAATATATAGCCAAATTAAATCCTTACACTTCTAGATTTTTTTAAAAATCAAAACACCATTAGTTCCACCGAAACCAAATGAGTTACTCATAACTACATTTAGTTCAGCTTTTCTTGATACATTTGGTACGATATCTAAATCACAATTCTCATCGGGAGTTGTATAGTTGATTGTTGGAGGGATAATAGAGTCTCTCATTGCCATAAGACATACAACAGCTTCAATCCCACCAGCAGCTCCAAGGCAGTGACCTATTTGACCTTTTATTGAACTCATTGGAGGACAATTTTCTTTTCCATCTAATAAATCTTTTAGCGCTGCTGTTTCATTTTTATCGTTTACTGGTGTACTTGTGCCATGTGCATTTACATAATCAAGCTTAGGTTTACCCGCCATATTATATGCCGCTTTCATTGCACGAGAAGGACCATCAAGGCTTGGAGTAGTAATATGGTTTGCATCACCACTCTCACCAAATCCTATAATTTCTCCATAGATATGAGCGCCACGAGCCACAGCACTCTCATACTCTTCAAGAACCAAAGATGCAGCACCTTCACCCATAACAAAGCCATCTCTATCTGCATCAAACGGACGAGAAGAAGTTTTAGGAGAGTCATTTCTTGTTGAGAGTGCTTTCATTGCTGCAAAGCCTCCTATACCAACACCAGTAATCGCAGACTCAGCAGAGACCACCAACATTTGATCAGCACCATTACACATAATCGTTTTACACGCTTCACTGATTGCATGAGTACCTGCTGCACAAGCTGTAACGCTTGCAAGATTTGGTCCTTTTGTTCCATGCTCAATAGATACAAAACCACCAAGCATATTTACCAAGGCACCAGGAATAAAGAATGGACTAATTCTTCGAGGGCCTCTTGTTTCTAAAATAATAGAGCTCTTTTCTATTGATGGAAGACCACCAATCCCTGAACCAGCACTTACACCAAATCTTTCCTTCTCCATATCTTCAGGAATTTTTGCATCCAACATTGCTTCTTGCGCTGCTTTTAATCCTAGATGAATAAATCTATCTGCTTTTTTCACCTCTTTTGGATTCATGACAGTTTCTGGGTCGAAATTTTTCACTTCACCAGCGATTTGAACACTATAGCTTTCTGGGTCAAAAATTGTTATTGTATCTATCCCACATTCACCATCGCAGATTGCTTTAAAAGAACTCTCTTTATCATTTCCAACTGAGTTAATCATTCCCAATCCAGTCACTACTACTCTTCTCATCAAATATTCTCCATAAAATATAAAATACTTTTATAAATTAACAAAAAGTTAACTTGCAAAAGCACTCAGTTAACTGAAAATTGACATTGAAAATGTCTATTCTCAGCAAAAATTAAATTAATTACTTGCTTTCTATATAAGTAACAACATCTCTAACAGTTCGAATTTTTTCTGCTTCATCATCAGGAATTTCAATATCAAATTTTTCTTCAAGAGCCATTACTAGTTCAACAACATCAAGGCTATCAGCACCTAAATCTTCAACAAATTTTGAATCCTCTTTAACTTCATCAGCATTAACGCTTAATTGCTCTACTACAACTTCTTTAATATCGTCTAAAAGTGCCATTCCAGCTCCTATGTTTTTAAGTATAAAATCATCGTAATTATATCACAGTTAACTTAAGTAATTTAAAAATGAAACCTGATACATCTATTTATATCTGCTTGCGTAGAAGAAAAAAATCTCTTCTATGCCATATTCATTCCGCCATTGACTTTTAATGTTTCACCTGTAATGTAACTCGAGTGGTCTGAGAGTAAAAATGCTGTAGCTTCTGCTACTTCTGAAGCATTTCCAAATCTTTTCATAGGAATTTTTGATGTAAAAGAGTCTTTGATTTCATCACTCAAACTATCTGTCATCTCTGTTGCGATAAAGCCAGGAGTGATTGTGTTGTATCGGATTCCACTAGAAGCAGCTTCGATTGCAAAACTTTTTGTCATTGCAATAACACCACCTTTACTTGCTGCATAATTTGTTTGACCTGCATTTCCTGTTTCACCAACGATGGAAGCGATATTGACAACTGCTCCAAATTTGTTCTTTCTCATCACCTTCATAGATTCACGGCATCCTATAAAACAAGAGGTGAGATTTGCATTGATAACACTCATAAAATCTTCTGTTTTCATACGAAGTGCAAGTTTATCATTTGTAATCCCTGCATTGTTCACAAGATAGGAGAGTTCACCATCACTCTCTACAATCATCTTAATAGCATCCACAAATGCAACTTCATCACTCACATCAAAACCGATAACAGCGGCTCTTCCACCTGCGGCTTCTATACTCTCTTTTACAGCATCTGCTTCACTTGCTCCACTTCTATAATTAATCCAAACTTTTAAACCAAATGTTGCCAAAGTTTTTGCAATCTCCGCGCCAATCCCACGACTTGAACCTGTAACTAAAACATTTTTTCCACTAAATTTCATATTCTATTTTTCCTTTTAAATTTATTTTATAACAAGCTTCACGCTTTGCAAAGCAACTCTTTATGCACTCTATTAGACTAAGCTACTATCCATCTCTTTTGGGATAGTAATATCCATTAGTTTCAAAACTGTCGGTGCGATATTATTAAGTGCTCCAGTTTGAACTCTGCTAACACCTTGAGCAATTACAAAACACCACACTTTACCAACCGTATGATTTGTTAAAGTCTCTCCATTTTCATCTTTCATCTCTTCACAATTTCCGTGATCAGATGTAATAACAACAGAGTAATCATTCTCTTTACCTTTTTCAATAATATGTCCTAACTCTGTATCTACAGCTGTCACAGCTCTTTTTGCTGCTTCAAAGTCACCTGTATGTCCAACCATGTCGCCATTAGCAAAGTTTACAACTATAAAATCTATCGCATCATCCATAGCTTTTAAAACAACTGCTCCAACTTCATGCGCACTCATTTCAGGCTTTTCATCATATGTTTTTACATTAGGAGAGGGAATCAGGATTCTTGTTTCATTATTGTAAGGCTCATCTATACCGCCATTAAAGAAAAAAGTTACATGCGCATATTTTTCAGTTTCAGCCGTATGAAGCTGTCGTAATCCACATGCCGAAATAACCTCAGCCAATGTGTTTTTTGGGGCATCTTTTTTAAACAAAACGGGGTAATTAAAACTCTTGTCATATTCAGTGATGGTTGCAAGATGTACCTTAAGTGGGTTTCTTGAAAATTCATTAAAATGTTTATCCCCTAACGCAGTGACAAGTTCTCTCATTCTGTCACTTCTAAAGTTGATAGTAAGTACACTGTCTCCATCTTTAAAACCCTCATACCCTTCAAAAGCAACGGGTTCCACAAACTCATCTGTTTCACCTAAAGCATAAGAGGAACCGATATAACCTGCTGGCTCAAAATCTGTTTTGGGTGTAGCATTGACTATAGCCTCATACGCTCTTTGGATTCTTGGCCATCTATTGTCTCTATCCATTGCATAAAAACGGCCACTTAGTGTAGCAATTTTAATATTTTCACTTAAGTGTTCTTGTAGCTGTTTGATATATGTAGTTGCCGAAGTTGGAGAGACATCTCTTCCATCTGTAATCAGATGTAAAAAAACCTCTTTTCCACTTTGCGCTGCTATTTCAGCTATACCGATAAAATGATCTATGTGTGAATGGACTCCTCCATCACTCAGAAGCCCTATAAGATGCACTCGATTGGAAGTGTTTAAAAGATTTTGTAATTCTGTATTGTCTTTTAACCTATTTTCACTGAGTGCTAAAGATATCTTTACTAAATCTTGATACAAAACTCTACCACTTCCGATACTCATATGCCCAACTTCAGAGTTTCCCATTTGACCCTCTGGCAATCCTACACTAAGCCCAGAAGTATCTATTAATGCGTGAGGCGTTTCTTTAAAAAGTTTATCATAAGTTGGTTTTTTAGCATTATAGAAGGCATTATGTTCTGTTTTAGAAGAGAAACCTATACCATCTGTTATGACTAAAATCACTTTTTTACTCAATCTTTATCCTTTGAAAAAATTAAAAATTTGCGTGATTATACTCTTATAATACTAACAAGTTCATAAGGCACTTTTAAGGAGTTTTAAACAGGATGTTTTTTAGTATACACTGTATGAAGAAAAACTCATTTTTTTCTTTATTTCCACATGCCAATAATATTCTATATTTAGAGATAAACTTACAACTTCCACATGCCAAATAGTAACTCTTTTGCACATGATTATAAATTAGTCATCTTTTGTATTTTTTTCATTTTTATAATGCTACAATCTACTAAAGAAAATATTTTGGGGGTTTATATGTTAGAAAAATCGACAGAGATGCATGATAGATTTTGGGAAATTTTCTCTCAACAAGATATAAAAAAAATTGATGAGTTTAAATCTTATATGGATAGATTTGCCGTTAATTTTAACCTCTATAAAGATGGGAACTTTATAGAGCAATCTTTGCCTTTTGATGTCATTCCAAGAATAATCGCCAAAGAAGAGTTTACTAAAATTGAAAAAGGTTTACAACAGAGAGTTACAGCCTTAAACCTTTTTTTAGAAGATTTATATACAGATGCTAAAATTGTCAAAGAGGGCATCATTCCTCAAGAGTTTGTAGATAGTGCAAGTGGGTATCTGAAAGAGTTTGTAGGGTTTTCACCATCAAAAAAAGTAAGAACACACATAAATGGGATTGACCTCGTAAAAGATTCTGAAGATGATGAGTGGGTCATATTAGAAGATAATCTACGTGTGCCAAGTGGTGCGAGCTACCCACTCTCTATACGAGACACCTATCGAAAAATTTATCCTGAGTTTTTTGAAAAGCTCAAAATTGAGCCTATTAAAAATTATCCAAAAATCATCACTGATGCTATGAACCATGTCAATACTGGCGGCATCAATGTTTTACTGACACCTGGAAGATTTAACTCAGCTTACTATGAGCATAGTTATCTTGCTAAAGAATCAGGGGCACAACTAGTACGTGCACATGAGCTTGTGGTTATAGATAAAAAAGTTTACTTCAAAAACTACAATGGAAAAAAAGTATTGGTTGGAGCTATTTATAAAAGACTTGACGATGAGTTTATTGATCCTAAGTTTTTCAACCCTGAGAGTTTAATTGGAGTTCCTGGTCTTATAGAAGCTTACTTGGCAGGCAATGTCGCACTTATGAATGCAGTTGGAAATGGAGTTTCAGATGATAAAGGAATTTACTATTTTGTTCCTAAGATGATTAAGTACTATTTAGGTGAAGAGCCTATCTTAAAGAATGCGCCAACCTATCTTCCTTACTTTAAAGAAGACATGGATTATGTGATGAATAATATGGAAAAATTAGTTATCAAAGATGTTGCAGAAGCGGGTGGATATGGTGTTTTATTTGGTCACTCTATGAGTGCTATACAGATACAAGACCTCAAAGCTACGATTATCGCGAACCCAAGAAGATTTATAGCACAGGAACTTATAGAGTTTTATGATGAAAAGTGTTATCTCAACAATGAACTCAAAGATAGAAAAGCAGATTTTAGAGCCTATGTTGTTATGGGTGAAGATGTTAAAGTTTGGAACTGCGGTTTAACCAGATATGCACTTGAAGAGGGAAACTATCTTGTAAACTCTTCTCAAGGTGGGGGATTTAAAGACACTTGGGTAATGGAGTTATAAAAATGGAACAATTATTAACAGCAAATGTAGCGACAAATTTATACTGGTTGGGTAGATATTTAGAGCGTACGGAAGAGACCTTATACGAAATAAACAAAGCCTATGATGCCATCATAGATATTGATAAAGATGCTGGTGTTAAACTCTACAAAAAGTTCAATATCGATTTAGAGTACACGAATGCAAGTGACTTTTTAGATAAAGCTATTAGAGGTGTTCATGATGCAAATATAGTAAATATCATCACTCAAGCAAGAGAAAACACTATAATATGCCGAACACATATTGACTTTGAAGCTTTTGGAGAAATTATTGAGCTACACACACTTCTTCAAAGAATCTCTAAAAGTCCACTTCCAATCGACTATAAAGATATTGACCTCATACTCTCTTTGATTAGTGAAATTTGGGGTGCACACACAAAAAGAGGACATAGAAAGTCCAGTGATTACTTTTTCAAGCTTGGAAAACTTGCAGAAGAGGTGGACTTACGCTTAAGGTTTGACAGAAACAAGAGTGTCACAGAAGCGATTATCAAAGATATTAATATAATCTTGAACTTATTAAATCCTGATGCAGGACTTCAACTCTTAAGTTATGATGAGGAAGATGACATTATGGAGAGCATCAATACTGTAATGAAAAAACTTATTATCGAAGATTAATCACTATTGACTTTGGCTCTGTTGCATCTGCATCATCATTTTTGTTTCACTCTGTGCTTTTCTTACATCGACCATAACAGAAAGATTACTGTTTCCACTGCTAAAGACAACCCCTTTTAAAGGGGAGATGTCATGATAATCTCTTCCAGAACCTAAAAGTATATGTTGCTCTTTTGGAATGATATTGTTTGTAGGATCAAAATCTATCCAGCCAGCATTTGGTATATAGATAGAGAACCACGCATGCGATGCATCCACTCCAAAGAGTTTCTTCTCACCCGATAAAGGAACTGTTTCTATATATCCACTCATATATTTTGCAGGTAAACCTATCGTCCTCAGTGCCGAAATTGCAAATTGTGCAAAATCTTGACATACCCCTTTTTTGGCTTCAAAAATCTCTTCCACTGGAGTTGTAATATTACTAAAGCCAGATAAGAACTTAAAGTCGTTAAAGATACGATTCATTAGCTCTGTTGTTGCTTCAAACAGATCTCGCTTTTTATGAAAAGATTCAAGTGCATACTCTTTTATCTTAAAAGAGTTATTTGGAATAAGTTCAGACTCAAAAAGATACTGTTTTGCATATAAATCACTCAAATTAAATGTTGACAACCTTTTAAGGGCACTCTCATAACTTATACTATTTTTTTGAATATTCTCTATATACTCTTCAATACCATCCGTTAAAATTTCAACTTTAGATTTCCCGATTACAGTGAGTGTCTGATGCGGTTCTCTTATAAGAATATGCGTATTGCTATTGCCGAACATATCTACAAAATCATAGGACTCATAAACAGTTGGACTTATCTCCATTGAATACTCCAATAACTTTTGGAAGGGTGTCTCTTTAGGTTTAAGTCGTGCTAAATTATGACTAAAAGTAACACTACTCTGATACTTAAACTCTGTTTTGTGGTAAATATCATAAATCATAGTTACTCATCATGGTGTGAAAAATATGTATTTGAAAATTCATTAGAACACTCCAAAAACAGGTCAGATAATTGAGATAATATTTTATCAAGTTCCATATAAACTACATTTTCCTCTTCTATTTGTATTAAAATCTCTAAGTCTATAGAGTGTAATAATGCCTCTATCTCAAGTATGGCTCGCTCATAAGATGTAGATACTTCTTTTGCTTTAGGTAATATTTTGAACTCTTTGAGAAGTTCTTTTGCTGTGAACATCAAAGATTTTGGGAATTGTGAATTTAAAATTAAAAAATCCAATACTGATTTTAATGTCAAGGCATTTTTATAATGAGCTCTATATGCATTTAAACTCTCAATAGAGTTAATCAACCCCTCTAAAACGTCATGTTCGATAGATCTATCAAGCTTCACACATAACATCGATTTTACTTTTGAGATTAAAAGCAAAGCATCTTCGATTCGAAAACCGATTTCATACAGAATCAGACCCTGCTCCTTAAAAATACTCTCATTCACAAGTTGTTTATATGCCATAAAATAGATGAGAAATTTATCGAGTTCACCCGCAACACTCATCGTTGAATCGCCTTTTCTTCCTATAAAATCATACCACTCTTTTTGTATCTTCTCAAAGAGTTTCCATGATTCATGTGTCATCAAATCTTTAAGATTAATATTTGCATTGGACAACATTGCAATCGTTGAAGACAGAGAACCTGTTCTATATGTATCTTTAATCACAGATGTAATCTCAAGCATAGGAAAAACATCAAGATTTTTTTTGTTGTTTATATCCATAAAACCTGGGTAAGTCATTGTCATGTGCGTTAATGCATTTTGTAAAATAAGCTGTGATTCTTTTGAGGTAACAACTTCATAGCGATAAAAATTCGTTATCTTTTTAATCAGATGTAAAATCAATCGAGTCGTAGAGATAGATCGAGCAAGATATCTCCCCAGCCAAAATAGGTTTTCTGCTTTAAGCGTTGATATATTATCTATGCAGGTTTCAATACATGTGGTAAAAGTTAATGGATTAATTGGATTTTTATTGAGTAAATCTTCCCCTAAAATCCATAAATCTTTACTAATCCCTCCTCTCTTTGATGCGATAAGTAAATTATCTTTACTTGCAGACATGCGAACAAGCCCACCATTCATTACAGAGTAATCATCCCCTTTTTTCAAACAAAATGCTCGAATAACAGCACTCCTAGGCTCAATTTTGTTACTTGCATAATAGGGTACTGTAGAGAAACCTATCTCCTCTTGTGCAACATACTGATGGGGATTAAGCGTTAAGATTTCTATAAACGCATCACGCTCTAGTAAACTCATTTTTCTTCCAAAATAGACTCTACTCTGTTCTGTTGTATTGATTTTTTTAATTATAAGCTTATCTAAGTTTTTAAGAACATACTCTAACTCATTTTTTTGACCACACCACCATGTGGCAATTTGAGGCAATAGCAAATCCTCTTTTAAAAAGTATTGGGCAATTTTTCCCATAAAAGGATTTAAACCAATATTTTCAGTAACAGCACTCCCGATTGGGTTAATCATATTTAAGTTGTTTTCCCGCATAGCTTCTAGGAGTCCTGCGACACCTAAAGTGGAATCATTTCTCAACTCTAAAGGGTCACAAAACCTATCATCCACCCTTCGAAGCAGTGTATTTACTTTTTTGAGACCACTTAAGCTTTTAAGCCAAAGAGAGCCATTTTTAGCAAGCATATCTGCACCTTGCACCATATTTATCTCTAAAAATGAGCTTAAATATGCATGTTCAAAATAGGTTTCATTATGTGGTCCAGGGGTTAATAAAACAGCTGTAGATGCATCTCCACCACTCAACTCTTTTATCAAGCTTTTATAATCTTCAATAAAAGAAGATAATTTTTTTGTTGCAATATTTGGATATAAATCATTTGCGATAACATTCATAGTTAATCTGTTTTCAATGGCGTAGGCAAGTCCCGATGGAGCCTGTGTTTTATCACTGATAACCCACATTTTTCCATCTGGTCCACGCGCCATATCTACTGCATAAAAGTAGAGATTGAAATCTGGCTTGCTTCCAAAGTTAAAAACCTCTGTAGAAAAGCCTTTATGCCCAAAGATGACTTCTGCTGGAACGATATTATCTTTAATAAGATTTTGCTCTGAATACAAATCTTTTAGGATTAAATTGAAAAGTTTTGCTCTTTGTTGCAACCCTTTTGTTATCGTCGCCCACTCACGCTCTTCGATTACAAAAGGGATAGGGTCTAAACTCCATGAACGTGTAGATGGACCATTATGATCATCGTAAATATTATAAGTGACACCATTGTTTTCTAAATGCCAATCTATCTCAGACTGCTTCTCTTTAAGAAGTTCCAAACCAGAATCTTCTATATTTTTTACTATATCTTTCCAACACTCTCGAACATTTTTTTTACTATCATACACTTCATCAAACAGTGAGCCTGCGATGTAACTCTCGAAAATCTGCATTTACTGTTTGGCCCACTTTCTTCTTAAATCTAGGGTGTTTGGATATTCTAAACTTTGATCAACTTCTTGAAATAAAAAGAGTTTATCTTCTGGTTTTTCTTTTAATACAACGGCGCGTTTTGCACCATTTACATTGATAAGGCTCTGTTGCACCTCTGAAGTTGCAACATACTCTAAATTACCCTGTGTATGATTAAAATCTTGGAACCTATTCACTCTTCTTGATTCTGCTTCACCTGCATTGATTGGGAAAGTCTCATACGTTCTTCCTCCAGGATGTGAGACATGGTAGGTCATTCCACCTATAGAACGTTCATTCCATTTATCAACAATATCAAATGTAAGTGGCGTATCGACTCCAATAGTTGGATGAAGTGCTGACCATGGTTGCCATGCTTTGTATTTTACACCTGCAACAAATTCACCCTCCACTCCACTTGGACTTAAAGGAATCACAACAGAGTTACATGTCAGTACATAGCGTTCTGGCACAAAGTTGTTGACTTTGATTTGCACTCTTTCTAAAGAGGAGTCTACATATCTTGATGTTCCCTGAGAACTACTCTCTTCCCCTAGAACATGCCAAGGCTCAATCGCTGAGCGAAGTTCTAAATGTACATTTTCAACTGTCGCCATTCCATAAAGTGGGAACCTAAACTCAAAAAATGGGTCAAACCAATCAAGTTTAAAGTTGTAGCCTTCATTATTTAAAAACTCTACAATATCTTTGAGATCTTCTCTTACATAATGTTCGAGTAAAAATTTATCATGAAGTTGTGTTCCCCAACGAACTAACTTATGCTTATATGGTTTTCTCCAAAAAAGTGAAACAAGCGTTCGAATGAGAAGGTTTTGTAAAAGTGCCATTTTTGGATGTGGTGGCATATCAAAACCACGAAGTTCTAAAATACCAAGTCTTCCCGTACTTGAATCTGGTGAATATAACTTATCAATACAAAATTCTGACCTGTGCGTATTTCCTGTTATGTCTGTGAGCATGTGACGAAAAAGCCTATCTGTAATCCAAAAAGGAACTTCTTCTCCTAATGGTATTTGTGAAAATGCAATTTCTAACTCATAAAGGTTTTCTAATCTTCCTTCATCCACACGAGGGGCTTGTGAAGTTGGACCGATAAAAGCACCCGAGAAAAGGTAGGAAAGACCTGGGTGATGTTGCCAAAAAGTGATGAGACTTCTTAGAACTTCTGGTCGTCTTAGAAGTGGACTATCAACTGGTTTCATTGCACCTATTGTTACATGGTTTCCACCACCCGTTCCTGTATGTTTTCCATCGAGCATAAACTTTTCTGTTCCAAGACGAGACTCTCTTGCATCATTGTAAAGTGTAAAAAGATTCGTTGTTAGCTCTTTCCATGAGTTTACAGGTTGAATATTTACTTCAATGACACCTGGGTCTGGAGTCACTTTAATAGTCTCTAAACGTAAATCATGCGCTGGTTCATAACCCTCTAAAATAACTTTGATATTAAGCTTTTTAGCCACTGCTTCTATGGAAGCAATAAGGTCCAAAAATGCATCTGTATGATTCAAAGGCGGCAAAAAGATATAAAGTTTGCCATCTCTTATTTCAATATTTAAACCAGTTCTTATAAAAGTTGCTTCTGGGTCATTTTTGATTGTATATGTTGCACTATTTTCTAGGCGTTTAGTAGCTTTTTTGAGAAACTTTTTAAGCTTTGGAGCCTTAGCAAACAGATCTGGCTCAAAATGCAGAGGTAGCTCATTTTCTGGTTTTTCTATCAAAGAGTCCATTGGAAGCCTAAGACCTAAAGGAGAATCTCCAGGAATTAAGAAAAGTTTTTCTCTTCTAAACGACCAAAATGAAGTCATCCATCTATCTTCTGCATAGTTAAGTGGTAAAACATACCCGACTTCTTTGCTTAGCCCTTGACCTAACACTTTAGCAATACTGTTTCTCTCAGTTGCATTGTCTATATCATACTCTAAGGGGTCAATATCTATAGGAAGTTCTGCCTCTTTCATAATATAATGGATAGGGTCTTCGTATGCTGTAAGGATAGTTTCACCGCTCACTTTTAAAGTGTGTGCCAAATTTTCAAGAAACTTTTTTGCATCTTCATCTGTGTAATTATAGCTCTCATTCATATTAGCAAAAAGAGAAGGGTCTTTCCAGATTTTCTTGCCATCTTTTCGCCAAATAATAGATGTTTGCCATCTTGGAACTGGTTCACCTGGATACCATTTCCCCTGTGCATAATGAAGAATCCCACCCTTGCCAAACGAGCTTAAAAGTCTTCGAGAAAGGGTGTCTGCCAAAGCTCTTTTTTCTGGGCCATCAGCACCTGTATTCCACTGGTCAGATTCCATATCATCTATTGATACAAAAGTTGGCTCTCCACCCATAGAGAGTCTTACATCATTTTCTTCGAGCTCTACATCTACTTCATAACCTAAACTGTTGATAGCATCCCATTGATCATCACGGTAAGGTTTTGTCACACGAGGTGATTCAAAGATTCTAGTAACTGTGTTTGAAAATTCAAACTCAGTTTCACACTTATCGCTTAAACCCTCTATGGCATGCGCACTCTCATAATGTGCAGTACAAGCGAGAGGAATATGTCCCTCCCCTGCAAAAAGTCCACTCGTAGAGTCAAGTCCAACCCAACCTGCCCCAGGGAGATAAACTTCCGTCCAAGCATGCAAGTCCGTAAAATCTTCTTCAGGACCACTTGGACCATCAAGTGATTTTTCATCCTGTTTGAGTTGAACTAAGTAACCAGAGACAAAACGTGCAGCAAATCCTAAACTTCTTAAAACTTGCACAAAAAGCCAAGCATAATCTCTACAACTTCCTAGTTTTTTATCTAAAGTAACTTCACATGGTTGAACGCCTGCTTCAAGACGAACTGTATAGTTTAAGTAGTTGTAGATTTCACTGTTTAAATAAACAAGAAAGTCATTAATTTTACGCTCTTTTAAGTCAAGTGTTTTAATGAACTTTTTAAGTAGTTTGCCCTCTTCTGTCACTTCAAAATAGGGAAGTAATTCTTTCTTTAATGCAGATTTATACTCAAAAGGGTACTCTTCAGCATAGGCTTCAACAAAAAAGTCAAAAGGGTTGATTGAAATCAAATCTGCAATCACTTCAACATCAATACCAAACTCTTTTACTTTTTCAGGAAATACAACTCTTGCCAAATAATTTCCATACGCATCTTGTTGCCAGTTTATAAAATGATTTTCAGGCGTAATCTTCATCGAGTATGCATCAATAGGTGTTCTACTGTGAGGTGCAGGACGAAGTCTTATGGTATGAGGCGAAAGAGAGATAAATTTATCATATTTATAGTGCGTTTTATGGGATAGTACAACTTTTAATGACATGTTTTGCCTTTGAATATTTGATTCGATTTTGTTCTTGTTTGAGTACTATTAGATTTGGAGATTTATTATATCATTAAAGACTAAAATCATCATTGTTTAAATGCTTCAATTTAAAGCAATGGATATTTTACTTTTAAAAGAAGTAACTACAGTTTACTTACCCATACACCTACATCAAGAGTTGATTTTGCATTTCCAGTGTAGAGACCTGAAATAGGTGGAACTGATTCAGCAAGCATGGATATAGCAACAGGAATATGATCCGCCCCAACGATATCTCCAATAGTGGGGTCAAACCCTTTCCACCCGCCACCTGGCAAATAGACCTCTGCCCAAGCATGCGTAGAACCAACCTGACTAGACATAAGCGGGGCATGAAGGTAACCACTTACAAATCGTGAGGCAAGTCCTAAACATTTGACTGTTTCCATAAACAAGAGTGCAAAGTCACGGCAAGAACCAGAGCCTAAAGCAAGGGTTTGCTCAACAGTTTGAACGCCAGGTTCTTCTCGGACATTATAGGTAAATCTTTTAAATATATATGCACTTAATCTTTGTAAAAGTGTATAGGTTTGAATCTTTTGGCTTCTATCAAAAAGATTTAAAATCATGCTGTTGAGCAGTTGCAAGCTCGCTTGATTTGGCAAGACCATATAAGGAGAGAGAAGAAACTTATCCGACACTTTATACTCAAATGGATAATAGAGTGCATAATCTGCGACTATAAAGTCGAGTGGGTTCTCATTATACTGCTGGATTATAACCTCACTTTCGATTATTAACTGTTGCACTTTTTGGTGAAAGTCTACAAGAGCGACTGAGTTATCTTCAACATCACGATACCAGAGTATTTTGGCTTCAGGGATACTTTTTAACTTAAATGATTCTATGCGAAGTTCATGGTCTTCTCTTGGTCGTAAAAGGAGTCGATGCTCTCCAAGCGTCACAGGTTTTGAATAATTATAATAGGTACGATGAATAATTTTATAGCGCTGCATAGTGCATCCTGAGACGAGAGAGTTTTAATCTAATAAGCTTGGGCTTAAACTGTTCTTTTGAGCAAAGAGAGGTCAAATTCTATCTTCTCATTTTCACACTCTATATAAATCACACAAGCCTTTTTTCTGATGGACTTTGGCATGTGGATATTCTCTAGCAAAACTTTTAACATCTCAGATTGAGGGTCATAGACTAAGAGTTTAGACTCTTGTATGGTAAAAAATCTTCCACCACCGCAACCATCTCCTATAATCCCCTCACAAGTTAATTTTTCATCAAAAGTATGCGTCATCTTGGCAGTCCAAATTTAATATTTTTTATTATAGCAAAAATGCCTATTTATAAGGACCTCTTAGTGAACTAACCATAAGAAAATATATAAATACTCTAAATAGGTATATTAAGATGGCGTAAAATATTTTATTATTATTCTACTTTTTCTTTAGGGACATTTTGGTTCCTTGAAGTCACATTTCATGTCACCAATATGGAACTATTAGATTGTTATCATGTCACGCATATATTATTTATAGTTATTTAATAATGGAGAGTTTAATTGTCTAAAAATCTTTTGCTGCTAAAATCAAAAAATGTTCTTTATATAGAACTAGATTCAACTGAAAGAGTTAAAAAGCAAAAAGTCTTGGAAATACTATTTAACAAAACTATTTTGACTGACAATAATAAAGATGCTTTTATTCTCTATAGAGCAGAATCACCTGATTTGATTATTATTACTTATAAAACAGTAGATATAGATGCTCTTACATTCATTAAACAATTACGCCTCTACGATTATAAAACCCCTATTATCGTTGTCTCAAATGGCACTGAGTTCAAAACCCTCTTAGAAATTACTAATCTCTCCATCGATGCTTATTTAAAAAAGCCCGTAAATATGAAGCTCTTTTACCAATCCATCTATCAATCTATAAAAAGAAATTCAGTAACAGAAGAATTGATAGCATTAGATGAGCATCTTCTTTTCAATACCAAAACAAAAGAGCTCTCACGAGACGACTCCATTATTACATTAGGTGTTAAGGAGTTACAGCTACTCACCCTCCTCATAAAAAATCGTTCTAAGATTACTACAAAAGAGGAGATACAAAGAGAGCTATGGCCTATGGATTTTACAAGTGAAGAAGCAATCAAAAAAATAATTTTCAGATTACGTAAAAAATTAACTGCTCCTCTCATCGTATCAAAAAGAGGAATCGGTTATCGTTTAAATATAAAAAAAACTCAAACACTACAACACTTGTTTAAATCAGCATGAATTTAGTATATTATCCCACTGGAGACTTCACATGTCAATAGCTCAAGTACCTCTCAATGAGAATTTCCATGACCAAATAAAAGAGCTTCAACAATTTGCGCTCGATACTATTTCAGAAGCTGTGTTTATATTGGATGCGAATGCACAAGTTATCTATGCGAACAAATCCACATGCCAATATTTAAACTACTCAAATGATGAACTGCTCACTATGTCTGTTCATGATATAGACCCAAATTTTCCTATGGAGAAGTGGCAAGAGCATTGGCAAAAGCTTAAGAGAGAGAAACAAATCATTCTCAAGACTCATCACAAAACAAAAGAGGGAAAAGTAGTTCCTATGGAAGTATGTGCGAACCATTTGGAGTATAACGGCATCGACTATAACATGGCATTTGTGAAAGATTTTACAGAGCAGCTTGAAAAAGAAGAGCATCAAAAAAATGAACAGATGCGCCTCTTCTTTGAACGTCAGTTAATCGGTATGGCGATAACTTCACCTGAAAAAAAGTGGCTCTATGCCAATGAAAAACTCTGCTACATCACTGGCTACAGTAGTGAAGAACTCATCAAAAAAACATGGGAAGAGATGACTCACCCAAAGGATTTAACAAAAGATTTAGAGCAGTTTGAGCGACTTTTAAATGGTGAGATTGAAGAGTATATTTTAGAAAAACGTTTTATACATAAAGATGGAACAATCATTTATACAAATCTATCTGTTAGTTGTGTCCGCAATAAGCACAACTCAATAGAGTACATTTTAGCAGTGATTGAGGATATATCAGAGCGCAAAAGAGCCGAAGACGAGATAAAAACACTCAATGCACAGCTTGAAAAGCAAGTCGCACAACGAGGATTACAACTTGAAGAGGCTATAGAGACACTCTTAAACAGAGAGAGAAAACTTCTTGACATACAACACCAACTCCAAGAGACTCAAACAAAACTCAAAGCTATCATTTCTACTATCCCAGATATGGTATGGCTTAAAGATATAAATGGTTTATATTTAGCTTGCAACCCTGCACATGAAGAGTATTGTGGTAAACGTGAGAGTGAAATAATCGGTAAAACGGACTATGATTTTTTCACAAAAGAGAGTGCAGATATCTGTAAGGTGTCAGATATGAATGCGCTTACTTCCGATGGTGTGATGATTAGCAAAGAGGAAATTATAAACCCTAATGACAACACAATTAGAGTTTTGGAAGTTAGAAAAACACCCGTAAATACATCAAACGGAGAACTTTTTGGAGTTCTTGGAATAGGTCGAGATATAACCAAGGAGAATCAAGCAAAACTGCAACTGGAACAGGAAATTGCATTTAGCCAAGGAATTATTAACGCTATTCCAGATCTTTTATTTGAGACAGACAGAGAAGGTACTTATCTAAATGTTTGGACTCAAAAACCCGAGTTGCTTGTCGCACCTAAAGAGACCCTACTAGGTAAAACCATCAACGAAATATTACCTAGCAAAGCGGCAAATGTTTCGATGGAAGCTATCAAAGAAGCGGATGAGAAAGGCTTCTCTTTTGGAAAAATATTCTCAATTTCTTTTGAAACTACTACATTTTGGTTTGAACTTTCCATCTCAAAAATAGCCAAAAATACCAATCGCTTTTTAATAATCTCGCGTGACATAACGGAGCGCAAGACAATAGAAAATAAAATGAAACATATGGCACACCATGACTCACTTACAGGATTGCCAAACCGTATTATTGCCAAAGCAAAAGGGCAAGA
>PETN01000102.1:28552-29560 GCA_002781365.1 Sulfurimonas sp. CG01_land_8_20_14_3_00_36_23
ATAGTTCTAAAGTCGCTCTTCTTTTCCTTGACCTTGATGGCTTTAAAACTATCAATGATTCGCTTGGTCACTCGGTAGGAGACACTCTCCTGCAAATCATAGCATCTCGTATTAAAAATACAGTTGCAAAGCATCATACAATCAGTAGGCAAGGTGGCGATGAGTTTTTAGTCATCCTATCTGACATCAATGCGATGGAAGATGTTCTCCCAATTTTAGAACAACTTCTCTGCAAATTTGAAAAGCCATTTACAATTGACACGCATGTTCTCTCTACATCCACATCCATTGGCGTAGCACTCTATCCAGAGCACGGAAATACTTTTGAGCAACTGCTTCAAAATGCAGATACTGCTATGTACAAAGCAAAAGAGAATGGTAAAAATACTTACTGTTTTTACGCAGAACAGATGAATATAGATACAGCAAGAGAATTTCAAATTCAAAACGATTTGAAAAAAGCGATAGCAAACAGTGAGTTTGTACTCTATTACCAGCCGCAAATAGATTTAGAACTCAATCGCATCACGGGTGCAGAAGCACTCATACGCTGGAAGCGTCCTGAACTTGGCATGGTTCCACCTATGGATTTCATCCCTCTAGCAGAGGCTACGGGGCTCATTGTCCCCATAGGAGAGTGGGTCATTATGGAAGCTTGCAGGCAAGCTGCACTTTGGGCTAAAAAGGGAGTGGAGCTTACTATTGCTGTCAACATATCTGCTGTGCAGTTTAAGAGAGGCGATTTAGAAGACGTAGTGAAGAGAGCCCTCTCTATCTCAAAACTCAACCCTAAGCTTTTAGAACTTGAGCTTACTGAATCTGTTATGGTACATGATATTGAAATTATTTTAGCAACAGTGCAAAGACTTAAACTCTTAGGCATTCAGCTCTCAATTGATGACTTTGGAACAGGATATTCAAGTCTCTCCTATCTTAAAAGATTTGCAGTCGATAAACTCAAAATAGACCAATCTTTTGTTCGGGATATTCTCATAGATGATGACGATA
>PETN01000017.1 GCA_002781365.1 Sulfurimonas sp. CG01_land_8_20_14_3_00_36_23
TAGCTGAAGATGTGGCATAAGGTTACAGGTGATGAAGGGAATTAAGATTTAAAAAAAGTTGTCTTGACTTTTTGGGGTAGCATAGAGGGTGCAATTTTGAGTGTTGCAAAACTCCCTTTTAGAATCAACTACATGAAAGAAGAGAAAAAGCCAAAACTTATGCGTAACATGCTCACAAAAGAGAGCTACAAAATGGCTACCTACGAAGATGCAACCGCAGAGATTATAGAACATTTTGGTTATGATGCATTTTCTCAGCCAAAACCTGTGGAGCTTATAAAAACATTGCTTCAATCCGTCACCTATGCTAAAAAAGATGCCCTTGTCTTGGACTTCTTTGCAGGAAGTGGAACAACAGCAGAGGCAGTTATGAAACTCAACCTTGAAGATAGGGGAGAGAGGAGTTATATCCTCATTCAATCAAATGAAGAGATAAAGAGAGGTTCGAGTGCATATTTAAACGGGTATAGAACTATTTATGATATTATGAGGGAGCGGGTGAAACTCTCTCATAAAAAATATCGCAACGGCTCCTTTAAAGAGTTGAAAATAGTTACATCTGAGTAACTTAAGCGATTTATTTCTGAAGAAAATCAATAATTTTTAAACTAATGAAATATTTAACCTTTCATTAGTCTATTTTTACTAGAATGCATTTTTTAAATTAAGGATATAACGAATGAAACACTATTTATCGATTCTAAGCTCAATGAAAACGATGGCAGCTCTCATGTTGTTTTTTGCATTTGTGATTGGATATGCAACAATTATCGAAAATGATTACGGAGCAATGACAGCAAAAGCGGATGTTTATAGCACAAAGTGGTTTGAGCTTCTTCTCGCGACCTTAGGAGTTATCCTTGTGCTTAATATTCAAAAGTATAAGATGTACACAATGAATAAAGCATCTATTTTTATCTTTCACGTGGCTTTTTTAGTGATTCTTTTTGGTGCTGCTATTACACGTTTTTATGGGTTTGAAGGGAGTATGCACATTCGTCAAGGTGAGACTGTTTCTACTATGACAAGTTTAGAGACCTATTTTAAAGCTTCTACTTCAAGTGGGGATAAAACAACAACGTATGAAAAGAGTCTCTACCTCTCTAAAAGAAGTACTAACCATATCTCTACATCTTTAGAAGTAGATGGCAAAACTGTAGATGTTGAGCTTGTAGAGTATATTCCTGATGCAGTTGAGACTATTGTAGAAGATAAGGTAAACGGTATTCCTATCGCAAATATGATGATTACCATTAATGGAAAAGGAGAGCCTGTTAAACTCAAAGTGGGTGACTCTTTTGAGAGTTCAGATTTTGTTTTAGACTTTAACTCTACAAAAACTTTTTCTAAACCAGTTATCTCTTTATATGTCGAGAATGATACGCTTATGATGAAGCATGATATTGCTCTTACTTACATGAAAATGGATGATGGTTCTAAGGGTGATTTAACACCAACATCTGAGCCACTTTTAAGAAGAACACTTTACACAGGTGGTCAAAGTAATTTCGTTCTTCGTGAATTTCTTCCACATGCTGGTACAAAAATTGTAAAAAATCCAAAAGCTACTCCAAAAAGAGCTGGAGAGGATGCTTTACGCTTTAAAGTCACTGTTGGTGATGAGACGCAAGAGGTACTTGTAGTTGGGCAAAGTGGAGTTTTAGCGAATGAGACTCACAATGTAATCAATGGTGTAGATGTTCACCTCTCTTATGGTGCTAAAACACTTCAACTCCCTTTCGCACTTAAGTTGGTAGCTTTTGAGTTAGACAGATACCCAGGCTCGATGAGTCCAGCCTCGTATGCAAGTGAAGTTCTCTTGATAGACAAAGAGAAGAAGCTTGAGACGCCCTATAGGATTTTTATGAACAACATACTAGAACACCGTGGATATAGATTTTTTCAATCCTCGTATGACCAAGATGAGCAGGGAACAATCCTTTCGGTAAATAATGACCCAGGAACCTTACCAACCTACCTTGGGTATCTTCTTTTAGGGATAGGAATGTTCTGGTCGCTTCTATCTAAAAAAAATAGATTTGCTCAGTTAGCAAAAAAAGCACAAAAAGCGAATGAGACGAAAGCCCTTGGATTTTTACTCTCATTAGGATTACTCTTTACGATTACGCCTTCCTATGCAGAAGAGTTGAATCCTGCTATTAAAACAATGCTCGCTTTTGATAAAGAGCATGCAAAAAAATTCGGTGAATTAATCATACAAGATAGTAATGGGAGAATGAAGCCATTAGATACACTTGCAACAGAGATATTAGCGAAGATTCACAGAAGTGCAACCCTTAGTGTTGGCAGCGCAAATCTCACTGCGGATCAGGTAGTGCTTGGAATGATGATAACTCCAAATGTTTATAGAGACATCAAGATGATTCGCACCAAAGATAAAGGTGTGAATGAAGTTCTTGGTTTAAAAGGGGATGCGCTAAATGCTTCATTCTCAGAGTTTTTTGAAGACCCAATCAATATGCGAGGATATAAGCTTGCTACTCTCGTAGATACAGCTGTTAGAAAGCAGGCAAAACATAGAGATAAATTTGACAAGGCTATTTTACAAATCGATGAGCGTGTAAATATTGCCTATATGGTTTTCACGGGAGAACTTATAAAAATATGGCCAAAACCAAATGATATGAACAACAAATGGTTTGGAACGATGGAAGCGCTTAAAACAATGTCACCTGAGGATGTTCAAAGATTACGAACACTTGCAGTTGTTTACTTTACTGCAATCGATGCTTCTCTTCAAAATGGTGACTGGAGCGAAGCGGATACTGCACTCTCTAAAATAGCAGAGTATCAAAAGTTTTATGGGGCAGAAGTTTATCCTAGCCAAAGCAGAATTTCTGCGGAAGTTTTTTATAATGAGGCGAAAATATTTGAGAGAATTTACCCTCTTTACCTTCTCTTAGGATTTATACTTCTTATCTTGTCCTTTGTAAAAATCTTAAAGCCGAGCTTCAATATAGATATTTATACAAAGATTACGCTTGTTGCTTTAGTGATTCTTTTTATAGCACATACAATTGGACTTGCAAATAGATGGTATATCTCAGGGCATGCACCTTGGTCTAATGGGTATGAGTCAATGATTTATATCGGATGGGCATCTATTTTAGCTGGTTTTATATTCTCAAAACGCTCATCAATGACGATGGCATCTACAGGAATCTTAGCTGGTCTTATCCTTTTTGTGGCACACTTAAACTGGATGGATCCTCAGGTTACAAACCTCGTTCCTGTTTTAAACTCTTACTGGCTAAGTATTCATGTCTCTATGATTACTGCTAGTTACGGTTTCTTGGGACTTGGCGCACTGCTTGGATTTATAACAATCATTCTTTTCATTCTTAAAAATCCTAAGAATGAGAAGCATATAACGCTCTCTATTAAAGAGCTCAATGCTATCAATGAGATGACTCTTATGGTAGGGCTTGCTCTACTAACAGTTGGAAACTTCTTAGGTGGTGTTTGGGCAAATGAGTCTTGGGGACGCTACTGGGGTTGGGATCCAAAAGAGACATGGGCACTTGTAACTATCTTGGTTTATGCGGCTGTTTTACACTTGAGATTTATTAAGTCTATCTATACTGAGTTTAACTATAGTGTTATCTCTCTTCTCTCATTTACGACAGTTTTGATGACCTATTTTGGAGTAAACTACTACCTTGCAGGATTACACTCTTATGCAAAAGGTGACCCAGTTCCTATTCCTGATTTTGTGCCTATTACTTATCTTATTGTATTTGTAGTCATCGCGCTTGCATTTAGAAACAGAAAGTTAGCCTAAGGATGGCATGTGGAATTTAAAGGCTTTAGTAAAAAAACAGTGCCTTTTTTAAGTTCTATTCGTAAAAATAACAATAAAGAGTGGTTCGAAGCGCACAAAAGTGAGTATGAGAACCTTATCTTAAACCCCTCTCGTCTCTTTGTCCAAGAGATGGGAGAGCATCTTCAGGCATTAGAACCTACAATCAACGCAACTCCAAAAATCAACAAATCACTTTTTAGAATCTATAGAGATACAAGAAGAATGGGTTCAAAAAAAGAGCCTCTCAAAAGCCGTATCGGAATCATCTTTTGGCAAGGAAATGCGTCAAGACTTCAAAGCTCCTCTTTTTACCTCCATTTCTCACCTGATGAACTCTTTGTCGCAGTTGGTGTTCGATGGTTCGAGAAGCCACTTCTTGATGCCTATAGAGAGTACATTCTCGATGACGAGAGAAGAGAGAAGTTAGCTGGTGTTTTAGAAGAGATATTGGCATGTGGATATGAAGTCATTCCAAAAGGGTATAAGCGATTTCCAAAAGGTTTCAGCGCAGAACTTCCACATGCAAAACTTAGTCTCTATAAAGGGATGGCAACTTATAAAATATTAGACCCAAAATTGATAGAAGATGGAGATTTGTTGATAGATACGCTCTATAAAATATATGAAGATATGTTGCCTTTGCAGCAGATAATGTATGAGATTAGTATGCGAGTAGAGAATTAGATGAATGTCGTTGATAAATGGTTAGAAAATTTACAAAACTCTACAAAAGAGTCTAAGCAAAAAGTTGAAAATGAGAAGATTCAAAGCGGGGAGTACTTTTTAAGCTATAGACTTTGCGGAGTGAAATCCTACGAGAGAGGAAAACTTAGTTTTTATAAATCCAAAATTTTAAAAAATGGTTTTATAGGAAAGGGTACAAAGCTTGATGGATATAAAGTAGTCAACTCTTACTCTTATCCAGAGCTAAAAAATGAAGAGGATGAGAATATCTTGGCGATGGCGAGTGCCTTGTACTCTCATTATAGGTTCAATTATTCAGAAGATTCACTGAGCGGAACGCTTGGGTATATGCTTGCAAAAGAGGTTCTTTTAACAAATCGATGCTATTTTGATTGCAATAAACTTCCTCTCCAATTTCAAGCAGAACCTTTTCATGTTGTCTATGATTTTAAACTCTACAGAGGTGAATTTACTCTCAAATCAAACATCGATAAAACGGAGTACAGAGTTATCGAGACAACACCACCGCTTCTTATGGATATAAAAGAGAACAGAGTTTACGAGTTGGATGTAGATATAGAACTTTACCGACAGCTCTTAAATGCTCCAAAGATTGACAAAGAGGATATAGGAAAAGTCTTTACAGCTGTTAGTAAAACTGCTCCAAACATAGAGATACATACGCCAAAAACAATCTCGACAAAAAAAATAGAGACAAAACCGACACCTAAAATAAGCTTTAAAGATAGCTTTTTTAAACTCAACTTTTTATATGAAACGTATAGCTTGAAATATTTTCCAAGAGATGCCCTCAGAACTTTTTATGAAGAGAATCAAAAAATTGAGCTTACAAAAGATTTGGGGTATGAAGATAAAGTCAAAGAGAGACTTGAATCTTTTGGCTTTGTATTTCAAAATGTAAATAATGATTTATATGTTTTTTTAAATGAGCACAAGCGACAAGAACAGCTCTTGATTTGGAAAGAGTTTTTAAATTTCCACATGCCAAAGCTTCAAGAAGAGGGGTGGGTAATCGAGCGTGATGAAGCGTTTGAGATGACTTTTGAATCTGCTTCGAATGTTGTTGTTGAGAGTGAGAATGTAAACAATTGGTTTACACTCTCTTTTAACCTCGAATTTAACGGAGTCTCTCAACCTATCGCTCCTCTAGTGACATCAATTATCGCTGAGTTTGATGACTTTTCACAGATGCCAGAGATTATCAATATTGAAGTGAGTAAAAATCACTTTGTCGAGGTTAGCTCCAAGCAAATCCAGCCAATAATAAAGACGATAGTAGAGCTTTTTGATAAGAAAGATAAGAGCGAAAAGCTTGAAATCTCAGCGTATGACTCTCACCTTATAGAATTTATGGATGAGGATGTAATCTGGAGAGGGAGCAAAGAGATTCTTGAACTCTCCAACAAACTCAAAAACTTTAAAGGTATCAAAAAAGTAGAGCCGCCAAAATGTCTTAATGCCAATCTCAGAGAGTATCAACAAGAGGGACTTAACTGGCTTAACTTCCTCTATGAGTTCAAATTTGGAGGCATCCTCGCTGATGATATGGGGCTTGGAAAAACAGTGCAGACCCTAGCACATATCTCAAGACTCAAAGAGGAGGGCAAACTGACCAATCCGAGTCTGATTGTGATGCCAACTTCTTTAATAGCAAACTGGAAAAATGAGGCTAAAAAGTTTACTCCAAACTTGCGTGTTTTATCGCTTCATGGCAATGATAGGGCAGATAGATTTGATGATATAGAGAATTATGACATCTTGCTTACAACCTATCCTCTGGTTGTAAAAGATCAAAAAAGATTTAATGAGTACAAATTTTTCTATATCATCTTAGATGAAGCACAAAAGATTAAAAATCCAAAAACGCAGATGGCGATTGCGCTCAAAACTTTTAAGAGTGATTATAGACTTGCTTTAAGTGGAACGCCGATTGAGAACCATTTAGGAGAGCTTTGGAGTATCTTTAGCTTTTTAATGCCTGGCTTTTTGGAGAGTTTGAGTTTTTTTAGAATGTACTACCAAACACCTATCGAAAAAGAGCATAATTTTGAGAGACAAAATCTTCTAAACAGACGTGTCCAACCCTTTATGGTACGCAGAACAAAAGAGAAGGTCGCCGATGAGTTGCCAGAGAAATCTGAGATTATAAAATATACTCAGTTTGAGAGTGCGCAATCTAAGCTTTATGAATCTATACGCGTCACAATGGAGAAAAAAGTTCAAGAAGCGGTACGGGAAAAGGGCTTAGGCTCTTCGCATATCACGCTGCTTGACGCACTTTTAAAACTAAGACAAGTCTGTTGTGACCCAAGTCTGCTCAAAATAGAAGAGGCGCAAAAGGTGCAGGAGTCAGCAAAACTAGAGCTGCTTTTAGACCTAGTCGATGAGCTTTTACAAGAGGGGAGAAAGATACTAATATTTTCACAATTTACCTCGATGTTAGCTATTATTGAAGAGAAGATAAAAGAGCAAGAGATTAGCTACACAAAACTTACAGGTTCCACACGCAACAGAGAGGAGGTATTAGAGACATTTACCTCAGGAAAAGCGGATATTTTTCTCATTTCACTCAAAGCGGGAGGCGTTGGACTCAACCTTGTAGAAGCCGATACAGTTATCCACTACGACCCATGGTGGAACCCCGCTGTTGAGAACCAAGCAACGGATAGAGTACATAGAATAGGGCAAACTAAAGCAGTATTTGTGTATAAATTGATAGTAGAAAATACAATCGAGCAGAAGATTTTGGAATTGCAGACAAGAAAACAAGCGATTCAAGATGCTATTTACGACACAGATAATCAGCAAGAGAACATCAACTTTAGTGGGAATGAGTTGTTGGAATTGTTAAAATCATAAACAGAGCAGGGAAAGAGATTTGAAAAAAGAAGCAATCATTTTGTTAAATATGGGTGGACCGAACAATCTTAGTGAAGTTGAGATGTTCTTAAAAAATATGTTTGCAGATAAGAACATACTCACGATGAAAAGCAATCTTTTGAGAAAGTTTGTTGGCGGTTTGATAGTTTTTAATAGAACGGAGAGCTCACAAGAAATCTACAGACAACTTGGTGGGAAATCCCCGCTTGTAGGACATACAAAAAACTTAGTTGCTAAACTTCAAGAGAGAGTAGGCGAGAATGTTCTTGTGGATTTTGCTATGCGCTATACGCCACCCTTTGCGGATGAAGTTATCGAGAGAATTAACAAAGCTAATGTAGATAAGATTTATCTCATTCCTCTCTATCCTCAATACTCAACAACCACAACAAAATCCTCCCTCGAAGATTTTGAGGAGCAGTACCATGCAAGTGAAGGCTCTGCACTTATGGTAGAGATTAAACACTTTTTTGAAAATGAGAGTTATAACAAGGCTATTATAGAAAGAGTCAAAGAGAAGATGGGTGAGGATGCCTATAGAGATTTTGATATTATCTTCTCAGCACATGGTCTTCCTCAAAAAATAGTCGATGCAGGGGATGTGTATGAAAAGCATATCAATCGGCATGTGGAAATACTTAAAGAGAAGCTCAAAGAGGAGAGTATGAATTTTCATGAGGTTCATTTGGCATACCAGTCCAAAGTGGGACCAATGGCATGGTTAAAGCCATCTTTGGAAGATAAACTAAAGAGTGTGAGAAACAGAGGTGTCATTATCTTTCCTTTAGCTTTTACGATTGACAACTCAGAAACAGATTATGAGCTTGAGATTGAGTACCGTGAAGTGGCTGAGGAGTTAGGCTTTAAAGAGTATAGAGTTTGCAGATGTCCAAATGATAGTGAACTTTTTGTGGATGCTCTTTGTGAAATATATGAGAAGATGAGATAGGTTTAGGCACAAAAATGAAAGTTGTAATATTTGATATGGATGGCACGCTTTTAGACTCTAAAAAAGATATAACAATATCTGTAAATTATGTTAGAAAAGTAAACTATAACCTTGAACCACTCTCTGAAGACTTTGTGGTTGAAGCTATCAATATGCCTGTGAGAAATCTTCCAAAACTCTTCTATAATACGGAGACGTATGAGCAGAGTGATAGAGAACTTTTTGAAGTACATTATGAAAAACAGTGCATTGTTAGCCCCTATCTTTATGAGGGTGTTTTAGAGACACTGCAAGAGCTTTTGGCATGTGGAATTAAAATCTCTGTGGCTACAAATGCACCCACGCAATTTGCTCGTAGAATACTCACACACTTAGCAGTGGCACACATGTTTGATGTAATCATTGGAGCGAGTACGCAAACTATTCCAAAGCCTGACCCTCAAATGTTAAATGAGATTTTGGATTATTACAAGTTCGATAGAGCTCTACATAAGGCTTGGATGGTTGGAGATAATTCTAAAGATATGTTGAGTGCACAAAATGCTGGAATAGAGTCTATGTTCGCAACATGGGGCTTTTCAAAAAATGGCGAACATGAGAAACTTATCCACATGCCAAAAGAGATTTTAGATATTGTTTTATAATATTTTATGATAAAATAGTTTTACCTACAAATCTCTTTGGAGTTTACAATGTATGAGAGTGACTTACTACTTGCCTTTTCCTTTATGGCTCTCCTTTTCTTAAGACAAATATCTATTTTAAAACAGGCAAATAAAATTAACTACGCTCCACTTATGGTAGGCATAGGTGCCATTAGCAGCATTGTTCATTTTATAATCTTTCCTGATCAAAAAGAGATTTCTCTGCTACTTCGAGAATCACTTCTCCCTCTTCTTGTCTCACTTTTGCTCTATATTGTTATGAATATACTGCATCAAACACAACAGACACAAAGCTTGAGATCGCAAGATGGTTTTGCACAAGCATTAGCCTCGCAACTTGCAGAGATGAAAGAGTTCATGGGTGGGATAGAGAAGAGAATAGCACTCTCACAATATGATGAGTTAAAAGCCAAAGAGGAGATTTTTGAAAAATTCAAGCAAGATATGAAGGCTCTAGAGGGGATAAAAGAGAATCAAAGTAGATTTTTAGAAAAAATTGATGAGTTTGAAGTGTGGCAGCAGAGTGTTTCTAATGCTTTTTTAGAGTTCTCAACTGTACAACTCCCAGAACTTGATAATGTTGTGCATAAACATATTGATATTCTTAGAATAGCAGAACAAGAACACCATAATCAACTCAAAAATATGCTCAATAAAGCGCTTCAAAGTAAGCTAGAGACTTTGGATGAGATAGAAGCGTTAAAGGCTCAGTTGAGTGAAATGAGTAGGCTCTCTACAGATATAGCAGACTCTATTACCGAGCATACTCTCGTGAACCTCTCCGGAGTAACACAATCTTTTTCAAGACAACTACTCTCTTTAAAATCTCAAACAGAGAGTATGGGTACCTCTTTGTCAGAAGATGAAAACAGACTTATAGGGATTAGAAATCAAAGCGAAATGATTATGAAGCAGATGATTCTCTCCTCCAAAAAAATGGATGAACTTAAAGAGAAAAATGATAGTTTCTCAACAACATATCTAAGTGTTAAAGATTTGCTACATGACATTGAGCTGATTAAGAGTGATTATGTAAAGTCACAAGCTCAGTTGAGTAGTATTGCAAAAGAGATGAAGTTTTCTGAAGAAGAGCAGATAGAGGCACTTAAAAATCATGTAGAAGTTTTGAGTGAGATGTTAAGTAAGAAGATAGATGACTCTTTAGAAAAACTACATGAACATTACCATATTGCCGACTCTGACATCTCTGAGAGTGTGAAAATACTCTCAAAAAAATTGCAAATACAAAAAGGATATACGCAACACGAGAGTTAAAAGTTACTCTTGATATTCCTACTCCGTTACATCCAAACATACAATGTGCGTGATAGAATCAATGCTTACTTTTACAGAGTAGGTTCTACACATATTGCCTGTTGCTTTAGAGATATATTTACTACTGAGATAATCACCGCTTAGAGAGTCTTTGGCTAGAAGATAGTACCATTTGAGACTATGGTCATGACCCTCTTTCGTAGGTTTATAAAGAACTTTCTCCTCTGAATGTATAATTGTTTGCCCTACTTGTATCCCATTCTCTTCATTAAGAATATAGACCGCTTCAAGTTTAGCGTGTTCCAAGACAACGCTGCTTAACATCTGCTCATTCTCAGGATGAGAGCGTTCTAATATAGAGATAACTTTTTGAGATAACTCTTGTAAATTTTTGATGAAGCTCTCTTTTTTTGTAAGATGCTCTTTCATTGCATATCTATATTTAGCCCCTACATCGAGGATATTTTTTACTATATCCTCTTTAATTGGAGCGGTAATCTCATCTTTGGGCTTGCAGAGCCAAAAACCCTGAAAAATATCTATATCTTTTGTCATACAGCTGAGTATTTCATCTCTGCTCTCAACACCTTCTGCTAGGACTATGGCTCCTATTTTATGACACATATTAGATATTGCACTCAATATTTCTGAGTGAATAAAGTTGTTGTGAACATCATAAATAAGAGACCTGTCCGCTTTGACAATATCGGGTCGAATGAGAGCTAGTCTGTCAAAGCTTGAGTAACCCGTTCCAAAATCATCTACAGCGATAATGAAACCTAAACCTCTATACTTTTGAACAAATTTTTGTAAAGAGGAGGTCTCTTTTACGCTATCTTCTTTAATCTCGACAACAATATTAGAGGGGTTGATTTGACTCTTTTGAACAAAATCAATAAAATCATTAGAGTTATCATTCTCAATAATAGAAGATTCAAAGTTTAAGAAGAGGAGTAAACTTTTGTCCTCTTTGTAGTAGCTCTTAAACTTTGTAATAGCTAATTCTCGGACATAATTATCGAGTCTTGAGGAGAGGTTCTCTTTTTGAGCTTGAGCAAAAAGAAAAAGTGGCATAATGATTCCACCATCTTCATCATAGGCTCTTGTGAGTGCTTCATACGCTATAATTTTTTGGTCTTTTATAGAGATTATAGGTTGAAAGAAAATTGTAATTTTACTATTTTTGATTAATGTGTTAATCATAACTTCTCCATAGAGTGCTTCATTTTTAAGTAATTATAATAAAACAAATAGATAACAATCGTTGTTTTATGTATAAAAACTAAGCACTTTGAAGAAGTAGTTTAACTTTTATCGACCTTGTACAGCATTTCCCATACTCCACATAGGTAAGAAGATACCAAGAGCAAGTAAAATAACCATAGAAGCGATAATAAAGAGCATGATAGGCTCAATTGCTTCTGAAAGTCCTGCAATGATTGCATCAAATCGCATTTTGTAGTAATCTGCTACCTTACTAATCATTGTATCAAGCGAACCACTATCCTCGCCAGCTGAAATCATCTGTATAATCATGTTTTCAAAGAGTCCAGTGTCTTTTAACCCTTGGTTAAGCGTACCACCTTTTTCAACTGTTGAGCGTACTGATAAAAGCTGTGACTTAAGAGGAAGGGAATCAATCATTGCTATGGCAGTATCAAGTGCATCTGCTATTGGGATACCTGCACGAATCAACTCTGCAAACACAAGAGTAAAACGGCTAAGAGTGGCAAATTTTATAAGGTTTTTAATCAGATAGGTTTTGAGTAGAAACGCATGCCAAGCATATTTGATATGCCTATAGTTGTTTATAAGATATTTAAATATCATAAACGAGATAAAGAGGACGGCTAAAACATAAGGACCATAATTGTTAAAGAGATGTTCTAATGTAAGTAAAATTTGAGTTGGAAGTGGTAAGTCTGCCCCTAACTCTTCAAAAATTGCTTTAAATTGTGGTACAACATAGGAGATAAGGATTGTAAATGCTACTGCCATAGCTATCATTACATTTCTTGGGTATGCCATCGCTTTTTTAAACTTAACAACATTCGCTCTAATCTCTTCAAGCATATCTGCTAAGGAGTAGAGAGACTGGTCTAGATTACCAGTTTGTTCACCTAATTGAACCATAGCAATGGTTAAGTTACCTAACTCAAATCTAAAGTTCTCCATTGACTTTGATAAAGAGTGACCGGAGTTAATATCATCAGCTAATTTTATAAAAACAGTTTTGAGTGCTTGATCATCCGTTGATTTTCCAATTTCTCCAAGCGAGTCATGTATAGAGATACCTGCATTTGTCATTACTGCGAGTTGTCTTATCGCTGCAATAAGGGAATCTGGTTTAATTTTACTCTTTTTAATATTTTTAAAAAACTCTGTTTTAAATCTTTTGAACTGAATATCTAGCGGTTCTTCTGCTTCAACAACTTTTATAATGATTCCAGAGTGTTTTAGCCTTGCAAAATTGTTCGCCTCTTTTCTATCATTCGCATAGAGTGCAATTTCTTCTTTTTTACCTTTTGTTAATAGTGTAACTATAAAATATTTCATCCTTTTGCCACCCTTAATATTTCTTCTATGCTTGTAATACCATCGAGAGCTTTTTGAATTCCATTTTCATAAATTCCAATGAATCCATCTCTCTTGGCTTGTTCTAACATAGCATCTTTAGAAGCTCCTTTGGCAATAATGGAAGATAACTCCTCTGAGATATTTAAGACCTCACATATCATTTCTCTCCCCATGTAGCCGCTTTCATTACACTCTTTACACCCTTTTCCAATGTAAAACTTTGCATTTTCAGGGATAAAACTACCTAACTCTTCTATTATAGTAGGTGACAACTTCTCTTCTACCTTACAATGCACGCATATCTTTCGAACCAGTCTTTGCGCCTGAATAGCTACCAATGCACCACTTATAAGATAGTGTTGTATTCCCATATCTGCCATACGAGGAATAGAACTGATTGCATCATTCGTATGAAGCGTAGAGATCACTAAGTGACCAGTAAGAGCAGCTTTTATGGCTATCTCTAAGGTCTCTTGATCTCGAATCTCACCAATCATAATCTTATCTGGATCTTGTCTTAGGATGGAACGAAGTGCATCTGCAAAACTGAGACCAACTTTAGGATTGACTTGAACTTGTTGAATAAGGTTCATTCTATACTCTACAGGATCTTCTACTGTAATAACCTTATCCTCAACATTTCTAAGTTCATTAAGTGCACCATAAAGAGTTGTTGTCTTACCACTACCAGTAGGTCCAGTTACAAGAATAATACCAAAAGGGGCTTGTAAACCTTTTAGAAGTTTCTGATAATTTGCTGTATCCATACCTGCATCTTCCAATTTTACTAAGGCTTTTTGTTTATCTAAAACACGCATTACAATAGATTCACCATATAAAATTGGCAGTGTAGATATCCTAAAATCGTATTCAAGTGCTCCAACTAGTGTTGAAAAACGACCATCTTGAGGCTTTCTTTTTTCTGCAATATCAAGATTTGCTAAAAGTTTAAGCCTTGATGCTAGTGGAGGGTATATATCTTTTTCAAATATAAACATTTCAGTTAACTTTCCATCAACTCTACCTCGAACAACGCAGTTCTTTTCTGTTGGTTCGATATGTATATCACTTGCACGACCTTGAATACATGTTTTTAAAACAACATCTATTAAAAGTAAGATAGATGAAGCCTCTTGTTGCTCCTCTACAGAGTTAATAGAATTGAGTTCATCTCTTATTTTTGCGACTAAATCTTTTACGCTGTTTTTGAGCTCAACTTTAAAGAGATAAGACTGAATCTGCTTTTTTGTTGCTACAGCCACTTTAAGTGGTTTTCTTGGAAAGAGCCTCTGCAGAGCTTCTTGAGCATCTATGTTGAGAGGATCATTAAAAGCAACAGTTACACTTAATTCATCTTCAGAAATAGGCAGAGCATTAAATTTCTTTAGCTGTGCTAAAGGGGCTCTTTCTGTTAGCTTATAGTCCATATCAATAGAGTCCAAGTCAATAAAGAGTAAATTCTCTTCTTGAGATAACTTTTGCAAGACAATGTGCTCTTTGATATAGTCATAATCATCTATGATTGAGAGTTCATAAACACCAGACCTGATTTGCTGCACTATAAAACGAACAAGCCTATCCATCGTCATAAAACCAGAGAGTGTTATATCTCTCAAAATCAAATCTGGGCTTATACTTTGTGCTAATAGCCTGTCAACTTGTCTTTGCATAATGGAGCCATTTGCAAGTAAATCCTGTGTAATTCTATCCAAAACAACTCCTACCAATAAACATGTCGCTTAAGAGTTATTGTATCGTAAAACTCTTCTATAACAATTTTGCTAAGCTTATCATCCTTAGTAAGATATAACTTATACGTCAATTTTTTATCTGTGTCATCTTCAAAAAGATAAAATGCTCTTGATTCATGCTCTCCAAGTTTTGCATAGAGGTCAAATACTTTTGAGAGGACATAGTCTGTGCTTGGCAAATCTAAAGAAGATAAATTATACCCATCTATCAAGGCGTGATAGAGTAATTTTTTTTGCATTAAAATGACAGCAAAGTAGGCAGAGTTTGCTCTAGCCTCAGCTGAGAACTTTAGAATTGCGATAGGAATAGATAATCTATCTAAGTAGTCAGAATTTAAGCAGGCAAACGCATATAAAGAGACAAACTCTTCATCATTTTTAAATCTGCCAAAATTATTGAAACCAATATCACATACATCTACATATTTCTTATTTTGATAAAGATTAAACATATTTTGTTTTATATCTGCGTATAAACTAAATGCAATAAATAGGGCAAGTATTATTTTCATTTGAATTTCCCTGATGTAATTTCATCCAATAAAAGCTTTGCCTGATTGGATTGTGAGTGTTCAACATATTGCTGGAGTGTCTTTACGGCCATCTCTTTTTTGTTGAGTTTCACAAGTGATTTCGTAAATATAATCCAACTTGCTTCTATATTGTTATTGAGTTCATTCGTAATTAAAGAGTAGTTATAGGACATATTATATTCTCCTATCTCATAATATTTTTTAGCAACAAAAAGACTCAGAATAGGATTGTTGCTTTTTTTGAACCTTTTAATAACAGATTGAATATCTTCTCGTGTATTTTGTCTTTTAATCTCAATAGAATCTACTTGAACAGTTTCTTTGATTTTAGTTTTTTCAGGAGCTTCATTTTTTGAAGTAGCTTGTTTATTAGCTTGATCAGTATTTGTACTTTTTTGCGTTTTTACTTGAGCCTTTTTATCCTCTTCATAGTATGGAAGAGCATTGTCATGCATACTATTCATAAATTCTAAAGAGGGAGACAAAACAATCTTTTTCTCTTTTAGTTTATTACTCTGAGCAAGATGCTCTTGCTTTAGATACATTTGCTCTATAACTTTGTCAATATCCTCAAGAGAGATAGTAGCCAAAGAAAGATTTTTATCTTGCGTTGTATTGAGCTCTTTTGTAGTTGGTTCAACCTTTTTTTCTAGCACTATGACAGAAGTTTTTTCTTGCTCAGGAACTTGATTATTACTATCTATGTACGAAGAATACTCCAAAATAGTAAGTACTATTATAAAAATAATCAGTATACTTATAATAATTACAGCATGTGGAATATAGGACTTAATTTTATAATTGAGCCACTTGCTCTCTAGTTCATGTATATTAAGCATTGATTAAACCTGTGTGTATTGCGGACATTTCAATTATTTTATGAGATACTAGACTTTTATTGATTTTCACTGGGTTGTTCTCTTCATACCATGTGTAAATATCAAATAGGGAGTATAAAAGTTTATTTGTATCTCTATAATTTCCTTTTGTTATTTTATGAATTAAGTTTACAGACTTATTTTGAAACATATTTGCTGCGTCAAAACAGTTGGCTTTCATCAATTTTTTTTGTATATATATTTTAAGCTCAGCACTAGACGCATTTTCTAACTCTATACTCTCCCAAATTCTTGTTTGAAAATGCTCTTTTGCAATAAGGTCTTCTTTCTCAGTTTTATGTAAAGCGATAACAAACTTTACCTTTCTTGTGTCCGAAAGTAACCTTATCTTCTCCATTAGAGCAGGGGAATAAAGTTGTGCCTCATCTAATAATACTAATGGAATCTCATCTATGAAGCTTTCATTCATAATTTTCATAAATTGTGTGAAATTTAATTCACCTTTATATTTTACATTGAGTAAATCTTGAGCAAGCGTTTTAAAAAATTCACTCTCGTCGAGTATTGGAGTATTGTAGAGATGAACCATTTGCAGAGTTGAGAGATCATGGTATATTTTTGTTAAAAACATACTCTTACCAGTTCCAGGCTTGCCATAAAGAAGTATCATTTTTAGAGGTTTCTTAACAGAGTCTTTAAGTGACTGATATATTGTTGAAACTCTATCTAACTGTATGTAATCTTTAGCATTTACAGTATCTAAAAAAACATTTTTCGAGTTTTGAAAGATACTTGACTTCATTCTACTCTTTCTCTATTTGAAGTTTTTTCATCATATTTGATGCATTATGGTCTAAGATAGCATCCGTTAGCCCTTCATAGCCTAAATCTGATAACGATAAACTATCATACTCTTTGTCAATAATATGCGGTTCAATTACGATAACAAGCTCTTGAACTTGCTTTATTTTACTCTCATACTTGAAAAAGTAACTCAATCCAGGGATGTCTCCTAAAATAGGAACTTTACTAGAGTCAATCATATGTTTAGTGTTAATTAAGCCACCTAGGATAATTCTGTTTCCATCTTTTACAGTTACAACAGAAGATAATTGACGACGTGTAAGGTCTGGCGGCATGACTCTTCCTGTTGAACCAGTTGTAATAGTTTGTGCTGTTTCTGAAAGGGATGGATTGATTTTAAGTGTAATCGTCTTATCATCTGCAATTTCAGGAGTAATATCAAGCAAAACACCTGCAAAAACTGATTTTACTTCATCGTTTTGTGTGGTAGAAGCAACTCCTCCACCAGAGCCTTGTTGGCTCGTTGATTGTTGAAGCTTATAAAAGTATTCAGTTCCAGCTGTTATGAGTGCTGGTTGATTATTTAGAGTGAGCACTTTCGGATTAGAGATTGAGCTTACATCGCCTTGCGTTTGTAAAAATTTAATCACTTCATTTAATGAGCCACCACCTTTAATGGTAACAAGATTTGCTACATTTTTGGCTTGATCACCCACAGTTGTAATCGAAGTATCTGTCCATTCAGTAACATTGTTTTTACTCATATAATCAACAGATAACTGAACATTTTGAAGTGCATATAACTGTTTCCAATCTATACCTGTTGTTTTGCCTTTATCCATAGTGACAGACAACAGTTGAACGTCAATTAGAACTTGCAGTTGAACTTTATTTTGTAATTTTTTTAGATAGCCTTCTAATCTTTGCATCTGCTTTATTGTCGCAGTGACTGTTATAAGACCAGCATTCTTATTGATAATTGGAGCTTCAGCCTGATACGCATCATTTGGTCGATTGAGAACTCTTCTAAATTCAAGATCCAAATCAGCCCAAAACTGTACTTCATCTGTTGACTCTATTTTCATCCCTGACTGCGCATTAGAACCGCTATCACTACTCTGTGTGGATCCACTTGCTGATGAAGTCCCAGCACTCCCTCCACTAGTTGCAGAAGAGGAACTAAGAGTAATATCCGTGCTCCCAGTTCCTTTTCTTTGTGATAAAATATAGTCAATACCGAAAACTTTTGTACTTAGGTATGAAACTTTCAATAGATTGTTTTCTAACTTATATGATAAGTTGTTTTCTTTTAAAATAATGTCTAAAACTTCATCTATTGTTAAATTTTTTAAGTGTGTTTTGTTAAGTTTTCTTTCCAAAAACTTTTCGGCATGTGGATCTGTGATAATGACACTAAATTCACACTCATCACTTAGTTGTTCTATAAAATCAATAATTTTTGTATCTTTTGTTGAGCTTATACTGAAAAGTTCATAAGAACAATCAGCATAACTGCTAGTTGACAATATAACCGCTAAAAGTGTTCCATATATTGAAGGATGTATTAATTTCATTTGTTATACCTACTTATTTTTAAATTTTAGAGTTTGATTCTTACTATTTGTTGATAGTAATATCTTTCTATTGTCTTTTTCTAAGATAACAGAAGTTGAGTGAATGCTTAATATTTTATAACCTTTTATAAAGTCATTGACCTTATACCATTGACCACCTATTAAAGCAGAACTATTCATAATCGCATCCAAATAGACATTTGGAATAGCACCTTTTGTGATTATATTTGCATCATCTTTTTTTACAGAGCTACCAGAGGATGAAGCAGTTTTGTACGAAGTTGGACGTTTAGTTCTTACTTTTTTAGTTTTTGCATTTAAAAAGATAAATGGGCTATCTAATCTGGCAATATTTTTGTCAATAATACCTTTTCTTGGAGTCTTGATGGCTTCTATTTGCTCATCGACCCATGAAAGCTCATTAGCACCAAGGGAGATAGTGACAAATAAGAAGAAAAGAACATTTGTATAATTTTTCATTAGTATGTAATCCCCCAAACTGAAATATTTAGATCTGTATTGAGACTCTTTTCTGCTTTGATGTTGAGTGCATGTATATCCACAACCAACTCACTCTGTTCAAGTGAATTAATAAACTTAAGCGTATTCTTGAAATCTCCAGTTGTCTCTAATGTTATGTTAAGTATATGCCCAAAGGACTGATTATTTAAAGCATACTTATTTGTAAAATTTTTAATTTTAATATCATATTTTTTTGCATTTATAGATACAGAATGTAGGTACTCACCCCAGCTTCTTTCATCATAAATAAGAGAAGATATTGTTTCGATTTTTGTTTTTATGTATTCATTGTTCTCTTTATGAGTTTTCATTTCAGCTTCAGCTTTTGATATCTCGTTTTCAAGAGTAATAATTTTACTTTGCGGATTGTATTGTAAATACATCTTATCCGCTTTTATTTTACCTGTAAGAGAGACAATTTTTGCATTTTGTTGTTTAAAGTCATTTTCAGAACTATCCCAAAAAAGTAAATAAGAAAATGCGAATATAACACTAAATAGCATAACGTATGTCATATATGTATCTTTTTGACTTTTCTCTTTAAAGATTAAGTCAATTTTTTGTAAGTAGTCTTCAATATTTAATTTCATAATATTCTCACTTTTAACTCAGCAAAGTATTTTTTATTCGCTTCTTTATAAGAAATCTCTTCTAAAGAAAAATGAAATTTACCCCCATAAATTTTTGTTAGATACTCTATCATTTGAGTTATTTTTTTATCATTAGATGATACAAGGTTGAGCTTAAAGTTTTTTGTACTATTGTCTTCAAAATATGACAAATCACTAACATTAACATTATACTTATTTAAATCCTTTGTTAAGAGAGCTAAAAGTTTAGATTTCATTGGATAATCAATTTTAACTTCATGAATTTTAATGAGAGTAGCTTTCTTCTCGTTGTAATTTTGTTGTTCTTTTGCTAGAAGAGCTAAAGTTTTTTCTTTGTCAGCTTCTCTATTCTTTATTGTAGCTTCGCGAGTCGTCTTTACAGTATGCAGTTCAGTATACTCTCCCTGTAAAAGTTCATATTGCAAAGTCTGTGCATAAGTAAGCGCCCAATACGTCACAGGGTAAATAAATGCGATAAGTAGTGATGCAACAGCAAGTAGAATAAGCTTGCCACTCTCTCTATGTTGAAACTTTGCTGGTCTAGGGAAAGTTGTGAAGTTACACTCATACCTTTCATTACTAGGTAATGTTGTATATACATGCATAAGCGCATGAATTTGATCTATGTAAGTACCTTCACCTTCAAAGCCATAATCAAATGCAAAATCACTACTTTTAATACTTAGTTCAACTTCAGCCATCTCGTCAAGTTTTGTGACCGTATAGACTTGTGAACCAATATATAAATGTTCTATTCTTTCTATTTCAAACGCTCTCTTAACGAAAGTTAGAATGTCATTTATATTTGCGAATATCTCTTTGTAAAGTTTTATTATATGTTCTTTATATTCACTCTTTGTATCTTTTAGATTTTCATTAGTTAAAAAATCTAAAAAATCTTCATACTCTATTCTCTCACCATAAAGTTCGCAAAATCTTTCGTGCATTTGTAGGAAAGAATATTTAATGGATTTTGTATAAACAAACTCTTTTTCATTGTAAAATGTAACAAAAGTATCATTTTCTTGAAAGTATACATAGCAGTGCACACCGCTATTTTGTACAATTTCTTTGGAGTAGAGTGACTTGAGTAATAGCGGTAATGGAACAATTATATCTATGTACTTTATACTATTAACTACATTTTTAAATGTTTCACTTATGATAAATGGATCAACTATAAAAACTTGAAAATGTCTATTGTCTTCATCAAGGTTATTAAATGTTTCAATATACTGTACTTGATAGCTGACTGCTTGATCTAATCCTAAATCATCATATATTTTATTATTGATTGCATCAAATAAATCTTCTTCGGGGATATTCTTTGTAATTTCTAGTTGGCTTGTGATAAAATCATTTGTATTTAAATATGAGATTACAAACTGATTTTTTATGTATTCAGGGGAGGTTGTCTCAGTTAAAAAACTAGACATACCGCTTAAATATGTATTTTTATAAGGGTTTGCCGAAACTACACTTGAGAAAGAGTGCTGATTTTCTTTATTCATCTTTTACAACCTATTTAAAATGAACCATTGACATGGAGCAAAATTCATCATTTTTATAAAATTCTATTCTATAGATACGATTACTTTTATCTACAGAAAATTTTTTGTTTAGTGAATCAAGGGATACTTTCAATCCACTCTCATCTTTGGTCTTCATAGAAGTAAATCCTATCACATTCACTCGAAAGTCTTGGCCTTCCAATATGATAAAATCGTCAGTTACAAAAAAATCTGAAACAGCACTGATAGTAGACAGAGTTCCGTCAATATTAACATCAATGTTTTTTGGACATCCCTCAGCAATTTTAAAGTACTGTGGACGCAATGTTGTTACATGCTGATTGCCTATATAAGCAAGATATATACCATTATCCTTATTTATACTTCCAAGTGGATGAGAAAACTTAAACTCATTCCTATTTGATTCTATCGGAATATAGCTTAAAGATTTTTTTATATCAGTGAAATCCAATACAATGTTATTATTGATAGTAAGGCTTCCATACTCTTGTATAAGGTGCCCCAGCTCTTTTATATCTAATGCGAAGTCTCTGGTATATGATATTTGCATTACATTCATAAACTCTTCTATAGCAAGAAGTTGATAAAAAACTTTTTCACTGAGTGAAGATAAATTTTTACTGCTCTCTATAGCAAAGGCCGGTTTGTTATTGGTAACTGCATAATATGTTAAAGAGAGACGCATATCTTCATCTTCAAATTTTGTATTTGTATTTTTAACATCAAAGCTATGGTGCTTTTGTAAAAGTTTTTTATTCATATTCGTTTTTACAGTTGAAGCTATTGTGTTTAAATCACCAAATGGCTGAAGTTGCTTTAGCTTTACTTGGTCGATGACACATGTTTGTCCCCATGAATTTGGATTAAAAATGTTTCCTTGATTTTCTTTTCGGTAAAAGCCATGTCCATCATGTAGGTTGAGCACTAAAGATACATTTTTAGAAAGAATTATCTCTTTAATCTCTTTTATTATCAGGGCATCTTTATCTGCTTCTTTTATGAAAGAAAACTTTCTATTCATATCCCCGTTCAAGCCCCTTGTGTCTGCTTGTATACTTTTTGTATTAAGATTTGGAACAATCCATAAGTTCTTGTTAGTAATTTTGTAGTGAGAAGCTAATATAGATGCTGCAAAATAACCTCCTGACTCATCTCCGTGTATTCCAGCTATAACCAGAAGTGTTGTGTTTGAATCAGGGTTTTCTTTTTTTATTAACTGAACAGTAGCCGTTGCTTGGGTGCATATTAGTATAAGAAAAAAAATATATTTAAAATAAATTAAATTCATAGGCGACATTTTATTTTTCTGTAAATATTTTTATTTGATTTTTTTCACCAAGTTTAAGCATTAAAGTCTTTTCCCCAGTAAATTGAAAACTCTCCGATGAATATATCTCTTTAAAAGTTAATTGGTAGATATTTTCTGTATTTGGATATGGAACTAGATTGATGTCATTAAAAATAATTGTTTTTTTCTCAAGTTTATTAAAGACTCTTTTTTTATATGTTTTAAAATCATTGAATTTCATTCCATCTGTTCTAACAAAGTCATCAGAATAAAAACCTAAATATTTATCTATATCATTATAAATCCAAGAGTATCTCCAGAGGTATAATTGAGACAAAATAGAAGTTACTACATCTTTAGGAACATCTTTGTGTACTGGTGCACTGTTGATAATTAATAATGTTTTTTTAATATCTATTTTTTTATCTAAGTACTCTATATTTTGATTGTTAATTGCTATACAACCTTTTGTAAATTCATCTCTTTCTTGTTCAGTTGGAAGCCCACGAATCCATATTCCTGAACCATTTTTCCCTCTATATCTGTCATATATATTTGGATAGGATGTAACAAAGGCTAAAGGGCCATAGAAGGAGTCTGGATTAGAAATTTTTTCAGTTAGGGTATAGATTCCTATGGGTGTTTTTAAATCTCCCTCTTTTGTCTTATCCCCTTTCTCTTTTCCTGTAAAGGCACTATAGTTTTGTTCAAACTTATAGGTAGAATTTTTGTCTTTAGTGTATAGGTTTAAAGTGGAGCGTTCTTTATCACAAGTGAGAACTTCTGAGTAGGATTCAAGGTATCCAAAAGTTGTTTTTTTGTCTTTTAGAAATTCACTCCAATACTCTTTCTTTGTAAGTTCCAAGTCCATTTTTTTTTCTATAGAATCAAAGCCGTTATTTCTATACTCAGTCAGTAAAGAGTTCGCATAAATAGAAACAGTTAAAAACAGTAATAGAAGAAGCTTCATGATTTATATCCTATCTCTTCTAGGAATGACTTGTCCTTTGACCACCCTTTTTTAACACTGACTTGCAAGTTTAAATATGTTTTTTTCCCGCTAAGTGTTTCTATCTTAAGTCTCGCGTATTGTCCAATACGTTTGATGGCTTCTCCACCTTTGCCAATGATAATCCCTTTTTGAGACTCTTTTTCAATAATTATTGTTGCATGAATTTTGTCTAAATTGTCCTCTTCTTTTATAGAATCAATAAGAACGTCGGATTCATAAGGGATTTCATCACTAATATTTTCAAAAATCGCTTCTCTTATAAATCCTGCATAGATATCACGCACAAGTTCACTGGTTAAATCTTCTGGATCATAAAGAAAAGGAGAATCAGGAAGGTTCTGAGAAATTACTTTTAATAAATCAGCGTGTCCAACTTTTTTTGGTATTGCTACAGGAATAAGCGCTTCAAAATGCTCCGCATAAGGAGAATAAGCATCAATCTTTTTGAAGAGTTTATCTTGTGAGACTTGGTCTATTTTGCTAAGAACTATGATATGTTTCACTTTATTGTCATTCAATTTTAGAAATTTTTCATAGTGCTCAAGGTTGTCAGTGACAGGTGCTAAATAAACAATCAAATCGCAATCACCCATAGCTTTAAGAGCTTCATCAAGCATAAATTGGTTTAATATTTTTTCTCTTTCATGGAGACCTGGAGTATCTACAAAAATAATTTGAGTATCTTCATGCATTACAATAGCATTAGACCTTTTTCTTGTAGCATTAGCTTTCTGGCTAACCATAGCTATCTTTTCACCTAAGAGTGAGTTCATTAATGTGCTTTTTCCTGCATTTGGACGTCCAATAAGAGATACGAAACCAGCTTTAGTCATATTTATTTACCCTTTAAAATTTATAATGCCACAAAGGGCATCTACTCTCCACTGGGGAGAATCTAAGAATAGCGTTGTTGCAATAGTAATCTTTTTTTGCATTATAACTATAAAATGTATCTTGATAAATCGTCATTTTCAACAATCGTATCTAATTTTTCATGCACAAGTTCAGAGCTAATTATAAACTCTTCTCCATTATGCTCATCAGCTTCAAAGCTAATATGTTCAAGAACTTTTTCAAGAACTGTATGGAGCCGTCTTGCACCAATATCCTCTGTTATCTCATTTGCACGATGCGCAAGTTTGGCAATTGCTTTAATAGCTTCATCTTCAAAAGTTACTTTTAAACCTTCAACACTTAAGAGTGCTTCATATTGCTTCAGTAGTGAGTTTTCTGTTTGTGTTAAGATTTTATAGAGGGTCTCTTCTGTTAAAGACTCTAATTCAACTCTTAAAGGAAATCTTCCCTGAAGTTCAGGGATTAAATCACTCGGTTTTGTTAAATGAAATGCACCTGCAGCTATAAAAAGAATATGGTCCGTGTTTACAACACCATATTTTGTTGTGACACTGCTCCCCTCTACAATAGGGAGGAGGTCTCTTTGTACTCCTTCTTTGCTTGGGTCATTTCTTCCTTGTGATTTTGCACTGATAGCGATTTTGTCAATCTCATCAATAAAAATAATTCCGCCATCTTCTGTACGTTTTAGCGCTTCATTATGAATCGTTGTCATATCAAGAAGTTTTGATAAAGCCTCTAGTTTTAAGAGCTCTTTGGCATCCTTGACACTCACCTCTTTTTTATTATCTTCGTTATTCATTGTTGTGAATATTTTAGAAAATGATTCTTGAACTTTTGCCATTTCAGGTGGAAGATTCGTGTCATTAAACTCAATATGAATTTTATCAATAGAGAGTTCAATTATTTTATTATCCATTTCCCCACTGTTGACTTTATCTTCCATGCTACTAAGAAGTTTATGATAATCCTCTTTTTTAGACTCACTTGCACTCTCTGGAAGAGGAGGGAGTAACTTTTCAACTATTTTATTAAGAACATAGTTTTCAATTTTACTTTTGTTCGCTTCTTCTTGTTCAGCTTTAACAATAGATATAGCATTTACAACTAAATCACGAATCATTGACTCAACATCACGACCAACAAAACCAACCTCTGTATATTTACTCGCTTCAACTTTAATAAAAGGAACTTTCATCATTTTAGCAAGTCGTCTGGATATCTCTGTTTTACCAATACCCGTAGAGCCTATCATCAAAATATTTTTTGGCATAATCTCATTTTGAAGTTCTTGGCTGAGTTGCATTCTTCTATATCTTGTTCTAAGTGCAAGCGCAATTGTTCTTTTAGCATCTTTTTGAGAGATAACATATCTGTCTAAATACGTAACAATCTCTTTTGGAGTTAAGTTCATACTCTGTTTTCCTCTAATGCAAGGGTTTTAATATTGTGGTTTGTGTATATACATAAATCGGCTGCAATATGTAAACTCTCTTTTACAAGCTCTTCTTCGTCCAGTGTGCTATGTTTTTTGAGTGCTCTTGCTGCTGAAATAGCATAGTTTCCACCACTTCCTATTGCCGCAAGCTCCCCATCTTCAGGTTCGACTACATCCCCATTGCCTGTTAGTATAAAAATATGCTCATTATTTAAAACAATCATCATAGCCTCTAAGCGGCGAAGAACTTTATCTTTTCTCCAAGCTTTTGAAAACTCGATAACTGATTTTAAAAGGTCACCTTTTTTATCTTCTAAAAAATCTTCAAACATATCAAAAAGGTTAAAAGCATCTGCTGTACTTCCAGCAAATCCAGCTAAGATTTTACCTTGACCCAAGGTGCGGATTTTAGTTGCATTCCCTTTAAGAACAGAGTCCCCAAAAGTAACTTGACCATCTCCACCAATAACAGCTTGATTTTTCCCTTTATAAGCGAGTATTGTAGTAGCATCAAACAAAACTTACTCTCCTTGAACATCCACATGCAGTTTTGCATGAAGTCCATGACCTAGTTTAAAATCCAAATCATGTTCGCCTACTGTTTTAATGGCGTTTTTTTCATTAATATGCTTTTTGTCTATTTCTATATCGTGTTGTTCTTTGAGGGCTGCTGCTATTTCATCTTTTGTAACTGAGCCGAATATATGACCATTTTGACCTAGTTTTTTCGTGATGATTATTTCACATTTATCAAGTTTTTTCGCTATCTCTTTAAGAAGGTTTACCTCTTTTTCAAGATTTTGAGCAACAATTAACTCATTTTGGGCATGTTGCGCTAAGATTTCTGCAGTTGCAGCTCTAGCAAAGCCTTTTCCAATAAGAAAATTTTTGCCATAACCATCTTTAACCTCTTTAACTTCGCCAGCTTTACCAAGAGTTTTGACATCTTTTATAAGTAGTACTTTCATGAATATCCTTTTAAATTATCTCTCTTTTTCACCACTAAATGAGACTATGCCGTGCGTTAAGTTTCCTATTTTAGTGTAGTTCATATCTTTTAAAATTCTAGCACAGTGAGCACTACGGCTTCCTATGTGACAGTAAAGAATGATGTTTTCATTTTTATCTAATTGAGCTTCATCAAGAGTTTGAAAAAAGCTACTTGTTGGAACGAGGGCATCCGCACCTTTGATGTGACCCATTTGCCACTCCATATGTTCACGAACATCTACAAGTTTGAAGTGAATCATACCAAGTTCTCTCGCTTCAAGTAGAGCAACCATCTCATCGCCATCAAGTTCACTTTGGTTAAGTAAAGATTCACACTCTGACTGCGTTAATCCACGAGAATGTGTGTGAACTACCTCTTCCATTCCAAGCTCCACACGCTTTGCAGCTGCAAATTCTGGAGTACAAAATATTTGACAATGGCAGACACCCTCTTCAGGAATCTCTTTTTCTAAAGCTGGTTTACATGGGCAGAGTCTATTTTCAACACTTTGTGGTTTTCCATCTACTTCTTCAACCATAAAGCAGGGACAAAATCTTTTGTTGTACATCATCTTGTGACGGGCAAGACCCATCTGTACACCTTCATTTATTTCTGTCTGTGGATTATATTCCCAGTTGAATTGTTTGATGACTTTATCTGTAAACTTAATAGTTTTTTCCATTTCAGCTTTAAATTCATCCGAATTCATGTCAATTCTTATTATACTCATCTTATTTTATTCCTAAGTTTATTTTTTACTTCTACGGGCTTTACCTTCGATTATAAAGCGTAAAGCATTGAGTTTTATAAAACCTTCTGCATCTTTTTGGTTATAAACTTCATCTTCTTCAAATGTTGAATACTCCGCATTGAAAAGTGATACATCTGAAGAACGACCAACGACCATGATGCTTCCTTTATAGAGTTTCAGACGTACCGTTCCTTGAACATACTTCTGTGTGTTGTCAATAGCAGCTTGAAGCATTTCACGCTCTGGAGAAAACCAAAAACCATTATAAATAAGTTTTGCATAACGAGGCATCATTTCATCTTTGAGGTGAGAAGCTTCACGATCCATTGTGATTGATTCAATAGCACGGTGTGCTTTTAACATAATAGTACCACCTGGAGTTTCATAGCATCCACGTGCTTTCATTCCTACAAAACGGTTTTCAACGATGTCAACACGACCGATACCATGTTTACCACCAATCTCATTTAAAGTTTTAAGGATTGTTGCAGGGCTTAACTCTTTACCATTGAGTGAAATAGGGTCACCATTTTTATAGCCTAGTTCAATATACTCAGCTTTGTCAGGCGCAGACTCTGGAGAGTTTGACCATAACCACATACTCTCTTCAGGCTCAGCACTTGGATCTTCTAAAATTCCACCTTCATAAGATATGTGAAGGAGATTGGCATCCATAGAATAAGGTGATTTTTTGCCTTTTTTCTCAATAGAAATACCATGTTTTTCTGCATAAGCTAAAAGTTTTTCTCTAGAGTTTAAATCCCACTCTCTCCATGGTGCAATAATTGTAAGAGTTGAATCTTGAGCTAAGTAACCCATCTCAAAACGAACTTGATCATTTCCTTTACCAGTTGCACCATGGCTTACACCATCAGCACCTGTGATTTTAGCAATCTCGGCTTGGCGTTTTGCAATCAATGGGCGAGCAATAGAAGTCCCTAAAAGGTACTCACCTTCATAAATGGCATTTGCTCTAAACATTGGGAAGACAAAATCTTTTACAAACTCTTCTCTTAAATCATCTATAAAAATATTTTCTGGCTTTATACCAAATTGTAATGCTTTTTTACGCGCAGGTTCTAACTCTTCACCTTGCCCTAAATCAGCTGTAAAAGTTACAACTTCACACTTGTATTCATCTTGTAGCCATTTTAATATAACACTTGTATCCAATCCACCAGAGTAAGCCAATACTACTTTTTTAACTTCTTTTTTCATGCAAAAAACCCTTTATGAGTAAAATAATAAGCGCGATTCTACAATAAAGTAGATTAATAATTGGTTAGTAAATAAGGATATGTGAAACTGAGGGGTAAAGATGAAGTGGAATTTTAAATGGATATTTTTTGATTTACTAGATAAAACAAAAGGGTTTTTGATTACCCTTTTGTATCAAATAATATACCAGTAACTTCCTGCATTTTTGGAAGAAAATCTGCCGCTTGTTCTGCTGGAAATCTTCGAATCATTTTGCTAGTTTCAGACTCTATGACAGAGACGAAAAATACATCTTGAGAATCGACACCAAATTTGATGTTAGTATTCATAGGAGCCATAGCATCATTGAGTTGTTTTACTAAATCCTGCACTTTCTCTTTTGAATCTATTTTTTGTGAACTTTGAGTTACCTCTTTTTGTAACTGTTCAACCACATTAGATTTCGAACTTTCTTGAACTTGTTGAGCCGCACTATTGCGCATCTCACCTATATTAACCTGTGATTGCTGTTGTTTTGCAACATTTGCTATACCATCCATTGTCTGCTCCTTTTAGATTTAAGAATACAATTTATTAGAAGGTATATCGACGGAAAAAAATATAACTTTAATGAAAAAATAAAAAAATTTATTTTGTAGCCATCTTTTATGATAATCTTCCATTTATGAATGAATATTATAAACTGCTCATGAGTGAGCCAATTTTAAAAAGGTTGTCTGCGATTCAGCTTATTGCATATTTTGGTGCATGGTTTAGTAATATCGCAATCTATACTTTGTTATTAGAGTTGAATGTCTCAGTAGAAGTCATCGCTTTTACAGCAATGCTTCACTTTTTAGCGGGGGTTATTCAAGCACCATTTTCAGGTTCAATTATTGATACTCTTCGACCAAAAAATCTTATGTTGTCGCTTATCGCGGTTGAAGTATTTTCTACACTCTTTTTGGTGTTTGTAAATGACATCAACGATTTGTGGCTCTTATACACGCTTATATTTTTTAAAATGGCAGCTGCTAGTTTCTATTTTACTACTGAAATGTCACTTTTACCAAAGATACTTAATGGGAAAAAACTTCAAACTGCAAATGAGATACACTCTATAATCTGGTCACTTTCCTATACATTTGGTATGGCACTGAGTGGCTTTGTAGTCTATTGGCTAGGTGTTAAAACCGCTTTTATTTTAGATGCTTTTTTGTTTATGGTAGGTTTTGTTTTACTCTATCAGTTAGAGATAAAAGTGGAGTTTATAAAAAGTAGTGAAAACTTATATGAAATGATGAGAGATACATTTAGGTATCTTAAAAGATTTCCACATGCCGTACATTTGATGTTGGTACACTCTTTTGTGGGCTTAACCGCCTTTGACGCACTTGTTGCTTTAATGGTAGATAAATATTATGCTTCAGTGATAGCAACCTCTTTAGCCCTTGGACTTGTGCATGCTTCAAGAGCGATAGGTTTAGTGGTTGGACCAATACTCTTTGCTAAATACATCAATAAGAATAAAAAAATCATTTACATCTTTATCTTTCAAGGTCTTGCTGTTTGGTTATGGGCGATGCTTATGAAAGATTTTTATCTTTCTCTCTTAGCAAGTGTGGTTGTCGGGCTTTTTACTACAACGCTTTGGTCTTATACCTACACCTTGCTTCAAAAAAATATAGAGCAAAAGTACTATGGAAGAATCGTGGCATACAATGATATGCTCTTTTTAAGCTCCGCTGCTTTTACTTCGTATGTGATAGGTTTGTTAGCCTCAAATGGTTTCTCTTTGGAATTTATCACCTTTTTAATTGGTGTAGGCTTTATGGTGGGCGCTCTCTATTTTGCTTGGATTTTAAAGAGTCAAAAGATTAAGGAGATAGAGTGAGTTTTGCGATTTTAGGTGGAATCCTCTTAAATATTGGTGCTTTCTTAACCTACAAAGGCAAAGTGTATGAAGCCGTTATCGTCTATCTCTTAGGCGATTTGTGTTGGATGTTTATGGCATATACGAGAAATGATTATCTCGGTGCTCTATTTATTATCATTGGAACAACATTTGGATTCTTGGCTTTTCTGAAGATGCGAAGAGGAGAGATGAATAAAAGTCTCAACAAAAGTGACAATGAATTATCTTCTTAGCGTTGCAATCAGTCGTTTTGTGTGAAGAAAAAGGGAGAGAGCATCTTCAATATTTTTACAAAGAACATCTGCATTGAAAAGTGCATCTTTAGCACACCCTTCATCGCCTAAAAGCGCTATAGAGACAGAGGCAAGCGCGAGCATCTCCTTGTCGTTGTTTCCATTTCCAATCGCCGCACACTTCTCTGCTTGGAGTGCTCTTATATACTCTGCTTTCTCTTTCGTATGGTCGTTACTTTTTAAGACTTTGATGGTTACTTGGGAAGATTCGAGTTGTTGATGGACAGTTCCAAAGGTATCTGCTGTGATGAGATGCAGAGTGTACTCTTTAGACAACTCCTTTAACAAACGCTTTACTTGAGGCAGAAGAAGCCCATCTTTGGCAATCGTACCATTGTAATCACACACAATATGTTGAATATTTAAAGTTTTAAAATTGGGTATCTCTATCATTTAATATCTCAATGCTATAATTTCGTCTCTACAGGGGAAGTATATCAAAACAAAAGGCAAAAAATGGAATCTATAAAACTTACTGAGTATAGTCATGGGGCAGGGTGCGGGTGCAAAATCTCACCGATGTTACTTGATGAAATATTAGTAACTTCAAGAAAAAGTATTGAGTATCCACAGCTTTTAGTTGGCAATGCAAACAAAGATGATGCGGCGGCATTTGACTTGGGCAATGGCACTTCGGTTCTCTCCACTACAGACTTTTTTATGCCAATTGTCGATGATGCTTTTACTTTCGGTCAAATTGCGGCAACGAATGCTTTGAGCGATATTTATGCAATGGGCGGCAAACCTTTGATGGCTATCTCTATTTTTGGATGGCCTATTGAGAAGCTCTCGGCGGAGGTTGCAAGAGAGGTAATAGATGGCGGACGCTCTATCTGTGATGAAGCTGGTATTCCCCTTGCTGGCGGTCACTCTATTGATTCTCCTGAGCCTATCTTTGGACTTGCCGTTACAGGTCTTGTTGAAAACAGAAATCTTATGCAAAACTCAAATGGCGAGGAAGATTGTTTGATTTTTATCACTAAACCTCTTGGTATTGGTATCTTAACGACTGCACAAAAACAAAAAAAGATAGAAGAGGGGCATATAGAACCTGCCATAAAAGCGATGACGACACTTAACAAAGTAGGTGCAGAATTTGCACCGCTTGAGGGTGTCATCGCTATGACAGATGTGACTGGTTTTGGTCTTCTTGGGCATTTGGTTGAGATTTGTGAAGCGAGTAATATCAGTGCAAATATCTGGTTTGATAAAGTTCCCCTTTTACCAAATGTTGAGAAGTATAGAGCGCTTGGTTGTATCCCTGGTGGTGCGCGTAAAAACTTTATGAGTTATGGTTCTAAGATAAGCGAGATGACGCAGCAACAAAGAGAAATCCTTTGTGATGCACAAACTTCAGGCGGTCTTTTAGTGATTGTGAAAAAAGATGGAGTCGATGCCTTTTTAGAGTTGGCACAGAAGTCAGCTCTGCATCTTGAAGCCATCGGTGAGACGATTGCGAGAGTAGAACATTTGGTGGTTGTTGCATAAATGTCAAATCTTATACTAAGTAGTGATTTTACCTCCATCGTTTTAAACAATACACCCCTTATCGATGTGCGTGCTCCTATCGAATTTGTAAAAGGTGCATTTCCACATGCCGTAAATTTCCCACTCATTAATGATGAGGAGAGACATTTAATCGGTATCAAATACAAACAAGAGGGAAATGCAGAGGCCGTCAAACTTGGTCATAAACTTGTTAGTGGCGAGGTGAAGCGAGAAAGAGTTCAAGCATGGAATGATTTTCTTGAAGCAAATCCACATGCCAAACTTTACTGCTTTCGAGGTGGACAACGCTCAAAAATAGCACAAGAGTGGATGGATGAGAGTGGAGCAGAGATAGTAAGACTTAAAGGTGGATATAAAGCCTTTAGAAACTATTTGATGCAAGCGATTGAAGAGTCGCCGACTCGTTTTGAGCCTCTTATCTTGGGTGGACGCACGGGTTCTGGAAAGACCCTCTTTTTGAAAAATATTAAAAACTCTATAGATTTAGAAGCCTTGGCAAATCATAGAGGCTCCTCTTTTGGTAGAAAAACCACACCGCAACCTACACAGATAAATTTTGAAAATGCTTTGGCGTATGATTTGATACAGAAGCTAGAAAAGGGTTTTAAAAACCTGCTCTTTGAAGATGAGGGCAAATTTGTCGGTAGTCTCTATATACCCAAAACTTTTGCCGCTTATTTATCTGAGGCACCTCTTATTATTCTTGAAACAGCCGATGAAGAGCGAGTACAAATCACTTTTGATGAGTATATTTTAAGTGCACAAGAGAGTTATAAAACCCTCTTTAAAGAGGCATATCTCAGAGAGTGGAAAAGTGATATCGAAAGTGCAATGCAAAGAATAAGCAGAAGGATTGGAACTCAAAGATATAAAATCGTTTGCGACCTCTTTGAAAATGCTTTCCAAGAGCAGATAGCAAGTGGTGGGCTTGAGGCTTATAAGGAGTGGATAGCCTATCTTTTAAAAGAGTATTATGACCCTATGTATGATTATCAGATATTAAAACATTCCCAAAGGATTGTTTTTAGAGGAACAGATGAAGAGGTTCGAAGCTATTTAAAAACAAGATTGAATCAGGAACCATTAGCATGATATACAAATCAAAAGAGGGAGATTTAGATCTCTCCAAACTGACACGATTATACCCTGCTGTAGTTGTCGATATGCAGGGTGAAGTGGCTGAGATGAGTCTGGAGTGGGTTGAACTTTATGGGGAGAAGGTAAAGCTTCTCTCTTACATATTAGTTTTTGACTTCACCCCTTTAAATGCAGATGTAAGGGAGAAGGTAACGCTCTCTTATGAGACAAAAGAGGAGCTTATCGCAACGATGAGCGAGGTAGCACAACTATTTCCAAATTAATTTCAAACGACACTCAAAAAGTCTTCTCTCTGGCAATTCCAGCTGCCTTAAAACATCTCGTAGATATACTTCAAATTCTTATAGATATGCTCATGGTCGGAATGGTAAGTGTCTATGCACTCGCGGCTGTTGGGATGAGTATGCAGTTTATGATGATTATCAATGTCCTCATGACGCTCTATGTTGTTGGTGGAAATGCACTTATCTCTCGTTTTATAGGTCAAAGAAGAGAGAAAAGAGCCTCCGCACTTCTTTTTTCACTTGGAATCTTCGCAATTGTTCTCTCCGTGTTTGTATCTATTGGCGGCTATTTTGGAAGTGAACTTATCTATAGCATGATGGGTGCTGAGGCAGAAGTTGTGCATCAAGGCGCACTCTATTTTAAAATATTGGCATGTGGAATTGTAGTCATCTTTATAGATACACTTCTCTACAATGCCCTCTCAGCCGCAGGAGATACGAAAAGTTCGCTCTACATCAAACTCTTCTCAGCCGCACTCAACGCTTTTTTAAATTATGTTTTTATCTTCGGTCACTATGGTTTTGAAGCGATGGGTATAGAGGGCGCGGCGTATGCCACTGTTATAGCTTATACTTTTAATGTTATTGCGTATCTTCTACTTTTAAAGATTCCACCCTCAACCAAGGAGGGCAGGCGTGCTAAACTTACTTTCATCCCAATTATCCGAATAAAAGATCTCATCAGAGCTTGGCATATAGGCTGGAGTGCTGCTTTGGATAGGGGAATCTCTAGCATATCTTTTCTCTTTTTTGTCTCTATCATTGCCGCGTATGGAACTGCGGAGTTGGCGGGGTATCAGGTTGGACTTCGTATCGAGGGAATCGCCTTTATGCCAGGTTTTGGTTTTGCTATTGCCGCGATGGCTTTAGTGGGGCAAAATCTGGGTGCAAACGATAAGAAAAAAGCGTATGATATGGGGATTATAAGTGGAAGAGTTGCTTATATGTTTATGGGAAGTGTCGGTATTTTCCTTATCTTTTTTCCAGAGTTTTTGGCAGGATTTTTCACACAAGATGCCGCTACGATTGCGGTCGTATCTCAGTACCTCATTCTTGTCGGATTAGCACAAATTCCACTTGCAATCGTCTTTGTCTATTCGTCCGCACTTCGAGGAGCGGGAGCTACTAAAATAACGCTTTATATCAACGTGCTCTCACTCTGGTTTTTAAGAGTTATTCCCTCCTATATCGCCTATAAACTTGGGTTTGGAATCATCGCTATTTTTGTTATTATGAATGTAGAAACACTCATAAAAGGAGTGCTCTTTTGGTACATTTATCAAAAGAGAAGTTGGCTAGATATCAAAGTTTAAACCTCTTTGCGGTAAAATCGCAAATTATTAATTTGGCATGTGGAAATAGAGAATGAATCATGAAGCGTATGAAAAAGCAGTAGAACAACTAAACCTTTATTCACATCACTACTATGTTTTAGATGACCCTCTAACAACGGATGAAGTGTATGACAAGCTCTACCATGAGGTTGTCGCGTATGAAGAGAAAAACACGCAAAAAATTCTACAAAGCTCTCCGACACAAAGAGTTGGCGATAGTATTAGTGAAGGCTTTATAAAGGCTTCACATCTCTCCCGCATGTGGAGTTTAGAAGATATTTTTGATGCGGATGGTTTGCGCGCATGGCTCACTAAAACCTATAAATTAGATAAAAATATCTCCTTTTATTGCGAACCAAAATTTGATGGGGCGAGTCTCAATCTTATCTATGAAAATGGTCTGTTGATGCAAGGGATTACACGCGGCGATGGAACTGTTGGAGAGTTGATTACTCAAAATGTTAAAACGATTCGTTCCATTCCCTTGTCCATAGCACACAAAGAGCGTATCGAGATTCGTGGTGAAGTTGTGATTTTTAAAGATGAGTTTGAGAAGATAAATGCTAGACGAGAAGAAGAGGGTGAAGCTCCTTTCGCAAACCCTAGAAATGCGGCAGCTGGCAGTTTACGACAGTTAGACTCAAGCATTACAGCGGCTCGAAACTTAGTCTTTTTACCTTATGGTGTTGGTGAAAATGCGCTAGAGCATAAACTTCTGAGTGAGAAAATGGAGTATATCTATTCACTCGGATTTAAAAAACCACCTGAGCGTTCCACATGCCAAGATTTCGACTCGATTGAAGCTGTCTATGAAGTGATGAAAAAAGATAGAGAGCGTTACTCGATGATGCTTGATGGCATGGTTATAAAGGTGAACGAGATAGCTTCTCAGATAGATATGGGCTATACTGTAAAAGTTCCCCGTTTTGCAGTTGCTTATAAATTTCCTGCAGTAGAGAAGATTACGACGGTCAAAGAGATAGTGCTTCAAGTGGGACGAACGGGAGCGGTTACTCCTGTGGCGATAGTGGAGCCGACAGACATTGACGGAGTTATCGTTGAGAGAGCAACACTGCACAACTTTGATGAGATAGAGAGAAAAGATATTCGTTTAAATGATAGGGTTATCATCTTACGAAGCGGCGATGTCATTCCAAAAATCATCAAAGTTTTGACACATGAGCGCAACGGTAGTGAAGTGATATACGAGAGACCGACACTCTGCCCAGTATGTTCAAGTGAACTCTTGGATGAGGGCGTTTTACTTAAGTGTCAAAACCTTCAGTGTGATGCACGCGTTGTCAACTCTATTTACTATTTCGCTTCAAAACCATGTTTAAACATCGATGGTTTGGGAGATAAAATTGTAGAGGCGCTTTATACCTCAGGCTTGGTTAGAAGCGTCATTGATTTGTTTGATTTAACGCTTGATAAACTTTTGGCGTTAGAGGGCTTTAAAGAGAAAAAGTCTCAAAATCTGTTGAACTCTTTGCAAAATGCAAAAGGGTGTGACTACTGGAGATTTATAAACGCTTTAGGGATTGAGCATATTGGAGAGGTCGCTTCTAAAACTTTGAGTGCAAACTTTGGAAGCAGATTTTTAGATGCGAGTAAAGAGGAGATAATCTCCTGCGAGGGAATTGGCGAAGAGATGGCGGAGTCACTCTTGGAGTTTATTCGTGTCAATAGAGAAACCATCCTCAAACTTCAAGAGATTTTAGAGCCACTTGAACCGATACAAAAAGAGGAAGCTAGAGAGAATCAGTTTAAGACAAAAACTGTGGTACTCACAGGAACGATGAGTGAGTCAAGACCTGCGATTAAAGAGAAGTTAGAAGCGTTGGGTGCGAAAGTCTCTGGTTCCGTCTCTAAAAAAACAGACTATCTCATTTATGGCGAAGATGCTGGCAGTAAATATGATAAGGCGATAAGTTTAGGTGTAGAGTGTTTAACGGAGAGTGATATGAATAAAATGATAGAAGAGAGTGCTTCATGAAAACAGTTTTTATACTCTTAATCTTTTTCTCTGCATTGATGGCAGATAGAGATGGAGGTCCCTATATCGGGGTTGGGTATGGTACTTCAACGTATGATGATGCCGCTTTATATAATGCACTTATAGAAAATAGCTCAGGAGCTGCAACCTTCTATTTTGGTGCTTATATCAATAAACACCTCTCAGTAGAACTCTCTTATGCAAGTTTTGATGCATGGCACTTTCAAAACGGATACCAAACGGATATAAATACAACTTTAGGTTTTGGAGCTTTAAGTGTGAGTACCTTGGCGCACTATGCTTTTTTTGATGATAGTTTGGATTTTTATGCTAAGTTTGGTGTGGGCGAGATAAGCCTTGGTGGCTTAGAATCCAAAGGTTTTACAATGCTTTATGGTATAGGAGTAGGGTATAGGTTGAACAAATATATGAGTCTTAAAGTGGCGTATGACATCTATACATTCAGTTATGAAAAAACAAGCAGATATGATATGCAGATAGATTATATGTATAGCGCGATAGAGGTGCAATTTTGATAAGAGTTGATAATTATTTAGTAGAGAACACTCTAGCAGGGAGCAGAACAAAAGCGCAGGCTATGATAAAAGAGGGTTTAGTAGTTGTCAATGGCGAAGTGATGTTAAAGCCTTCACTCAAAGTCAGCAGCAGTGATGAAGTGAGAGTCAAAGAGCATAAAGAGTATGTCTCCCGTTCAGCACACAAACTAGCCTCATTTCTAGATGAGTTAAAAATCGACATTAACTCGAAAGTGGCACTTGACATCGGTTCCTCAACAGGCGGTTTTACCCAAGTTCTTTTAGAGTACGGTGCAAGCGAAGTAACCGCAGTAGATGTGGGAAAAGAGCAGTTACATGAGACTCTGAAAAAGGATGCTCGTGTGCACTCCTTTGAGAGTTGTGATATTCGAGATTTTAAGAGTGAGAAGCAGTTTGATTTAGTAACGAGTGATGTCGCTTTTATCTCACTTCTCAATATTTTAGATGATGTAGAACGATTGGCATGTGGAAATATTATCCTTCTCTTTAAACCACAGTTTGAAGTGGGGCGTGAAGCAAAAAGAGATAAAAATGGTGTAGTCACAGATGAGAAAGCCATACTCAAAGCGATGGTAAAGTTTGAGGATGCTTGTAGTATTAAAGGGTGGAAACTGATTTTAAAATCACCTTCCAAACTGACAGGCAAAGAGGGAAATCTTGAGTACTGTTACTGCTATGAAAAATAGTACATCCATCGCTATCGGCGGTTTCGATGGAATGCACATCGGACATCAGCATCTTTTCTCTGCTTTAGGGGAGAGGGGAACTATTGTGGCGATTGAGACGGGGTATGCAAACCTGACACCTAAAAGAGAGCGAGAAAATTTTACCCATTATCCTATTATGTATATTGAACTTGAAGCTATTCGTCATTTGAGTGGGGAGGAGTTTATAGCGTTTTTAAAAGAGAAATTTCCAAAGCTTCAAAAAATCGTTGTCGGGTATGATTTTCAATTTGGAAAAAACAGAAAACACGCTGTTGAAGATTTGAAAACTCTTTTTGATGGAGAGGTGAAGGTTATAGATAAAGTGACTTTTGAGGGGGAGTCTGTACACTCCAACAAGATACGAACAAAACTTCAACTCGGTGACATTAAAGGTGCAAACGCATACTTAGGACATAACTACACGATAAAAGGTGAACATATCTCTGGACAAGGGATTGGCACTACAGAGTTGGTTGCAACAATCAATCTTCAAACAGATGGATTTTTAGTTCCAAAAGAGGGTGTTTATGTGACACTTACCCGTATTGATGATGAAGAACATTACCATCCATCCGTCTCTTTTATAGGACATAGAGTTACAACGGACGGCTCATTTGCTGTAGAGACGCATGTTCTCGATGGAGAAGTTATCTGCAAAGAGAGAGCCAGCATCAGTTTTGTGCGTTTTATACGTGACAATAAGAAGTTTGAAACACTTTCAGAGTTAAAAGAGGCTATCAAAAAAGATATAGCGGTTGCCTCCAAAGAGTTACAATTTTTACAATTATAAATAAAGAGAGAAGTCATGGATAGAGTGTATTTACAAAATGGTGAGCAAATAGACTTTGACTTTTACCAAAACGAGAAAGATTTTGTCGTAGATGAAATCCCACTGGGCGAGTTTAAAGGCAGAGGTAATTTCATAATCCTGCATGTGAAAAAAGTGGAACTTACAACATGGGATATGATAGCAGTCTTTGCAGAGTTTTTAAAAGTTCCAGCACAAAAGATAGGCTACGCAGGGCTTAAAGATAAACATGCAACGACAACGCAGTACATCTCAGTGGAACTCAAATATGAAAAAGAGTTGAAAAAGTTCCGTCATCCTCAGATAAAGATACTCTCAACGCAACACCACACAGAGTCTATTCAGATGGGTGGACTTGCGGGGAATCGTTTTAGTATCAATCTCTATGACATCAATGATATTAAAGCAGGGCGTATAGAAAAACTTGCAAGAAAAGCTGAAAAAAATGGGGTTCTTAACTATTTTGGTTATCAACGCTTTGGTCGTGATGGCGATTCAATCAATCAAGCAAAAGAGATGATAGCGGGCGAACTGCATGTAACAGATACAAAACTAAAAAAGTTTTTGATTTCAATCTATCAAAGTACTTTTTTTAATGAATGGCTTAAAGAGAGAGTTGCGTTAAGCGGTGAAAGTGAGCAGTTCAAACTTTTGGAAGGGGATATATATCTCTCAAAAGATGGAAAGTTGATTACACCTACAGCGCCTCCTCTTAAAGATTTTCAGGCAAGAAAATTAGTTCCTACTGGGCTTTTATGCGGACGAGGTGTTTATAGATCTCGTGGGGAAGCAAGAGAGATAGAGAAAAAGTATGATGATGAATTTTTAGTGGAGAAAGGTCTTCGACGAGAAGCTGTAGTATTTCCACATGCCATTGTATGTAAGTACAACAAAGGCTTTGGCGTGCTAAATATCTCTTTTACTCTCCCAAGAGGCTCCTATGCAACAGTCTTTTTAGAGAGTATTGCAAATAAGAACTTCACTGCAAAAGATGTCAAAAAAAGTTAATCCTCTTTTTCTTCTCTTTGGCATGTGGAAATTCCACATGCCAATATAAATTTTAAAATGTATATAGAATATTATAATTATTTAATACAAGTTAGATTATAATCACGTAATTTTTCAAAAGGGAGCTTTTCTATGCCAGAATTGTTTACATTTTTTGGTCTTGTTGGACACGATAAGATTTGGATATATATGACGCATATGCTACTGTCAGTCGGTATTGCTATTTTACTTGTTAAGGTAGCTATGGCGAACCTTCAAATGGTTCCAAAGGGAACTCAAAACGTTATGGAAGCATACATCGCTGGTGTTCTAAAAATGGGAACGGATGTAATGGGTCATGAAAATGCACGTCGTTATCTTCCTCTTGTAGCGACTATTGGTCTATTTGTTGGAATCGCTAACTTAATCGGTGTTGTTCCTGGCTTTGAAGCTCCAACAGCATTTTTAGAAATGCCTCTTACTTTAGCTCTTGTTGTATTTGTTTACTATAACTTTGAAGGTATCCGTCGTCAAGGTGTTATAAAATACTTTAAGCACTTTTTAGGTCCAGTTTGGTGGTTATATTGGTTAATGTTTCCAATCGAAATAGTATCTCACTTTTCTCGTTTGGTTTCTCTTAGCTTCCGTCTTTTCGGAAATGTTAAGGGTGACGATATGTTCTTGATGGTTATTCTTATGTTGGCTCCTTGGTTATTACCAATGATTCCTTTTGCTCTTCTTACTTTTATGGCATTTTTGCAAGCGTTTATCTTTATGATGCTTACGTATGTTTATCTTGGCGGCGCAGTAGCTGTTGACGAGCACTAAAACCACTCTTTATGCAAAAAGATAAATTCGATAGAATTATAAGCTTTTTGCTCGGAGCATCATGGGCAATTGTCATCTTTGGTGCTTTTATAACTTTTAACAGCTTCCTTGTCTTAGGTTTTGCTCTCTCCCTCTTTATAACAATCGCTTTTGTTGTTCTTTCGCTTTTTATGATATTAGCACTTGATGCTTTTTCTATTAACAGACAAAGATTACTAGAAGCTCAAAAACAGACAAAACTTTTGGCAAAAATCTACTCTAAACATACAAAGTGAAAATTACTTACATCTAAATGAGCTCTGCTGTAAGCTATAACTTCAGAAATAAGAGTTACAAAAAGTATCATATCTCACTGAAGTGAGAGTGTTGAGTGAAGTAGTTTTGACTAAAGAGGGTAGTTTACTCGTTTTATACCTATGTTTATGTATGATTTTCTCACAACTTAAATCTATTATTAAAGTTTTTACAGCCATTTATACATAAATCTTTTTTTGTTCCTAATATATCGAGTTTTTATGGATATTTTAGGAAGCAATATTTTTATTGAGCAAAGAAGTATTGTTGGATATGGGAATATTTGTAACATATTAGTGCTACTAATAAATAATATTTTAAATTATAGATAGTGGTTTTATTCTAGGAAAGCAATATAAAATATTATTATAAAAGGGAAGAATTGTAACACAATGCCGTCATCTAGAATATATAACTTTAAGTTATAAGTACTTGTTACTTTTTTTAAATAGAATAACAAAATAAAAAAAAGGAGAAAATATGGAAAATTACAGCCGTAGGGGTTTTATTGGTAAAGCGGTTGGTGCTGTAGCAGCAGTAGGCGCGATTGCCTCATTGACCGCTATGAAAAAAACCTGGGATCCACTGGCAAGTACTAAAGCCGCAGGTTTTACAACTCTTGATATGTCAATTTATAAAGAGGGTGAGATGGCAGTTGAAAAATGGAGAGGAAAGCCTATCTTTGTTTTGAAACAGACTTCTGAAATGTTAAAGACCCTCACAGCTAAACAAAAAGAGCGTATTGTTATGGTTGGAGATGAAGGGTTTCTTATCAATATAGGTATCTGTACGCACCTTGGTTGTATCCCTGCCTATCGTTCTCAATCAGAAGATTTTTTGTGCCCGTGTCATGGTGGCATGTATGATCATTCTGGCGATGTAATTAAAGACCCACCTCCAAGAGGATTTGATATCCCTCCTTTTAAGATAGATGGAAAGAAACTTGTCCTTGGGGAAGAGGGACCTGAATATAGAAAAATGAAAAATAATGGCATTACGCTATAAACTAGAGGAGGATAAATGACACATTCTACAAAAGAAATAAGCCAAGATGATGGATTGAATCAGGCTACAATAGAAACAAATGAAGATAATGAATCAAATCATAATTCAACTGAACATGCCCATAGTCCTGTACTAACTTTGGATTATTGGTTCTCTAGTAAATTCAATTTTATTAGAGCTACGGGGATGGTACTTGCAGTAACAATGGTTTTACTGTTAATATCTGGAGTTTTTTTACTTATGTATTATCAACCAAATATTAATACTGCCTTTGATAGCGTGAACTACACAATTATGACAGAGGTTGAGTTTGGATGGTTGTGGAGACATATTCACTCTGTAGCTGGATCGGTAGGGTTCATGATTTTGTATATTCACATGTTTGTAACTATCTATGAAGGTCATTATAAAAAAGGGGGTCGTGAGACACTCTGGATGTCTGGAACGTTTCTGTTAATTGCATATTCACTTGAATCATTTTCTGGTTACATGCTACCATGGGGACAGATGTCGTATTGGGCTGGTTCAGTTATTACTAATCTTTTTGCAGGTGGTTCTTTACACCTTGATGGTTTAGTTCAGTGGGTTCGTGGAGATTATGTCATGGCACAAGCATATTTGAATAGATTCTTTATGCTTCACGTAGTGGTAGTACCTGGAGTGATTATTGGTCTCCTTGTTTGGCACTTTCCACCAAAATATACATCTGTTAAAAAAGGTGGTTCAAAGCTTTCTGCATTTGCGAAAAACTTTTACTCTAAAGATATAATGCTTATAAGTATGTACTTAGTATTTTTCTTTTACTTAGTATTTTTTAATTATGGGTTTTCTATGGAAACAACTAACTTTGAAATAGTAGATGGACTAAAAACACCTGCACATATTTATCCAGAGTGGTATTTTTTATGGTCGTATGAACTTCTTCGTCCATTTCCTATCGATCTAGGTCTTATTGTATTTGGTATTTCACAAATTATTTTCTTCTTTGTGCCGGCTTTAGATAGAAGTCCAAATGCTGTTGATGCATCTCGTCGTGGCTTATTTAAATATTGGTTCTGGTTACTACTTATTGATATGATTGTACTTACATTCCTTGGAAAGCTTCCACCTACAGGTATGTACCAAGTTACTGGACTTATAGCTTCTCTTGTATTCTGTGCACTATGGATGGCACTGCCAGTTATCACAAAATTTGAAAAAAAGGTATAGGAAAGAGAATGAAAACACTTATAAAAACGATTGTAATAATATTATTTACTCTTTTGACTTACTACTTACTTGAGGTAAGTGCACACTCTATATTACATAAACATGTAGAGGGTGATAATTTTGCTTATGCTGATCTTGAAGATATGAATAAAACAGGTAATGTAGCACGTGGAGAGGAACTTGTGATGGGAGCTGGTGCTTGTACAGGGTGTCACTCTATAGAGGTTGCTGGTATGTCAGCTCCAATGGATGCTAATATGGCTGCTGCGACTTATGGTGTTAGACCACCTGATTTAAGTAATGCTGGTATTATTTTTGATCCTAAATTTTTAGCTAATCTTATTAAGAATCCTGCACATGCTCTGAAAGTTGAACATAAGTTTAATGCAGAAAATGGTAAAGAATTTCCGATGGTATCTTTCGGTGGAGCCGGTGGAGATATAAACCAAGAGGTAGCTGATATGGTTGCTTATCTTCAATCAATAGCAACAAATAAAGAAGCTGTTAGTCCTAAAATTGCGTTTGAACAAGCATGTGGAAGATGTCATGCTAATCGTTATGCTTCATGGACTCAACTTGGAGAACGTCCAACTTTCAAAAAAGAGCAAGATGCACTTCAGTTCCAAATGAATCTGCTCGATTATGAAGATAGCTTAAAAGGATATTTGGGTAAATTACCACCTGACTTAAGTACAATGATTCGTGCACGTAGTGCTCACTATGTAGAAACATTTGTAGAAAATCCAGAGAGTTACATAAAAGGCACTCCGATGCCTCGTGTTGGTCTTACTAAAGATTCAATGGAAAAAGTAATCGAGTATCTTTTAGATACTGGTGATGCAAAACGTAAAGAGATTAAAACAGTTGGTATCTATACGATGTTATTTCTCATTAACTTTACAGCCTTAGTGATTGTATGGAGAAAGCAACTTTGGAAAAAGTATCTTTGGAAAGATGAGGAGTAAGTAAAAAACTTCTCTCTTGTTCCCCTTGCGGGAACATATATAGTAAAAAATAGTTCAAACTCTTCACTTTATAAACCTCTATTTTCTTCATATAACTTTCCTTTAGAACCTAATAATAATTAAAATCATTTTATGAGAGTTAAAAGCTTTAATTAGTTAGAATAAGTAACTCATTATTATTGTCATAGAATATGACACAATTTAAGGAAATACATGTTTGAAGTAGTTATAGGTCTTGAAGTACATACGCAGTTAAATACAAATACAAAACTTTTTTGTTCTTGTCCAACGAGTTTTAATCATAAACAAAATACAAATACATGCCCAACATGTTTAGCTCTTCCTGGAGCTTTACCAGTTTTAAATAAAGAAGTTTTACATAAGTCGATTATGCTTGGAACTGCACTCAATGCAACGATAAATCAGACTTCTTACTTTGATAGAAAGTCCTACTTTTACCCAGACTCTCCTAGTGCATATCAAATCACGCAGCTTTATACTCCTGTTATCGATCATGGAACACTTAAGATTGATTTTGAAGATGGTACGCATAAAATTATTCGTGTAAATCGTGCACATATTGAAGCAGATGCAGGAAAAAATATCCATGATGGCGATATATCAAAAGTGGATTTAAATCGTGCTGGAACTCCACTTTTAGAGATAGTTTCAGAACCAGATTTAAGCAATGGCGAAGAGGTAGTTCTTTATCTTAAAAAACTTCACTCTATCATTCGTTACTTAGATATTGGTGATGCAAATATGCAAGAGGGCTCCTTTCGTGTGGATGTAAATGTTTCTATCCGTCCAAAAGGGGATACAAAACTTTATACGCGTGTAGAAATAAAAAATATAAACTCATTCAAATTTATTCAAAAAGCGATTGAACTTGAAGTGGCTCGTCAAGTAGAGGCTTGGGAAGATGGTGTGTACGATCAAGAGATTTGCCAAGAGACTAGACTTTTTGACCAAGTAAAACAAGAGACACGTTCAATGCGTGGTAAAGAGGAAGCTGCTGATTATCGTTATTTCCCAGAACCTGACCTCTTAAAAGTAAGTATCAGTAATGAAACACTCGCGAAGTACTCTAAAATACCTGAGCTTCCAGATGAAAAAATGGCTCGTTTTGTAAAAGAGTATGGCATGAACGATTACAGTGCAAGTGTTGTGACCTCTTCTGTAGAGATGGCACACTTCTTTGAAACTATGATGGCATGTGGAATTAGTTCTAAAAATGCTCTTACTTGGCTCACAACAGAGCTTTTAGGTCGTCTAAAAGGGGATGTAAATATTACAAATTCTCCTGTAGATGCTCAAAAACTTGGCTTTTTAGTCAAACGTATCGAAGATAAAACTATCAGTGGAAAAGCTGCAAAAGATGTGCTTGATCATTTGATGGAGCATGACGAAGATGTGGATAGTGCTATTGATACACTTGGTTTAAAGCAGGTAAGTGACACAGGGGCTATAGAAGCTATATGCGATGCTGTCATTGCTGCAAATCAAGATAAAGCAGAGGAGTATAGAAGTGGAAAAGATAAACTTTTTGGCTTCTTTGTTGGACAAGTAATGAAAGAGTCTAAAGGGAGTGCAAACCCCCAAACCGTAAATGAACTTTTAAAAGTAAAGTTGGGGTAAATGAATGCTCTAAAACGCTTAATCCTCGATGCATCGTATCACTTAAATACATCGGATTCTTACCAAAAGAAAAAGCGTTTTTTTTATAATCTTCTTGAAAATGATAAATACAGATATAAAAAGTATTTTGATTTAGTGATGATTACACTTATTTTTATAAGTGTAGCTATCCTTATACGTGGAGTTAAATATGAGATGAGTGACTCTCTTATTTTCTTTAACTCCTATGTTATATCCATCTTTTTCTTAATAGAATATCTCCTTAGATTGTGGCTTACAAGTAGTATTACAGATACGGTGATAAAACGAGATGAATATGACTCTCTTTTAGGCAGAGATATTCAATTAAGCAAAGTTTTTTCTCAAGTTCTCAGAGATAAATTTAGGTATATTTTTTCACTAAGAGCGATAATTGATTTATTGGCAATTATGCCTTTTTTCCATGAGCTAAGACTTCTTCGAATTTTCATACTTTTTAGAATTTTTAAGCTCTTTCGATATGCAAAAAGTTTTCAAATGCTCACTTCTGTATTGGCAACGAAAAAAATTGAATTTTTAACACTTCTGATGTTTGCTTCAGTTGTTATATTTGTCTCCTCTATCTTAATCTATGTTATGGAAGCTAACAATCCAGTCTCTCCAATCAATACACTCTTTGATAGTGTTTATTGGTCTGTTGTGACAATCTCAACAGTTGGTTATGGCGATGTAGTTCCTGCAACAAGTGAAGGTCGATTTGTTGCAATGGCAGTGATCATTGCAGGTATTGCTGTTTTGGCATTTACTACTTCTATAGTTGTTTCAGCTTTTACGGAAAAACTCGATGAAATTAAAGAAAATAAAGCGATAGAAGATGCTTCAAAACTAAAAGAGTTCTACCTTATATGTGGTTATGAAGATGTTGCAAGACTCGTTGCCTTGAAGTTGATTAAAGATAAGAATAGGGTCATCGTTATTGATGAAGATTATGAAAGAGTTGAAAAAGCCAAACAAGATGGCTTGATTGCTCTTTGTTACAACCCTGGGAGTATATCGAGTTATGAAAAACTGCATATCAATCTAGCTTCACAGGTTAAAGTAGTTCTTTGTCTAAGAGAAGATGATGTTGAAAATGTCTATACAGCTTTAACGGTTAGGTCTCTATGCAAAGAGGTACATATTCTATCTCTTCTTATGAATGACATCAATAGAAAAAAAATGATTTTTACAGGTATAAATGAGATTGTTTATCCTCAAGAACTCATAGGCATGATAACAAGAGAGTTTGTTGGTCAGACTGTGGCTTTTGAAGCGATTCATGCACTTAGGAGCGATCAAACCAATTTTAATATTGAAGAAATTGCTATCACTGACTGGATTCTCAACAATTTTACACTTGTTGAGCAGTTAGATACGAAACGCTATAGAGTTGTATTGTTGGGTATCTATAAAAAAGAGAAGAGTAGATTTTTCTTCAATCCATTAGACAGTACGGTTTTAGAGAGAGGAGATTATTTTCTTGTAATAGGTCTCGGTGTTTTTATAAAAGAGTTTGAAAGATATTTACAAAAAAAGAGTTCAGAATGAAAGAGACAACTGCTTTAATATTTGGATTTAATAAATATGCTATCGAAATAGCAAATAATGTAGTCTCAAAATATAATGATGTAAAGATTTTTAGTCTAAACCAAGAGGATGTGCATAACAAAGATTATGACATTACCTATTTCGATTTAAGTGAAGATTGGAATGAATTAGAAGCGGAGTTTGATTTAGTAGAATCATTAGCGTTTTGTGTTCTTGAAGATGATGCTCAAAACATATTTTTAACGATATCTCTACGTTCAAACTTTAAAGACTTAACACTTATAACAATAGCTAAAGATATGGAGAGTGTAAACAAACTCAATATGGCAGGTGCAAATAAAGTAATTCCTTTAGTTGAAACAACTGCTGAGATTATCACAAATATGATTGAAAAGCCTATTGCCACAAAAGTTTTACATAGTATTTTATATGAAGAGAGTGACCTTAAAATTGCTCAAATTAAGGTGGAAAATGCAACTTTTTTTCACGGTCAATTTCCTGTAGATATAGAATGGAGCAGATATAAAGGTATAATCGTTTTATCGATAATGCATGAAAATATGAGTAGTGATTTTATTTACTCTTCTAAAGCAAAACACCACGAAATAAAAGATGGGGATATCTTTGTTGTTGTAGGTTATGAAGCTGATATAGTTGAATTTGAAAAGTTAATAGGGAGCAGATGTAATGTCAGTTGGAATAATTGGGGCAGGTAAGTGGGGCACAGCTTTAGCTTACGCACTTTCTCAAAAAAATGAGGTCTATATAAGTTCAAGAACGCCTCAAAATGTTGAAAATTTCATCTCACTAGAAGAGATTCTTAAGTGTGAATACTTGGTCATAACAGTGCCTGCACAACATGTATCTGCGTGGCTTGAAGAGAAGTTTGTGTTTTCAAATCAGAAAATATTGGTTGCTTCAAAAGGGATAGAAGCTTCAAGTGGAAAGTTTTTAAATGAGATTTATGAAAAACATATTCCACATGCCAATATAGCTTTTCTCTCTGGTCCATCTTTCGCTGCTGAAGTGATGCAGTCTCTACCAACTGCTTTAGTGATTAACTCCGAAAATGAAGCGTTGAGCGAGGAGTTTGCTTCTTTTTTTCCTTCGTTTATAAAAGCTTATACCTCTACAGATGTTGTGGGGGCAGAGGTAGCAGGGGCGTATAAAAATGTTATCGCCATCGCCGCTGGAATTTGTGAAGGTTTGGGGCTAGGAAAAAATGCAGCGGCTGCCTTAATCTCTCGCGGTCTGGTTGAGATGCAGAGATTTGGTTTGAGTTTTGGTGCAAAAGAGGAGAGTTTTATCGGCCTTAGTGGAGCAGGTGACCTTTTCTTAACTGCTTCTTCAAACATGAGCAGAAATTTTCGTGTTGGACTTGGTTTGGCATGTGGAAAGTCCAAAGAGGAAATCATAAAAGAGATTGGAGAAGTGACAGAGGGGATTGGAACGGCGTACGCATTGAGAGAGATTTCGCAGCAAAAAGATTTATATCTTCCAATTGCAAAAGAAGTATATGAGATGTTAGAAGGAAAAGACCCCTATGCAAGTTTAAAAGATTTGCTCTCTAAATAAGGAAAGATATGTTTGAACATAAAGAACAGTTTATAAAGATATTTATTGGTGTAGTTATAGGCTTTGTGATTTTTGGTGTCTCCCTTACTATTTTTAATACTCAGCAAGCTTCACTTTTAGGTTTGATAGCTTTTTTAGTTACTTTATGGACGAACGAAGGCTTGCCTCTAGCAGTTGTCTCTTTGCTCCCTATTATTCTCTTTCCAGCTTTTTTTATTTTAGATACGAAAGCAACAGCAATCAACTATTCGCATCCTATCATTTACCTTTTCTTAGGTGGTTTTTTACTCGCTATTGCAGTTGAAAAAAGTCAATTACATATTTGGCTTGCCGAGAAAATGTTGACTATTTTTCCAGACACACCAGCAGGAATGATTTTCTCTTTGACACTCACCGCAGGACTCCTTAGCTCGCTTCTCTCCAACACAACTACTACGCTCCTTTTAATGTCGATTGCGCTTTTTATTACTGATAATGTACAACTAAAGATGCGATTTGCACTCGCTATAGCGTATGGGGCAAGTGTCGGTGGAATCCTTACCCCAATAGGCACTCCACCAAACCTTATCCTTTTTGGAATTATGCAAGAGAAGGGGATGGATACAATCGCATTTTTTCAGTGGGTGTGGATGGTTTCTCCTCTTGTTTTTTTAATGTTTGTCGCTGTCAGTATGCTTTTGAGTATTGGGGTGAGAGACGTTGAAATTCCAAAGATTGAAGCAAAAGCATCTCTGGGAAAAGAGCAGAAAAAAGTACTGTTTCTTCTGGGTGCCTTAGTGATGTTGCTTCTTGCAAATGCTCCAATGAAGCCTTTTTGGAATGGCTTAGGAATGAGTGAAACAGGGATACTCTTAAGTGCAGGCCTACTACTTTTTATGCCTCCGTTTAATATACTTGATTGGATGGAAGACAAAGCAAAAATTCCTTATAGAATTATGTTCTTGTTTGGCGCAGGTTTCTCCATCGCAAAAGCATTTAGTGCTACAGGGCTTGCAGATGCGGTTGCATCTTATCTCATTGTAATGACAGATTTTCCTCCAATCCTTCTCCTCTTTTGTATTGCAATGCTTATAACTTTTACAACAGAGATAACATCTAATACAGCACTTATATCTATAATGCTTCCTGTTCTTTATGCAGTCTCGGAGCAGACAGGTATCAACACGACACTCTTTATGATGGTGGCAACGATTTGTGCAAGTTATGCCTTTATGCTCCCTATTGCAACCCCTCCGAATGCAATAGCCATGAGTAGTGGGGTAGTGGATGTTAAGAGTATGATACGCTATGGAGTTGTTTTGAATTTTGTAGGTATTTTTCTCATAGTGATGATAGCGCACTTCTTCTGGAGCGCGATTATTTGGTAAGTTTTTTTTATCGCATAGTTATATTTTTCTGATAAAATTAGAGAGATTTTAAATAAAGGTGTATTCATGGTAGTTCATATAGTGATGTTCAAATTTAAAGATGAAAATAAGGCTTTGAATATAGCAAAAGTACAGCGTAAATTAGAGAAACTAGAAGTAACAATACCTTACTTAAGATCTATAGAAGTTGGTATAAATTTCAACGAAAGTGAGAGAGCTTTCGACCTCTCTTTATATAGTACTTTTGAGAGTGAAGAGGATTTGAAGGCGTATGCGATTGATGAAAACCACTTGGAAGTTGTTGAACTGATTAAAAGCGTTACGCTTGAATCGAAGGTCGTTGATTATATACTCGAATAAGTTGAGTTTAAAAGACTTAAGCAGAGACATTAATTTTTATACTGCACCGTGTAGCTATGAAGTTTCTGTTAGAATATAAAATATTAATTTCAAGGAGACTATTATGAGTGAGCCAAGATTAGAAGATATAGATGACTATGATACATTAAAAGGTAAGAAGAAAAAAGTAGTATGGATTGTTATTATTGTGGGACTTGTTTTAGGTGCTATCTATTCCATAGCCTATAATATGTATGATTATGAAGATAAAGTTGAAACTAACGATATTGTTAAAGAACTTCCAGTCAATCAAAATATCATAACAAGATAGGTGTGTAATATATGCTAATGACCATTGTCACTCTCTACACCCTTTATGTGCTTCTCTCAATCTATGTAAGTGTAATGCAGATAGGCTATGTCAATAGTGCCAAAAGGCAGGCACCGATTTTACTCTCATGTGAAGAGTTCTTAAAGGCAGGTGACTACTCTGTAGAAAAAGAGAAGATGTCTATTCTTAGTACTTTTGTAGATTATCTGCTCTTTATTGCATGGATTGGTTTTGGAATATCTTTTTTATCCTCGACTCTATCTTTTGAAAATGAGGCGCTTTCAACAATAGCTATTGTCATGGGATTTGTGATGATGAACTCCATCATCTCTCTACCGTTCTCATATTATGAAAAATTTGTTTTAGATGCGAAGTATGGGTTTAATAAATCTACAATTTCGCAGTATATTAAAGATACGCTTATCTCTTTTGTAATGTCGATTATTATTGGCTCTTTAGTCATTTTTGGCATTTATGAAATTATCTCAAATTTTGACTATTGGTGGTTATGGAGTTTTGTTTTTATCTTCTGTGTTGTAATTGCAATCAATGTTTTTTTCCCAACATTTAGAGCACTTTTCTTTGATAAGCTTTCCCCTCTGGACGATGAAGAGTTAAATGCTGAAATAAAGAGACTGATGGATCAAACAGGTTTTGTAAGTTCGGGCGTTTTTATAAGCGATGCGAGTAAAAGAGATGCTAGACTCAATGCCTACTTCGGTGGCTTAGGAAAAACGAAACGCGTTGTACTTTTCGATACACTCCTAGAAAAACTCAGCACAAAAGAGCTCTTAGCTGTATTAGGACATGAACTTGGACACTTTGCACATGGAGATATTTATAAAAATATCGCTTTAGTTGGGGGTATGCTTTTTGTGATGTTTGCTCTTTTTGGAAATATACCAGAATCACTTTATCTTGAGATGGGTTTATCTGAGTCTCCCTATTTAGTGATGATACTTCTACTTCTGTTTATGCCAGTACTTGGTTTTGTTATGATGCCAATAATGGGACTTGTAAGTCGTAGTAATGAGTACGAAGCAGATAAAACTGGAAGTGAACTGGGTGGTCCCGCAGGAGGAATTGAGTTAGCGAATGCACTTCAAAAATTAGTGGCACAGAACAAGAGCTTTCCTCTTTCTCATCCTCTGTATATCTTTTTTCACTATACCCACCCTCCAGTTTTAGAGAGACTCAAAGCTTTGGGCGTAGATATTGGAGAGAGAGATAAAAGTGCTTTAGAGGGAAAATGCGAAGCATTCTAGTAGAAGATGTTTTAAAAGAGATCACATCGACGTTGAATCCTCTCATTGAGAGAGCATCGAGAGAGGCACAACTTCTTTTGATGGCACATCTACAGTGCGATGAACTCTGGCTTATGAGCCATAAAAAAAGTGAAGTGAAAGATGTGGATGCACTTTTTAAATGGGTCGCAAGAAGAGCTGAAAATGAGCCTTTAGAGTACATCACAAAGAGGGTAAGTTTCTATAGTGAAGAGTTCTATATTGCAGAAGGTGCCTTGATCCCTCGTCCTGAGACAGAACTTTTTATAGATAAAGTGGTTGAAACTATTTCAAATCCACATGCTAAAATGCGCTTTGTAGAAGTAGGTGTGGGAAGTGGAATTATCTCTATTATGCTTGCTTTGAAGTTTCCACATGCCAAGTTTATAGCAGTAGATATTTCACAAACTGCACTTGAAGTAGCGAAAATAAATATCAAAAAATTCTCACTTGAAGAGAGAATAGAGTTGCGTTTAGGTTCACTTTTAGAGCCAGTAGAAGAGGAGTTTGACTATCTGATTTCAAATCCTCCCTATATACCTAACAGTGCAGAACTCGAATCCAACCTCTCCTATGAACCTCAAAATGCACTCTTTGGTGGTGAAGTTGGCGATGAAATTATTAAGGAGCTTCTTAACGATGTATTAAAGCGAAATATTAAATTTTTTACATGTGAAATGGGTTATGACCAAAAGGATAAGATTACAAACTTTTTAAAAGATAAAAAATTTAAAAATCTAAACTTCTATGAAGACCTCAGTGGTTTTGATAGAGGTTTTACACTAGAAATATAAGGGTAAAAATTGAGTAAAAAAATATATTTTGATTTCGGCTATCTAATTTTAATTGCAGCAACTTTGGGAGCTGTAATAGTTTTGGGTGCATTAGTTGCTCCTACAATTTTTAGGTCAGAAAGAATTTTAGTAGATATGGTTTTAGATAATTATAATGCTGGAATTATTATGGGGCAAATTTTTCATAAATTTTCTCATTGGACTTATTTTGTGGCATTCAGTGTTGTTCTTTATGAACTAATAGCGTACAAAAGAGGTGAAAGAGATAGCATTGTTTTTGCAAGTGCTGCTACGGTTCTTTTTAGCTCTTTGATGTTTGGTGCAGTTTATGCTCCGAAGATTCTTGATATGCAGGCATTAGGTGTTGAAGCAACACAGAGTGATACTTTTAGAAATATACATATAGCGAGTGAAATCGATTTTAAAATTTTAGCAGTGGCACTTCTTGCTCTCTTTGTAAGAAGATTGATGCTTCTAAGACGAGCTTAACTCTAATTTAACACTATTTAGGTAACATTTATTCTATTTTACGACTTCTTTTTTAAGGTATTTTGATGTTGCTTTCTAAACTCATTTTTTTAACAACTGCGCTTCTTATTTTTACCCTAAATTTGAGTGCGCAAGAGCCACTTAGTGAAGCTATCAAGCAGAAAAAAATCTATCCAATCGGCAAAAAAATCTATCATAAGATGTGTAATCACAACATAGATTTCACTCACTACACCTCTAGGGATGCACTGAAAAGATCTATCAATGATGAGAAGTTATGTAAACAACTTGGAGAGAGAGAACTTGAAATTGTAACACTCTATTTATGGGATATTCAAAGAAATGCTGGAGTGAATGCTTTAGATGAAAAAATAGTGCTCACTAAAGATGAAAAATGCCAGATTTGTGGAATGTTTGTTTATAAATATCCAAAGTGGGCGGCTCAGATTTTTTATGAAAATGATAAACACTACTCGTTTGACGGTGTAAAAGATTTAATGAAGTACTATTTTCAAAATAGAGAAGCTATCTCAAAAATATTAGTAAGAGACTACTACTCTCAAAAGGCTATAGAAGCACGTAAAGCTTTTTTTGTTCTAGGGAGTGATGTTTTGGGTCCCATGGGAGCAGAACTTATCCCTTTTGAAATAGAGAGTGATGCCAAAACATTTTATATGGATCATAAAGGTGTGAAAATTGTAGAGTTTCATGCGCTAAGTGCAGAAGATGTGTATGCGATTGATGGCAAATAGCTATACAAAAAAGAGTCGCTTGCTCTTCTATATATTTCTATCTCTCTTCTCATTTTTAGTGATGGAATCACTCTATCTGTGTAATACCTACTCTATGAGTTCTGCCGCTTTTGAGAAAAAGAGTGCATTTGTAAAAGTAAGTGGACTTCCAGACTTGGCACTCTCAACAGAGGCTACGTATGTACGCCATCGTAGCTTGAGTGATTTGTTTAGTATCTATAAAGATGATGCAACGCTAAGAGAATATTTCCCTTCAACCTTTGTTATTTCACACTCTCATATTATAAATCCACATGCCAAAAAGATTTCAAATGAAAAGTAAAATCAATCTCTATTTAATAGAGTTCGCAATCAATGCAATCCTAAGAGCGAAGTATAAAAACTTTTTTATCGTGACTATCTTTACCCTTTTAACTTTCCTTTTAACCTCAATCTTTTTCATCACGAACTCTGTGCGTTATGAACTCGATTCAACTCTTGAGGCTCTTCCTCAAATCACTGTACAAAAAATGAAGGCAGGCAGGCAGTATGAGATAGATGTAAGCGTGGTAGATGGAATCCTTGGCATTGCAGGTGTAACGCAGGCAGAAGCCAGAGTCTGGGGCTATTACTACTTTGAAAAGGCGGGTGTAAATTTTAGTGTTATGGGAATCAACGAGTATGAAAACCAATATAAAGCTAGTTTTACAGAGCTTGTAGAGAGTGGCAAGCATACGCTTTACGGCACTTCTCAGATGATGATTGGACAGGGTGTAGCGAAGATAATGAAGATGAACTACTACAAAGAGTACTTCAACTTTATCAAACCTGATGGAAGATTGAAAAAAGTAGAGATTGCAGGAGTATTTGATAGTGACACAAATTTAGAGTCTAATGATATGATTCTTATGTCACAAGATTTGGTACGAGAGATTTTTGAGATTGAGGAGTCCAAGGCAACAGACATCGTGGTTCATGTTGCAAATCCTGAAGAAACTACTACAGTTGCATCAAAAATAAAATTGATGTACCCAGATACAAGAGTGATAACAACAAAAGATTTGAAAGTGAGTTATCAAAATATTTTTGATTATAAGAGTGGACTCTTTTTGGCACTTTTTATTGTGACTCTCTTTACATTTTTTATTATTATTTATGACAAATCAAGTGGTTTGAGTAGTGAAGAGAAAAAGGAGATTGGTGTTTTAAAAGCGATTGGTTGGAGAGTGGATGATGTTCTTAAAGAGAAGTTCTATGAATCGTTTATCATCTCTCTCTTCTCATACACTCTTGGTGTAGCTCTCTCATTGGCGTATGTGTATCTCTTGAAGGCTCCACTCCTTCGAGATATTTTTGTAGGTTACTCACAACTTAAAACAGATTTTGAATTGCCGTTTGTGTTTGATATTCAAACACTTTTTTTAGTCTTTTTTCTGAGTGTTCCCATTTATGTGGCGGCAACGATAATCCCTTCGTGGAGAGTCGCAACCCTAGAAGCAGATGAAGTGATACGATAATGATAGAGCTAAAAAATATAACAAAAGTTTATGAACTAAACAGACACGATAAAGTGATTGCTTTAGAGAACGTCAACCTAGCGATAGAGGAGGGTGAGCTCATTGTCTTAAAAGGTGCAAGTGGAAGTGGAAAAAGTACAATCCTTTCACTTATAGCAGCGCTTAGTAAACCTACAAGCGGTGAAGTGATGGTGGATAAGAAGCATATCTCAAAACTCCCTGATAATTTCGCCTCCATCTATAGAAGAGATAACATAGGTTTTATTTTTCAAAAATACAATCTAATCCCCACACTCAGTGTAAAAGAGAATATTTTACTCCCTCTAATTCCTTTAAATCCACATGCCAAAGAGGCAGAAGATAAAATCCAAGCTGTAATGCAAAGGTTTCATATTGAACACAAAAAAGATGCAATGGTTCGTCAACTCTCAGGTGGAGAGCAACAGCGTGTTGCCATAGCCAGAGCCAATGTAAATAACCCAAAAATCATCATAGCAGACGAACCCACAGCCAATTTGGATGAAAAGTTGTCTGAACACTTTATAGAGATATTAAGAGAGCTAAAAGCATTAAATAAGACCATTATTATAGCAACCCATGACCCACTCTTTTTTGGACTTGATTTTGTGGATAGAGAGATAGAGATTCATAATGGAAAAATACTTTTATGATCTTTATGCCAGAGGTTTTAACGATACTGATATTAAATGTAATCTTTACATTTTTTGCTCTTATCGCTTTTGTGTTGAGTGTAAAGATATATAGAAACTGGGATTTAACTTCCACATGCCAAAATCAATACAAACTTGAAAAGCAGAGTTTTTTAACTGCAACTATCATCAAGTATATTTTTGCAATCAAACTACCACTCTTTATCTTTTTTATCTTTACTCTCGATAAGATTTCTCATGTGCTCTCAGGTGCTATGTGTGCAGCGGGCGTAGTAGATGCGACAGAGTATGGGAGCTACCTTCTTATATTAAAGTTAATCAACCTCTATCTCTTTGCCTATTGGCTGGCACTTCATAATGTAGATATAAAAGAGGAAAATCAGCCCTATACAAAATTAAAGTTTGCTGTTTTTATTGTAGCCTTTTTCTTTTTGATGACAGAGATTGTTTTAGAGGGATTGATGTTTGGTGCGATTGATATTGATAAGATGCTTAGTTGCTGTGGAACGCTCTATTCAACTACATCCACTTCCTATCTTTCAAATATTTTTCTTCTTAAAACATCACTTCTATTGAGCATATTTTATGGTAATTTTTTATTTATCATTATCTCTTACTTCGTAAAAAAGAGATACCTTTTTGCAATAAGTAACTTTCTCTTTATTGTAGTTTCTATCCTCGCAATTATTGCTTTTTTTGGAACCTATATTTATGAACTGCCGACACACCATTGCCCGTTCTGCTTTTTACAAAAAGAGTACCATTATGTTGGTTATCTCTTATATATATTTTTGTTTATAGGCACTTTTTATGGCTTAAAAGTAGGGTTTATAGAAGTAACAAAAAAAGAGAAGGAGCAGAACTTTACTATCTCTATGTTTTTCACTACGTTGTTTGTGTTTGTTTTAACGCTCTACCCAATTGTCTATTTTATAAAAAACGGAGTTTGGCTTTAAAGAGATTGCACTTTTGAAGTTTTAGGAGTGAAGAGGGTTTTCTAAAGGCAAGGAGCGACTTTGCCTTTAGATGTTTAAAGAGTGATGGAGTGCTTGATTAGTCTTGTTGCTTTCTCATATAAGCTGGAATATCTAAATAGTCACTATCAAAATCTCCACCTACGATAAGTCTTGGGCGAAGCATAGCTTTTGGAGCTTTTGGTGTTTCACTTACATAATCATCATTGTTTTGACCAGCACTTAAGTTTTTCTCAAAGCCAGTAGCAACAATAGTTATTTTGACATAATCCTGAGGAATAGAGTCATCCGTAGAAGTTCCAAAAATAACCTCTGCATCTTCATGCGCACTCTCATGCACAACATTCATAGCATCAGAGATTTCCATAAGTGGAAATTCAGGGTGCATTTTAAAGTGTACTAAAACACCCATCGCACCATTGATAGACATGTTATCTAAGAGAGGTGATTCTATGGCTGCTTTAATAGCTTCATAAGCAGCATTTTCGCCCTCAAATTCACCAACACCCATAAGAGCCATACCTTTATGACTCATAACAGTTTGTAAGTCGGCAAAGTCAAGGTTGATGTCATTCTCTCCACTTGAAAGAATAACACCTGATGTTCCACTCACTGCTTGTGCTAAAACGCTATCAACTATCTTGAAACTCTCTTTGAGACCAAGTTTTTTATCTATGATAGATAAAAGCTTGTCATTTGGAATTACGACGATTGAATCACTCTCTTTTTTAAGCTCTTCAAGCCCAGCTTCCGCAAGTTTAAGACGTTTACGACCTTCAAATAGAAAAGGCTTTGTAACGATAGAAATCGTAAGAGCTCCAACTTCTTTAGCAATTTGAGCAACGATTGGAGCAGCACCAGTTCCTGTTCCGCCACCAAGTCCTGCAGAGATAAAAACTATATCTGCACCTTCAAGTGCACTTCTGATTTCATCATAATTTTCAAGTGCAGAATCTTTTCCAACCGATGGCTTCATACCTGCACCTAAACCTTTTGTCAGTTTAGTACCGATTTGAATTTTACTTGCAACATTCGTTTCTGATAAAACTTGTGCATCTGTATTGATAATAATCATCTCAATACCGCTGACACCCTCTTTTATCATATGCCCAATCATGTTTCCGCCACCGCCGCCAACACCAACAGCTATAATTCTCGCTCCGCTAACATTACTAGTTTCATTCACTAAAAATGGTTCCATCTTCTCACTCCTTTAAAATAACTGGGTTGCCCAGTTCCAAAATTTGTTTATAGCTCCAGCCTCATCACTTTTCTTCTCTTTGCTAGAGTCTATACTAACCATTTTCTCGCTTGATACCTTGTTTTTTAACTCAGCAATTGGGATTTCTAAATCATCTGAAAAATTGATATTTATCTTTTCAGTTGCCGCTTCATTTGAATGTCGAACTCTTTTATTTACATCTATCTCATAAGGTGTATAAGAAAATGTTGCGTACATAACAAGACCTATCGCTGTAGAATACTCTGCTGTGCGTAAATTGTCAAATAGACCATCCATCTCTATTGGTCGAGCCAATCGAACAGGGATAGAGCCAAAAGTAGCAATAGCTAACTCTCTGATACCATCCATTTTTGAAAAGCCACCAGTAAGAATCACTCCTGCCCCGATTTGATTTTTTAGCCCACTGTTTTCAATGAACTGCGCTAAAATCATTAAAGTCTCTTCAACTCTAGCGAATATTACATTATGCACTACTTCAAGAGAAACTTCATGTGTTGTATGCTCATCCCCGATAATAGGAAGTTCTATAAGCTCATTTGTAGGTGTTAAAAGTGACCCATAATTGAGTTTTACAGAATCAGCAACATTGAGTGGAGTGTGAAGAGCCATTGATAAGTCACTTGTTACATGGTTCGAACCAACACCTAAAAAGTCATTGTATCTGATTGAGTTTCCAGAGTGAATGATGATGTTACTTGTGTTTCCACCCATATCTATTACCGCAACACCTAACTCTTTTTCATCACTGTTAATCGTTGCAATCGAAGAGGCATAGCCACTTAAAACTACATTTTCAACTTCAACACCAGCACCACGAACTGCTTTTTTTAGGTTGTTGAGATTTGATTTTTGTGTTGTTATGATATGCGTTTCAACTTCAAGTCTTGAAGCATTCATCCCAAGTGGGTCTTCTATAAAGTCTTGGTCATCAACTTTGAAGTTAAATGGTAAAGCATGGAGAACTTCATACTCATTAGGGATATTTGCATTGTATAAAGAGGTGTGCATCACTCTCTCTATCTCTTTAAAACTAATCTCTTTATTTGGAATATTGACAATTCCATTGGAGTTTAAACTTTTCGTGTAAGCCCCAGATATAGAAACGATAGCGCTTTTAATATCACTTCCAGAAACTCTTTTTGCATCTGCAACAGCAGAAGCGATGGATTTGGAAGCTAACTCTATGTTTGTTATGCTACCTTTTTTTAGACCTTGAGCCTTGGTTGTTCCTGCACCGACAATTTGAACAGAATTGTCATCATTGACTTGCGCAATAATTGCACATATCTTTGTAGAGCCAATATCAATGGCTAAAACAGTTTTACCCAACTTAGAGTCCTTCGATAAAAATCTCTGTTTTATACTTGTTTCTCAGGTTTTTTAAAAGCCCTTCGTTAAACATAGCAGTCTTCATTTTTAAAACAGTATCATCTTGATTTGTGTTAGTGTTATCAAGCAGTTTTTGTTCCAAAATATTGAATAGAACCACTTTTCCATCTTCAAGTGAGATGAAACCTCTTTTTTGTTGTTGCATAAAGAGTTGCTTTAAAAATGCATCAGCATTTGTTTGTGTAAGATTTGTTAGTTTTGCTGCATCATTTATTGTTATAAAAGCAGCAGTTTTACCATTGAATGTATTTACTGACTTTTTCGCAAGTTCTAATAGACTTGATTTTTTTTGCTCTTTCACGTAAAGAGGTAAAACTTCTGCTTTTGCTTCTTCATAGGTTTTTGATGTTGCTGGATTTACTTTAGTGAGTTTAAAAATAAAGTATTCATTTCCGATTAGGATAGGTTTGAGAAATGGAGCAACCAAAGATGCTTCTGATAGTTTTGCTAACGTTTCGTCGTTATAAGGGTTATGTGACGCCGATACCTTGTCTGTAAAAATTTTCTCTTCACCAGTTAATTTTTCTTTCTTGTATGCTATATAGGTTCTTAGAGCTAACTCTTTTGCATCTTTAGCACTCAGTTCTACTATGACAGCTTCTTTTGCTTTTTCAAGAGGAAGAATTTTTGCATCACTTCCTTTGAAATGTGTTTTGTTTTCCTCATAATATGCATTGATTGTCGCATCATCATAACTGTTAGTGTCTGTTTTTTGTTTGATATATTCAAGCTCATAACTCACTTCACTCATAAAGTTTTGTTGCATACTTTCCCAAAAAGGTTTTAAAAGTTTATCTGAACTATCCACAACGATTTGTTCATCATTTAATACCTGATAGTTTATCTTATCTGCAATATTTAAGAGTATGTCTAAAACTGCTGCTTCATTTTCATTTGTTTGTATAGGAAGTAGTTTAAGTGTTTTTTGTATTAAAAGTTGCCTCTTAACATCTGATTCATAATCTTTCATGCTTAAGTTGTTTTTTGATAGAACTTGTTTATAGATTTCCTTGTCAAAGACACCTTTATCAAAAAAGTATTCTTGAGTTTTTATTTCTGCTAAAAGTTCTTGGTCGCTTATTTGTAAATCATAAGAGGATGCTAGATTGAGTATAAGAGATTGATCTAAAAGTTGTTGCAGTGCTTGCTTTTGCAAGCCAAAAGTTTTTGCTTTTTCTTCATCAAAATTTCCTTGAAAAATTTGATTGTATTGATTATAAAGATTAGAATAAGATTTTTGCAATTCACCTCTGCTAATCTCAATCTGTCCAACTTTTGCAATCGAACCTGCTTTGTCTCCATAACTATACTGTCCCCATCCAACAAACCCAGCTCCAACGAAAGCGATAGTTGAAATCCAAATGGTGATAATGAGATATTTTTTATGTCTTTGCATCCATGTAATCATTGATAAATAGCCTTGAGTTTGATATTTTTGTAATTCTATGTAAATTCGTATTAAACCTTGATAAATATTTACTACGATTTTTATACTTTACTGATATAGTACCAAACTATATATCTATTAGGTAAATTGTATGAATAATTTAGAGTTAAAACAAAGAGATTTGGATGTCCTTTGGCATCCGTGTACACAGATGAAAGACCATGAAACCTTGCCCCTTATTCCAATTAAAAAAGCGGAGGGTGTCTATTTAGAAGATTTTGATGGGAATCGCTACATAGATGCAATTAGCAGTTGGTGGGTTAATTTATTTGGACATACAAATAAATATATAAATGAAAAACTCAAAGAGCAGTTAGAGACTTTAGAACATGTGATTCTTGCAGGATTTACACATGAACAAGTTGTAAGACTCTCCGAGCGACTTGTGAAGCTGACTCCAGAGGGTTTAGCTAAATGTTTTTACTCTGATAATGGCTCAAGTGCCATAGAAGTAGCATTGAAAATGAGCTATCACGCACATCTCAATGATGGAAAAAAAGATAAGAACTATTTTGTTTCACTGACGAACTCTTATCATGGGGAGACTTTAGGTGCTTTAAGTGTTGGGGATGTACAACTCTATAAAGATACCTATAAGCCGTTGCTTCTAGAAACTATTCAGACTCCAGTTCCTGTAGATATGAGCATAGAAGCGGCAAAAAAAGCGGCCTCTGAATTTGAACTACTTTGCAAAAGCCGTTCGAGTGAAATAAGTGCCTTGATTTTAGAACCATTAGTCCAAGGTGCAGGTTCTATGCATATGTACCATGAAGAGTTTTTAGTTCTCGTTCGTGAAATATGCAATAGATATGATATTCATCTTATTGCAGATGAAGTGATGGTTGGTTTTGGAAGAACTGGAGAGTTGTTTGCATGTCAAAAAGCTAACATAACACCAGACTTTCTTATTCTTTCAAAAGGGTTGACTGGTGGCTATTTACCGCTTTCAGTTGTACTAACAACTAACGAGATTTATGCAAAGTTTTACTGTGGATACAATGAGCATAAAGCATTTCTGCACTCTCACTCTTATACAGGCAATGCGCTTGCATGCGCCTGTGCAAATGCTACTTTGGATATCTTTGAAAATGAGAATATTATTGAAAAAAATAGAGTCATAGCGAAGGTGATGGGAGATAAATTAGAGAGGTTTTTAGAGCTTGAAAATGTAAAATCCATAAGACAAACAGGAATGATTTGTGCAATTGAGTTGAAAGATTATCCTGCGGAACTTAGAATAGGGTTGGTAGTTTATAACTATGGACTTCAAAATGGTGTTTTACTTAGACCACTTGGAAATGTCATCTATTTCATGCCTCCCTATATCATTACAAATGAAGAGATAGATAAGGTAATGCAAACTGCCTATGATGCTATAAAATCAATAAGCTAGTCGAAGTTAAAATCACCTTGAGAGCCATCAAGCATTAAAAGCCTGCAACTTTTCTCTAGAATTGCAAGCTGTTTTGCCATCTCATGCAAATCTCTATTAAAAGCATAAACTCCATACCCTTTGATGACAATGATATTCGTTTTATTTGTTTGAAAATAGTAGGCTATTTCACTATTGGCTCTATCATACCAATCATCAAATTGTTTGGGGTCAAAGATTCTGAGTGAACCAATCTCTTTGTAACCGAAATAATCTTTTGGAATAATGATATTATGTTCTAAAGAGTAAGCCGTAGTAAAGGGTGGCATTGTAAAAGAGATATATTTCGCCTCAGATATTTGAGAGTAGATGCTAAAGTGAATATTTGAGTCTATGCTTGCTTGATTCCAACGATAATCTTTTTTATAATAGAGTTCAATTAAGCTGTTCTCATTAATATCATCAAAAATTGCTTCTTTTGTATTTATTAAAAAACGGTTTGATTCTGTTTTTGCTGATATAGAACCATGAAAAATACCAAAAAAATCTTTTCTAAACATAGACAAAGAGAGTGTAGAGAGCTGGTGTAAAAGATTTGATTTATTCATTTAAACTCTTGGTTGTTAAAGTGATGTAGTGTAACATAACTTATCTTGTGAAATATTTTAAAGATATGTTTTTTTATTTTAGCTTTGAAAGAAGCATAAAGAGTATCAGTGAAACAGCAGAGACTAAAATAATGGTTGCACCAGAAGTGAGATTGAAACTATAAGACAACCAAAGGCCAATAACAGTAAAGAGTGAAGCGATAACTCCAGAAATCATCATCATGGAGTAAAGTGAGGAGGAGAGCTTTTGTGCAATGTAAATCGGGATGGTTAGCAGGGCGATAACTAAAATAAGTCCTACAACTTTTATGGCGATTACGACGGTTAGAGCTGACAAAATCAGAATAAGGGTATAGAAAAAGCGTACATTGATTCCGCTAAGAGAGGCATATTCACTATCATAAGAGACGGCTAAAATATTGCGATACCAAAAGCTAATCACAAAAAGTATAATTCCAAAGAGCGCACCCATAAAGTATAAATCTTCTCTATTGACTGCTAAAATAGAGCCGAAAAGATAACTCATTAAATCTACGTTATATCCAGGTGTTAAATCAACGAGGATAATTCCTATTGCCATGCCGACTGCCCAGATAAGCCCTATGAATGTGTCAATATTCTCTTTTTGTTTCATTGTCACAAAAGCCATAATAATGGCGGCAATAACAGCGAAAACAGAGGTTCCTAAAAAGATAGGTATACCTGTAAATATTGCGATTCCTATTCCACCATACGCGGCATGTGCAATTCCACCAGCAAGAAAAACGATTCTGTTTGCAACAATGAGTGAACCCATGATTCCAGAGACAAGACTTACAAGAATCCCAGCAATGAGGGCATTTTGCATAAATTCGTATGAGAGTGCTTCTAACATTTGCAACGTCCTAGCATCTGTAAAAGTTCAACTTCACAGATATGTGTATCGTTTGTAGCAAACTCTTTTCTCACACTTCCTAAATCATGAAAAGCGAGTTTTTTGTTAATATGTGCAACTTTTGTAGCATACTCTAAAATCACGGAGAGATCGTGACTTACTACAATGACAGTTACTGTTTTGTTAAGCTCTCTTAGCAGTTCATAAACCTGCTTTTGTCCATCTGTATCGATGCTTGAAGTTGGTTCATCAAAGAGAAGGATTTTTGGATTTGCACAGAGCGCTCTTGCTATCATAACTCTTTGGCGCTGGCCACCTGAGAGTGAGCCAATTTTCTTATGTGCAAACTCTTCCATGCCTACTTGTTTAAGTACAGACATCGCATGTTCTATCTCCTCTTTGTTATAACCAAAGAGGGGAGGTCTGTTCGAGTTATGTCCCATCATGACAACCTCTATAGCTTTGATTGGGAAGTTTATATTTACATTCGTATTTTGGGGTACATAGCCTATTTGTGAAAAACTTTTTTTTGGAGATTGATTGAGAATTTTTATAGAACCTTTTTTTGCCTTATTGATACCTAAAATGAGTTTTATTAGTGTACTTTTTCCTCCTCCATTTGGACCAATGAGAACAAGAAAATCTTTGTCAAATACTTGCATGGAAATATTTTCCAAAACAAGTTCCTTATCGTAGGCGAATGAGAGTTTTTCAATCTCTAAAACCGGGTAGGTGAAGTTTTTAATTTTCTGCAATTTCTTTTGCCATATTTATAAGATTTTGCGACCACTCAGGGCTAAGTGGAGAGATTTTTTTGACACGCACACCTGTCTCTTTTGAAATGATTTGGGCACTTTTGTCCGAAAACTCTGGTTGTGTAAAAATAACTTTAACCTTCTCCTCTTTTGCCTCTTTGATAACTGTTATCATCTCTTGAGGTTTAGGGCTTTTACCTTCGACTTCTACTGCTACTTGTTCTAAGTTGTATGCCTTTGCAAAATAACCCCATGAAGGATGAAAGACCATAAACTTACTGTTGGGCTTCATCGCGTGGAGTATCTTTTTTATATCTTTATCCGTCTCTTCGATCTCTTTTAAAAAAGTATCTAAATTTGCTTTGTAAAAGGAGCCATTCTTTGGCTCTAGTTTTACTAAAGCCGTGTAAATATTTTGTGCCATAATGGCTACATTTGTAGGTGAAGTCCATGTATGCGGATCTAGACCTTTATGGTTGTGCTCATCTTCGCGCTTTCCATCTTCATGTTGATGTTCAAGTATCTTGTTTTTTTGAACATTATCGCTTATGTTCACAAAGCTTAATTCAGGATTTTGAGATTTAAATCTCTCTAGCCATACATCTTCAAACCCAACACCGATGGAGAGATAGATGTCCGCTTTGGAGATGGCAATCATCTGGGAGGCTTTTGGCTCATACGAGTGTGGAGAGCTTCCTGTTTCAACCATTACGGTTACAGCTACTCTATCTTTTGCAATTTTTTCTACAAAAGTTTTCTCTGGAGCTATGCTAACAACAATGTTTGTTTGTGCAAAAGTTAAAGAAGTAAAGAGAATAAAAAAAGAAACGAGAATCTTTTCCACATGCCAACCTTGGATTAAATATAAAAAGAATTGTACTTTTAGAGGACTTAATTGCAACTTAGTCGCAAATGTAGATTTCGTATTGGCATGTGGAAATAGGAGTTTAAAGTTAAATGAACTCGACCTCTGTAGGCTTTTGAAAAAGGTAGCCTTGAAAAAGATTACATCCCATAGAGAGTAACCTATCACACTGTTCTTGTGTTTCTACTCCTTCTGCAATTATATCTAATCCAAACTTTTGTCCGATAGAGATAATGGTCTGAGTAATAATTTCATCATTACTGTTTTGAACAATATCATGAACAAAGGATTGATCGATTTTAAGCTCGTCTATTGGGAGTATTTTAAGATAAGCAAGGGAGGAATAGCCTGTCCCAAAATCATCTATAGAGATAGAAATTCCCATACTCTTGAGTTGAAAAAGTTTCTCTAAGGCTCTATCAATATCATTAATGAGCAGATTTTCTGTAAGTTCTAATCTTAGTAAGGATGTATTTATTCTATATTGGTCTAAAATAAGCTGTAAGTTTTCTATAAAATCCTCCGCCTCAAACTGCTTGATGCTAATATTAACAGATATACGCCAATCCCGCTTTTGCGTATCATTTTCCCATAACTTGAGTTGTTTGATGGCCTCTTGGAGTATCCACTTTCCTAGTTCAATAATAAGACCACTTTCCTCAGCTAAAGGGATAAAAGAAGCTGGTGAAATGATTCCTTTTGTCTGGTGTCTCCAGCGAACAAGTGCTTCAACCGCAATGACTTTCGGTGTTTCATTGAAAAAAATTTGAGATTGATAATAGAGAACAAACTCTTCATTATGTATGGCAGTTCGTATCTCATCCGTAAGTTTTGCTTTTTCTATAATTGTTTGCTGAAGTTTTGGGTCAAAAAAACAAAATCTATTCTTCCCCTCTTTTTTTGCATTCGCAACAGCACTATCTGCAAATTTCATCAGTTCATCACATGAAGAGACCTCATTATTAAAGATAACTATTCCAATACTTGCAGTTATAAAAAATTTGTAATCATTGACAATATAGGGTTTTTGAAGTTTTTGTAATATCTTTTTTGATAGATTTTTTGCTAGTTGCATTGCATGGTTTTTTTCTCTGCAATTTATCTCAGCTAGAATAACAAATTTATCTCCCCCAACTCTCCCTAAAGTGTTATTCTGTTCTATGCATTTTTGAATTCTATTTTTAGTTTCTACTAAAACTATATCCCCTGCATCATGACCTTTTATGTCATTCACAAGCTTAAAATTATCAAGATCAATAAATAATATGGAGTTAAATTCACAGTTTTTACTAATGGTTTGTTGCATAGATATTTTTATAGAGTCTCTGTTTGGAAGATTTGTAAGAGTGTCAAAATAGGCAAGTTTAGATATTTTCTCTTCTAACTCTTTTTGAATAGTTATATCTAAGCCTATTTGAATTTTGACTTTTCTTTTATCCCTCCATTCAACAACTCTGTCGTTAAAGAAGTAGGTTCTACCATTTATGGAATTTTTATTTTCCCATTCAAAGATTGTTCCCATTTCATAATTCGAAGGAGTTGCACTCCGTTGCATCGGACAGAAACTACAAGGAGCGTGCTCATTTTTTTGCAGCACTTTATAGCATATATTGCCTACTATATCACCAAACTCATCTTTACACTTATTGTTTGCATAAATGATTTCATAAGTTTGTAAATCTATTACATAAACTAAAGCACTAGAGTGATTTACTATCACTTCCATAGGATTAAATGTATCGTCTCTATACATAGTATATATTATTTTTGAAATGAGAATTTATTAAGAACTAAAAAAAACTCTTTATTTGATTCTTCAGCTACCATAGCATCTGAAAAAGATGTATCTATTCTACTGAGATTTTTAGATAAGGATGATAAGCTTCTTAAATGCTCTTGCAAAGTAAGTAATGAATCTGTTGTAGAGAAAAAAGGGTTGTAAAGCATTGGTATATAATCTGTATAGGGCACCTCTTTTATGTTTTTATTTTCTATTTTGAGATAATTTATTTCCTTTTGACATTTTTTGTTGTCATTCATAATAAGGTGTAGCCTTTCCTTTATCTGAGTGTTTTTTTTTACATTAAGCATGAGTTTTCCTTTGAGAATACAATAGCAAAAAAATAGCCTATAGGTTAGTAGTCCATAGATGATTGCCTCGGGAAGTTTATCTCAATACAATTTAAATAATTATTAATTTTTAATAAAAATTAATAATAAGGATAACATTTGAGTGTATTTGAAAATTTGTGTGTAGCCGATGATAATGAGGTGAGAGAATTCATTAAACTTGTCGCAAGTAACATAAAGAAAACGAGGCAAGAAAAGGGTATATCTCAATTGGAATTAGCTTTAATGATAGGTCAGAAATCATCTGCATTTTATGCTAATGCAGAAAATTTTGCAAAGGATAGAAGGTTTAATTTAGAGCATATCTATAAAATAGCAAAGGCTTTAGATGTGGATGTATCGGAGTTTTTTAAAAAGTAATTTTTACTATGCTCTAAGAAGCTTACAGAATATTGATTATAAGATGATACAAAGTTGCAAACTGATAGTATTCATTTTATGCAAATAGAAAAAATAATATCAGAAAAAAATCTAAAACTTACAATAGCACGAAAAGAGCTTTTAAGTATATTCTTTAGTGCAAATAAACCTCTCTCATTTGAAGATGTGAAAGATAAGCTGAGTATGGATAAGGCTACTTTTTATAGAAATATTTCCAAGTTTGAGGATGAGTCTATTCTCAATAGTTTTGAGTCAAACGATAAAAAGAGATACTACGAGATACAAAACCTTCCACATGCACATTTCATCTGTAATGACTGTAACAGTATTGAGTGTTTGGATAATGTAAAACCTATAAAGCTTGAGGGGTATAAAATAATGGATATGATTTTTAAAGGTATATGCAAAGATTGTAATCTTGGATGATGAGGGATTAAAAACTGAGTTATCTAAGTTAAAGTGTTCTGATACTGAAATTGATTTTATGAAATAGAATGAGAGTTGAAAAGTAGAAAGGTGAGCGGATAAATCCGCTCAAGAAAAATTACAGACCTGTAACGTTTTCTGCTTGTGGGCCTTTTTCGCCTTCACCAAGTTCGAAAGTAACTTTTTGACCTTCGTTTAATGAAACACGACCGTAGCCTGTGCTGTTGATTTGACGAAAGTGTACAAATACATCTTTACCGCCATTTTCTTGCTCGATAAATCCAAAACCTTTTTCACTGTTGAACCATTTTACTGTTCCGTTTACTAATTCTGCCATGTTAATGCCTTTTGTGTGTTTAATACACCTTATTACTAAGGTGGTTGAAAATCTAATATAAAGTTTTCTCTTAGGTGAATTTTACTGTTAACTCGAAGTCATCAATATAAAGCAGTCTAAAGATGTAACCTGAAATCACCTTTCATTAGCGAAAGTGTAGCTAAAAAATAAATAAAAAGAAAGGGAAAATAGATATTTCTTAATTTTCATGCTTAAATTAATTTTTAATATTGATATTAATTTTCCTTGAATGTGGATTATAAAACGGTTATTTCATCTAAATTCTGTATAATTCTATATAAATCAACATAAGGCTCATTTATATGGCTAAATATCCAACTTTCTTAGAACAATTCCGCTCTTTTTATTTTCAAAATAATCCGAAAGATATAGAAGTAGCAATTGAGTATTTTTCTATTTTTGGTGGTATGGGTTGGAGTGTTGATACAAGCAAGCCACTTCTAGAGCTAATTGAAAGTAAGGTTCTTAAAAACTACACCTATATTCATGGCGATATAACAAAAGTTACTAATAGTGATAAGGTGAGTCACTCTTTGCTTAGTGGAGTTGCTATGGGAGATGCGAGAACGCATTCAGCGATTAAAAGAGCACGCATTACAAGAGATGAAAGCCAAAGAGTTATAACTTCTCTCTGTGAGATGGGCTTTATGAAGCTTGAGAGTTCATTAGAAGGTCCGCCATCTTCTGATAAGATTGATGAAAAATTAAATTTTTCTGTACCATTTATGCGTTTTTGGTTCTCTTTTATCTCCCCATTTTTTAAAGGAATAAAAGAGGGAGATTATAAAGAGGTTAAAGAGTCGTTTACAAATCGCAAAGAGGGCTTTTCTAACCTGACTTTTGAGAATCTTTCAAAAGAGTTGATTAAAAAAAGTTTTAAAGACGATAGAATCATAGAAATTGGAAGCTATTGGGACAGAAATGTTGAGATAGATATTTTAGCAAAAACGAAGTCTGGAAAAATCATAGCAGGTGCTTGTAAATATTCAAATGCAAAAGTAAAAAAGAGTGAACTCACAAAACTAAAAAGTAAGTGTGAAGAAGCAGATATTCAGCCTGATATTTTTGTGCTTTTATCGAAGAGTGGCTTTTCAAATGAGCTTAAAAATGAGAAAGGTGCAGATTTAAAACTCTATGCGTTAAAGAACTTTAAAACTCTTGTAGAAGATTTAAGTGAAAAAGATTTTATAGAGTGTATTGGTAAAAGATATTAAGAGAGTAGCTCAATACTCTCTTAATTCCACATGCTAAAATTATTTAAACCAGCCCTTCATAACATCTATTGCAGAGTCTAAAACACTTTCATGTGGTTTGGACTCCACTCCAAAAGAGTCTTGTAGTTTTGCAAGAAGTTCTTTTTGCTCAGAGTTTAGTTTTTTAGGATACGTTAGATTTACTTGTGCAATCAAATTCCCTTTTCCATGCCCATGAACATCTGCTATTCCCTCACCCCTAAAAGTAAAGTGCTGTTTATCTTTCGTTCCAATTTCTAGTTTAAGTTCAAGTTCACCCGTTAGAGATGGGATTGTTAAACTCTCTCCTGTTATGGCTTGTGTGAAAAATACTGGGATTTCTATGTAAACATCATTGCCATTTCTAATAAAATGTTTGTCTGGTGTTACTGTAAAAGTGACATACAAGTCTCCCCGAGTTCCACGTTTGCTTATGTTTCCTTTTGCAGAGACTCTTAATCTATTTTCAGAATCTATACCAGCAGGAACTTTAATAGTAACTTTTTCTCTCTCTTTTTTGTAACCATCTCCATTACAGCTTTCACATTTTTCTGCTGGAGAACTTCCTGCTCCATTACATATTGGGCATGTTTGTGAGAAAGTCATAAAGCCTTGCTTCATGTAAACTTGACCTTGCCCTTTGCATTGTTGACATGTGGACAACTTAGCATCTTTTGCCCCCGTGCCTTTACAATCTTTACAGGAGTCTTTATAGTTGAACTCTATCTCCTTTTCACAGCCAAATGCAGCTTCATGAAAACTTAGGTACATATCGATGTTCATATCAAGTTGATATTTGTCTGCATCCGCAGGATTTTTACGTCGACGGGAGTTTCCTCCTCCAAATCCACTAAACATCTCTTCAAAGATAGAACCTAAATCATCAAATCCACCTGATTGTCTTGAGCTGCCACCTCGTCCTTGAAGACCCTCTTTGCCATAGCGATCGTAGATACTTCTTTGTTTATCATCGCTTAGGCATTGATAAGCTTCGTTACATAGTTTAAATTTATGTTCAGCATCTGCATCCCCAGCATTTTTATCGGGATGATACTTTTTTGCCATTGAACGGTATGCTTTTTTTATGGTCTCTTTATCCGAAGTTTGTGATACTTCTAAAATTTCATAATAACTTAAATTTTCCATTTCACCCTACATATTTATAATATTTGCGGAATTATACCGTTTTTGTAGTTTAAAATTAAGTATAATAATATTTATGAAACAGATAACTCATTTTATATTTATAATTTTATTTATTTCAGGCTGTTCTATCGAACCAGATATAGAAAAAATCGCCCAAAAACAAGCACAAATAATTTTTAGTGAACTGCCCCGTACGCACCTTGTAAAAAGTGAATTTGAAGCACTCCCAAATTGGAATAGTGAAAATTATGCTTTGGCACTTGACTCCTTTATTAAAAGTTGTCGAACGAGTGATACAAAAAAATTGTATAAGCAGTTATGTAAGAAAGCTAATGTATCTATTAATCCAAAACATTTTTTACAAAATGAGTTTGAACCTTATGAAATTAATACAGATGATGGAAAAAAGGAAGGCTTGCTCACTGGCTATTATGAAGCAAACTTAAAAGGCTCTTTAATCAAAGAGTACCCCTACATCTATCCAATACGTAAAACACCAAAAGATTTAATAGTAGTAGATTTGAATTCAATCTATCCAGGCTTAAAAAACTATAGACTCAGAGGTCGTTTAGAAGGAAATAAACTCATTCCTTATTACACACGCAAAGAGAGTAAATCCAACCATATTGATTCTGATGTAATCTGTTACACAGACTCTAAATTAGATCTCTTCTTTTTAGAAATTCAGGGCTCAGGAAGAGTGGATTTAGATAATGGAGAGACTCTATATGTTAGTTATGATAATCAAAATGGACATAAATATAGAGCAGTAGGGCGTTATCTTGTAAATAAAGGTGAGCTAAAGTTAGAAGAGGTCTCTTTACAAACTATTAGACAATGGCTTAAAGATAATCCAAAAAGAGTGGATGAAGTGCTTAATTATAATAAATCAGTAGTCTATTTTAAAGAGAGCACAGAGGCAGCTTCAGGTTCCCTTGGAGTGATACTTACACCAAGGCGCTCCATAGCAGTAGATAGAAGATATATCCCCTTAGGAAGTATGCTTTATATGAATGCTGCTTTACAAGAGCAGAACTTTAGTTCAGTTGTCTTGGCACAAGATACAGGTGGCGCCATCAAGGGTGCTATAAGAGCCGATATATTTTTGGGTCATGGTTCAGAGGCAAGAGAAATAGCAGGAAAGTTAAAGTCACCGTTAAAACTTTGGATACTTCTTCCAAGAAATAGAGATGAGCAAAATATATGAGAAATTCATTAGAAAAATTTAATCGACTTGTCGATGCACTGCAAGAACTCCCCACTATTGGAAAAAAATCTGCTACAAGATTAGCGTATCATATGGTTATGAAAGATAGTTTTGTAGGTATGAAAATTTCACATACGATTGAGGATGCTTTAGGCTCACTAAGAAAATGTAGAGTATGTGGTGGAATGAGTGAAGATGAACTCTGTTTTATATGCTGTGATGAATCACGAGATAGCAATGTTTTGTGCATTGTTGAAAATGCTAAGGATATCTTGCTTTTAGAAGAGAATGGGCTTTTTGATGGTAGATATTTTGTTTTAGAATCTTTGGAAGAGCTTAGTATATCTCATCTTCAAGATATGGTTAAAAATGGAATCGATGAAGTTATATTTGCTATAACTCCTTCTATCTCTAATGATGCAGTGATTATGTACATCGAAGATAAGCTTACCCCTTATGATGTTCACTTCTCAAAAATTGCACAGGGTGTTCCAACGGGCGTAAGTTTAGAAAATATAGATATATTATCTTTAACACGGGCTTTAGAAGATAGAGTAAGAGTCTAAATGTTGAAACATATCTTTGCCCTTAGTACGCTTTTTATATCCATTTTTGCATCTGATATGCTCTCTACAGAATTTTTTGAAAAGACAGAGGAGAGTGCTTCAATAAAAAAATGGCGTGATTCAAATTTTGGACTGCAGCCTCACCATGTGAACTATATTTTACCTTATGGGAGAAGAGAAGGAAACTATATCTCTTATGATATCCCAGCTGAGAAATATATAAATGTTGAGGCAGAACTACAAGTAAGTTTAAAAATGAATGTGCTAAATAATCTTTTTAATTTTCATGAAAAATATTACTTATCATATTCACATAAAGCATTTTGGCAAATCTATGTTGACTCTGCTCCCTTTAGAGAGACAAATTACAACCCTGAGGCTTTTGTTGTTTTTCCAATTGCAGACTCCAGTTCAATATTCCAACTGCGCTCTTTAACTCTTGCATACTCACATCTCTCAAATGGACAAGGAAATACTGAAAATGCAATTTATCCAGCAGGTGTTGTAAACCCTGGTTCTAAATCAAGAAGTATCAACTCATTGTTTGCTAAGATTGGAATGCAACATGGTAATCTCTTTACAGATTTTACTTTATGGACTCCTTTCGCAGGAAATGATTTAAGTGATAACCCTGATTTAATGGATTATATGGGATACGGAGAGTTAAAATTCAACTATTTTTTAGGTGAGAATATGTTTACACTCAGTGGTAGATATAATATAGCTACAGGCAATGGCGCTGTTGAAGCTACATATTCACATCCGCTTATAGATGATGTCTATCTTTATGCAAAGATTTATAGTGGGTATGGTGAGAGTTTGATTGATTACAACAACTATATAACGAAGTTCTCTATAGGTTTTAGCTTTTCAAGATAGAGTTACAACTCAAAACTTTTTTGCATACAACTTTTTATATCTTCTAATTTGAGTGTATGATTTACAAAAAGCTCATTTGCCAAAACTCCCTGACCTAAAAGCATATCGGCACCATCTTTGAAAGTAATGTTTTTTGATTGTGCAAGTTTTAAAAAGGGCGTTACTTTTCCATAAATTGCATCGGCAACATAAGAAGTGTTCTCTAAAATGTTTTCAAGTAAAGGAAGTGGACAAGGATAAATGTCTTCTTTGAGCCCTGCACTTGTTGTGTTAACAACTAAGTCATATTCTCTCACTACAAAAGTATCCCAAGTTTGGCATGTGGAAACTTTATCTTTAAAGTATTCCAAGCTTTTTTCGCTTCTGTTTAATAGGTGTACTTTTATATTCTTTTGTAGAAATTTTGAGGCTAATGCCTTTGCCGTGCCACCAGCTCCAATAATCAATACATTCTGAATATCACCAAACTCTTTGATAGCATACATAAAGCCATCAGCATCCGTGTTATATCCAATAAGACGACCATTCTCATTTATGATAGTATTGACAACTCCAACATTTTTTGCAAAGCCTCGAACTTCATCACAAGCTTTAAACGCTTCTTCTTTATGTGGAACAGTGATATTTGCTCCACTAAGAGAGAGGGATAAAAAAACTTCTCGTAGTTTACTTCCATCTAAAAGATGCACTCTTGTGTAACACGCTTTATAGTTTAGATTTTTAAAAACAGAGTTGTGCATTAATGGAGAACGTGAGTGGGCTACAGGGTCACCAAATATAGCAAAGAGTTGCATTAGTTATCCAAATCTTCAAGAGAGTGGATTAAGGCTCCAAGTTTGTTTTCAACCTCTTTATACTCTAAATGGTTTTGGCTATCAGCAACTATTCCTGCGCCAGCTTGAAGAACAACTTTATCTTTTTTGACCATAGCTGTTCTAATTGTAATAGCACTATCCATGTTCCCATCAAAACCGAAATAGCCTACGCTTCCACTGTAAAAACCTCTTTTGATGCCTTCATATTTCGCTATAAGCTCCATCGCTCTTATCTTCGGTGCTCCAGTCATAGTTCCTGCAGTAAAAGTTGCCATAAACAGATCAAACATATCTTTGTCATCATCAAGAGATGCCACAATATCCGTGACAATATGCATCACATGAGAAAATCGCTCTATATGCATCATGTTTTCAACTTTTACGGAACCCGTTTTTGCAACACGTCCAACATCATTGCGCCCTAAATCTATAAGCATAAGGTGCTCTGATAACTCTTTTGGGTCAGCTAGGAGTTCAAGTTCAAGCTCTTTATCTTTTTCTAGAGTATCACCACGCTTACGAGTCCCTGCAATGGGGCGAAGAAGTAGTTTTCCATCTGTGAGTCGAACCATGACTTCTGGAGAGCTACCTACAATGTTAAAATCCTCATACTCCATCAAAAACATATAAGGTGAAGGATTCTTTGTTCGTAATATTCTGTAAAAACTAAAAGGATCGACTTGAATATTTCTTGTAAAACGATTTGTCATAAGAATTTGAAAGACATCACCACTTCTTATCATCTCTTTAGAGTCCTCTATCATCTCAAAAAACTTCTCTTTAGTATGAGCGAAAGAGCCTTTATCTGTGCCTATATTTTTTTTCATATGCACGTATTCATAAACATTTTTTAAATTATTTTGGATTTCATCAAACTTTTCATGCATACTTTTGAGCGTACTTATAAGAGATATCTGGTGGTTTTTATGTGAATAGACTAAAATCATTTTAGGGAGTATCAAGTCTAGATCGGGGGTGTTGAGTTCATCTTTTAAGTTATCCATGCTTGAGCCAAGTTTTGGCTCAAAAACTTTTACCATGTCATATCCGATATAGCCTATAAAACCATCTACATACCCAACCTTTAACTCTTTAGTGGCTTTTTTATATATAGCTGTATCTATATTTTTATAATACTCTTTTAAAAATGTAAAAGGGTTTTCTTCTTTGATATGCTCTATGCCGTTTTCATCTGCAAATAGAGTTTTATTATCTCTATATTGGAGTCTTTGCCTTGCTCCAATACAGACGATGCTATAGTTTCCTTCAGTTTGTCCTGCACTCTCAAAGAGATAGCTTATCTCATCTTTAAACATTGATTTAAGTTTTGCATAAACTGCAATAGGAGCTAATTGGTCAAGAATAAATTGTTGGGAATATATCAAAGTGAAAGCCTTCATGAAGATTTGCTCCATAAAGGAGCGAAAATAGATTTATTTATATTAGATTTTTACTAAAAAAGCACCGGCTTCGACCGAACTTCTTATAACTCTTAAAGCTGATCTTGCATCATTTTCATTTGTAAACGGACCAACTAAAACTTTGTTAAGTGTAGTTGAGTTTTTCGTTACTTTGTGATATTTATATGAAAAACCTTTGTCAGTAATTGATTTTAAGAACTTTTTATTTGGTTCATATTTAGAAAAAGAGCCAACTTGGATATAGTATGCTTTTGAAGCTGTAGTTTTCGTGTTAGGCTCATTTCGTTTTGGAGCAATCACTTTTTTTGGAGCCTCTTTTCTTGCTTCTCTTACTTGTTCTGGCGCATCAACAACTTCTTCTGCTTGACTCTCTTCTTTAAGCTTTTGAGCAATCTTATCTAGATTATTACTCTCTTGATTTGCTTCTTGAACTATTTTTACCTCTTCAAAAAGTGGTTCTTCTTGTGCCTGCGTAGTGACCATAGCCTTAGGTTCTGGTGGCAAAATTGCTTGTGGTAAGTTATCTGTTCCAGTTGAAGTTAATGTATTCATCAGCATTACGACAACAATTAAAATAACTCCAAGAGTTGCAACGGCTAAAACTATTTTTTTGTTACTATTTGCTCCAGCACCTCTATTTAAGATGATGTCATTTAATTCATTTTTTTCTTGCATAAAATTTTCCCTCTTTTAATTATATAGGCTAATGATACCCAATTTTTGTTCATACTAAGATATGTGTGAACAAAAATAGTTTACATATGTTTAGACCAAGAAGCGCCACGCTCCTTGGCATAAACCTCATAGGGTAGAGTGAGTATATTGTACTCATTTGGCATCTCATCATTTGGAAACATTCTCCACTGCTTAGGTTGCTTTGCCGCTAATTTCATACTTATCATTTTACCAAGTTGGATTGCTTCTTGCAGAGTAGTGTGTCCTTTGTGAATATAAACATGAAGATGACCCTCTGTTTTAGTTTGATATGCTGTGAAGTTTATATATCCCTCTTCACGTAGTAATAGTTGTGCTTTATGATAGAACCGCTCAGGGTCTCTGCCGTTATAGTCAATAACAATATTTTCTACTTTTCCCTGCGCATTTATTATAGAGTGAGCTAAGGTAATATCACCTTTTATATGCTGATTAATTAAAGACTGCGTTAATGGAGCATCTACTTTTTCAAACTTATTATAAAAAGTACGGCCCTTAAAAAGAATTTTGTCTACTACTGTGTCACTTTTCTTCCAGTAGTGGTTAGTTACCATTTTAATAAGTTTTAGATCCATCGCAGTCATTTAAGTTCCTTAATATGTTGGTTGATTATAGATTACAAAACTTTGTGCTAAAGCTTTTAACTCTTCTTTAATAGATGCTTGTAATGCTGTATTATTAATATCATCAAGAACATCAGCCATTTTATTTGCAATAAATTCAAACTCTTTTTCTTTCATTCCTCTTGATGTAAGAGCAGGGGAGCCAACACGGATACCTGAAGTAATAAATGGACTTCTTGTCTCTCCTGGAACTGTATTTTTATTGATAGTTATACCAGCATTCCCAAGTGCAGCATCTGCATCTTTCCCAGAAAAATCGCGACCAACAAAAGATACAAGTACTAAGTGGTTATCTGTACCACCTGAGACGACTTCATATCCTCTTTTGATTAAAACATCTGCTAAGATTGAAGCATTTATTTTTACTTGTTTTGCATACTCTTTCCACTCTTGCGATAAGTTGTATTTAAAACCTACTGCTTTTGCAGCAATCACATGTACAAGTGGTCCACCTTGCAGACCTGGGAAAATTGCTGAATTTATTTTCTTTGCAATCTCCTCATCATTTGTCATAATCATACCACCACGAGGACCAGCAAGAGTTTTATGTGTTGTAGTAGTTACAACATGAGCATGTGGAAATGGGCTAGGGTGTTCACCCGCTGCAACTAAACCTGCGATATGTGCAATATCAGCAAAAAGGATTGCGCCAACTTCATCAGCTATCTCACGGAATTTTTTAAAATCAATTTCTCTTGCATACGCAGAAGCTCCACACACGATGATTTTTGGTTGCGTAATTTTAGCTATATCTAAAACTCTATCGTAATTAATTCTACCATCAAGCTCAACACCATAAGTAAAGGAGTGGTAGTTTTTACCTGAAAAACTTGGTTTACTTCCATGTGTTAAGTGCCCGCCATGGCTTAAATCCATACCTAAAATTTTATCACCAGCTTGAATAAGAGCTGCATAAACAGCACCATTTGCTTGGCTTCCTGAGTGTGGTTGAACATTTGCATAGTTACATCCAAAAAGCTCACATGCTCTGTCAATTGCTAATTGTTCAACACCGTCAGCATATTCACAACCACCATAATAACGTTTACCAGGGTAACCCTCAGCATATTTATTTGTAAAAACTGAACCCATAGCTTCCATTACTGCTGGAAGTGTGAAGTTTTCAGATGCAATCATCTCTAAGTGGTCCGTTTGACGCTCTAGCTCTTTTTCACATAACTCATATATTTCACTATCATACTCTTTTAAAAAACTCATTTATAACTCCTCATTTTGTGTTGTTTGTTCATCATTGTGTATTGGTTTCATAGCTGGAAACAGAAGTACATCTCTTATAGAGTGTTCGTTTGTTAACAACATAACAAGTCTATCTATTCCTATCCCTTGCCCAGCTGTAGGTGCCATTCCATAACTAAGCGCATCAATAAAATCTTCATCCATTTCATGCGCTTCATCATCTCCTGCATCCTTAGCATCCACTTGACCTTTAAATCTGTTGTATTGGTCCACAGGGTCGTTTAACTCACTAAAGGCATTGGCTATCTCACGCCCAGCAATAAAGAGTTCAAATCTCTCCGTAATATCAGGATTTTCATCACTTCTTCTTGCAAGTGGAGAGATTTCAACAGGATACTCTGTAATAAAAGTAGGGTCAATAAGTTTCCCCTCAACAAATTCATCAAAAAGCTCACCTTGAAGTTGTCCAAGGTTTAAGTCTGGTTTGACTGTAATATTTTTGCTATTAAGAAACTTCACAATCTCCTCTTTAGAGTTTGTAATCTCGGCAGGAACTCCACCGATAGTTGTTAATGACTCTATGAGTGGAATCTCTGTAAAATTTCCAAAGTTAACTTCTAAATCTCCATAAGGAAGTAGTGTTGGCAAGTTGAGATGATCAAAAAGATATTTAAAATACTCTTTTGTGATTACAATGAGATCTTTGTATGTTTTATAAGCCCAGTAAAATTCAATAGATGTAAACTCTGGGTTATGTGTTGCATCCATACCTTCATTTCTAAAATTACGATTGATTTCAAATACAGCTTCAAAGCCACCAACGATTAATCTTTTGAGGTAAAGCTCAGGTGCGATTCTTAAAAATCTATCAATGCCAAGTGCATTGTGATGCGTAATAAAAGGTCGTGCATTTGCACCACCAGCAATTGGGTGCATCATTGGAGTTTCAACTTCTAAGAAACCTTTCTCCTCAAAAAAACGTCTTGTAAGTGAGATAACCTTAGAACGTGTTTGAAATGTTCTACGAATATCAGAGTTCATAATCAAATCTAAATATCTTTTTCTATAACGAATCTCTTTATCTGTAACACCATGAAACTTTTCAGGCAGAGGTGAAATCGCTTTTGTTAAGAGTTTGACTTCACTTGCATGGAGTGAAAGTTCACCTTGCCCAGTTACAAATGGATAGCCACTAATTTCTACTATGTCTCCAACTTCTACAAGTTTTTTAAATACATCATTATAAAAACCTTCAGGTAAGTTGTCTCTAGCGACATATACTTGAAGCATTCCACTTTCATCTTCTATTTTGATAAAACTTGCTTTACCCATAATTCTAAAGAGTTTGATACGACCAGAAACAATATAGTGGCGATGCTCATCTCTTTTCTCTTCTTTGCTTTCAATATCCGAGTTTACGTTTAAGTATTTGATAATTGTTGTATTTCTCTTAGAATCATTAGAATAAGGGTTAATGCCCTCTTTTTTTAATAATTCTGCTTTTTCGATTCTTTGTTGAACGAATTTATTTTCAAAAGCCAATAGTTTTTCCTTTTATTTGTTTTGACAAGTTTTGCAGATACCATAAATTTGCATAGAGTGATCTAGCATCTTAAAGCCCAAATCATTCGCAATATGGTGTTGTCTCTCTTCTATCTGCATATCTACAAACTCTGTTATATTTCCACATGCCGTACATATTATATGATCATGATGCTCTTTTGCTTCAAGTTCATACTTCTTTCCTTGTGCCCCAAAGGATAAAGATGCCACCATTTTTGACTCTTCTAAAAGAGACAACGTTCGGTAAACTGTTGCAATCCCAATATTTAAGTCAGGAAATTTGTCTTGTATGAGATGATGAAGTGACTCCGGTGCAAGATGTTCGTCTGAATTATAAAGTGTCTCTAAAATAAGTTCCGTTTGAAGTGTGAATTTTAAATTATTTTTTCTTATTAAAGTTTTGAAATCATTTAAAAGTTGCTTGTATGCAACTGTTTTGTCATTAAAATCTACTGTGAACTCTGACATTCTACTTATTTTCCTCAAACTGCTTTTTAATCTTCTCTTTGACCTCATTCTCTATTTGAAGTGATGATTGCTCAACTACTTCATCTACTGTTTTTGCGATGGCTTGTGAACCCTCATCTATTGTTGCATTTATATCTTTTGATATGGTTACTGGATCTAATTTCATTATAAAAGCACCAGTCTCTACTAAGATAGGAAATAAAATACTACTGCTCATATAGGTATCAATACTTGATTTAACTGTTTTTATATTATATGCGGCATGTGCAATGACTGCTGCAATAAGAAAAAATTTACTTACACCAAAAACAAAGCCCAAAATTTTATCTAAAGGACCAAGACCACTTAAAGAGCTCAATTTTTTAAAAGTAAAACCAAGAACAAGCATTAAAAGCCAGAAGCTAGCAAGTGTAAATAAAAAACCTGTAAAAGAGATTGCCGTACCGTTCTCAAATTTAAAAATTAAATTACTTAAATATTGCCCGACATCATCTCCTACGCGCGAAGCTATAAAAATACCACCAATAATGCCTACTAAACCAAATACCTCTTTGAAAAATCCATTTATGATTCCCTTGAGTCCTAAAAGAAGTATGATAATTAAAGCTACAATGTCAAAATAGTTAAACTCCATTTTTACTCCCAACTCATTTGATTTTTTCCATTGTGCTTAGATCTGTAAAGTGCTTTGTCGGCTCTGGAAATAATCGTGTCTGGTGTATCATCCGAGCGATATTGTGTGGCACCGACACTTGCTGTTACTCTTAAGCTTTCACCTTTGTATATCAGCTCATTAGAACTGATAATATGTAAAAGTCTATTCATAATTGACCTTGAATTTTTTTGATCTATTCTGTTTAGAATAATAATAAACTCTTCTCCACCATATCTGAAAATTTTGTCACCTTCACGAAGTGTTTTTCGCAATACGTTAGAGATAAAAATAAGAACTTTGTCGCCAGCGACATGCCCAAATTTGTCATTTATAAGCTTGAAATCATCTAAGTCTATAATAACTAATTGCAATTCATAGGGAATGTTTTGATTGGAACAAATTTCATCTAAATAGGTAGTTAGGGCTCGCCTGTTGAAAACTTGAGTAAGTGCGTCCATATTTGAAGTGCTCTCTAGCTCCTCGACTTGTTTCGTTAATGTAGCAATAATAGAGTTTGCTTTTGCAACTTCATCTGCAACAAGATTATGAATGAGAGCAAATTTTTTACTAATAGTGGCGATGTCGATTTCTGAATTATTACAGGCATCGATGGTCGTTTCCATAGTTTCAGCTTGCATTTGAGAGAGCTCTGCAAATCTATCATTTGTAGTTTGATAGGATGATAAACTCTCATCGGCTATCTCTTTATAAATATTTATAAAAGAGCTTTGTGCTTTATTTAAAGAGGTTTTGTCATTTTCATTAATAGTTAGTATTATATTTTCAACATCTTGTAAGTAATTTATAATTTGTTCTTTGGTGGTTTCATCATGTGTTTCAATTTGTTCAAGTAAGTTTTCATACATTCTAGTGATGAATGACTTGATGTCTTCTTTTTGCATAAATTGTTCCCCTGTGAAATAATTCGTAATTATACATTTTAAAGCATAAATAAAGCTTTTATTCTCTGTATCAATATCTTGTTATGTGATAAAATTATGAAATTTTCCACTCTATTAAATAGTGCTAATCAGAGCTTTTTTATTTTTTTTAAGATAGAATCCCCAAAATATATAAACTGAGGGTTTAATTATGAGTATCTGGACTCCATCAAGCTGGCGTGAAAAACCAATATTACAGCAACCAACATATCCAAATCAGGATGAATTAAATAAAGTTCTAGCTGAGTTGAAAAATTATCCGCCATTAGTTTTTGCAGGAGAAGCACGTTCTCTAAAAAGTCAATTAGCAAGTGTATCAAGAGGCGAAGCCTTTTTGCTTCAGGGTGGAGACTGTGCTGAGAGTTTTAGTGAGTTTCACGCTACTAATATCCGTGATACTTTCAAAGCTTTACTTCAAATGGCGGTCGTTATGACCTATGCAGGTGGACTACCCGTTGTTAAAGTTGGTCGTTTAGGTGGTCAGTTTGCAAAGCCTCGTTCAAGTGATACTGAAACCTTTGATGGGATTACTCTTGATTCCTATCGCGGTGATATTATCAATGGTGTTGATTTCACAGCAGAGTCTCGTATGCCAGATCCACAAAGAATGATAAAAGCGTATAACCAATCAGCTGCGACATTGAACTTACTTCGTGCCTTTGCAACAGGTGGGTTTGCAGATTTACATCAGATCCATAAATGGACTTTAGATTTTGCACACAAGGGTGAAATAAGTCAAAAATTTGAGGATTTAGCAGAAGATATTGCTCAATCATTGAAATTTATGGAAGCATGTGGAATTAACTCTAAAACCTATAGAACATTAAGAGAGACAGACTTCTTCACATCACATGAAGCACTTTTGCTTCCTTATGAAGAGGCATTTACAAGAGAAGATTCTCTTACTGGTGACTGGTATGATACTTCTGCTCACATGCTATGGATAGGGGATAGAACACGCCAACTTGATGGTGCGCATGTTGAGTATATGCGTGGTATCAACAACCCAATCGGAATTAAAGCCGGTCCATCTATGGAACCTGAAGATTTGATAAGACTTGTAGAGAGATTAAATCCTAAAAACGAAGCAGGGCGTCTTAATATCATTGTAAGAATGGGTGCAGATCAAGTTGGTGATGAGAAAAATGGTATGCCTAGACTTATTCGTGCTATCGAAAAAGAGGGTATGAATGTTGTTTGGTCTTGTGACCCAATGCATGGAAATACAATTAAATCTTCTAACAACTTTAAAACGCGTCCAGTTGATTCTATTTTAACTGAGATGAAACAGTTTTTTCAAGTGCATAAAGCGGAGGGAACTTTTGCTGGTGGTGTTCATTTAGAGATGACTGGTAAAAATGTTACAGAGTGTATCGGGGGTTCTTTTGTTGTAACAGAAGAGGATTTAAGCTCTCGTTACCATACACATTGTGACCCTCGTTTAAATGCTGACCAAGCTTTAGAATTAGCATTTTTAATTGCTGATAGTTTAAAAGAAGCACACAAGTAAAACTTTTTATTTCCACATGCCAAAGATTAAGATTGGCATGTGGATTTTATAGAGTGTTGATTTCTTCTTCTTTCTCTTGAATTTCTAAAAGCTCTTCAACTTTTTGTTCATACATCTTTTCTAGTTCTGCTAACTCTTTTGCTAATTGTGTTACGCCTATCTCTTCATAACATTTTGGATTTGCTAAGCACTCATTTTTTTGAGCAATTTTTAGCTCTATCTCCTCTATCTCAAGTGGAAGCTTTTCCAAGGCAATCTTCTCTTTAAATGTTAGTTTTAAAGTTTTTTGTTTTTCATTTTTAACATTTTTTGGTTTACTGACAACAGTTGTAGACTCCATTTCAGCGAGCTCTTTTAACTCTTTTTCTAGCTCTAGATATTCTGAGTATTGTTGATAGGACTCTTCTATATGTTTGTCTTCTTTAAAGATGAAAAGTTTCTTTGCGATTTTATCGACAAAATATCTATCATGACTTACAATGATTACAGCACCAGAAAAGTTTGTGAGTTGCTCTTCTAGTATATTGATTGTTGGAATATCCAAATCGTTTGTAGGCTCATCTAAAATCAAGATGTCAACATCTTTGGTAAAAAGCAGGGCAAGGGCAATACGGTTTTTTTCCCCACCACTGAGAACGCCTACTTTTTTCTCTAAAAACTCTCTAGGAAATAGGAAGTTTTTTAAGTAGCCATAGACATGCATATCACTACCGCGAACGTTGACTCTGTCTCCGCCATTGGGACAAAAAGTTTCTATGAGGTTTAAATTATCATTGAGTAACTCTCGATGTTGGTCAAAGTAACCTATCTTACACTCACCTCGTTTTATTTTTCCAAGGGTAGGCTCTATTCGACCTAAAAGTGCTTTCAACAGCGTAGACTTTCCACTTCCATTTGGTCCTACGATAGCGATAACATCTTTTTGTAATATTCTAGTTGTGAAGTTTTTGAGTAGCTCTTTATCCCCCAGTGTAAGCGATAAATCTTCTACTTCAAAAAGCATTTTTTGCTTGTTTATGCTCTTTTCACGATTGAAATTTTTTGCCTCTCGTTGGAGTTCAAGAGACATTTGTCTGATTTTAGCAGGGTTGTTTTTTGCATCTTCACGAATAGTCATAAGTCGCTCTTTACGACCTTCATTTCGCTTGAGTCGCGCACGCACACCTCTTGCGTACCACTCGTTTTCTCGTTTTAACACACCAAGTAAATTATCATGTTGTTTTTGAAGTGTTCGAATCCACTCCTCTTTTTGCGTTAAATAATCACTATAACCACCGTGATACTCTCTTAACGCGCAATTTTCAACTTCGATAGATTTTGTGGCAACTCTGTCAATGAAATATCTATCATGGGAGATAAAAACAAGAGTAAACTTCTCTTTTAAAATAAGCTCTTCTAGAAATTCAACCATATAAACATCAAGATGATTTGTAGGTTCATCCAAAAGTAAAATATCTGGTTTTTGAAGAAGAAGTGAGGCGAGGGCAACACGGCGTTGCTCTCCACCACTTAACAAATCTATAGATTTATTTTCATACTGTTTTAGGTCAAAATGCTGGATGATTCGCTCAACTTTATCATCGAGATTCCAAGCATTGTGATGCTCTATATAACGTGCCAGTTTTTCATGTTCATCAATATTTTTGTTATTATTGAAATCATCTGCTAAAAGAAGCGAAAGCTCGTTATAGCGTTCTTTTGCACTATTTAACTCAGATAACCCTGCCTCAACCGCATCTCTAACCGTATGCCCCTCTTGAAAGTTAGGTCTTTGATCAAGCATTTTTATCTCTAAATCATTGCGTACGATTCGCTCTCCGCCATCTATATCCAGAGTACCATTTATGATTTTCATAAGCGTAGACTTGCCACTACCATTCTTACCGATAATAACGATTCTTTCACCCTCATCTACATGAAAATTAATCTCTGAAAGAATTTTCTGCGCCGAATAATGTTTTGAAATGTTTTGTAGGTCTATAAGTGCCATTTTTTTCCTAAAATCGCCTTAAATAAGGGGATTTGATTACATATAATTTTGAGTTTTAAGTAAATATTCTACCTAAAAAATGGTTATAGACTACTTGTCTTTTTTAATCTCCTAATGGCAGCGTGAAATTCAGTAGATTTTCGTAAAATAAATTATAGAAAATGTTATAATCCACATATCGGAGATTTAAATGAAAAAAGTTGTAGGAAGAAAAGAACTTATAAGTATTATAGATTTAGAACTATTTGATATTGATGCTAAAGTAGACACTGGTGCGGATTCAAATGCTTTGCATTGTGATGATATATTTATAGACGCTGATAATTTTGTTCATTTTATGCTTTTAGATAAAGTTCACCCCTCATATCATGGAAAAAAAATGGTTATGCCATTGTATAAAGTAAAAAAAGTAAAAAGTTCAAATGGTGTCGTGCAAGAGAGAGCTTCCATAAAAGTGGATGTTGAGTTTTTTGGTAAAAGATATAAAACGGTTGTATCCTTAACCGACCGCTCTGATATGCAATATCCAATGTTGATAGGAAGAAAATTTCTAAGTGGAAAATTCTTGGTAGATGTGTCGCAAGAGTATCTTAGTTGTAACAAAAAAGTTATATGATTTTTCGTAAATAAGTTATTTGAAAATAAATGAAAAGGAGTAGTATGAGAGTTTATGTATTGTCAAGAAATTCAACTCTTTACTCTACAAAGAGGCTAGTAGAAGCAGGTGAACAACGTGGATGGAATATCAAGGTTATTGATTATTTAGAGTGCAGTATAGAGATTGTAAAAGATCACTTACAGATAATCTATCATGGTGAAATCCTTCCTGTTCCAGATGCCATTATCCCAAGAATAGGAGCGAGTAGAACATTCTATGGAACGGCTATGGTGAGACACTTTGAAATGATGGATACCTTTAGTGTTGCTGGAAATTTAGCGATTGCTAGAAGTAGAGATAAACTAAGAAGTTTACAAATTTTATCCAAGCATGGGGTAGATATGCCAAAAACAATTTTTGCTTCAAATAAATCAGACTCAAAAGATGTTATAGCTCTCAGTGGTGGTGCTCCACTGGTTCTTAAAATCTTAGAAGGGACACAAGGTGTAGGGGTTGTTTTAGTCGATAGTGAAAAAGCTGCGAAATCTGTTCTTGATGCATTTTATGGAATGGATGTAAACTTACTTGTTCAAGAGTATATTGAAGAAGCAGGTGGAGCTGATATAAGAGTTTTAGTTGTTGGAGGAGAGATAGTTGGTGCCATGAAACGTCAAGGTGCGGAGGGTGATTTTCGCTCAAATCTTCACTTAGGTGGAACAGCAACGGCACATAAACTTACAAGAAAAGAGAAGTCAACAGCTTTAGCTGCAGCAAAAGCGATGGGACTTGGCGTTTGTGGTGTAGATATGATTGAATCCGCACGCGGACCACTTGTGATGGAAGTAAACTCTTCTCCTGGATTAGAAGGGATAGAAAAATCAACAGGCATAGACATTGCTAGTAAAATTATGGATTACATTGAAAAGAATGTTACTCCAAGAACAGATGTGAGCGTAAAAAAGAAAAAACTTAAAAAAGATAATATTGGGGCATAAATGCCCGAATACTGTTTGTTCCCTACTCTTGAATATAGATATTTTTTAAAATAGTAATTATACTTTCAACAGATCGAATAGAGGTAGTCTCTTCTATAGTATGATAGCCAATAGTGGGAATCTGAAGTGTAGCACCTTGGATTTCACCTTTTGTTGCATGAATCAATCTTCCTAATTCTGTTACTCCAAGTGAACTCTTTTTATTCTCTTGCATCATCTTGTTTTTTAAATAAGCATCTTTAAAGTGATATTTTATATTCTCTTTTATAGCAATATTTTTCATTTGATTTTTAAGAGGTGATTTGAAAACTGCATTTTCGTCACGATTTCTTAAAACTATGTCAAGACTATTGATGTCATTTAAGTGTTTATAAGGGCTTGTGTCAAGAACTAGTAACTCTTTGGTTGTAATATTAAATCTTCTAAACCACTCCAACAAAAATCTCCAACTCTTTCCAGCCTCTTCAGAAGCTGTAAAAAATGCTGTTCCCTTGTATCCTAACTGATACATATAGATGATGATTGCTACAGAAATGACATTATCTAGCTGTGCAGATATTAAATTATCTTTATGCACGAGTTTATCTACAAAGGCAATAGGTGTTCCAGGGAGTAAATACTCTAGTCCATCTACTTTAAAGATAATATTATTTCTTCTTGAACAAAGATATGCATCTTTTATAACACCTATTCCAAGATAAGCACCTGACCAAGGCTCATACGCCTGAACTTTTTCATTGACAAATCGAGATGAAAAGTTATATAGAAGTTGTTCTGAATTAGAGTTTCCAGTTAAATCTGCCATATTCTTTGCGATAAAAGCAGCATATTGAAACTCATTGTGTCCAGTACAAACAAGTCCATGTCTATCCACATGGGCTGAAATATATCCTGATTCTGGTTCATCACCTTTTGCAACGAGGACTCCGTCATAATGTTCAACATTTATGCCTATCTCTTCTAGCTCTCTTTTAAGAAACATAAAAAAAGGGTGTTCCGCACCAACGACGCTAGGTACGCGAATAAGTTGTTTTAATATATCATAAAACTGTGTCATTATGTCTCGCTGTTATTGTGTTGTTTGAAGTTGCAATTATAACTGATTTTTTTGTGTAATTTCACGGGATTTAGTTGTTTGATCGTAGGAAGTTGCAGGTATTAAATAGAGTTGTTTTTGCAAGAGGGAAAATAAAACTAGTTTGATATAAAAAATAATATTTATCTATATAATAACTAGGTATATATATAAGATTTTTCAATGAAGTACTTTCGCACTAAATAAACATTAGTCACTTAGACTAAAGTAACTTGATACAATTTGCATCCATTACCTTTTTTTGATATACTGCCAAAAATTATTTTAAGGAATTTACAAATGGCAAAACATCAGTTTCAAACAGAAGCAAATCAAATTTTACACCTCATGATTCACTCGTTATATTCAAATAAAGAGATATTTATTCGTGAACTTGTTTCAAACGCTTCGGATGCACTTGATAAGCTCAATATGTTAGTTCTAACAGAAGATAAATATAAGGGTGTGACATTTGCACCTCGTATCGATATAGTTGCTAACAAAGAGGCTAAAACTTTAACTATCAAAGATTCTGGTATTGGTATGAATGAAGAAGATTTAATGAATAACCTTGGTACTATTGCAAAATCAGGTACAAAAGCATTTTTAGAAAATCTCACTGGAGATCAGAAAAAAGATTCAAACCTTATTGGTCAGTTTGGTGTTGGTTTTTATGCTTGTTTTATGGTGGCTCACAAAGTTGAAGTTACAACAAAAAAAGCAGGCGAAGATCAAGCATTTTTATGGACGAGTAAAGGTGATGGTGAATTTGATTTAGAAACAACTACACAAGATGGACATGGTACTACTATTGTTATGTACTTAAATGATGATGAAGAGGAGTTTCTAGAGAGTCATAGAGTTGAAAGCATTATAAAAAAGTACTCTAACCATATTCCATTCCCAATTTTTATGGATAAAGATAAGTTTGTTCCTGCAGTAAAAGATGATGAAGGCAAAGAACTTGAACCATCAAGAACAGATATAGAAAACACTCAAATTAACCGTGCAAATGCACTTTGGACAATCTCTAAAAATGAGATAAGTGATGATGAATACAAAGATTTTTACTCTTCTATCGCGCACTCATCCGAAGAACCTCTTACTTGGATGCATAACAAAGCTGAAGGTGCTATAGAATATACAACACTTTTTTACATTCCAAGTAAAGCACCTATGGATATGTATAGAGTTGATTACCAAACAGGAATCAAACTTTATATCAACCGTGTTTTCATTACAGATGATGAAAAAGAGCTTATGCCAACATACTTAAGATTTTTACGTGGTGTAATCGACTCTAAAGATTTACCGCTAAATGTGTCTCGTGAGATTTTGCAGTCGAATGCAGTTATGGCAAAAATAAAAAATGCTTCTGTGAAAAAAGTACTCTCAGAACTTGCGAAACTTGCTAAAAAAGATACAGAAAAATATGATGCTTTTTATAAAGAGTTTGGAAATGTTTTAAAAGAGGGACTTTATAATGATTTCGCAAATCGTGAGAGAATTTTAGAGTTAATGAAGTTTAATACTCTCAATTCAAATGAAACAGTGATGATAGAAGAGTTTGTTAAAAATGTAGATGAGGCTAAAAAAGAGATCTATTATATCACGGGTAAATCATCGCTTTCAATGTTGAAAAATTCTCCTTCTTTAGAGAGATTCAAAGCTCGTGGAATTGATGTTTTGGTTCTAAATGAAGAAGTAGATACTATTATCTTCCCGATGGTTACAGAGTATAAAGAGTATAAACTTATACCTGTTGCAGATGCGAAATTTGAAAAGAGTGAAGAAGAGAAAAAAGCAGAAGAGGAAGTTGCAAAATCATATGAAGGTTTAGCAAAAGAGTTTAAAGATGCACTTGGTGAGAGTGTAAAATCTGTTGAAACTACTTCTGATTTAACGGACTCTCCTGTTGCAATAAAAATAGATAAAGAAGATCCAGCCTATATGATGGCTCAAATGATGAAACAGATGGGACAAGATACAGGTGCACCAGCTCCAGCTCCAATTCTTTTGATAAATCCTAAGCATGAACTTATTATTAAATTAAAAGAGTCTGCTGATCAAAATCTTATAAACGATGCTGCACATGTTTTATTAGACCAAGCAAAACTATTTGATGGTCAAGAATTAGCTGATACAGCGGACTTTATATCAAGATTAAATAGAATTATTTCTAAAGCATTATAATCTAAAGTGAGTGCTATTGTAGCACTCATCTTATTCCTTGTATTGTTCATAATTCTTTTAATATAAATTCTTATAAAGTATGTTACTTTATAGACATGTATAAAATATTTATAAAATTTATCTTTAGAAAAAAGATACCTAAAATTCAAGGTATTAAAGACTTGCTTGATGAAGCAAAAAAGACGTGTCTCAAACTTTCAACCACTGAACTCAATCAACTACAAATCGGCAACTATAAGTATGAAGCAAATGAAGCAATAGAAGAGCTTGGAATTACGAGTGAACTAGTTCATCAATTAGTAGAAGATTACGTTGCACAGATCATAAAATCTGAACTACATTTTTTAAAGATTTTAAATGAATTGAACCCTCTGAACAAGTCCATTTACAGAACTTTGTTTGAAAAGTTAGTAGTTTTTAATATTTGACTTTTTCTTTTTAGCAGTT
>PETN01000062.1 GCA_002781365.1 Sulfurimonas sp. CG01_land_8_20_14_3_00_36_23
CTACTCATAATTTATCTCCATAATTCGTATTATTTTAACTTTTTTGAAAATAAATCTTACTGAATTACTGTCTTAGATTTTAGGGGCATTATAAGATGTATTGTCAAAATCCTATATTCTTCCAAACAAACTTGAGATACATCTAGGTGCCTCTGTGGGGATTGTGATAGAATCCGACCACAATGCAACGGCGCAAGAACTCATCCAATATGTGGATTCGGCTCTCTTTAAAGCTAAAAAAGAGGGGCGTTCAACTTTTGCGTACTATACAAGTGAGTTGACTCGCTTGGTAGTAGAGCGCATGGCGTATGAGCGAAGACTTCACAGAGCCTTAGAAAACAGCGAGTTTGAGCTTTACTATCAACCTCAAGTTCACTTTTTGAGCGAAAAGATAGTCGGGGTAGAGGCGCTGATTCGCTGGAATGACCCAGAGTTTGGGCTTATCTCACCTGAAGATTTCATCCCTATTGCAGAAGAGACAGGACTTATCTCTCCTATTGGAAAATGGGTGTTAGAAGAGGCGTGCAGACAAGGCAAAGCGTGGCTAGAGTGTGGTTACCATCTCAACATGTCTGTGAATGTATCTGCATACCAAATACAAAATCAAAACATTATAGAACTTGTAGATAACGCACTCAAAGAGAGTGGATTTTCTCCAGATAAACTTGTGATAGAGTTGACTGAAAGTGCTATGATGCAAAGAGAAGAGGAGGTTGTGACGATGCTTCATATCCTTCGTGCCAAAGGGATTAAACTCGCGATTGATGACTTTGGTACTGGGTACTCCTCTTACAGCTATCTCAAGAGATTTCCTATTGACATCTTAAAAATCGACAAAAGTTTTATTGATGATGTTCCGTATGAAAAAGATGATATAGCAATCGTTCAAGCAATTATAGCAATGGGTAAAGCCTTAGGTTTTAGTATAATGGCAGAGGGAACAGAGCAGATAGAACAAATCGAATTTTTAAAAGCGCAAGGGTGTACGTACTACCAAGGTTACTACAAAAGTAAACCTATCCCAGCCAAGAAGTTTGAAGAGCTCTTTTTGCAGCATATTGAGAGTAGTTGTAAGAAATAATATTTTAGTTTTAAGGGGTTATGATGCGAAGTATTTATTTAAGAATAAGTTTTATTCTTATTGTGGCAATGTTGATAGGCAGTTATTTTTATATTGAATTTAATTCAAATGAGCAATCAATCCGTAATGGAGTAAAACAAGAGCAAACTTCTATTGTCTTTGCAAACAAAAAGAAAGAGATTGAAGCAACATTCAAAATGATGTATGAGAGTGCAAGGACAGTCTCATTGATGCCTTCCATTCGCAATATCTCTGTTGGAAATAGAAAAAGTGAAGAGGAAGATGTTGTAAAAAAAGGGGAGTTTAGCGAAGATGCTTTTATGACGGTACAGCAGTTATATAATAACTTAGCAAACAATGTAGCCGTATCTGAAGTCTATGCTATTGTAAAAGGATTAGATTATGCTCAAGGGGAATTTCCTTTTTTTATGTTTGATTCACTTGTCTTAAATGATTCACAAGAGAGTGATGAAGCCGATGCTGAAGTCAATGATGATTTTCCTGAAGAAGCAGAAGATGCAGAGTACATGTATTATCCACTTCAGATTCAATATTTTCAAAAAAATTATCCAAAATTTGCCTTTGAAAAACTAGATGACATTCCAGCTGTTTTATCTCCTTTAATGCGTACGTGTGACAATACCCAGTATCTATCCAAAAAAAATGGTGATGTAAAAGAGAGTTATGGTTTACTCTATTCCATCCCTTTTTACAACATAAAAAATGAAGTCAATGGGATTATTTCTGTTATTTTTAGAAAAAACATTCTTGAAGCGAAACTTGTTGGAGTGCCATTTATAATTCTTACAGAAGAGGACAAAGCACAAGCACTCAAAGAAAGTTTTAGTATGCCAAAAGAGTTGAGTCCATTTCTCATAGAAAACAAACAATTTGATATCCAAGTTTATGATAGAAGAAATAGTGAATTGGTGCAACATCTAGAGAGTTATCAAAATAAGAGAGAGGATTATGTCGTAAAAATGCCATTGCAAATAAAAGATGGAAGCGAGTGGACATTATCTATGGAGATACCTGAAGAACTCTATCAAGCGGCATTAGTAGATGCTCAAAGTACTTTACGCTCAAAAATAGTTTTTCTTACTCTTATGACATTGGTTTTTATTGGTATTATTATTTATAGTTCAAAAAAACGAACGGACGAACTTGTAGATATAAAAGCATTTGAAACTATTGTTCTTGACATTGTTGAGGGGAGTGGGAATTTAAAAGCTTCAATCTCTCAGACCAAAAGTGATACCATAAAATTGATAGCCGTGTATATCAATCAGTTTATCCATGAAATGGCTCAAATTGTTGGCTTTTCAAAAGAGAGCGCGGTTCACTTAACTGAATCAAGCCGCGTTTTGAGTGAAGATGTAAACCTGTTGCAAAATAATATTGTTACACAGTTAGAAGAGATTCAAAAAGGGCAAGAACTCTTGAAAATGACTGATAATACAGTAAAAGATGGGAGTGATATTGCGCAAGCAACAATGAAAGATTTATCAAAAACTTTGCATGTTTTTGATAACTTTGCAAGCAGCTTAATGGAGGTTTCACAACTTATTGAATCGAGTAGCAATCAACAAAATGAAGTTGTTAAAAAAATGGAACTCTTGACGCAACAGGCAGCTCAGATAAGAGTCGTGTTGGCACTTATTGCTGAGATAGCAGACCAAACCAATCTTTTAGCACTCAATGCCGCCATAGAAGCAGCGCGTGCTGGTGAACATGGAAGAGGCTTTGCGGTTGTGGCAGATGAGGTAAGAAAACTTGCAGAACGAACACAAGGTGGTTTGAATGAGATTAATAATACTACGAATATTATTACAAGCAGTATTAGTGATATTAACCAAGAGCTTGAAGATTCGGCAAAATCTGTATTAAGTGTTTCAGATAAAGCACATGTACTTATGGAAGATGCTAACGTTACAAAAGAGAGATTAAGTAAAACCACAGAACTGACAAACACGCTTTTGGCAAAAAACAATGAGATTATCGCCAATATTAATACACTCAGCAGATCTATGAATCACATTGTTGAACTTTCAGTATCGAATCAAAGCTCTGGTGAAAGGGTAAACAGCGTTGCTACAGGACTCCAAGAAACAGCGGTTACATTTAACTCAAAACTTAAACGATTTCAAGTTTAAACGCTCAAGTTTGGCATGTGGAAATAACTTTCCACATGCCAAAGAGCTATAAGATGTTACTTCTCTAAAAACTCAGCAACCACAGAAGTAGGTCTTCCTATGATGGCTTTGCCATCTTTTATGAGGATAGGTCTCTCGATGAGTTTTGGATTTTGTGCCATGGCTTCTATGAGCTTCTCTTCGTCGTGTTCCTCTTTGAGTGCTAGTTCTTTATAAAGCTCCTCTTTTGTTCTCATAAGTTCTCTCGCTGTTACGCCTAACATTTTTAAAAGGTTTTTTATCTCATTTTTCTCAGGAGAAGTCTCAAGATACTTGATAATATCTTTGTCACACTCATACCCTTCGAGTATGCTGAGTGCCTCACGAGATTTTGAACATTTCGGATTATGCCAAATAGTCACTTTTTTCATCTTTTTACCTTTTTTAGCGACATTTTACCCTATAACTATGCCTCTTGAAGCCCTTTTGCCTCTAAAGCCTCTTCGATTTGTGCAAGGGCAAGTTTTTTACCGTTCTCTTCTTCCTCCGCACTCCACCAATACTCAATAATCTGCTGTTCAATACTTCCTAACAAATCCATAGGAAGAGAGGCAAAAACTTCATACGAACTTACGTCATCTTTGTTCATTCCAAGTTTTTTTGCTATCTCATCGACAAGTTCACGAATCGCGATTTCGATGTTTGTTGGTTCTGGAAGGGGAACGCCATCGGTTGGTTGCGCAAGAACCCTCGCATAATCTATCCAGATTTTAATCTCATCTTCCAAGTAGTCATACCCCTCTATTTTATAACAGAGTATGCGCTCATTTGAGTAAACCATCTCCTCTTTCTCATCTAAGACATCCGTAGATTTCACAGTGCCGTTTTGAAGATAAACCTCGATTCTCTGGTTTGTGTTGAGTGTAGATGCTTGTTCAAAAGCATTTCTTGCGTGTTTGAGTAACTCTTTTTTTGTTGATGCGTAATCCATGAAACGGTTCCTATTTGAAAATTTGGTCTAAATAAATGTGCGACTACTTATGCACGGATACTATTGCGAGCATTATGTATATCCCACAAGCGTTTATAGTTTGAATCAAGTTCTGACAATACGCCGTCTGTAAGTATCAAATCTCTAAGACCCTGAAACTTCTCGTTGCTGTGGTTCTCATACCAATCATGCATCTCTTTTTTAAGAATCTCTCTCTTGGCTACAGTTTCCATTATCATTCTCTGTAGTTGAGACATCTCTTCAGTAATAATATTACTCATAGGCACACCCATATTTTTCGGAATAGCTGTCATGTGTAACTCCTTCTCTTTTAAACCACAGTTGCATAATCAGTTCTAGAATAATTAATGCATGAGAGAGATTATAAGAGATGAAAGGAAAAGAGTATGAGTGAAGTTTTTGAAAGAGGCATACAAGCGTATGAAGCAAAACAATATAACGAGGCATATAAACTTTTTAAAGAGGTCTCACCGAGTAACGCGAACGCTTTAATGAACTTAGGCTTGATGCATATGAAGGGCAGAGGCTGTGTGCAAGATACTCCTACTGCGATGGAGTTGTTTGAAAAAGCGGCAGCTACTGGGAGTGTTCCTGCGATGTTTGCACTTGGAACTTTTTATGAAAAAGGGTTGCATGCTGGCAATATAGATAATGAAAAAGCCTTACACTTTTATAAGCAGGCAGCCGATAACGCGCATGTTGAAGGACAACTCAAAACAGGCTTACTCTATAAACAAAAAGAGAACCTTGCAGAGGCGATGCGCTATCTTATCACAGCCGCATACAACAACAACACGCAAGCGCAGTCCCTCATCACTTATGTAAGCAATAAAGAGGGTGCAACGATTACAAATAGTGCATTTCACTCCTTAGATGCCGAGCGTCAAAAGGCTTTAGTTGCAAACTTGATTGAGACACAAATCAAACCAATTTTAGCGAGTGATGGTGGTGGAATAGAGTTGGTGAACTACATAGCTGGCGAAACACCGCAAGTCTGGCTCAGTTATCTGGGTGCATGTTCGGGTTGTCATCTTGGTTCTACCTCCACTGCAGATATGCTCTTAGAACATTTCCAAACAATGATTGACAAAAATGTCATCCTTTATCTTATGTAAGAGGTTCTCTTTACAATGAATAAAATCATAGCTGAGGTTCAAGAGATAAACGAAACAGAGATTGTCACTTATATTCATGTAAATAGCGGAGATACAGTTTTACATCTCACAAAATCAAAAAAACCTGCTTGGCTTCATGTGGGCGATAAAGTCTCCTGCAGTTTTCAAGAGGGGGCTGTTTGTATGAGTAAAGATTGCCCTGGAAAACTCTCTATTGAAAATATTTTGCCAGTGCAACTCAAAAATGTACGAAAGTGCGACTCTCTTTGTGAGCTGACACTCGAGAGCAAAATGGGAAAAATAGTTTCACTCATTACAGCAAACGCGTATGATGATTTAGAACTTCATGAGGGGTGTGAAGCAATGGTACTTTTACGTGGAGTAGATATTTCACTCGACCCGATACTTGTACCGATGAAAGCAGGCAGTTTTTAATTTAGAATAAAACTTGCACAGAACAAAGTATAAACAAAATAGGAGAAATAAAATGGCTGTAATGATTACCCAAGAGTGTATAAATTGTGATGCGTGTGCACCTGAATGTCCTGTCGCTGCGATACTACCAGATGACAATGAGAAAAACCCACATGAAGGCGTAAAGTTTTACGTTAAACCTGAGAGTTGTGTAGAGTGTGTAAGTCATGCAGATACACCTCGTTGTGCGGAAGCGTGTCCAACTGAGGGTTCAATCGTTTGGGATATGCCTTATAGTACTGAGTTCAATGAGTACTATGCTACAGGTCATGAAGAGGGCAGATACGCTATTCGTGAACACAAAAGTAAAGGGTTAATGCTTCCTGAAGTAAAAGCGCAAGCTTCTATAAGTGACATTCCAATGGATCTTCGTCTCTCTCATTCAAATGTTATGGATTCGTTTTAATCGTCCATCAAAAAAGTGAGGAGTAAAGATGCATATAGCTTTCGCTTCATCAAACGGAGAGGCTATTGACCAGCATTTTGGCTGGTCAAAAAGCTTTTATCTCTATAGAGTAGGAAAAGAGAGTGCTGAGTTTTTAAAGGTCATTGACTCTTCGCAAGAGCCAGAGGGTGAGAAAGAGAAACTTGAGTACAAAATCGGAACTATTAAAGAAGCGAATATTATGTACTGCACTCAAATCGGACCAACTGCCTCGAAGATGATTCAATCCTCAGGCGTTCACCCCGTACGTGTTGCTGAAGGTGAAAAAATATCTGAAGCCATATCCAAACTCCAAGAGATGTTAAAGGATGCTCCTGCCCCTTGGTTGCTTCGTATATTTCATAAAGCTCAACTCAATAATTAAAAGGAAAAATTATGTCTGTAATAATCGATGATACATGTATAACCTGTGATGCTTGTCAACAAAACTGTCCTGTAAATGCAATTGTAAATGATACAAATAACCCAACAGGGGAGAAGCGTTACTATGTACAACCAGAAAAATGTGTAGAGTGCGTAGGTCATTTTGAGGATCCTCAATGTGCCGCAATCTGCCCAAGTATTGGTTGTATAACATGGGATATGCCTTTTACTAAAGAGTTTGATGCGCACTTCTTAAATGGAGCACTTTATAAACTTGCAACTAAAGAGGGTGTTGCAAAATCTCCAGCTTTTAAAGAGAAAAAATATAGAGAAGATATTCCTCTAGAGTTACGTGGTGTTGGCAAAGAAGTTCAGGTAGCACCAGAAGATTTGATTGAAGTTGGTTAATGTACTATAACCTTGACTCAATGGGTGCGATTGCAAAAGGATTAGACTCCTTTTATCGTGATTGCGCCATAACCGTGGCTCTAAAAATTAGTGATGATAGTTGTAAAATGGATCATTACGAAAAATCTGTTTTTATGTTGTTATACAAACATATCGAGAAGAAGAGCGATTTCTTTGAAGCTGATGTTTTTGACTTGATAGAACAGGCAAACACATCCCCCTCCGCAACCATCTACGCAGATATAAAAAAAAGAAGAGAAGCTGCCATGGATTTTATAACAAGACCAAAAATGAAAGCTTTTAAATCGGATATACGTGATTTATTAAGTGAATGAGAGGTCACTTTCACAAAAACTTCAAGAAGCTTTTGTGGAGAGCGTTAAGAGATTAAACTGCTCCGAAAAGCACTTTACCTCTTGAACTTTGGTTTGCTTTAATCTCTTCATACGATTTCTCGCTAATACGAAGATTTGTAGATTTGATTTCATCATAAACAATATCGATTTTCTCTTCTGCACTTGCTTTTTTGAGGTCACCTTTTGAAAGGTCTGCAAATTCAACAAGCTCATTCCAAACAGAACTCTCATCCAAAGAGAAAGCGTTAAATGTAAAGCCTTCATACGTGAACTTTCCATTAATATCTAAGTCAGTCACAAAAAGAAGATAGAGACCATCTGGTGAAAGTACATCTTTGTAGCGCTCTACAAAAGGTTCAAAAAAGTCTAGAGTCTCAAGTTCACATGCTAAAAAATCTATCTTATCGCCATTGCTTACAATGATAGTTTGTGTTGCAGTTGCTTTGGGTGGAAGTTGCTTGTCCTCTGATAAAATTTTACCTGGAGTAATGATAATACTTCCTCTATAACCATAAGCGTACTTCTCAGTTTTTGCACTAAATGACGCTTGCCATTGCAGGTTGTTATCGTAGATGAACTCTTTAATTTTTGACATTGGGTATCCCCTTAATTTATTTTTAAATTAAATGCAATTTGTATTCTATTTATGCAGATACTTCAGGCGCATTTGTATAGGCATAGGTAGAGGAGATACTACGTAATCTCTCAACCGCTTTTGTGAAAACTTCTATGGTGTAATCCACTTCTGCTTGCGTTGTAAATCTTGAAAGAGAGAGACGCATCGCAGTATGCGCTAGCTCTGGGTCTTCCCCGATTGCACTCATTACTGGGTTTGCTTCGAGTGATTCTGAGGCACATGCCGAACCTGTTGAAGCTGCGATTCCAGCCTTGTTTAAGTCCCATAACATAGACTCACCCTCGATTCCGCGAAGAGAGACTAAAATCGTGTTTGGTGTTCTCTTCTCACGTGGTCCAACAACGATAGTATCTGGAAGTTTTGAGATAGCATCTTCGAGCGTGTCTCTGAGTTTTCGTACATCTGTATTCATCTTTTCCACATGCCCAACTGCTTGTTTCATGGCAAGACCCATACCGACGATGTAGGCAACATTGGGTGTTCCAGCTCTTTTACCACCCATCTGCTCTCCACCATGCAAGAGGTTTGGAAGTGCTTTCCCTTTTTTGACATATAAACCACCAATCCCTTTAGGACCATGAAATTTATGCGCTGAAAATGTAAGGTAATCGACATTGACCTTCCCTAAATCTACAGGAATTTTTCCAATCGCTTGCACTGCATCCGAGTGGAACAAAATTCCCTTCTCTTTTGCAAATGCTCCAACCTCTTCTACTGGAAAAATCATCCCAGTCTCATTGTTCGCCCACATCATAGAGATAAGGATTGTTTTATCCGTAACAGCTGCTTTTATAGCTTCCGCAGAGATACCACCTTCGCTATCAACATCTACATACGTTACATCTACGCCATGCTCACTTAAAAACATAAGTGTGTCCGTGATAGAAGGGTGCTCTACTGAAGTTGTAACAATATGGTTTTTCTCTGGGTTATTTAAAATGTATTTAAAAAAGATACCCTTAAGAACCGAGTTATTACTCTCTGTTGCACATGAAGTGATGATGATGTCATCCTCATCCGCGGCATTGAGTGAGTCATACATAGAACCAAGTGCTTCATTAAGGTGTTGGCGAACTTCCATGCCGTATTTGTGAAGAGAGTTAGGATTTCCATAAAGCTCCTCAAAAAATGGTTGCATTTTAACTTTTACTATCGGGTCGATTTTTGTTGTTGCATTGTTGTCTAAATAAATACGCATTACGCTTCCTTTTCTTTTTTATATGTAAATATTGGTTCTTTTGTCGGGTCTTTCACGACTGCCTCAGTAATCGTACAACTCTCTAAGTTCTCTTTTGAAGGGCAAGAGAATTGTAGAGGAAGCATTACCTCTTCGATGATTCCACGTAATCCTCTGGCTCCAACACCTTTTTCTATCGCTTGCGTAGCGATTGCTTCAAGGGCTTTATCTTCAAAAATCAGATCTATCGAATCCATCTCAAAGAGCGCTTGGAACTGCTTAATAAGTGCGTTGTCAGGCTCTTGTAGAATCTGAACCATCTGATCTTTTGTAAGTTCACGAAGTTGCGCAATCACTGGAATACGACCGATAAACTCTGGGATGATTCCGTAATGCACTAAGGCTTTGTGATCTACCTTATGCACCTCTGAACTCTTCTCTTGTGTAACAGAACCAAACCCGACTTTGTTCCCTTTTTTACTGTTGACATCAGGAACAAGTCCGACAAAAGCACCACCACATACAAAAAGAACATGGGTTGTGTCAAAGAGTACAGTCTCAGTTGTAGAGTTTTTGCGGCTCCCTTTGAGAGGAACATAGACCTCTGCACCTTCAAGAATTTTAAGAAGTCCTTGTTGGACTCCTTCGCCTGAAACATCACGACCCATTGTAGAGGACTCTGTTTTTCTTGCGATTTTATCAATCTCATCGATGTAGATGATTCCTCTTTGTGCAAGTTCAATGTCGTAGTTCGCAGCGGCAAGAAGGCGAGAGAGAATAGACTCAACATCCTCTCCAACATAACCAGCCTCTGTAAGCGCTGTAGCATCGGCGATTGCAAAAGGTACGTTCATGATTTTTGAGAGCGATTTTGCAAGAAGTGTTTTCCCGCTTCCTGTTGGACCTAAAAGAAGGATATTACTTTTTTCAAGTTCTACATTGTTATAGATAGGGTTTTCTATACGCTTGTAGTGGTTGTAAAGAGCTACAGCCAAGACTTTTTTTGCATCCTCTTGCCCAATAATATGTTTGTCAAGAAAAGAGACAATCTTTTCAGGTTTTGGGAGTTGGTGTTGTATCTCTGCTTGTTGCTCGTACTTCACCTCTTTTTGGAGAATGTTTGAACAGGTTGTAACGCACTCATTACAAATATGTGTTGTCTCGGAGGAGAACATTTTTTTGACTTCACTCTGTTTTCTTTTACAAAATGAACAGCTTTTTTCCAAACTCATTTAGACATCCTTTTGAGAGATTTTTTTCAAGATGGTATCTGCTAAACCAAACTCAATGGCTTGTGCTGCTTCAAAATAGTTGTCGCGGTCGCTCTCTTTCTCAATCGTCTTGACATGTTTGCCTGTCGCTTTTGCAAGAATTTTGTAGAGTCTTTTCTTGAGACTTATAATGTGGTTTGCTTGAATCTCAATATCACTCGCTTGACCATGTGTTCCGCCTAAAGGCTGATGAATCATAACCTCTGCATTTGGCATAATATATCTATGCCCTTTCTCTCCACATGCAAATAAAACAGCCGCCATAGAAGCAACCATCCCCATAGCATAGGTATAAACTGGGGCAGTAATGAGTTCCATCGTATCTAAGATTGCAAGTCCTGACATTACAGAACCTCCTGGAGAACTTATGTAGATATGAATGGGCTCCCCAGAATCTTCTGCTTCAAGATAGAGAAGTTGTGCGACGATGATACCCATCATCTGATCATCTATCTGCTCCGTAATCATAATTACACGGTCATTTAGTAGTTTTGAGAAGAGGTCAAAATACTTCTCTCCTCTTGGTGAACGGTCTTTTACTGTTGGAATGATTGGCATGTTTACTCCTATATTTAAAATCTGTCCGTAAGGACTAGCTTTAGTGCCATAGCGGCTAGCGTAGTAAAATGGGCTTTGCTCATTTTACGCATATACTTAGATGAATTCTTTTGTAAAATCTTCGAGAGACATATTGATAACTATTAGATTATGCTTCTCTACAAACTTCAACTCTTTTTTGCTTAACTCCTGATCTGTAATGACATAACCGCCTTCTAAATCATAAGTAAGTTCGTTGGCTACCATTCTGTCCGTATCACGGTCAAAAGAGGTACCTAAAAAAAGATATTTTTTTGTTTTTCTATAGCTCTTTAAAACAGGAGGAACAGCAAAACCACCCATTGCTTCTGTAAGCCAATCTACATAATCTGCATCTGAGATGACAAATGTAGGCTCAGGAAGAGGTGAACCCATTGGTTTAAAAAGAATAGTTTTGGCAGTGTCGAGAACTTCATCTTCTACTAAAAAATATTTCTTGTTTTCAACATCATACTCGTAGGTTTCATAGCGGTTTTTATCTGCCATGATTCTCGATTTACCAAGAATAAGACAGTGAGGCTCGTATGCTAACAACTCTTGGATTTTACTATCGCGGTTAGTATCTATGATATAGCGAGGTGCCATAGCAATCACTGCTTTTTGTAAAGGAGTTGGGTCGAAATTTTTTGTATAGATATGGTTGATAAGTTGTGTAAGGTAACTTACCCCACGACGCTCTTCTAAGTGCATTGCAGCACGAGAGTACTCAAACATGAGGCGTTGACTCATCGGTCTTCCGTCATTCATCTTTAGTATCATCGAGTCTGAGTCAAATGGCATCTGTTCTCCATCTTTTGTCGTCGTCTCTTTAAATATACCCAATCCAAAGTAGGGTACAGTGGTTTGGTTACGTAACTCTTTTTTTATCTCTTGTATCAATGTGTTCATTAATGGCATCCTTTTCCGGTGTAACAAATTTGTGCTGCTGAAATCTTTCGTAGTAGAGTCTCTATGTTGAATTTATCATCTATATCTTGGAGAAATTCATCGTGAAAAATCGCTCCATCTTTGGATATAAGAATGATGGCTTTGGTAAATTCAGCATTATAAGGCTCGCCTTTTAACCTTGTTCCATAAAAATCACCAAACGTATCTTCGCTATCAACAAAAAAATTGAATTTTTCAAGCGCAGGGTTCTGATGTCTCTCGTTTGCGACAATGAGTGAAGCTGTTACTTCATACTCTCCACCTTGAGGTAGTATCTTCTCTATCTCTTTTAACTCCTCTATAAAAGCTTGGTCTATAGCTGGAGTTGTGATGAGGAGTTGTGTCTTTCCATTTTGCCCACCGATAATGTGCTCTTGCTCTTTAGCATCTTTAAAAGTGATTTTTTCAGAGGCATAACCGATGTCTAGAGGTAAATCTTCAAGATGCATTGTGTATGTATTGAACTTTATTTGCAAGTGAGGCTCCTATAAGAAAATTTTTAATTGCTACATTGATATCTTTAATGAATGTTGGAATTTTAAATACAATGACGCCACCTTTTTTAAGGGTGTTTGAGGTGTTTTCGCAGTACTTGTCAGCAAGCAGATAGCTGCAATTGCTGATACTCTCAAGGAGTGAGTAGTGTTCACAAATATGTTCTATATCTTTTTTTGCATCCATGTCACAGTCGCATGCTATTTGTGACTCTTCAATGATATTGCATTTAAAAAGGTGTCTATGGTTCTCTACGATTGCGGACTTAGAGAAACTCACATTTGTTTTGTCTCCCTCTATACTATAGATAGCAAATTTAGGTGCTGTAAATGGATTGTCATGATAAAAAGTTAAATCATTATCCACTGGAACCGCAATCATCATAACCAACCCCTCCTCTTTTTAAGAGTTATTCTGCATATTGTGTTCTAGCTGGAATAAACGTAAACCTTACATGGAGGTACAAAATGGAGACAAAAATGTAGTAGATGGGGTTTAAAAAGAGCTAGAGGTTTTAGAGAGAGGGCAAAGAGAAGATAAAAATCAAGAAACTCAATCTCTATCCATCTCGATAAAGAGAAAATGGGAGTTAGTTAGGCTTGTGATGTGCAAGTTCTTCTCATCGACTATTTCCATGGCATCGGATGCGTCTAGTTGGATGTTGTTTAGGGTTGCACTTCCCTCTATCTGCACGAAGTAAATCTGTCGCTCTTTGTCGAGTTTATACTCTATGGTTTTGTTGGCATCAAGTTCACACACGTACATCTCTATATTTTGATGTATCTTGATTTTTGCATTGCCACTTTTACTAGAGACGATGTTTAAAAGTTTGTTCTCTCTCTCGCTCTTGGTGTATAGCTCCTCTCCATAGATAGGTTCTAAGGCACTTTTTGGAGGGAGTATCCAGATTTGTAAAAGTCGTAAATCTTTCTCTTTATTTGTGTTGTACTCAGAGTGATAGACGCCTGTTCCAGCACTCATGTACTGTACTTCACCGCGTTTGAGTACTCTTTTGTTTCCCATAGAGTCCTGATGGGTTATCTCACCATCAACAATATAAGAGATTATCTCCATATCTCTATGCGGATGCATTCCAAAGCCGCTATCAGGATGGATAATGTCATCATTGATAACTCTAAGAACACCAAAGTTCATATTCTCAGGATTGAAGTACTCAGCAAAAGAGAAGTGAAAACGGCTCTCAAGCCAACCTTTGTTTGAGAGATGCATTGCATCTTTTGCTATTTTTTTTAACACTTTAACTCCTTATGCTGAGTAGAGAGACTATTTAGCTAAAATCCCTTCAAGTTCGATGGAGATTTTTACCTCGTCTCCAACCATCGCACCGCCTGCTTCTATTAACTTGTTCCAGTTCAAGCCAAAATCTTTTCTGTTGATTTTACCTGAGAGTGAGAGCCCTGTTCTCGTATTTCCCCAAGGGTCTTGTATTGTTTGTCCACTCAGTTCTACTTCCATCTCTACATTTTTTGTAACGCCGTGAAGAGTGAGCTCTGTCGTAGCCGTATCTCCTTTGACTTTTATAAGTTTGAGAGTAATAGATGGATATTTTGCCACATCAAAGAAGTCAGCACTTTTTAAATGCCCATCTCTTTTAGCATTTTGTGTATTGATAGAATTGGCATCCACTGTGCCGTTTAATGCTTTGAGTGTTTGGCTCTTCTCATCGTACTCAAATGAACCACTAAAGGTGTCAAACTGACCTTTTACATTTGAAACCATCATATGTTTTACTTTAAATCCAACACTTGAATGGGAAACATCTACATTATACGTTCCTGCGAAGAGAGTTCCTACACTTAACATTGAAGCGAATACGATTGTTCTTATTTTCATTTTTCATCCTTTTACATTACTAATGCGTAATTATTGATTTAAAAAAAAGTTACTGTGACTTATGCAACTTTCTTAATAAACTAAATAAATTATCCAGCTCATCATCACTTAAAACCTCAAAATAGCTTTGTAGGTTTTTAGCATGCTCTGGAAACAACTGCTCAATAACATCTCTCCCTCTTTGGGTGATAGAGAGTATCGAAGACCTTTTATCTCTTGGGTCAGAAATAGAGTTAACAAAACCATCTCTTTTTAGATTTCTCACTACAACGGTGACGTTTCCAGATGTGCCCATCGTGAGTTTGGTGATAGCACCAATGCTCAAATCGCCTCTGTGATAGAGAACTTCTAAAACTTGAAACTGGTTCATGGTTAAATCAAAGGATTGAATATAAAGCGACTCTTTAGCTCTTATCTTGCTGTAAGCTCTAAAGAGTTGTATCCAAGTTGTCATAGCTTTATCACTGCGAGTGCCATAACTTTGAAGTGCATTTATTTTCATCTTTTATCCTTGAGAGTATATTACTACTAATTAGTAGTAATGTCAATAGAAGATAAAGTCTATTATTTAACTCAATATGGAACCAAATGGAACCAATCGGGAACTATCCATTTAGTATAATTCTGAAACATAAAATAAATCAGAAGGATCATTATGGAAATTATAATGAAAGAGAGTGACTTTATTGTTTCTAAAACAGATCTCAAAGGCCATATCACTTATGGAAACGAGATATTCATCTCCATGTCAGGCTATGAGGAGAAAGAACTACTAAACGCTCCGCACAATATATTAAGACACCCAGATATGCCTGCAGTTGTTTTTAAACTTCTTTGGCAAAGAATTAAAAATAAACAACCTATCAATGCATACGTAAAAAATCAATGCAAAAATGGGGATTACTATTGGGTCTTTGCAAATGTTACACCCTCTGTTGATGAGAGAGGAAATACTATAGGTTACTACTCCGTTCGTCGCAAACCAAATGCCAAAGCAGTGCAAACGATAGCACTTATCTATGCAGATTTATTAAAATCAGAAAAACAGGGTGGGGTGAGTGCTTCAGAACAACTATTAGACAATTTATTAAATAAACAAGGACTATCGTACGATGAATTTATCATTAATCTTCAGCAATAAACAAACACTCTACTTTTTTACAACAGCACTTTTTGCAGCTCTGTTTATTGGGTACTTTTACTCTTTAGTTGCCGCATTGATACTCTTTGTGTTTTTTGTTGTGGGTCTTTTTATTCCAAGTTCTAACAATACGAAAGAGGATGAGTTTTTAAGAGAGATGAGTAAGGTTGTAAAAAATGCAGGTCTTGGAAAATTAGAGGAGAGAGTCACGAATATACCTTTAGAATCAAAGTACTTTGACATCGCATGGGGATATAATAATCTTGTCGACCAAGTGGAAACATTTATACGAGATACACTTACCGCAATGAAATTTGCAAGAGAAGGAAGTCCTAATGCAGTTATTTTTCCTCAAGGACTCAAAGGAAGTTTCACAGATGCAATTGCACCGCTTAACGAAGCACTCAAAGGGATTGTTGCAGGAAAAACCATGGAAGCACAAGGTCGTTTAGGAAAATCTTTTGATGGTCTTGGCGGTGGAACAAATGGCGGTATGTTAGATATTAAAAAAGATGTTCAAGAGGGAAGTGAACTCATGAAAAAAATTGCTATTGCTTCAAATAAAACTGCTGAGTTATCACTAGAAACCCTTACCTCTGTCGAGAGTGTTCATCAAAACTTTGAAAAGCTTAATGAGAGTATTTCAACAACATCTGAGGGTGTCAACAGTTTGAGTCAACAATCCCAAGAGATTTCATCTATTGCTGGGCTTATTAAAGATATTGCAGAGCAGACAAATCTTCTTGCACTCAATGCTGCCATAGAAGCACCGCGTGCAGGTGAACATGGACGAGGGTTTGCTGTTGTTGCAGATGAAGTGAGAAAACTTGCAGAGAGAACGGCTAAAGCAACATCAGAAATCTCTATAACTATCTCGACACTCCAACAAGAAACAATCACCATGCAAGAGGAGTCGCAAAATATGCTACGATTGGCAGATGAGTCTGTCGAATACATGAATCATTTTTCTACTACGCTTCAACTCTTTAACAGTGATGCAAAACAGACAGCACATGACGCAAATGTACTTACAAATGTTTTTCTAATATCTCTTGTAAAAATTGATAATTCCATCTTTAAGTCTTTAGCGTATTCTGCTATTATGCATAATACCACACATGACAGAATATTTTTGGATGACAGCTTTGATACATGGTATGAAGATGTAGCGAAGGAGCAATTCGGTCATCATCCAGAGTATAGACTTATTGACACCCAGCATAAATTGGTTCATGAGTATGCTGGCAAAAATCTAATATTTGCTAAGAATGGCACTGTTTTTGAAGAGCAGCATGCAAAAGAGATTGTAGATAACTTTAAAGTTATGGAAGCGTCAAGTTTCGAACTCGCACAAACACTTAACAAACTAGTACATCTCTAAGCAGAGTACTTTTGGCATGTGGAAATATAATTCCACATGCCAAAAAAAAGCCCCCTACAAAAACAACCCACAACAAAAACGAAGACAAAATTGTCACTCTTTCGTATAAAATCCAAATATATCACTAGAACACCTTATGCAATACTCCTAATATATCAATGATTGTAGCTGTATGAGGCAAGGTCATTTGAATTTCAATTACATATTTTACACTCTGCCTCTCATGAGGTTAGCTTTAGTGCCTTAGCGGCTAGTGAAGCTAAAGGGATTTTATTCCTTTAGTGTATAAATAAAAAAGGAAACTAAATGAGCTGTAGTTCAAGCAATCCGGCAGAAGCATTTATGCCTCAAGACATTCAAGACAAAATCCATAATCACCCATGTTACTCAGAGGGTGCGCACCATCACTATGCACGTATTCACGTAGCTGTTGCACCTGCATGTAACATTCAGTGTAACTACTGTAACCGTAAATATGACTGTTCAAATGAGAGCCGTCCAGGGGTTACAAGCGAGCGTCTGACTCCTGAAGAGTCTGCAAAAAAAGTGATGTATGTTGGTGGTGAAGTGCAACGTTTAAGTGTTCTTGGAATTGCTGGTCCAGGGGATGCACTTGCAAATCCTAAAAATACATTCGACACTTTTAAACTTGTTAGAGAGAAAGCACCTGACTTGAAACTTTGTCTCTCAACAAACGGTTTGGAACTTCCAAAATTTGTAGATGAGATGGTGAAATATGACATCGACCATATTACTGTAACCATCAACTCAGTAGATGAAACAGGTGAAATCGGTTCTAAAATCTACCCATGGATTTTTTATGAAAACAAACGAATCTATGGAAAAGAAGCTGCAAAGATTCTTCTTGAACGTCAGATTGAAGGGATGAAAAAATGTGTAGAAAAAGGGATTCTTATCAAAGCCAACTCTGTACTTATCCCTGGTATCAATGACAAACATCTCCCTGAAGTTGCCAAAAAACTTAAAGAGATAGGTGTCTTTTTACACAACATTATGCCAATCATCTCAGAGCCTGAACATGGAACTGCTTTTGGTCTTGGTGGTGTGCCAAGTGCAACAGACCAACAACAGATGGAAGTTCAAGAAGCATGTGGAATGGATATGAAACTGATGCAACACTGCCGTCAATGTCGTGCAGATGCTGTTGGACTTATCGGTGAAGATAGAGGTCAAGAGTTTACAAAAGATGTCTTTAGTGCGATGAGTTTTGATGCACTTGAGACACATTACAATGTTGCAGCGCGTCAAGATGCGCAAGCAAAGATAGAAGAGTTTAGATTTTTCTTAGACAAAGCAAATGAGAGAGTTATCAAAGAGAAAGCGGAACTCAGTTCCGATGGTCAAACGATTTTAGTTGCAGTTACGACTGCAGGTGAGGGGATGATTAACCAACATTTCGGTTCGGTAAGAGAGTTCTTAATTTATGAAGCTGGCGATAGAGGTATAAGATTTATCCATCACCGTAAACTTGATTATGAGTATTGTGCAGGTCCTGATGGAGCAAATCCAATGGAACCCATTTTAGAAAAACTCAAAGATTGTAAGTTGATATTAACTGCAAAAATAGGTGGCTGTCCACAAGATGATTTAAAAGCTGCTGGACTTATAGCTGACCAAAGTTACGCATTTCAGCCTATAGAAGCTTCAGTTTTAAAAGCAACGAGAAAATATTTTAACCTTAGTGAAGAGTTAGAAGCTAACTAATCTTTAGCATGTGGAAAATAACGGAACCGATGGCTTGCCTTCGGTAGGGAAGTCATGAGTGGTTTAACTTTCATGACATCAAGGCGAAGCCAAGGCATCGCTTCCTAGAGATGACTAAAGGAAGCGAATCTAGGAGTATGGAAATAAGAGGAGTGGATAATGGCACTGATTAACGATACCACTTTAAGAGACGGGGAACAAGCACCCTACGTTGCATTCAACACAAAAGAGAAACTCTCCATCGCCCAAGGACTTGTCGCCTGTGGTGCAGATGAACTTGAAATCGGTATTGCCGCTATGGGCAAAAAAGAGCAAGAGGATATAAAAGAGTTACTCGCATTGGGACTTGATGTGCGTATGATGACTTGGAACCGAGCTAAAAGAAGCGACTTAGAGGCTTCTTTGGAGTGTGGCGTTAAAGCAGTGGATTTATCTATTCCTATCTCAGATATTCTTATCGATGTCAAATTCGCAGGAAAAAGAGATGTGATGCTTCGTGAACTCGAAGCGACCATTTTGTTAGCCAAAAAAGAGAATCTTTATGTATGTATTGGTGGTGAAGATAGTTCACGCGGTTCCATAGAATTTATCCAAGAGGTAATGACAATGGCACGTGATGTCGGAGCTGACCGTTTTCGCTATTGTGACACTGTAGGGATTATGACACCTACACAAATTTACAATAATGTAAAAGCATTAACTTCATTAGATATTCTCCCTATTGAGATGCATACGCATAATGATTTTGGTTTAGCAAATGCAAATGCTCTGAGTGGTTTAGATGCAGGTGCGATAAGTGTAAACACGACTGTTATCGGACTTGGAGAGAGAGCGGGCAATGCTTCGTTTGAGCAAATCTCCATGGCACTCAAACACCTATATGGGCAAACCCGTCCTATTGATTCCCTTCAAATGCGTCAACTCGCCCTCTGCGTAGCAAATGCCGCAGGCGTTACTTTGTCTCCACAAGCACCTATTGTTGGTGCAAATATTTTCTCGCATGAGAGTGGAATCCATGCCGATGGTATGATGAAAAACAGTAGTTCATACGAGCCTTTTGATGCTTTGGAAGTGGGATGTGATAGAGCCTTTCCTATTGGCAAACACTCAGGAACAGGAACTATTTTGTATCACCTTAAAGAGCTTGGGATTCATGCGGAAAAACATACGCTCTCAAATCTCCTTCCACGCATCCGTGAGATTGTAACCTCTCGTAAAAGAGTACTCAATGATGTTGAACTTATGACACTTTATAAAGAGAATCTATGTTTATAGGCTGGTTGAAATACTCGGATGTCAATGCGCTTGTACAGATGGCAGAGAGTATGGATTTACTAGTCGATGGCTACCATGTAAAACTTATGATGATGCACTCCGCACATCTCTGTTATTGTGCGTATGATGAGGGCAAACTTGTAGGTGCGGTCATGGCAGTAGAGTTTCCAAAATCTGCAATGATAAAATACTTTATGGTGACACCTGAGTACCAAAAGCAGGGGCTTGGACGTCGTCTTTTTGAGACACTTTTTCACGCTTTGCCAGAGACACATGAGAATGTCTATCTTCATTCAACTCCAGAGCTTACTCCTTTTTTTGAGTCCTATGGCTTTAAGCAAAAGATGGAGATTGGAAGATATATCAATGTTGGAAAAGTTCCCCCCTTTCATTTTACAAATGCACATGCCAAAGAGCTCGATGGTACAAACTTTGAACAGGTGATTTCTAAAATCGATAAAGAAACTTTTCATGAGAACCGAATGGATTTTCTTTTGGATGAGATGGAGCGAAACAGCTCTTTAAAACTAACCCTTCCAAATGGGTTTCAGCACTCAAGTATTGTCAATGCCCGTCATGTCTATTTAGGTCCATGGCAAGTTCGAGCAGGGCATGAAGAGGAAGCTGAGAAGATGATGCGCGGCATTCTCTATTTTCGTGGACTCAAAAAAGTGGTCGCAGATGTTCCTCTGGGTGCAAAAAGTGTGGTCGCATTATATGAAAAGTACCATTTTCAAAACAAACAACGCTTTGTCTATATGGCTAAAGGTGTAAACAGCGATATTCGTTTTGAAAATATTTACGCATTCTCTTTATAGGTGGTTTAGTTTCACACTTTAAAGAGGAAGCAAAAAAGATAAAATTAAAAGGAGACAAAATGTCTGAAGAGATGAAAGAGAACAAGAGAGAGCTTGCAAAGCTAAAAAGATTGGCAATCGAGATCGCATCTGAGATTCACGATATAGTTGAAGATACTTTATGGACAGATTACAACAAAATGGTTGGCTTAAGTGAGAAGTTGAAAGTTGCTGTTGAAGAAGCAAATAGTTTTAAAGAAGCAAAGGGTTTATAAGCTTCAATAGTACTTTACCTATAATAGGAAAAACGATGAAAAATAGAGAAGAGATTCTTGCATTAGAGATTTGTGAGTGTGGAGAGAAGAGTGTCGCACAGGCAATTGAAATCTTTCAAGAGACCTCTTTACCATTTAAAAAAGCAAAAAAGCTGGTGACGGAGTGCAACAAAAGTTGTTGTCGTGTTGCCTTGCTGAAACTTTATGATATGAATCTATTTGGTCGTTTTGATTATGAGGAGATAGCATACCTTATAGAGCAAAGAGCAGAGCGAATACGACAGTTAGGGCAGGGGGTTTAGAGATGTACAATTATGAATGGGACAGACTTAAAACATGGCTTGACCAGTATGGCGCAATAGAGGCTGGGATAGAGTCTGCACAAGATATAGTGCGACTCGATTTAAGTGGAAATGGACTCAAAAGCATTCCTGAAAATATCGGAATGCTAAGCAAGCTTATTTCGCTTAACCTCTCAAACAACAAACTCCAAGAGCTTCCAGACTCTCTTTCTAAACTCTCAAACTTAAGCAACTTGGATTTAAGACGCAACGCATTTGAGAACTTTCCAGCAGTTATAGGCAAACTCTCTTTGAAATCTTTAAATCTGAGTTCCAACAAGATAGCAGATATTGCAACCCTGCAAGAGTGTTCAGAGTTGAGAGTTTTGGATTTGAGTAACAACCTGATTAAAGAGATAAACTTTTCATTTCCACATGCCAATAATTTGATAACGCTCAACCTCTCGTATAACTTTCTACGAGAGATGGGAGTATTCTTTTTTTCACTTAGCTATTTGCAAAGATTAAACCTCAATGCAAACCTTATAAAAGAGATACCCGCTCAAATTTCAAAACTCTCCTTTTTAAAAGAGTTCGAGATAATTGAAAACCATTTAGAGACGATTGCAGAATCTCTTTTTGAACTTCCACTAGAGAAGCTTAGTCTCAGTTCAAATAGACTCACACAGTTACATCTTGATGGTTTGAGCTCTTTAGAGAGTATCACTTTAGATGAAAATAGTTTTGAGTCTTTGAGCCTCGGTGCTGGATTTGCTCCTCATCTTAGAGAGTTCTCTTGTGAGAGTTGTTCTTTAAAAGAGTTTTTACTTCCCGCGTCTAAAGTGTTACAAACTATCTGTTACTCGGACAACGATATAGAGGAGATACCCTCTGAGATAGGGCAATACCTCAATCTAAAAGAGTTAGATATAGATGAAAATTCCATTCGAGAGCTTCCCGATACTTTGGCAAACCTCTCGTACCTTGAAACACTCTATGCAAACAAAAACCCTTTGAGTGAAGAGGCAAAAAAAGTAGTTATGATACTAGACCCGGAGATTTGTGATTTGAATATGAAAACAGGAATAGTGGTTGAAAAAGCCAAAGAGGAAGATTTGTCTCAAATGGCACAACTCCTCAGTGTTCTTTTTGCGATAGAGACAGATTTTAAAATCGATTACAACAAACAACTAGCAGGTATAACAAGGCTCTTTGCTCATGAGAGTAGTGATCTACTCGTCGCGAGATATGAGGAAAAAGTGATAGGAATGCTTACAATGCAAAGACTCATCTCCAGTGCGGAGGGCGACTATGTTGGTCAAATCGAAGATTTGGTCGTCGAAGAGGAGTATAGAAAAATGGGAGTGGGAAGCCGTCTCATCAACAAGATGCGAAACCTTGCCCAAGAGCATGGATACAAACGCATACAACTCGCAGCCGATGTAGATAACAAAAATGCGCTCCAATTTTACAACAGACGTGGTTTCAACAAAACCCACCTCAATATCTACCACTATCAAATCTCATAGTTACACGAAGTGATGGGACGCCATCATTTCCACATGCCAAAGCGCAGAACAGATTCGGAAGCGATGGCTTGCCTTCGCCTAATCATCTTCATATTTAGAATAAAATCTTTTTTCTAAACGCAGCCCAGCTTTTGGTGCGTTGTTTTTAATATACGTATATACTTTTACAAAATGCTCTTCATCACGGATTACTTTGTCGTAATATTCACTTGCCCATAATTTTCCACTTCGCTTTAATAGTTTATTTATCTCTCTTGCACTTTTTGATTTTATAACACGTAGCGTCTCTGGAAGTGATTTTTCTTGCTTAAATAGAAGATGAATATGATTTGGCATGATGACAAAAGAGATGAGTTCATAGAGATTGCCATCTAAGCTTTTGAGAAAATTGTAGAGATACTCTAAAATGTCAGCATGAAAGTATGTACCATTTTCTGAGTTGTCTAAATAGCTGTCTATTTTATACTGCTTGATAGAACTTTTTAAATTGTGCTCATTTAGGAGTTTTGACACGTATGCATCTACACTAGCATCTGTTCGAAATGTGACAAATTGATAGTAGCCAAAAGCGTCTATATGTGGAAGTTTTAGATGTGTTTGCATCTGGATAGTTTAGCTTAGGGTGGTTAATAAATATATTAATTTTAAGCCCTCTTTACCGAAGCCAAGGCATCGGTTCCTTTGTTCTGCTGATATTTCCACATATTGGACTAGAGCAGATTCGGAAGCGATGGCTTGCCTTCGCTCAAGTGATGTCAAAAAAGCTACAAAAATCAAAAAAATCGACTTCTGCATAAATTGTTCTTACAAATTTGTCCACAATTTTTTACTTTGTAGGAGTCGAGTTGTTTTTGGTAGTTTCTTTTGTCTCAAAAATCGAGAATGAAGCATGCATTAACAACAGTGAAGTACATAGATACCTCTTAAAAACCTTAATCTGGTTTACGAGGATGTATTTAAAATAAAGGAGAAAAAATGGCTGCATTACGTCAAATAGCATTTTATGGAAAAGGTGGGATTGGTAAATCAACTACATCTCAAAATACGTTAGCTTCAATGGCTTATTACTTTGATAAAAACATTATGATTGTTGGGTGTGATCCTAAAGCGGATTCAACTCGTCTTATTCTACATGAAAAAGCACAAAATACAATCTTACAACTAGCTGCTGAAATGGGTACTGTTGAAGATTTAGAGCTTGAAGATGCACTTAAACCAGGTGCTGGTATATTCGCTCCAGAAAATCCACATGGTTGGATTCAATGTACTGAATCAGGTGGACCAGAGCCAGGTGTTGGTTGTGCAGGTCGTGGTGTTATTACAGCGATTAACTTTCTTGAAGAAGAAGGCGCTTACGAAGCTGAAGGTCTTGATTTCGTATCTTATGACGTTCTAGGTGACGTTGTTTGTGGTGGATTTGCAATGCCAATTCGTGAAGGTAAAGCACAAGAAATTTATATCGTAATGTCAGGTGAAATGATGGCGATGTATGCAGCTAACAATATCTCTAAAGGTATTTTAAAATACGCAAACACTGGTGGAGTACGTCTTGCAGGTCTTATCTGTAACGCTCGTATGACTGACTTTGAATACGATCTCGCATGGGCTTTAGCTCGTGATTTAGGTACTCAAATGATTCACTTCGTACCACGTAACAACATTGTTCAACGTGCTGAAATTCGTCGTATGACAGTTGTTGAATATAGCCCTAAAGCGGATCAAGCTCTTGAGTATAAAGAACTTGCTCGTAAAATTATCAACAACGATATGAAAATCATCCCAACTCCATTAGAGATGGATGATCTTGAAGACCTTATTATGAAATTTGGTCTTGATGAAGAAGCAGATGAAGATAACATCGGTAAAGCAGAGCACGAAGCTTAATAGCTTCTCTTATCAGTTTTAAAAAATTAGCGTCTCTCTCTTTTGAGAGACAACACTTTCTCATAATGAAAAGAAAATAATAGAAAAAGTAGGAGAATTACATGTTTATATTAGGTTTTCACTTCCCAGCTGATATGGGTAATAACGTTCCAGACGAAGCAGTAGTTGCAAAATTAGATGAATCAGGTGTTGATGTTAGCGGCATTAATGAAATTAAAATGTCAACAGAATATCACGGTCAAACAGAAGAGCTTTCTTATACGAACAAAGATACATTTATGTTCAAAGCACTTGCACATTATATTAAAACAGCAGAGACAGATTATATGATTTATACAAATCGTTATCAAATTTCTGAGCTTTCAAAAAGATTAGACTCTGATGATGAGACTATGGCTCTTTGTAAAAAATTTGACTCTATGGCTCACTTTAAAATTACAGCAGCGTAGATAAAAATTTAAGAGTTGCCCTAATTAGGGGGTTGTAGGGACATGAATGTCCCTGCCATAAAAATGGGCTTTGCTCATGTTTATGTAGAACATAGATAAAACAAGGAGACTAAAATGGGTCCAGATTCATTGGAAGCAAAACAAAAAGCGGCGATTGAAGAGGTATTAAAAGCATACCCTGAAAAAGCTGCAAAAAACCGTGCAAAACATTTAGGTGTTGGCGGTCCGGATGATGAAAGTCAAAAAACATGCGGAAATGTTCGTTCGAATAAGAAAACTGTTCCTGGTGTTATGAGTCAACGTGGTTGTGCTTATGCAGGTTCAAAAGGTGTTGTTTGGGGTCCAGTAAAAGATATGGTTCATATCTCTCATGGTCCAGTTGGTTGTGGTCAATACAGCCGTGCAGGTCGTCGTAACTACTATATCGGAACTACAGGTGTTGATACATTCGTAACGATGAACTTTACTTCGGATTTCCAAGAAAAAGATATTGTTTTTGGTGGAGATAAAAAACTTGATAAATGTTTACATGAAATTGATGCTCTTTTTCCATTAAACAATGGTATTACAGTTCAATCAGAGTGTCCAATTGGTCTTATCGGTGATGATATCAATGCAACTTCAAAAATGTATGCTAACAAAACAGGTCAAACAATTGTTCCAGTAAACTGTGAAGGTTTCCGTGGGGTTTCTCAATCACTTGGTCACCACATTGCAAATGATACAGTTCGTGATTATATCTTTGATGCATCTCCAAAAACACTTGGTGAGCCTATAGCTGTAACTGAGTATGATGTAGCTATTATCGGGGATTACAACATCGGTGGTGATGCTTGGTCAAGCCGTATCTTACTTGAAGAGATGGGTCTACGTGTTGTAGCTCAATGGTCAGGTGATGCGACAATTAAAGAGATGGTTCAAACTACAAAAGTAAAATTGAACTTACTTCACTGCTACCGTTCTATGAACTATATTTCTCGTCACATGGAGAAAGAGTATGGGATTCCTTGGATAGAGTATAACTTTTTTGGCCCAAGCCAAACTGTTAAATCTTTACGCAAGATTGCTGCATTCTTTGACGAGTCTATACAAGCAAAATGTGAAGAAGTTATTGCAAAATACCAACCAATGGTTGATGCGATTACAAATAAATTCCGTCCACGCCTAGAAGGCAAAACAGTAATGTTATTCGTTGGTGGTTTACGCCCTCGTCACGTTATTGGTGCTTATGAAGATTTAGGTATGGAAGTAATTGGTACTGGTTATGAGTTCGCTCATGATGATGACTACAAAAGAACTAAAGATGAAATCTTCCGTTCAACTGTAATCTATGATGATGTAAATGAGTATGAGCTTGAAGCGTTTGTTAAAGCACTTCAACCAGATTTAGTTGCTTCAGGTATTAAAGAGAAATACGTGTTCCAAAAAATGGGTCTTCCATATAGACAGATGCACTCTTGGGATTACAGTGGTCCTTACCACGGATATGATGGTTTTGCAGTTTTTGCAGCAGATATGGATTTAGCAATAAATTCTCCTGTTTGGGGACATTCAAAAGCACCATGGGATAAAGAAGGAGAAGTATAATGCAAGAAGTAGAAAAAATTGTAAATGGTCAAAAACTATTTCAACGCCCTGAATACAAAGAAGTTTTAGCGAACAAAAAGCAATTTGAAGGCGGTATGGGTGCGATTAACCCTGCTAAAACTGCTGAAATTGCTGAGTGGACTAAAGGTTGGGATTATAGAGAGAAAAATTTAGCTCGTGAAGCTATTACTATTAATCCTGCTAAAGCTTGTCAACCACTTGGTGCCGTAATGGTAGCACTTGGTTTTGAAAATACAATGCCTTACGTTCATGGTTCTCATGGATGTGTTGCGTATTTTCGTTCATACTTTACAAAGCACTTCAAAGAGCCAACTCCTTGTGTTTCTGACTCTATGACAGAAGATGCTGCGGTTTTTGGTGGTCTTTCAAATATGAAAGATGGTCTTAAAAACTGTGCTGCTCTTTACAAGCCTGAAATGATTGCAGTTTCTACAACTTGTATGGCAGAAGTTATCGGTGATGACTTGTACGCATTTGCTATAGCTGCAAAAGAGGAAGATGGCGGTGAGTTTTTAGCGGAAGATTTCCCTATTACTTATGCACATACTCCATCATTTACTGGTAGCCATATTACTGGTTACGATAACATGATGCACGGTATTATGTCTCAGTTAACTGAGGGCAATAAAAAAGAAGAAAGCAATGGTAAAATAAATATCATTCCTGGATTTGAAACTTACATAGGTTCAATCCGTTCTGTTAAAGCTATCGTTGAGTCTTTTGGTGCTGAGTATACAATGCTTGGTGACCACTCTGATCAGTGGGATATGCCAGCGGGTGATTACAGCATGTTTGCTGGTGGTACACCAATTGCAGATGCAAAAGATTGTATCAATGCAAAAGCAACTATCTCTCTACAAAAGTATGCAACTGTTAAAACTATGAAAATGGCTAAAAAATGGAAGCATGTAGGTGGTACATCTAACCCAATCGGTCTTAAAGGAACAGATGAGTTTGTTATGAAATTAGCTGAACTTACAGGTAAAGAAGTTCCACAAAAACTTAAAACTGAACGTGGTCGTTTAGTAGATGCTATGCAAGATTCTTACCCGTACATGCATGGTAAAAAGTTTGCAATCTGGGGAGATCCAGACTTCTTAGTTGGAATGGTTTCATTCTTACTCGAGATGGGTGCTGAGCCAACTCACGTACTTTGTAACAACCCTGCACGTGGTTGGGAAGATGAAATCAGAGCTATGCTTGATACTTCTCCTGCGAGTGCAGATTGTCATGTATGGGCTGGTAAAGATTTATGGCACATGCGTTCATTACTATTTACAGAGCCAGTTGATTTTATGATTGGTAACAGTTATGGTAAAGAGCTAATGAGAGATACAAACATCCCATTAATCTATATTGGTTTCCCAATATTTGACCGTCACCACTTACACCGTTACAGTATAAGCGGATACGATGGTGCGCTTAACTTGTTGACTTGGATTACTAATAAAGTTCTTGATCAACTTGATGAAGAGACGAAAGGTATCGCTTCAACGGATTATTTCTTCGACTTAGTTCGTTAAGAAGAGAGTTTTTTTATTCCTCTCTTCGTTATGTCACTCTCTAGGGGAGGGTGACATTTTTAAAAAAGTATTTTTCATATTTTCATTTAGTTTTTTTTCAAAGATTTGCTCTTTAGCTTTTCCTTCAAGTTCTCTATCCTCAGAAACACTACACACAACTTCATTACCAAATATTTCTAAATCTGTTTTATATATAAAATTTGCAACTGTATTATATAAACAAGGAGTATGGTTTATATAGACTTCTTGCGTTTCATTGTCTTTAACCTTAAAATAAACATCGCGAAGAGTTTCTAGTATTTTTTGATTTACATCCATTATAAATAAACCTTCATAGTCATTAACTTTTATTGTTCCATTTAAAACAGTTTTTTCAAAGCCACTCACTTTTAAAGGCTCTACATATGAAAATAGAGTGAGGGTATATTTATAACGACTATCTGGCGCGGAGGCTATGACATACTCTTGCGCTATTTTTTCAACAATCTCATACATATTAGCCTGCTCTTGCTTTTCACACTCTATTTGTTTATAAATAACTTTTTCTTCCGCAACTGTTTTAACAAGAGGCTCATATTTTATCTCGGTAACAGTTTGAACAGTAGGTTCTTGAAATACTATGTATGCTAAAAGTAAAATGATTACTCCGCCAAGCGTATAAATGAGATGATTTTTGTTAAATTCCATTTTAATATTCCTATTTTTAAGCATTATATAATATGTATAAAGCAACAATATTAAACACTTTGGTGTATGTATATGTGAGATAATATCAAATTTTACATAAATATAGGAGGTTTTGAAATATATATTATTTTATACAGGGGTTAATTAGGTTTATCTGAGAGTATTTGTACTTTTAGATTTTCAATATACAAGAGGATAGAATTGTGTAGGTTGATTAAAATCGTTTCACAATATTATTTATCTTAATAAATAAAAAGGACAAACATGAAAAAATTAATTTTAGGTTTATTATTGTTGGCAAATTCACTTTTTGCGGTTACAACTTCTGAGATAATGAATGCAGACCCTGCATATCACAGAGCATTTATTACTCAAGTTGATATTAGAGATCAATATGAGGTAGCAACGAAATTGAATACTGTTAGTTATCCACATTTGGGTGCTGGTTATCCATATACTAATATAGAATATAGCGGTAATATATCTGATTGGTGGTATACATTTTCCAACGATTATTATTACTTCTACCGATATTCTTCGGGATGGGATTACTATATAAATCCAGCAGACCTTTCAGTGACTTATATTTATGTTAATCTAGCGGGATATTCACAAAGTCAAGTAACACTTTATAAATATGTATATGGACAAGGAGATGTGATAGTGCCTTCAACTACTCACAACGGAGAAACTTATCCAAAGTATATGGGTAATGGTTATTGGGTATATGTAGATACAGCTTCAAGTGCTATTAATTTTTATTCAGTAGAGACATTTATTCAAGCAACTGATGGAACAGTAAAATTAGGTAATAGCGTTGGTATAAGCCGCAATGTAGGGACTGTAAATAATTCTGTGTCAATTTGGTAAAATTAACACACAGAAGGAAATACAGATGAAAATAGAAATAGACGTT
>PETN01000060.1 GCA_002781365.1 Sulfurimonas sp. CG01_land_8_20_14_3_00_36_23
TTAAGTCCTGTTGAATATTTAGATAAGTACAATCAGGAGAAGAATTGTTCCGTTTAAACTGGTTCTAGTTTAGGGGAGGCTTACACAATCGCTGTAGCAATTGCTAGTGGTTCTATGATAGAGAGAGTAAAATTCTCTACTTTCTTGATATTTGTTGCTTTATGGGTAGCTGCTGTTTATGCACCTGTTACACACTGGGCATGGGGTGGTGGTGAAACACTAAACTTTGGTGAAATGGATTTTGCTGGTGGTACTGTTGTTCATATTAACGCTGGTGTTGCAGGTTTAGTTGTTGCCTTGATTTTAGGCAGAAGAAAAGATTATGGCAAAACTGCAATCAAACCTTTCTCTCCTGTTCTTGTTGCTCTTGGTGCTGCACTTCTATGGTTTGGATGGTTCGGTTTCAACGCGGGTTCTGAATTAGCTGCTGATGGTGTTGCTGCATCTGCATTCTTAGTAACAAATGTTGCTGCTTCTCTTGGTGTTATAGGTTGGTTAGTTGCTGAATGGATAATGTTTAAGAAAGCGACTTTAGTTGGTGGTGCTTCTGGTGCTATTGCAGGTCTTGTTGCTATTACTCCTGCTGCTGGTTCTGCTGGTGTTGAGGGTGCAATCATCCTAGGTCTTGTAGCTGGTATATTAGGCTTTATTGGTGTTTCAAAACTCAAACCAATGTTAAAAATAGATGATTCATTAGATGCGTTCTGGGTTCACGGTTTAGTAGGTATCTGGGGTTCTATTGCAACTGCTATCTTTATCGCTGACTATGCAATGGCTGAGAACTATGACATGGCTGCACAAATCGTAAGTCAACTTAAAGCAATCGCTTTAACAATCGTTTATAGTGGTGTTGTGACTGCTATCGTATTTTATATAGCTGCAGCGTTAACTGGTGGTGGAAGAGTGGACGAAGAGACTGAATCAAAAGGTCTTGATGAAACTGTACATGGCGAGAAAGCATTAAATCTATAATACGGCTATAATTTTAAAATTAAAAATGGAGAAACATTATGAAAAAAGTAGAAGCGGTTATCAAACCATTTAAACTAGAAGATGTCAAAGATGCTTTAGCAGAAATTGGCATCACTGGTATGACTGTGAGTGAAGTTAAAGGCTATGGTCGTCAAAAAGGACATAGTGAACTTTACCGCGGAGCTGAATACGTGGTTGATTTTTTACCAAAGATTAAAATGGTAATGGTCATCAGTGATGAGATGGTTGATCAAGTTACTAAAACTATCGTAGAAGCTGCAAGAACTGGAAAAATCGGTGATGGTAAAATATTCATAAGCGATGTTGAAAAAATCATTCGTATAAGAACTGGTGAAACAGACGCGGAAGCTGTCTAATTTTATTTTATAAGAGCGAGGCAATCTCGCTCTTATAATACAACTGCATTATCTAAACAATTCTCTTCTTATAACTTTTATTACTCTTACTTTGATTAAACTATTCAAACTTCTTTCTACTATCAACAAATCTAACTACGCAATAAAGCATAACAATAGCGATAAAAAATGCTACAAAAATATTACTTATGAAATAAATCAAGCCCAACAATACAGCATTGACTAAAATAGAAAAGAGAACAACTCTATCATGTGCCCACCCGCTCTGCACTAACCTCTGATAAGCATGTTTCCTATGCGCTTGACTCAGTTTCTCTCTCTTTAACTTTCTTCTAAAGAGTGTCAAAGTTGCATCAAACCAAAAAATGCCAAAAAGTATAATCCAAATCCACATGCCAGAAAAAGATTCACTATTGGCATAGTAGATAGTAAATATCGCAACATTGTACCCAAGAAGTGTACTTCCAACATCTCCCATAAATATCTTAGCCTTATGCCAGTTCCAAACCAAAAAACCTAAAACCGCTGCAATCAAAACCAAAAAGTGACTTCCACCAAAAAGTAAAAATCCTGCGAGTCCAAGAAAAACCGCCTCACTCCCTGCATATCCATCGATACCATCTAAAAAGTTATAGAGATTTACGAACCAAACAATTATCAAAAAGGCAAAGGCATTAGCAACAAAAGGATTCTCTATAACGATAAAAAATAGTTCAATCTTTTCTAGTCCACCTAAAAAGTATAATCCAGCAATTGCAACTAAAGCTTGAGTAAGTAATCTGACCTTTGGAGTGAGATCATACAAATCATCAACATATGATACTAGTGAAATAGCGATACCAACTAACAATGCATAGTATAAAGAGATATTAATATCATCTGTAAAATAGAGATATGTTATTCCAATAAACCAAGTAACAGCGATAGCGATACCACCACCATGAGGAGTTGGAGTTGTATGAGAGCTTCTATCATTTGGTATATCAACTAAAGATTTTTCAATAGCTACTTTTTTTATAAATAAAGTTAGAAATAATGAAACTATAAATAGAATTACATATATCATTTCATCTCACCTGTAAGTAACGCTTCTAAAGAGTCAATAATTCTTTTCTTATTAAAAGTTGTAGCTGTCAAATGATTACAATTTTTTGTAAATTCTTCCACATCTTTTTTGTCAATCTTTATACACCTTATAAAACTAGATTTTATTTCATCTATATTATCAGGTCTTGCTACAAAGCCTAGATTGTTTTCCTTAATTAAATCAGCAGTCTCTCCATTTATAATAGCTAAAATAGGTTTTTTTGCTGCAATATATGTCTGAGTTTTTGCAGGTACTGTCACTGAAAATATTGGTTTATCTATCAGTGAAACAATTAAAAAGTCACTTGCTTTATAATACATAGCCATATCTTCTCTTGGCTTTTTACCGTGAAAAACAATATTGCCAGCATTGCAACTAAGCTTTTTAAGTTCTTCTAGGTTAGACCCATCACCTATTATATTGAGTTGTGCTTTTTCTTGATACTCATCGTTAAGTGACAAAAAAGCTTTTATTATGTTCTCTAAGTTTTGTACCTTACCAATATTTCCAGCAAAAGTGAAATGTACTCTCGACTCTTTACTAAACTGATAAGCTTTTAAATCCATATCCAAATCATCTGCCCAATTTGGAAGATAATGAAATCTTAAATCAGATTTCACATAAGGTTTTAATTTTGATTCAAATCCTTTTCCAGAAATAGCTATAGATGTAATATTGTGATACACGAACTTAACAAACTTGTCCAAGAAAAAGGAAAGAAATTTTGTTTTTTTAAACCCATACGCATATACACTATCAGGCCAAATATCTTGAGCCCAAAACATTAAAGGTTTTTTATATAATTTTTTAACAGCAACAGCGGGAAGCATACCTGTTAAAGCACTCATATTAAAACCAAAAATATAATCATACTTTCTACCCATAAACATAGATACGATAGTTCCAAAAAACATAAACGAAAAGTATTTAAGTAATTTTTTTATTAAACTCTCTCTATAACCAGTGACAGCTTTTACTCTATATATATTTATCCCTTGATACTCATCTTTTTGATAAAACTTATTTTCATATCCATCAAAAACTTTACCAAATGGATATGTAGGAACCGATGTCAAAATATCAACATCATATCCTTTTTCTTTCCAAGCTAAAGCAATATCATTAATTTTAAACTCTTCTGGATAAAAGCATTCCGTTACTATTAAAATCTTTTTATTCACTAACTTTTCCAATATCATATTGCGTATAAAGTTTTTTATTATTTGATATTAAATCAACCATCTCTTTTACCATTACATCATAACTAGGAATAATAGAATTCATCTCTTTTCTAGTATCTATAAAACTTTTATCAACTTTTTTGCCTTCAAATGGAATAATTTCAATATCTTTTTTTGTATATTTTTTAAATAAGTTTAATAAATCATTTTTATTGATTGACATATTATTAGTTACGTGATAGAGGCCTGTTATATCATTTTCAATAGCCCATTTTACTGCTTTTGCAAGTTCAATAGTTGTAACCCCAGACCAAATAGCTTTTGTAAATCCATTTATTGAGCCAGACTGACTCATGAACCAGTGAAAGAGTTCTTCTCCATCTTCTTTTAGCTCTGGTCCTACAACAGAAGTTCGAAGTGTTAGATGATTATGGTTGACAATTTCTCCAAGACCTTTTGCTTTAGCATAAGTGTCCTTGCCATCTTTCTCATCAGTTTCAATATATGGTTCCTTTTTATTGCCAGAGAATACACAATCTGTTGAAATATGTATAAGTTTTGCACCAATATCATCCGCTAATCTTGCTAATCTATGTGGCATATAAGCATTAATAAAAATTGCATTCTCAGGGTTTTTATTTGCACCATTTATTAAAATCCCAATACAATTTATTATAACATCTGGTTTTATACTTTGAATTGTATTAAGAAATTTCTCTTCCTCTCTTACATCTAACAATACTGTGTCATTATTTAATTTTTTCCTATACGAAATATTAGATAGTTTATAATCACTTTTCATTGTTAAATAATTATAAACTTGATGTCCAATTAATCCAGTTGACCCAAGAACTAAAACTTTAGTTTTCAAAGTTATATCTCTTTATGCCAAACTGTTCTATTTACATAATCTGTATATGACAAGATAATTCTTAAGATTTTTTTAGAAACATTGTCTGCTTCATAATCTCTTACTGGTTTTATTGTTCTTTTGCTTTCACTATTATGTTTAGTAGCAACTTCAACTGCTTCTAAAACTCTAGTTTTATTAAGCCCAGACATAATTACTGTAGTCTCATCCATCCCTTCTGGTCTTTCGTGAGCTTGCCGTATTGTCACAGCAGGAAGATTTAATATTGACCCCTCTTCTGCTATTGTTCCACTATCTGAAATCACACAAAATGCATTCATTTGAAGATTGTTGTACTCATGAAAACCGTATGGCTTGGAAAATCTAATCAATGGATTTTTATCTTCATACCCTATCTCTTCAAGTTTTTTTCTAGTGCGTGGGTGTGTTGAAATTATTATAGGCATATTGTATTTTTTTGTTAATTCTTCAATTGATTCAAGTAAGTCACTGAAGTTTTTAGGAGAGTCAACATTCTCTTCCCTATGTATACTCATAACAATATATTTTTTTGCTTCTAAATTTTCTTTTTCCAAAATATCACTAGCTATAATTTTGGCCATGTTTGCATTTAAAACTTCTGTCATTGGTGAACCTGTTTTTATTACAGTTTCAGGCTTTATCCCCTCAGCTATTAGATAGTCTCTTGCTTGTTCTGAAAGTGGTAAGTTTATATCACTTAAATGGTCTACAATTTTTCTATTTATCTCTTCTGGAACTCTTTGATCAAAACATCTATTTCCAGCTTCCATATGAAAAATAGGAATTTTTCTTTTTTTAGCTGGTATGACACTCAAACAACTATTTGTGTCGCCATAGATTAAAAGTGCATCAGGCTTTATTTCTGCAAATATTTTATCCGCTTTAGCAATTATATCTCCTATAGTTTCGCTAGCCGTTCCTTTCACTGCTTCTAAAAAATAGTCTGGCTTTCTTATATCCAATTGCTCAAAAAATAATTCATTTAATTCATAATCATAATTTTGTCCAGTATGTACAATAATATGCTCTGTATACTTATCTAACTCTTTCATCACTTGACTTAATTTTATAATTTCTGGTCTCGTACCAACAATTGTCATCACTTTCATTTATATATCCTTTTTAATTTTAAACTCTTCGATATCTTTTTGAATTTCTCTTAAAGACAACAGCATCTCTCTTAATTCAAGTTCATTAAGCCTATGAGTATTGTGTGAGTGATAATCCGAAGATTCTGTTATAACCTCACCCTCTTCAAAATATTTGTTATAGTTTAAATCCCTATTATCTGCAGGAATTCTGTAGTATTCATCCATATCAACAGCATGAACCATCTCTTCTCTAGTCAAAAGTGTTTCATACAGTTTCTCGCCATGTCTTGTACCTATAACCTTTACTATATGCTCACTTCTATTTAACATGTTTTTCAAGGTATGTGCCAAAAGTTCTATGGTAGCAGCAGGTGATTTTTGGACAAATATATCTCCGTTTTTTCCATTTTTAAAAGCAAACATAACTAAGTCAACTGCATCATCCAAGCTCATCATAAATCTTGTCATATTAGGATCGGTTATGGTTATCTCTTCATTCTTTCTTATTTGCTCTATAAAAAGAGGTATTACCGAACCACGACTAGCCATTACATTGCCATACCGAGTACAGCATATAGTGGTTTTTGTGCCTAAATTTCTCGACTTAGCAACAGCCACTTTTTCCATCATCGCCTTACTGATTCCCATTGCGTTTATAGGATAAACTGCTTTATCAGTACTTAGTACGATAACTTTGCTGACAGCATGTTTAATAGCTACATTTAAAATATTTTCAGTTCCTATAACGTTTGTATGAACTGCCTGCATAGGATAAAATTCACAAGACGGCACTTGCTTAAGAGCTGCAGCATGAAATACAAAATCAACCCCAAACAAAGCATCTTCTAAAGAGTTTACATCTCGAACATCACCAATATAAAACTTAAGTTTTTCATTGTTATATCTCTTCCTCATATCATCTTGTTTTAATTCATCACGAGAGAATATTCTTATTTCTTTTATATCTGTATCTAAAAAATTACGCAGAACTGCATTCCCAAAGGAACCTGTTCCACCTGTAATTAGTAGTATTTTATTTTTGAACATTTTCACCCTTTAATATTTCATCAAATATGTCGACCACATTTTGATACTTTTTTGTCTCATTCTCAATGAGATAATGTTGATTTTTAAGAATTATATCTTTTATATCATTGTGAGTGAATAAAGTGATTTTATTTATCAGTGACTCGACATCAAACAACTCATAAGTCGATATATCATCCCCGTAAACACTTTTAGCATATAACTCGTTTGGGGATATGGCTAAAATACCATTTTGTACAGCTTCTACAACATGTAATCCAAGAGTTTCTATTATTGAAGTAGAAACTAAAATAGTGTTATCGGTAAACAAACTATTTATTTCATTTTTTGTATTTACATATCCTAAAAAAATTGTTTTACTGTCTAGTTTGCTATCCCATAAGGAAGAATTATGTAATTGTTCTCTAGTTAAAGTAATATTTATCTCAAAATCAACATGTTTATTTTTTAAACTAACCATCGCACAAACAAAATCAGAAAAATTTTTATGAATATACTTAAAATGTGGTCCGACAATATATAAAAATTTTATTTTTTTTGAAAAATCATACTCATTAGGTTTTTTAAATAATCTATCAAATACTTCTATATCACTTTTGACATAAAACTTTTTATCTTCAATATTTATATAATCTGATAAATAATCTTTCACATGAGAGGACTGTATTTCTAAATATGTAATATTATTTAGCATACTTTTAAAAATAAATCTTTTTAAAACAATTTGTTTTAGCCATAACATAAATTTATTTTTTCGTTTATAAACATCATCTAGTTTTTTAGAATAAAAAAGTAAATTTTGAATTTTAATTAATTGTGGTATCTTTAAAAAAAATTGAGCAGAACCTGAGAAGTTATAAACTAAATCAATTTTATTGTAATGTATGATTTTTTTAAAAATAATATTTTCATAATAAAGTCTATACATAAAACTTCTTGTCTTAACAACTTGAAATATAAAATGTTCTGTGTTTTGATATATATCTATTAGCAATCTAATATTTTTATTATCGTTGCAAATTATATGGTATTTAGTCTTTTTATTTTCAAGACACTCTAAAAGGACTTTTTTAAGTACAGTTATGCCACCTGAATCTTGAATACCTAATGCATTTATTAATATTTTCATTTTAAACTTTTTTAATTTTAATTAATTTAAATATTAATAAAAAACTAAATGTAAAAAACATTGATTTTAAGAAATTGATTGGCATCAATCCAAACTGAGCTACTGCGTTTGCCAAATACATTCCGATAGCAGATACTAACAATGCAGATTTATACCATAGATATAAATAATATTCTAGCAGTAACATCACTAAAGAAAAGACAAGCATTCCAAAATACACAAACAATAAAGAACCTGTATAATAAAAAAATGCCATACTTCCAGGAATAGTGGCAAAAGCAAACTTCATATTATCCATATCTTTATAATGTGCATTAGATATATATTGATATATATCAATTTTTCCTATTGTTGCCTTTGTTTTTAAAGCATTCAAAAATAATTCAAAACTTTTATGCTCATATGAGCTTACTGCCATCAAACCTTCTAATCCAATCCATCTATCTACTGCTAAACGTAATATTTTATGTAAAGATTCTGGGATGGAAAAACCTTGGATGGAAGATTCTTGGATGGAAGATTCTTGGATGGAAGATTCTTGGATGGAAGATTCTTGGATGGAAGATTCTTGGATGGAAGATTCTGGGATGGAAGACTCTGGGATGGAAGATTCTGGGATGGAAAAACCTTGGATGGAAGACTGGATTGAAATATCTGAAAAATAATATCCTCTTAACAAGGATACATTATGTATAACAAAGATATACAGGAATGCTACAGACGATATATAAATAAGTAACTTTTTCATACTCAGATTATTTAAACTATTATAATTAAACAATAAAAATACAATTATTGCACCAAGCATAAATACATATTGACCTCTGCTTAATAAACCAATAGAAGTAATAGCTACTATAAAAGCAAAAAAAACTAAATATTTTATCTCTAATGCATTTTTGAATTTTACATCTAAACTAAACAATACTAATAATAATACTGACAAACCAGTTCCAATAGTCCAAGATATAATAGCATTTAATGGGTATATCAGTATTGTTTTTGGAACAATCCCTGTTAGTTGAATTTGGTAAACTATATTTAAATAGACTAGCATCAATGTTATAAATAATATGATTATATATATATAGATTCTGTATGTATCATAAAACTTATATATTATAGGTTTTTTAAATATATAATTTTCATAAATATATATTGTTGATTTCAACTTGGTTAATCTATATATTATACTTGAGCTAATAACACCAATCGCACCTATTATAGCAATAAGTAATACACTATCCATCCTTGCATTCGCAGTATAAAATGCACCAATAGGTTCCACGTATCTATAATCAAATATTAAATGCAAAGTTAATTTAAGCCACATTCCCAAAAATAAAAAAATACTTAAAAATACATAACTATATGATATAGGCTTATATAAAGCACTAAACAATAAAGAAAAATAGACCAATGTAAATATAGTGTATAAAACTTTTGATTCAGAATATATTGTCAAACCATAGGCATATAAAACAGACAAAATGGTATATAAAAACATAAGAGAATATTTACTCATTTTCGTCCTTTAGGTTATTTGTTTTTTAATTAATCTAATAAGCAAAGTTCTGAAATTACAAAGAAGAAGCAACTTAATTAATGCTGCATATACGTATATCTTAAATTTTTGCTTATTAAAAAATATTTTACTTAACACTTTAGAGTTCAGTAAAACTATTTCATTTAATTTAGCAAATTTATCATTTAAAATCATATTACCTATTACCAAAATATTATCTTTAAATTTCAAATATTCATAATCTTCTTTATCAAAATTTAGGGTAGTATATTGATCTAAATAAAAATCTATTACCAGAAACATGTCTCTTGGTTGTATTCTTGAATATTTAACCCTATAAGAAAAACTAGAAGTTGACATACGATAAGAAATAAGCTTATTAGTAATTATACCAATATCTTTTATTTCACTAAATCTTAACCATACATCTAAATCTGCTGATGTCTTAAACTTTTTTCCATTCCAAGATTTAATTTTATTTTTATATATATCTACTCTTGCCATAACACTAGGAGTAATTAAAAAATTATCATATTTTAATATCAATGAAAAAATTTGTTCAAAGTTAAATTGATGATATGGTTTATTTTTCAACTCATCAGGAAAATATTGTTCACCTATATTATTTGAATTCTCATCAATTAAATTTGCCCTTACAAATACAGCTGAGATGTCTTTCTTAGATAAATAATCAACTTGAGTTTCAACCATACTAGGGCTATAGATGTCGTCAGCATGGTATATTGCTCCATAATCACCTTCTAGACCTTCTATACACTTAGTAAAGTTAGCTTCAGCACCAATGTTTTCTTTATTTTGATAAACTTCAATATTTGTATATTTACTCTCATACTCTTTAAGAATGTGCATGCTTTCATCAGTGGAGGCATTATCAAATATTTTTATTTTTATTTTTTTATAACTTTGATTTAATATACTATTTAATGTTTCAGAAATTGTATCTTTATTATTATAACTTGGAATACAGATACATACCAATGCTTGGTTATTCAATCTTTTCTCCTTTCTTTATTAGCATATACAATATATATAAGAAATACAGGCCAAATATTCCTACAACAAAAAATGAATAAAATATATTATTAGAATAATTGTAAAACAAGAATCCTAATAACAATGGTGTTGAATAAAGTATTATGAGAAATACGTTTTTTATATTTAAATCAATTCCTACTAATCTATTCATTTTGATATACATAAAAACAAAACTAATTATGCCTGCAAGCAGTAATGACAATGGTATATATAGTTTATAGTGTTCACTATTAGTAGATAAAGTCACACCAATTACTGCAATTATGCCTCCTGTAATATATGGATAAATCAGCTCTTTAGTTTTTAATGTTGCATGAGCAATATTAGCGAGCATATTTGATGACATCCTAAAAAAAGATATCCATACTCCAAATACAGTATAGATATATGAATCGTAATATTTAATATCAACTAAAATAGTCATAATATAAACAGCAAAAATAGATACAAAAATTGCCAAAAGAAAATAGATTGGAATAATTAGATTTAAGATATTTGACATCATTATAGAGAATTTATTTTCATCTTTCATACTTTTATACATTTGAGGATAAAGGTATTGCATGATTACAGTTTCAAAAGCTGAGGATATTGCCAATGCGATAGCCATTCCAACACCAAAATATCCCAAAAATTCAGAACCTATGTATTTTTCTATTATGATTCCATAAGATTGAGTTTGTACCCAAAAAAATAATACACCTATTGATAAAGGAGCTGAAAATTTTAAGACTTCTTTTAAATTCTCAATATTTATCATTTTATGTGCCAAAGTAAAATCAAAATTATTTTGTATTTGCTTTATAAAAAATATTATTGCTATTATTGCTACAATTCCAAAAGCAATAACTTGACCTAGAAACCAAAAAACACCAAATGCTCCAAAAATATTAATTAGCAGATAAGCAAGTGCTAAAAATAAAAGTTGAGAGCTCAATGTGAAAAGCACAAAAGTGACCCTACCTCCAAGCATATTTATCATTGGAATAATTGTTTGATTCCATGTAGTAAAATATATGAATAATACAATAAAACATATGAAATATGTTAAATCAATGTTATTCCCTATAGATAAGTTATATAGCGTGTAAGTAATAAATATAGAAAATATTGACAAAGCAATAATATAAATATTAAATACATATAAAACATTTATTAAGTTTGCTTCCTCATGCCATTGATGAGTTTTTCTGTTTATATATTGCCCAATTGGATTTACCAAAAAAAGACTGAAAAAACCTACAATACTCAGTATAAGGTACAAATTCCCCAATTCACTCGCATCTAATAATTTCGTCGCAACTTTTATACTAATTAACGCTATTAGTATTTGTAGAACTCTACCGACTATTAATATACTTAATTCACTATTTATTTTCAATCAAGCTTCTTTATAATTTGTTCAGCGAAATATTTACTGCTAAATAGATGACTATTATCACTATTTAAGTATTTTTCAATATTTTCTAAATAGTTTAAAAAAATCTCATCACTCATATTTTTAATATATTGGTATAAATCTTCATAAGTGTTAAATTCTCTTTTATCTATAAAACACTCTTTTGGAATGTGCTTAGTAATATTATTTGCCCCCCAATATATTGGAACACAACCTGCAAAAAAACAATCAAATATTTTTTCGGTAATATATCCTGGTATATCTCTTGCATTTTCATAGCATATTGCAAATTGGTACCTTTCTAAAGTCTCTTTTTTACTGGTCAGCTTCCCTCTATATGAAGAATAATTTGTCACAAATAGCGTTGAAATCTTTAATTTACTTAGAATAAAATTTATATATTTATTGGATGAACTATATTTATCCCAACCCATACCATAAAATTCAAAATCTTCCGAATGATTTTTTTCAAACCATTTTATAGCTTCTACTCTTTTACTATAAAGTTCAAGAGGATGATTACTTTTCTTATTTCCTGCTATAAGTGTACAAAGTTTTTCTTTTCTTGATAAATCTTTATTGATATGGTTTGCTATCTCTTGAGCAAAATTAAACTTAAAATACTTTTTATTATCTACAATATCATCCTTCCAAGTAAATATTTTATTAAAATATTTATGCTTTTCACTATCCCAATTATCAGGTCGAATAAGTTCACTTTCAAACATAAGCAAATATGATTTACATACATCTTCTCGTTTTGGTAGTATATTTGGCATTTCATTATATATCACTATTTCCGAATCTTCTACACTATTGATATCTTGTGTGGCTAAATCAATGCTAATGTCTTTAAATTTTTCCTTTAATAGATGAAATGGATACATGCAGTTATCTCTATTAATAATCTTATCATTTAGATCAAATAATTTGTTATTTTGATATGTTGCAGGTACTACAATACAAGCTTTATTCACTTTATTTGCTCCAATACATCTTTTAACCTATTTATGTATCCATATTCTTTTACAGCTTTTTTATGAGAAATATTTTTGATATTTTCTCTTTCTTTTTCATTTTCTAAATAATACTTTATGAGTTGTTCAGCTTCATCAATATCTTTATAACAAACAACTTCTTTTCCTATGTCAAAATAATTTTCCAAAGAAGGAACATAATCAGTAAGTTGAAATCCACCAAAATATGGTATTTCAAAATTTCTTGCTTTCATTTGAGAAGAGTTTTTTGTACTTCTAAGAGCATTTACAAATGGTTTTAATCCACTAAATATATATCTAGAGTCATAAGACACACTGTTGCCAATATTTAGATTTATTTTTGATGATACAAATAATCTATTCATTTCATCTGTACTTAATGGACCATTTTCCCATCCATTACCAAATGCTTCTACTTTTAGACCTCTTTGCTTAAGAGTTTCAACAACCCACTTCCTGTAAGGGTGCAATCCACCTACAAAAGACACATCATATGTATACCCTTCAAAATTTGGTATATCATGAGTATTTATTGCAGCCCATTGACTATATATGACATCATTCTGGCCGATTTTCTTATATTTTGGAATAGAAAATTTATCAGTAGTAATGCAGTATGTAAAATGATTTGCAAATTTAGATGTAAAATTGTCAAACCTCCACTGATCATCTCCAAACCAATTTATTGTTTTATATTTTGATTTTAAATAATCAAGAGTGTCTATTTCAAATTGCTCTTGAAAAAGAGAAAAGAAAATCAAATCAGGATTTTCTTTATCTGCAAATTCTTTTAGCTTATTTTGCATCGGTTGTGTATTGCTAAGATATTCATCATAATAAAACATCACTACATCATGTCCTAGATCTTCAAATGACTTTTTAAAACCATCAAGACCTATTATATTTCTTCCACGCTCTTTAATGCCATAGTCATATTGTAAATCTACGTAAAGTATTTTCATTTAGCTATAAATACTCGAATCTTTTCAACCATATAGTTAATTGCATCATCACCCATACCAGGGTACAGCCCAATCCAAAAACTATCATTCATAATTTTATCCGTATTTTTTAGTTCTCCAACGACTCTATACTCTTCATTTTCTACCAAGGTGTCGAACATAGGATGTCTTAACATATTACCAGCAAATAAATTTCTTGTTTGGATATTACTGTTTTCTAAAAATTCTACTATATCGTTTCTTGAAAATTTTACACCATCTTTTAAAGTAATCATAAAACCAAACCAGCTAGGGTCACTTAGAGGTTGCTTTTCTACTAAGATAACTTCTTCTAAATCTTTAAGTCCATCATATAACTTTTTAAAGTTCTCTTTTCTTATCTCGACAAATGCAGGAAACTTTTCAAGTTGGGCTACACCGATTGCCGCTTGCATATCTGATACTTTAAGATTAAATCCAAAGTGAGAATAAACATACTTATGGTCATACCCTTTTGGTAGTGAGCCAAAACTTTGTGAAAATCTACATCCGCATGTATTGTCAACACCGCTTTCACACCAGCAGTCTCGTCCCCAGTCTCTCATGCTTAGCATTATTTTTTTAAGAAGTGGATTATCAGTATAAGTAGCACCACCTTCCCCCATCGTCATATGATGTGGAGGGTAAAAACTACTTGTTCCTATATCTCCCCAGGTCCCAGTTGGCTTTCCATCATATGTAGAGCCAAGAGCGTCACAGTTATCTTCTATGAGCCATAGATTGTATTTATCACAAAACTCTTTTACTGCTCTTATATTAAATGGGTTTCCAAGAGAGTGAGCTATCATAATTGCTTTTGTTTTAGGGCTGAGAACCAGTTCTAGTTGTGACACATCAACATTAAAATGAGTAAGTTCCATATCTACAAAAACTGGAACTGCACCGTATTGAACTATTGGAGCTACAGTTGTTGGAAAACCTGCAGCTACAGTGATAACTTCATCACCTCTTCTTATTTGACGCTCTTTTAATAGTGGTGAAGTTAATGTATAAAATGCAAGTAAATTCGCTGAACTTCCAGAGTTAACTAAGAATGTCCATCTAACGCCTAAGTAATCCGCAAGTTTTTTTTCAAACTCTTTTGAGTAGCTTCCGTATGTAAGCCAAAAGTCAAGCGAACTATCTACAAGGTTTATCATCTCTTTTTCATCAAATACACGACCTGCGTAATTAACTCTGCTCTTTCCATTGGTAAATTTTTGCTCTTGTTTAGGTTTATGTACTAATTCATAATACTCTTTAGTCTTATCTAAAATCTCTTGTTTTAGTTGTTGTTCTTTTGTCATTTATTTTCCTTTTTCCACATATTGTCTATTTTTTTTAAGTACGGGTCATTTATAATTGTTGCTTTATCTAGTTTGTCGAAATTATAACTAAAGTACTCTCTCATTTTTATTATTGCATCTTTATGTGATGTGAATTCAAAACCTTTGAGTTCATTCATCAATCTATCATTATTTGAGGTATATTCGTTATTTAAACCCTCATTTGAAACTCTTATCTCTGATTTAAAATTGCTAATCTCATTCACCAAATGAACCAATGAAATCAAATCTATTTTTTCACCTGTTGTGACATTGTATATTTTCTCTTTTGAATCATTATGAATAAACCAATCAATCATCTTCACTAAATCATCTATATAGATATAATCAAAAAATACATTTTTATTGATTATAATTGGCAGTTTTAACAAGTTTTTTACAATCGCGTTAGAGATAAATTTGAACTTGTAATTTTCATATTTTCCATAAGCACCGAAAATACGAAGTTGTACTATTTTGTCTGATTTTTCTATATACTTTGATGTGATTGATTTATAAAATCCATATTCATCATGAGGTTGCTCTTTAAAGTAATCTTCCTCTTTGGCGTTAACGATTGGCTTATGTTTTCCATATTCTGCACCGCTGCCAAAAGAGATAATTTTTTTTACATTTTTTTCATGTTTAGCAATATTGAAAAATATTCTAAGATTATACTCAGTGATATTTTTCATATCAGCAACATCTCTACCGCCGCCACGATTTGCAAGATGAATGATTATATCTATCTTGTTTGATAGTATGTAGTTATCAACTTGTTTTTCATCAGCTAAATCAAGTTCTTTGCTTGATGGTGTAAAAAGATTGTAATTATTGTATTTTTTTTGTACATATTCTTTTAAATGAGTGCCTATAAAACCACTTGCACCGGTGATAAAAATGTTCATATTACTCTTCTAATGGCTTAATAATCATAAGAGAGTGTAAATCTTTTTTATCTAAAAATGGGTGCATATCTTCAATAGGCTTATTTACTATTAATTTAGGTTCAACTGTAGTCATTTGAACTGGAAATTCAATATTTATAAGTTCCGGCTTATCACTAGAAAAAATAATCTCTAACTCTTTATCAAGAGTATTCATATCTGTTATAAGCTTTGAATCAATACCATACGCTTTAGCTATAGCTACTAAATCAGGAACACTATAATCATCAACTGTACCCAAATATCTTTTATCAAAATACAACTCTTGAAACTGTCTTACCATTCCTAAGTTTTTATTGTTAAGTACAAATATTTTAATAGGTAAATTTCTTCTTTTTATAACTTCCAGTTCTTGTATATTCATCTGGATACCGCCATCACCTGCGATAACTATAGTTCTTTTTCCTGAGGCGATGCATGCTCCTATGGAACATGGCAGTGCAAACCCCATAGCTCCCATTCCACCGGAAAATAGAACTCTCTGCATTGATTTTGTATTTAAAGATTGTGCTGTCCACATTTGATGTTGTCCAACATCAACACAGACTACTTCATCTTTTAAAAATTTTGCTATTTTAGATACAACTAAATTCGGCACTTTTTCATTGTTATCTATACCAATAATTGAAGAAAATCTATTTTTATACATATACAGATGATTTAACCACTCTTTAGTATCTATATTTAAAGATTGAGTATTTATCTTCTCTAGAAACTCTTTTACATCTGAACATATCTCTAAATCTACTTTTATTTTAGAGCCTAATTCATGCTTATCTATATCTACTTGTATAATTGTTGCTTCTCTTGCAAAAGTATCTAAATTTGTTCCTGTCTGCCTTGTATCAAGTCTTGAACCCAGAACAAGTATCAAGTCACTGTTAGCCAGTGTTAAATTTCCATATCTATTGCCATAAGAACCAATTAAGCCCATGTTACATTCGTACTCTTCACTAATAGCATCTTTGCCCATCAATGAATATACTACTGGTAAATTATATTTTTTTAGGAATTTAAATAGTTCATGCTGAGCATTTGAAATTCTAACTCCACCGCCAATCAACACTACAGGTCTTTTTGAACTATTGAGCATATCTATTACTTCATCTATATGATAGTCATTTTGAACATTCAATTGTTGATATTCTTCACCGTCAAAAAAAGATTTTAGACTATCAATATCAGCCTCATTTCTTTGCACATCCATTGGAATATCAACTAGAACTGGGCCTTTTCTAGCATGTTGAGAAATAAAATAAGCTTTTTCTAGTTCATATCTTATATTTTCTACTTTATCAACCATTACAGCATATTTAACTATTGGCTTCACAATACTTACGATATCTGTTTCTTGAAAACCAATTTGTCGAACAGGCTTGTCATACTTGTATTCATATGTATTAACTTGCCCTGTGATAAACAAGGTCGGTACTGAATCAAAATAACAACTTCCAATCGAAGTTATTAAGTTAGTTGCTCCTGGTCCACTTGTTGCAAAAGTAACCCCTGACTTTCCGGTTATCCTTGAATACCCCTCAGCGGCGAAAGATGCACCTTGTTCATGAATACAATTGATGATTTCAATTTTATCGTTTTTATCAATAGAATGATAAATATGTGCAACTGCGCCACCGATGTAACCGAACACTTTATCTATATTTTTTTCTAAAAGAAATTCTATTACATAATCTGAAATTTTCATTTTGTCCACTCAATATTTCTAGCTCTAGCATCGTTTACATATGCTTCTAAATCTTTTTGAGTTAATATTATTTTATTATTTTCATAAAAAGATTTATACCACTTTACTGTCTTTTCAAAGGTTGTATTACTATTCCAGACATCTTTCCATTTAAGTTGTATGTGAGCCTTTGAGCAGTCTAGTTTGAGAAGGTTGGCTTCATGCATTTGATTTGGATCTTTGTTTATTTCATAATCAATTGTATCCCAATGTTTTTTTACATTCTTTACTACTTCTTCAACTGTTATGCTTCCCTCATCGGATGGTCCAAAGTTCCATGCTTCACCAAACTCCACTTTTTCTTCAAGAAGCTTTTGTCCTACTTGCAAGTATCCACTAAGTGGTTCAAGTACATGCTGCCAAGGTCTTGTGGCATGTGGATTTCTAATTGTTACTTTTTTACCTTTTGATACGGAAAGCATGATGTCTGTCATAAGTCTATCTTGCGCCCAGTCGCCGCCACCTATAACATTCCCTGCTCTACAACTTGCTAGAAGCGTATTATGAGTTTGTTTATAGTCATAGGTATTAAAATAAGAGTTTCTATAAGAGTTAGCCAGTAAATCTGCACAACCTTTAGAGGAGCTATAAGGATCATACCCACCCATAGGGTCATTTTCTCGGTATCCCCATATCCACTCTTTGTTTTCATAAGCTTTGTCACTTGTAATATTTACAATTGCTTTTACATTTGCTTTTCTGCAAGCTTCAAAAACTTTTAAAGTACCCATAACATTAGTTTCATATGTTTCTATTGGATTTTCGTAGGAGAATCGTACAAGTGGCTGAGCTGCAAGATGAAATACAATCTCTGGCATGTGGATTTGGAATGTTTCATTTAATTTATCTAAATCTCTAATATCCCCGATAACCGAGATCATATCTAAATCTAAAAGTTCGATATGATTTGGTGTTGTGGGTGCTTCAAGTGAGTAGCCAACAACATTAGCACCCATTTCTTTGAGCCAGTATACAAGCCATGAACCTTTAAAACCAGTATGACCTGTCACAAGTACAGTTTTATCTTTATAGACGCCAGAAAATAAAGATTGCATTACCATACTTTCCAAGGGGCTTTATTAGTGTCCCAAAGCTTGTTGAGATCATTTTTATCTTTTAAAGAGTCCATAGGGGACCAAAAACCTTCATGTTTATATGTGAACAATTCTCCATCAATAGCAAGGTTTTTAAGTGGTGCCTGTTCAAAAACTGTTCCGTCGCCTTCAGTGATGTAGTCAAATACTTTCGGTTCACATACAAAATAACCTGCATTTATCCACCCACCGTCACCTTTTGGTTTTTCAAGGAAATGTGTTACTTGGTCATTGTCTTCTATATTCAAAGCACCAAATCTCCCCTCAGGCTGATTTGATGTCATAGTCATAGCTTTTCCATGAGACTTATGAAACTTTACAAGTTCTTCTATATTTATGTCGCTTACTCCATCTCCGTAAGTTAACATAAAAGGCTCATTTCCTATGAAGTTTTTCGCTCTTTTTATTCTTCCACCTGTCATACTGTTAAGTCCAGTGTCAAGAAGTGTCACTTTCCATGGTTCGCTTGAATTATTTAATATTTCCATTTTACCGTTTTGCATATCTATAGTCACATCACTTTGGTGAAGAAAATAGTTTGCAAAATACTCTTTTATAAAATACCCTTTATATCCTAAAAGTATTACAAAATCATTAAAGCCATATTTGGAATATGTCTTCATTATATGCCATAGAATTGGCTTTCCTCCAACTTCAACCATTGGTTTAGGTCGAACATCTGTCTCTTCACTGAGTCTTGTCCCATAGCCACCTGCTAATAATAGTACTTTCATTTTAAAATATCCGCTAAATACGTAATCTCTTTTCCTAAATCAACTTGAGAATTACCAACAAACAATCCATTATCATGTAAATAATCAGCATTTTTTAGTTCGTTATGTATCTCATAGTCAAAATATTTCATCACATCATTTCTTGTAAAATTTCCAGTTACAATTGGTCTGCAATCTATCTTAGCATCCATAAGTTTTTGAACTACATCTGCTCTTATAAGTTTTGATGTAGGTTTAATAATGAGTGAGAAACCAAACCATGAGCTATTTGAAATATCTTTTTGAATTATAAAATCTGGATGATTTTTGAAAAGCTCTACAAACAGTTTTGCATTTTCTCTTCTTTGTTTTAAAAAACTTGGAAGTTTTTTAAGTTGTTCTATTCCTATTGCTCCACTCATCTCAACTGGTCGTACATTATATCCAGGTAGCACAAATCTAAAAGATTCTGTAAACCAATCATCACTTTTAGTGCATACTTTATTTTCTTTTGGAAGATTTCTAGTCCATCCATGGGCTCTTAGAGAAAGTAAAATATGATAAAGCTCTTCATCATCAGTAGTTACAAAGCCACCTTCCATAGTAGCCATATGATGCGAGAAGAAAGTTGAAAACGTCCCCATGATTCCAAATGTGCCAGCTTGTTTGCCTTTGTATTCTGCACCCATTGATTCACAGTTATCTTCTAAAATGAAAATATCTGTATCTTTTATCATTTCCTTGATAACATCAAAATCATTTGGATTACCAAGAAGATTTACTACCATTATCATTTTTGTTTTGTCTGTAATTGCAGAAGATAGAGCTTCTAAATCATAATTTAGTGTCTCCAAATCTATATCTACAAACTTTAGCTTTAAGCCGTATTGATGCAATGGATAGTAAGTTGTTGACCAAGAAACTGCTGGAACGATTACTTCATCACCTCTTTTTAATTTTGGATTTTTTGTATAAAAAAGTGCTGCCGTGGCTATTAAATTTGCAGTTGAGCCAGAGCTCACCATTACGCAATATTTTGTATTTAAAAATTTACAAAAATCTTTTTCAAACTGAGCAACAGATTCGCCCATAGTGAACACATCTCTGTCTATTACAGATTTAATCGCTTGTAACTCTTTTTCATCCCATGTTGATGTTGCTAACGGATAACTATTTGTCATTTAATTTTTCTCCTCTTTTTTATTATCTATTAAATTTTGAGCATTTTAATTTGTAACAACTTTTTTACCCGTTTTGGCTTCTAGCTCAGCTCGTGCAACTTTTGCTACATTTCCACCTTGTGCTGCTACTTTTTTGCTCTCTTCAAGATTTTTAGGATTTACAGCTTCTGAAATATCTTTTGTAGAAGCTTCCGCCAACATATTTAAAATGAGTTCTGTATTTGTCATATTGTCTCTTAAATTTTCTTTTTTGAGACCTTTGAGTATCTTATACTCTTTGGTCGTTTTATCTGCCCAAGTTTTTGTAATGATGTTGGTAAGTGTAGCAAATTCGGCTCCTTCTTGTACTCCAACTCTTTTCCATTCATCTGTAAGTTCTTTTCGTATCTCTATGCTTTTTAGTCTTTGGTTTATCCAGTTTTCACTATACCCGAGTTCCAAATACTGCTTCAATGCTCTATCTATACTCAGCTCAGGGTCACTCATCTCATCGAGTCGCTCACTTGCCACTCGCGCCAACCAAAGTTTAAAAGGCTCCGCTTTTGGTGATGGTATGGACTGAATAAGTCTAAAAAGTTGTTCTGTGTCGGCTACATCCGTTTTATAATATTTGCCGTCAGATGACTTCATTTTCAGTTGACTACAATTTGTAGCCAACTCACTTCCTTCAATTTTTAGCCTTGTTTTTAGCACACTCCAATATTTTCTAGGATTGACACTTTCTGTAAGTATTTCCACTACATCTACAATAGAAATATACCATTTTTCATTATCTTCATTCCAAACGGTTCTAACTGCTTTTTCTTCAAATATTTTAATGTTTTCTTTCATTCTAATCGTTTCCTTTTAGATTATTAATTCTAATTTTTTCTACTTTTTTTTGAATAAATTTATTTAACAGTATTGATAATAAGATACTTAAACATATTGAAAATAATGCAAAATTTTCTCCAAATGGAATTGAAGAACCAGATATATGAACTATATAAGTATTATCAGCAAAACAACTATATAACAAACTTATTAAATACATAGAAAAAATATGCACTATGTAAACTGGGTATGATAATTCGCCAATATATCTATCTATTTTGTTACTTTTAGTTTTCACAAATAACAATGGTAAAAATAAAACAAACAAAAGGTATATCATATATTTAAAAGTATCTATTCCATTAAAGTCTAAAATAGTTTTAAAATCATAGTAGAAATACCCGCTCAGGATAAATGATATTAAACCAAAAAAAAATAATTTTTTATTTTCAATCACTTTTGTGTAAAATCCTAGCTTGTAAACTTTATACATTATCATTCCAATAAAGAAGAATGCCAATTCACTTAATATAAATCTATAACTCCAAGGATCATTACTGTACCCTGTAATCCATAAATTAAGCTTAATTAATACACTAATTGAAAATAAAAATATTACTAATTTAATACTTTTTCTAGCAATAAATGGAGCTATTAAATAAAACATTATTTCTAAGCTTAGTGTCCAAGATTGAGGAACTATAACAAATTGATGTAAAGGTATTTTTGTATCTGAAAAGGATTTTGTGAAAATAATTGTATCTCCATTAAATCCTAAAAACATTAATAAATCTTCTCCCAATAAAAAAATATTTGACATGAAAATGTAAATACTATAAATACCTAAATTATTTAAATTATCTAAACTATTAGAAATATTTTTTACTATATCACTTTTCCCAAAAGTAATATATATAATAACAAAAAATGAAATGCTTAGAATTAATATTGTCCAATAAATAGGGAAAAGTTTTAAAAATCTATTTTTATAAAATATTACTATTTTATCAGGGGTATTATATTTCTCACTTAATATCAATGACATATAAAATCCAGAAATAATAAAAAATAGCTCAACTGCAATTTCCCCCCCCCATAATCTCTGCCCAAATACTGGAGTTGAATGCGCTATTACAACACTAATCGCAAGAAGAAGCCTTATTGTTCCCATTAGAGACAAACTTCTTTTAAATAATATTCATAAATTTTTTGAATTCCATCTTTCAATGGTGTCTTGTATTTCCATCCGAACGCTTGAAGCTTTGTGTCATCAATAAGCTTTTGTTTCATTCCTACCGGTTTTGATAAGTCATGTACAAAGTCACCTTTATATCCTATGACTTCTGCTATAGCTTTGTAATATTCATTTATTGTGTAATCATGTCCTAACCCTACATTGATATTTTGAGGCATCACTTCAAAATTTTCTATAGCGTAGTATGTAAAATCTGCCAAATCTTCAGCATACATAAACTCTCTTCTAGCCTCTCCATCTCCCCAAATATCTAAGGTAGTTTGATTGTTCACTTTTGCTTCATGGATTTTTTTAATAACTGCTGGAAGCATGTGCGAATGTTTTGGATCAAACTTATCATATCGCCCATACAAATTACATGGAATTATTGTTTTATATTGGAACGCATTATTTTCTCTATGAATATATTCACAAAGTCGTGTGGATGTTACTTTTGCTATGGCATAACCCTCATTCGTTGGTTCAAGTTCACCTTTGAGTATAAGTTCTTCAGCAAGTGGATTTTTGGCATCTCGTGGATACATACAAGAGCTGCTCATATTTATAAACTTCTTTATTTCAGCTTCATACGCACTCATAATGATATTCAGTCCCATTTGTGTATTTTCGACCAAAAACTTAACAGGATGAGCCATATTAGCTTGAATACCACCAACAATCCCCGCACAATGAATGATGATATCAGGATTATGTTCTGCAATGTAATTATCAACAGATGCTCTATCCAATAGATTTAATTCTTTACTTGTAGGTGTTAGAAGGATATATTCATTAGCTCTAGGAAACTCAACTATATTCCTTCCTACCATTCCATTTGAACCTGTAATTAATATTCTGTGCATCAACTATTTCCTACTCAAAGTAACTCATAGTTTTATATCCACCCTCTTGCAGGTAAACATCTTTTGTCATAAGTTTTAGGTCTGACTTCATCATATCATTTACCAGCTCTTCTAAGTTATATTCTCTATTCCATCCTAGTTTTTGTTCTGCTTTAGTTGGGTCACCTAGAAGTAAATCTACTTCTGTAGGACGAAAGTACCTTGGATCTACTGCTACTACTTCTTTTCCAATATCTACTTGGTAATCAGGATTTGAACAAGAAACAACATAGGCTTTTTCATTGACACCTTCACCTTTAAATTCTAGTTCTATCCCTGCATAAGCAAATGACATTTTTACAAACTCCCTTACTGTTGTCGTTTTTCCTGTAGCAATCACCCAGTCTTCTGCAACTTCAGCTTGAAGAATCATCCACATCATACGAACATAGTCTTTTGCATGACCCCAGTCTCTTTTTGCATCAAGGTTACCAAGGTAAAGTTTATCTTGAAGACCTAAAGCTATTTTAGAAGTGGCTCTTGTGATTTTTCTAGTTACGAATGTCTCACCTCTTACTGGTGATTCATGATTGAAAAGGATTCCATTACATGCAAACATACCGTAAGCTTCTCTATAGTTTACAGTTATCCAGTATGCATACATTTTTGCAACTGCATAAGGGCTTCTTGGGTAAAACGGTGTTGTTTCACTTTGTGGTGTTTCTTGCACTTTTCCATAAAGCTCACTAGTTGATGCTTGATAAATTTTTGTTTTTTTAGTAAGTCCAAGAAGTTTGACAGCCTCAAGTATTCTTAGCGTTCCTGTTCCATCTGCATTTGCTACATATTCTGGTGTTTCAAAAGATACTGCTACATGGCTCATAGCTGCTAAATTGTAAATCTCATCTGGCTGTGTCTCTTGAACAATGCGAGTTAAATTCATACTATCTGTCATATCACCAAAATGCAAATGTAGATTTACATTATTTTCATGTATATCTTGATATAAGTGATCTATTCTATCTGTATTAAAAAGCGAACTTCTTCTTTTTATGCCATGAACTATATACCCTTTTTTGAGTAAAAACTCTGCTAAATAAGAACCATCTTGTCCTGTGATACCTGTTATGAGTGCTACTTTTTTGTCTGCCATTTTTAATTTCCTTCTTTAAAATAATTTTTTACATAAGTATGAACATAGCTACTATTCAAAATCTCTTCTTTTGAATAGTAGTTATACGCACAGTGTTCAATGTTTAGTAAGTTTAAATTTTGTTCTAGCTTTAGCTTATATGCTAAAACAACATAGTGTGTTGAGATATTTTCATCCACAAAACTATTGTCATAAAAGTGTTCATAAATGCCGTGAAATTTTAGAGAATCTAATGTGATTTCTTGATAAAATTCTTTTTTTGATAACCTTTTTATTGCATCTTCTATTTTTTCATTTTTAAAAATTCTACCACCAAGAGTAAACCAATATCCACATGCCGGTTCGTTTACTCTTTTCCCAAGCAGATAGTTCCCCTCACTATTCTCTATAATGAAATCTATAGATACTAACGGAGTATTTTCAACTACTATTTTAAACTTATCTATTGAAATCATCACTAATTCTCACAATGTCATCTTCACCCGTATACTCACCGACTTGTGCTTCAATAAGTACAACTGGGATTTTTCCATCATTTGAGAGTCGGTGGAGCTCACCCATTTTTATATATGTACTCTCATTTGGTCTTATCAGTCTTGTTTCCTCTCCTACTGTTACTGTTGCGGTTCCACTTACTACAATCCAATGCTCATTTCTATGAAAATGTTTTTGAAGGCTTAATCTTTTACCAGGTTTCACTTCTATCCGTTTTATTTTGTAACCTAAGCTGTCTTCTAAAATAGTATAAGTGCCCCAAGGCCTATGACCTGTTAAATGAATATTATGAAGTTCTGAGTTTGAAACCTTTAGTTTTTCAACCACTTTTTTTACTTTTTGAGAACTCCCTTTTTTAGATACAAGGATTGCATCACCCGTATCTATTATAATGCAATCTTCTATGTCTATAGTAGCTATCTTTCTTTCACTTCCATATACTAGGTTATTTTTAGAATCAATCGAGATATGATTAGAGTTTAAAGTATTACCATTTTCATCTTTTGGAAGTTCTTCATATAAAGCATCAAAACTACCAACATCCGACCAAGCAATATCTGAAGCTATCACTTTTACTTTATCAGACTTTTCCATTACTGCATAGTCTATGCTGTCCTCTGGAATGGCAAGCATATCCTCATACTTGATTCTAATCAAACTATCTTTATTGGCATTACGAAAAGCTTGTTCACACGCCGAATAAATTTCTAGTGAATATTTTTTAAGTTCATCTAAAAATATACTAGCTTTAAAACAAAACATTCCTGAGTTCCAGTAATAATTCCCCTCTTCCAAATATTTCGTTGCTGTTTCCAAATCTGGCTTTTCATGAAAAGCTTTTGCATCCAAGCCGTTAGATTCTATATAACCAAAACCAGTTTCAGCAAATGATGGAGTAATACCGAATGTAACAAGAAAATTTTGCTCTGCTAACTTTTTTGCTTTTGCTACAACATTTTTATATTCTACTTCGTTCTTTATCAAGTGATCTGATGGAGTTACTAAAACAATTTCATCATTTCCACATTCCATACAAGCAAGAGCGATTGCAGGAGCTGTATTTCTTCCGACTGGTTCTAAAAGATACTTTGTCACTGCGAGCGAAGCGTGGCAATCTAACTCTTCCAACTGATCAACAGCTAAAAAATACTGTTCAGTATTTGAAACAATAAATTGTGATTCACAAACTTTAGAGTTTCTCTCAACCGTCAACTGAAACAGTGATTTATTATCAAAAAGCTTATTAAATTGTTTTGGCATAAGAGTACGACTTATTGGCCATAACCTCGTTCCATTTCCACCACATAATATTATATTAGTCATTATATTTCTCCAAATACCACTCATTAGTTTTCACAATCCCACTCTCAAAATTCTCTTCTGCTTTCCAGCCAAGTTCTGTTTCAAGTTTTGTAGCATTCATCAAATGATATGTCAATCCAAAAAAGTTGTTTTTCTAATAATTTTTTATCTTGAAGTAATTTTTCAAGCATCATAGCAATACAGCCTTTTGAAATATGTGTTTTGTAAAAGGATTTTTAAATTCTCCATTATCGAGTAGAATATCAAGCTTTTGTTCACCAAAGTGTTTGAAGAAGTCTACTCTTATAACTCTTAAATCTTTTTTTGTTAGAGTATCAGAAACTATTAACAAGTCGATATCCCCACCTCTTGCAGCATCGTCCACTCGGCTTCCAAAAAGATAGAGTTTTGCGCTTGACGAGAGAGCTTGTAATTTGTTTTTTAAAACTTCAATTTGATTTTTATGAAGTCTCATTTTCGCTCCCTGCAAGCTAAAATATCAACTTCAAGATCTCTTTGAAGCTCTTCATATTCAGCTTTTTTTCTAACAATAAATTTTTTAGTAAGTTCTATTTTTTCATTCATACCAGCATCTGTAAGAAGGTATTTATATTTCGTCTTATTATCAGAACTAAGAAATCGCTCTGCTTTTATGAAGCCTTTGTCAGCGAGGGCTTTGAGAACATAGTTTATTTTTCCAACACTAAAACCTATCTCGTTCGCCAAAGACTTTTGTGATGAGATTTCATGTGCCCGTTTTAACATCACTAGTTCTAACTCTTCGTTGCTCAATTCTACTTCCTAATGTTACTCATATTTATGAGCGAGATTATATGTGATTCAAACTTTGAACTTGCTTTGCTATTATTGAAGGCTAAATTTTTATTTGTTACTAATTGTAACTTTAAATGATTTTACACCCTATTTTTATGATAAATCGTAATAATTACAGATAGTAAAAATATTTTAAAATATAATTTATGAAATTTAATTAAAAGGTTGTTGCATGAAATTATTTGGATTGTTAGCACTAAGTGTTAGTTTATTGTTAGGTGCAGTTGACATTAATACTGCTGATAAAAAAGAGCTCATGACGCTTAATGGTGTTGGGGAGAAAAAAGCTGAGATGATTTTGGCTCAAAGAGCTACAAACTGTTTTACAAATGTTGACGCACTCTCACAAGTAAAAGGAATTGGCCAAAAGTTTATTGAAAAAAATAGGGAAAACTTAACTGCGAGTGCATGTAAGAAAAAGTAGTTTCTCTATAGTAAGCTTCTTCTAGCAAGATAAATGTTAGGTCGGTAAATAAGTAGTTAGTAGCATAAAATGTGGTGGACAGCGCGAGATTCGAACTCGCGGTAGGTTACCCTACACCACCTTTCCAAGGTAGCGGATTCGGCCACTCTCCCAGCTGTCCATTTTAAAGAGGTGAAATTTTATCTATAATCATCTTAATCTTTGATGTAAAAGAAAATAAGTTCCAATTTATTTTTGATTATAGGGCACCTCTAAAAACCACCCTTAATTTTGTTAAAACCAAGATTTCAGTAAAATAAATATAAAAAAGAGAGAAG
>PETN01000101.1 GCA_002781365.1 Sulfurimonas sp. CG01_land_8_20_14_3_00_36_23
TGCATAATATTTCTCACTCTTTTTTTAGTTCTTTTATTTTATCTAATTGGCTCTGAAATTTTGTTGTTTAATCAGAGGGTTCAATTAAATAATAACTTTTTTTTCGTATGTTGAGGTGAAACTTCTAATATTGACTGATGGTCGGTCATTTATTATTTTTTAAGAACTCATCAGATAGACTTCCTTTAATCGACTGCTGGTCAGTTAAATATTTTAAGGTTAGGTCATGGCAATTATTGTAGATAAAGTTCAAAAAAGAAAAGATATTGCGCTTGCGTGTAAAGAACTTTTTATTGAGCAGGGAATAGAAAATTTAACTATCTCGCAAATCACTACGAATGCAGGGATAGGCAAAGGCACACTCTACGATTATTTCAAAAATAAAGAGGATATTGTTTTTGAAATAGTCAATATACTCGTGGAAGAGCGAAATATTATAAAAGAGCAAAAACTTTCACAAATAAGTAGAACAAAAGATAAAGTCAAGCTCTTTTCAACTTTCTTTTATAGTGAGGAAGATGCAGAGTTAAGAGCTATTTATAAAGAGTTCATCTCTATCTCACTCCTGAAACAAGATGAAGATAGGATAGCGTATCAAACAGCGTGCACGAACAGTTATTATGAATGGTTTAAAAAAATCATTCAAGAGGGCATAGATAAAGGTGAACTTATTCAAAAGTCGGGAAGATTTGCCAGAGGGCTTTTTGTTATGGCAGAGGGAATGTTTATAACGAGTGAAGTAACCAACAGTATTGAAAACTTAGAAGAAGAGATTCATAACAATATAGATGCAATATTTGATTTAATAGAGGTGAAAAAATGAAAAGATTATTCGTTTTACTACTCCCCGTACTTATCTATGGAGAGGGCTTAAAAGAGTTGATAAACGTATCAACAAAACAGAACGATTTACTCCTATCAAAAGAGTTAAGTAAAGAGTCTAAAGCAAAAGATTTAGAGTCAAAAGAGAGTGGATACTTTCCAACTCTAGACCTCGGTGCTTTTTACAAAAGAGATGATGAAGCAAGTCCATTTCAAGCAGGTGATGTTTATAGTGGTTTTGCAAAACTCTCATACAACATCTACGATGGAGGAAAAAGAAGCTCCAATGTAGATCAAGCAAAAGAGGAGTTCCAATCCTCCTCTTATGAGAGCCAAGCAACAAAAAAGAGTATGGCACTTCAGATTACACAAGACTTTTTTAATCTTAAAAGTTTAGAAGCAGCGCTTGAGTCTAAAGTAGAAGCTCAAAAATCTTTAAAGGCACAACTTCAAAGAGTAGAGAGATTTTATGAGGCAAAGATTGCTACAAAAGAGGATATAGATAGACTGCAATCTTCCTATGACACTACTACCTATGAGATGGAGTCTATAAAGTTTCAAATCCTCTCACTTAAAAAATCATTGGAGTTAAAGGTTGGTAAATCCATAACTACTCTAGAAGACTCAAGTTTTGAAAAGGTGAGTTTTGACAAATATATGACCTTAGATGCAACAAAAGCACTTATCTCAAAAGAGGACTCTTTACGAAGTCTTTCTGAGTCAATAGATAGTATCTATTATCCAAATATTAAAATAGAAGATACTTATAGCCTATATGGTTATTCAAGAGATGAAGCATTTGCAAAGGCTGGTGTTACTCCACTTGATAATCAAAATACATTGATGCTAAGTCTGAACTTCAGACTTTTTGATTATGGTGCAGTGGCAAAAACAAAAGAGGCGGTTTTACTTACTTCTAAAGCTTTAAATGCTCAAGTGAGCTATCAAAACAAAGAGCAAGAGATGCAGTTTGCGTTAGCACTCTCTCGTATAAATACAGCAAAGTTAAAGATTGCAAGTTCAAAGAGTGCACTGACTTCTGCTCAGAGCGCCTTTAACACCATTGAGAAGAAGTATGATGCAGGTATTGTGGATTATGTAGTGTATCTGGATGCTTTAAGTAAAAAGACAAGTGTAAAAGCATTGTATGAGAGTAGTTTAAATGATTTAGAGTTTGCGTATGCAACGTACTATTTCTACGCAGGAAAAAATATTGAGGAGTTTATAAAATGAGAGCGATTGTATTAGGTTTATGTTTAAGCGTTTTAAGTTTAAGTGCGAGTGAGATTTATGCGAGTTTTAATGTAGAGGCACAAAAGAGTGCAAATCTTGCCTTTATTGCGAGCGGTATCGTCAATAGTGTAAAAGTAGATGTTGGTTCCTCTGTAAAAACGAATGATATTTTGGCAACTTTGGAAAACAGTGATATAGAAGCTATTTTAGAGAGTTCAAAAACAACGCTAGAGTATGCAAAAAAAGATTTTGATAGACAGACTAAAATCAAAAAACTCATAGATGAAGGAACATTTGACAGCTATGCCTATAAGTATGAAAATGCAAAAAATCAGTTGGCATATCAACAATCACTCTTTAACAAAACATTTTTACAAGCTCCTTTTGATGGTGTTATCTATGAAAAAGCGATAGAAGTTGGGGATGCAGTGAGTGGCATGATGCTCAAAACTGTGTTCAAAATTCAGAGTGAGAAAAAAAGAAAATTGGTTCTCTCTTTTGACCAAAAATATAACAAGCAAGTAGTGGTCGGTCAAACCTTTAAGTATAAGGTAGATGGGGATGAAACAGTGTATCAAGGTGTGATTTCAAAAGTAATTCCACATGCCAATGCAAACAACAGAAAAGTTCAAGCAGAAGTAGAGGCTGAAGGTTTTATGGTTGGACTCTTTGGCGATGGTACTATCATCACTTCTGAGAAGTAGTCACAGATGTATAAAATAGCAATAAAGAGACCAATAGCCACATTAATGTATGTGATTACATTAGTTATATTTGGTAACATGAGTTATAAATCTATGCCATCCGCACTCTTTCCAAACATAGATTTTCCTATGGTTACAGTAAAGACAATCTATCCTGGTGCAGAGTCAAGTACAGTTGAATCACAAATCACAGATAAAATAGAAGAAGCTATCTCAAGAATCGGTGGTGTGGATAGTATTATGTCCACAACGAGTGAGGGTGCGAGCGTTGTTATGGTTAAATTCTTTTTAGAGAGAGATATTAACGAAGCAACGAATGATGTGAGAGATAAGGTCTCCTCGGTTGTTTTACCGCGTGGGGCAAAAATGCCACTTGTAAGTAAACTTGATATTGGTGGAGCTTCGGTTATCAATGTTTTTTTAACTGCAAAAAAAGATAATTTGCAAGCTCTTATGACATTTACAGATGAGAAGGTAAAGCCTCAACTTCAAAAAATAAATGGAGTCGGTGCTATTAATGTTGTTGGTTATAAAGATAGAGAGATTAAAATCTTTCCATCAACAAATCTTTTAAACAAATTTGGCATAACAATCTCAGAGTTAAACTCTATTGTTGAAAGAGAAAATGTAAAAATAGGTGGTGGTAAACTTATCACTTCCACACAAGAGTACACCCTTAAAACGAAAGCAGATTCACTCAGTGTAAAAGAGCTTGAAAATATCATTATTAAAGATGATATTAGACTTAAAGATATTGCGAGAGTAGAAGACACTATGAGTGATGCTAAAAGTTATGCCTCTTATAATGGTCTTGAAGGTGTTATGCTAGAAGTACAAAAAATATCTGGAACAAATACCCTTGATATTATAAAACGAGTTCAAGTTACTATTCCTGCAATCACGAAAATGGCTGGAGATGCGTATGGTGTGCAAGTACTTCAAGATACTTCTCCTTTTATTATTCACTCTTTAAAAGATGTTGAGTTTGATCTGATTTATGGTGCATTTCTGGCTGTAATTATTATATTTTTCTTTTTAAGAAATGTAACGATTACTTTAGTGTCGGCACTCTCTATCCCAATCTCTATCATGGGAACTATAGCTTTAATGAACTATATGGGTTTTGACTTAAACAAGATGACTCTTATCGGGCTTACGCTCTCTATTGGTATTATTATCGATGATGCGATTGTTGTTTTAGAAAATATCTATAAAAAGATGGAAGCTGGCATGGGACGATTTGAAGCAGCTTTTGAAGGTACAAAAGAGATGGCTTTTACAATCTTAGCAATCTCTGCGATGCTTCTTGCCGTGTTTATTCCAGTAGCAAATATGAGTGGTATTGTTGGTAAGTTTTTTGAGAGTTTTGCTATGACGGTTGGTTTTGCAATTGTCATCTCTTTTACGATTGCAATGACATTTATGCCAAGTTCGAGCGCGATAGTTTTACATAAAGGCGAGAGCTGGTTTTATAATTTTACAGAGCCATTTTTTAAACTTTTAGAAAAAGCATACGATGTAACACTCAAAATGGTTCTTCGATTTAAAATCATAACTTTGGCTTTAGTCTTAGTGATTTTTTTCGCGAGTTTAAGTCTCTTTCCGAAAATTGGTATGGACTTTATACCAAAAGAGGATAAATCAGAGTTTGAGATTAAGTTACAAGCGGACTCTGGGATTTCACTAGAAGAGATGATAAGAAAGTCCAAGGAAGTTGAAGACCTCGTACGAAGTGACAAAGCTGTTGAATTTACAACGCTGAGTGTTGGTTATAACAGTGTTGCTGAGAAGAATAAGTCTTTAATCTATGTGAAGTTGGTAGAGAAAGATAAGCGAGCGCTTAATCAAGAAGAAATCATACAAGATTTCAGAGGTAAACTCAAAGTTTTTACAAAAGATTTAAAGATAACAGCGGCAGCAATACCAAATATCAAAGGAACGGGAGTTTCTGTTCCTTATCAGATTATTTTAAAATCAGACTCTTTTGAAGATTTGGCTGTAGCTAGTAAAAGTTTAACGGATTATCTTGCCCAGAAAAAAGGGTTTGTGGACATCGACACAAACTTGGATGCAGGAAAACCTCAAATTGACATCAATATCTTAAGAGAAAATGCAAATAGATTGGGTATCTCAGCTTCACAGATTTCACAAGCAATTTCGACTGCTTTTTCAAGTGATTTAGAGATTTCATACTTTGAAGAGAATGGGAAACAGTACAATATTACTTTGAGATTTGATGATAAAAACCGTGTAAGTTTAGAAGATATTAAAAAGATTCAACTTAGAAGTAAAAGTGGAGAGTTGGTCTATTTAGATGGTTTGGTGACATTTACAAAAACCACCTCTTTGGCTTCTATCAATCACTTTAATAGACAGAGACAAGTTACAGTGTATTCTGACCTCTTTGGACTCGATTTGGGTGGGGCTGTGAATTACACCAAAGAGAAAATTGACTCTCTTATGCCAGAGGGTGTAACGTATAGATTTACAGGGTTTGCAGAGGAGATGGTAAAAACTGGACAGGCTTTTGGTGCGGCTATTGGTTTGTCTATTATTTTAATGTTTATTATTTTGGCTGTTTTATATGAGTCATTGATTCAACCAATTATCATCATGGTTGCATTGCCATTAAGTATTATTGGGGTTATGCTTGCACTCTATCTAAGCGGACTTCAATTTAGTCTTTTTGTTATGATTGGATTTATGCTTCTTATGGGAATGGTTGGAAAAAATGCAGTTTTACTTGTAGACTTTGCAAACAATGCTATGAAAAGCGGAAAAAGTGCAGATGAAGCACTCTTAGAAGCTGGAGAGAAAAGACTTCGTCCAATTCTCATGACGACTATTGCTATGGTATTTGCAATGCTTCCATTAGCACTGAGCACAAGTTTAGGAAGTGAAACAAAAGCACCAATGGCAATCGCAGTTATTGGAGGTCTTGTGAGCTCTATGGTCTTAACTTTACTTGTTGTTCCTGTTATATACAGACTTATTAACCCCGTGGATAGATGGTTAAGAAAGTTTTATGAAAACAAAAGTGTTACAAACTAATTTAGAAACAATTTCATGTAGTTACGACTCTCTGTTGTAACTACATAACCCCTCTTTACTTCTTTCATCTTATCTCTTTGTAATTTCCACATGCCACTCAACGAATGTTTTCATACTTTAAGAAAAAAACAGTAAAATCCATCTTGTTTTTAGTTTAAATAAAGAATTTTTTTAAGGTAGATTGTGAAATTAAAATCAAAAATATTACTCTTTTTAGCCGCTATTTTTTTGTTGTTTTCTATGATTGTTTGGCTTTATTCAATGCTATTAAGTGAAAGAACAAATGAAGAGTGGGGAAAAATATATGTCAAAAGTCAAATTAATTTTGACAAAAGCAGAGCTCTTCTTCCAATTATGCGTGAGATTACTGTAATAAAACAGATGTCAAGAGAGCATGCACTTATCCAGATGGCACTCAATGATGAAAATGCAACCCTTAGAGAAAAGGGTTTAGAAGTACTTGAGCGGTATCGATTGAAATTTCAAGATAAAAGTTATTTCGCTGCATTCCTTAAATCACAAAACTACTACTATAACAATAGCACAAATGATTATGCTCAAAATCGACTTGCCTATAAACTCTCTAAGGAGAATAAAGAACATCGATGGTTTTATGACGCGATACTGCTTGGTGATGAGTACCAAATCAATATAAATAGAGATACTATGCTTGGCGTAACAAAAGTTTGGATAAACCTTTTGTTAAAAGATAATAATAATCAAACCATAGGCATTATTGGCACTGGTTTTGATCTGAAAAAGTTTTTAAAAGAGTCCGTTGATCTCAAGCAAGAGGGTATTTATAATGTTTTTATAAATAAAAGTATGTCTATACAGCTTGAAAGAGACTCTGAACTTATTGATTACTCTAGTTTGAGCGTGCCTTATGAAAAGCATAAAACGCTCTCCTTAATTATAAAAAATGATGAAGAGATTCAAAAAATAAAAGAGGAGATGCTTAAGCTTGAGCACTTAGATAAAGAGAATAGTATTAGTACTTTATGGATTGAGTACAAAGGCAAAAAACAACTCCTAAGCATGATTTATTTAAAAGAGCTTGGCTGGTATGGCATAACTATCATCAATGCAAAAAAGTTGATACTTCTCAATAATTTTAGTGTTTTTCTTGTTTTTTGTATCGCTTTTCTTATTGCTTTAGTTGTGATTAGTATTATCTATAATAGACTTTTATTAAATCCAATTACTAGACTTAAGAAGATTATGAGAGAGGTAGAACATGGAAAATATGAGCAACATATTCCAATAATCGGAAGCGGAGAAATAGCAGAACTCTCTAAACAATTTAAAAGTATGTTGGAGTTTGTGATACGAAACAATAGTGAGCTTGAGAGTAAAATAGAGGAGCGCACGGCAATTTTAAAAGAGAGTCAGCAGGAGATTAGTTCTATCTTAGAAAATGTGGATGCTTTTATACATATCAAAGATGTAAACTGCAAATATACTTACGCAAACAAAAATGTAATTCATTTTCTAGGTCTACCTTTGGATGAAATTCTTACAAAAGATGACACTGCTTTTTTTGATGAAAATACGGCGAATATGATTAGAAAGAATGATTTGCATGTCATTGAAAAGGGTATAAAAGTTGAAGTTGAAGAAACAATAACAAACCCATTAAACAATGAAACAAAAGTTTTTTTATCCATTAGAACACCTCTGTTTAGAAAAGATGGTTCAGTCTATGCAATTTGTACAACATCTTCTGACATTACGCAGAGAAAGCTAGCAGAGAAAAAGATACATGATTTGGCATCTTATGATACCCTTACGCAATTACCAAACCGTAGGCTATTGATGGAACGACTAGAACAAGCAATGACTCTTAGCTATAGAAACAAGTTTTATGGCGCTGTAATGTTTTTAGACTTGGATAATTTTAAACCACTTAATGATACCTACGGGCACGATAGAGGAGACAACCTTCTCGTAGAAGTTGCAGCGCGCATAAGTTCATGCCTAAGAGATATTGATACTGTGTCACGCTATGGTGGAGATGAGTTTGTTGTTTTACTGTGTGAACTCTCTCTTGAGAAAGATGAAGCAAGCAAGTCTGCAAGAGTGGTTGCAGAGAAAATACGTGTATCACTTGAAAAACCTTTTATCCTTAATGTACTATCTGAAAATGAAGAAAAAAGGATTGAACATAAGATAACTGCAAGTATAGGGGTGACTCTTTTTATGGATAATGATGTTACTATAGAAAATGTGTTGAAATCCGCTGATATTGCAATGTATAAGGCAAAAGAGTCTGGACGCAATACAATACATTTCTCATCTTAAATTTAAAAATACATTGTAGGAAAGGCGAGCGTGACAAGTAAAAAACAACTAAAAAAAGAGCTGATAATCCAATCTGCACTAGAGCTATTTGCCTCAAAAGGGTTCTATAGCACAACCATACCTGATATCGCATCTTCTGTGAAGATTAGCGTTGGAAGTATGTATAACTATTTTACATCCAAAGATGTTTTAGCCAAAGAGATTATCAAATATATCTCTCTGTATTTGGGCAATAAATTACAAAATATAAATGAAGAGAAAATATCTACAGAAGAAAAAACAAAAAAAATAGTTGAAGTCTATTTTAAAACGGCCTCTTTAAAACCTGAAATGATAGACTATTTTTTAAGAATCTACCTCTCAAACCGTGAAGTTTTTAAAAATGGGTGCGAGGGTATGATATGTGTCAATGAGTTTGTGACAGAGATAATGATCTATTTTGAAGAGGGTGTGCGATGTGGAGACTTACGAGACCAAGACTTTTTTAGTGCTTTTGGTCTTTTCATGGGCTACTTAGGTGGGATGGTTTTTTTAAAAGGTGAAGAAATCCTCCCTAAAGCACTTGATACATATATTGATGATATCTCCTACAACATCTATAAAGCATTAAGTAAATAAGAGAGTATATGAAAATGATAAAACTCTTATGGCTTAGCGGAATAACTTGCAACGCTAATACACACTCATTTTTAAACTATCCCTTTATTGAGCAGTTTTTAAATGATTTTGAGTTTATATATCATCCTGTTTTAGACTCTTCTTACACGCTCCAAGAGATAGTTTCAAACGAGATAGAGTGTGATGTTTTACTCATAGAGGGTTCAATTTCTCCAGAGTTTCAAAGAGCTGATGTCTCTATAGAAGATATCATCAGAAAGTATGCTCCAAAAGTTCAAAAAATTGTTACCGTTGGTACATGTGCAACTTTTGGTGGTATCTTTAGCCAAAGTGATTACAAAGATGTAACGGGTTTACATTTTGACAAAGAGCAAAAAAATCAAAAGTTTGAAAATCTATTTGATAAAACTATCTCTATCTCAGGTTGCCCGATTCATCCTGAGATTTTAGTAAATACCCTCTATGCCATCAAAGGTGACATTGCATTACGTCTAGATAACTTTTTAAGACCAAAAGAGTTTTATGCCTATACAGTTCATAACGGCTGTGTGAGAAATGAGTACTTTGAGTACAAGGTAGATGCCCATCAATTTGGCGAACTTGAGGGTTGCATGTTTTATGATCATGGATGCCAAGCTCCATTTACACATGCCAGTTGTAACAAAATACTCTGGAACGAAGTAAATTCAAAAACAAGAGTAGGGCTTCCATGTTTTGGTTGTACCGAGCCAACTTTCCCAAAAGCAAATCTTTTCACTACAAAGAAAAATATGGGTGTTCCTGAAAATCTTCCACTCGGTGTAGGAAAAAGAGTTTATCTTACACTCGCAGGGATAACAAAAGCGTTTAAAATTCCTAGATTAGAAAAGAAGTTATTGGATGATTAAACTCATAGAAAAGATAGAGGGCGAAGCAAAGCTCAACTTTAGTTTCAAAGATGAAAAGATAGACTTTGTAACTATAGAGTTTATGTCTACAAGAAATATAGAAAATATCCTCAAAGGCAAACACGCTTTAGATGCCCTTGTTATAAATCCGAGGGTTTGCGGTATCTGTGGTCATGCACATCTTATTGCAACGGTTCAAGCACTTGAAGATTGCTATGAGGATTTAAAAATCTCAAATAAAGCAAAAATCATAAGAGAACTGACCTTAAACTTTGAACTTATACAAAATCATTTTAAGTGGTTCTATCTTACCTTACTTCCACTCTTTGGACATAAACAGCAAGTTCTAAAAGCTACTTATCCATCTCAACTTATGGCAAAGGCTATTGCACTTTTTGGCGGGCAGTATCCACATACTTCTTATACGATTGTCGGTGGTGTTGTTTGTGAACCTACAGAGATGGATATTATCAAACTCAACCACTACATTGATGAAACGATTCGCTTTTTTGAAAACAACTTAGTAAAAACGGATAGCAATAGTTTTTTACTCTCAGATAAAATAGATAAATTTTTAGAGTATGAAGGGGACTTGATTACTATCTTGCAACAGATAAAAGAGGATGATATGTTGGCTCTTGGCAAGAGTTATGACAGATTTATCTCTTTTGGTGAAAATAGCTATTTTAAAAAAGCGAAATCTATCAAAACGAAAGTCAATGATTCTGTTTCCATAGAGTATGTTAAAGAGTCTGATATACCCTCATCTTTTGCTAAAAGTGTAACTTTTAAAGAGAACTATTATGAAGTAGGACCACTTGCCCGCGCTATGATAAACAAAGCAGCACTTGTAAAAGATTCACATAGAAAATATGGTGATAGTATCTTTAGTAGAATCCTTGCAAGAGTTTGTGAGACCTCCCAACTTTTAGCACATTCAAAAAAACTGCTTGAGCGTTTAGATTTGAGTGAGCCTTCTTATATAAACCCCAATGTTGATATCTCTAAGATAAATGGAAGTGGCACCTCTGCTGTAGAGGCGGCAAGAGGTTCTCTGATTCATAAAGTTGAACTCCAAAATGGTATTATTCAAAACTATGAAATTATTACTCCAACACAATGGAACTTAAGTGGTGGAACGAAGAAAAAGCAGGGAGTCTCACAAAAAGCTATGATAGGCTTATCGGACACAAAAACTGCAGAACTTGTTTTTAAAACTTTTGATGTCTGTTCTGTCTGTACAACCCATTAAAATCATATAGTTTTTTTATCAAGTAAAAAGTTAAGTTTAAGTTAGATTCAACTAGAATTTAGTAAATGAATAACCATTCATGTTTTACATCATTAAAAAAAGAGGAGTAGATTATGATTGAAAGTAGAGAAGCTTTAGCTACTATGTTTAGCGCTAAAGGGTCTAAAGTTAATACAAATCGCGGTGCGGAGTATTATGATTCTTTAATGAAAACTATGACAAAAAGGCTAGAAGAGTTAGAAAAATCACCTGCCGCAACAAAAACATCCATTAAGAGTGTTTTAGAGGCGGAAGGTCTGACAAGAAGAGACTTTATGAAATGGGCTAGTGCAGCTTGTGCCGCTTTAATGCTTCCTTCAAACTTTACTCCTCTTATTGCAAAAGCTGCAGAGCTTATGAATAGAATCCCTGTTATTTGGATAGAACTTCAAGATTGTGCAGGTAACTCTGAAGCTATCCTCAGAAGTGATGCTCCAACAATTGATGAACTTATCTTGGAAACTATTTCATTAGAGTTTCATGAAACACTTATGGCAGCAGCTGGTCATCAAGCAGAAACACATTTAGATGAGGCAATGGAGACCTTTAAAGGGAAGTATCTTTGTGTAGTTGAGGGTGCAATTCCTTTAGCAATGGATGGTTTATATGGAACGATTGGAGCAAAGGCTGAGACTTTCAAAGACCACTTACTTCGTGTAGCTAAAGATAGTGCGGCAGTTGTAGCTGTGGGTACTTGTGCAACTTTTGGTGGTGTTCCAGCGGCAAGTCCAAATCCAACTGGAGCAGTTGGGGTTCAAGATGTTGTAAGAGGCAAAGCGATTATCAATATTCCTGCTTGTCCTGCAAACCCTGCAAATATTACAGGCACAATCCTTCACTTTGTCCTCTCAGGGCAAATTCCAGAACTCGATCACCTTAATCGTCCTAAATTTGCATTTGGATATAGAATCCATGACAACTGTGAAAGAAGAGCGCATTTTGATGCTGGAGAGTTTGTAGAAGAGTGGGGCGATCAAGGTGCTCAAAACAACTTTTGTTTATATAAAATGGGTTGTAAAGGTCCTATGACATATAACAACTGCTCTATTGTTCGCTATAACAGTGGTACAAACTGGCCTATTGGTGCAGGGCATGGTTGTATAGGGTGTTCTGAACCACAATTTTGGGATAAGTATGCACAAGAGAGACCTATGTCAGATACACACTTTAAAGCTCCAGGTGGCGGTGTAGAAAAAACTGTAGATGAGTTTGGATTAGGGATACTTACTGTTGCAGGTATTGGTATTGGTATTCATGCGGCGGCAAGTGTGATTGCTGGAAACAAAGAGGGAGATAAATAATGGCAACTAAACATATAATCGTAGATCCAATTACAAGGATTGAAGGGCATTTAAGAATCGAAGCGGTGATAGATGAGAATAATGTAATTACAGATGCATTCGCAAGTTCTACAATGTTTAGAGGGATTGAAACTATCTTAAAAGGGCGTGACCCAAGAGATGCTGGACTTTTGGCAATGAGAATATGTGGTGTTTGTACAGGTACACACTATCAAAGAAGTATAGAAGCGGTAGAAGATGCTTTTAAACTGACGATTCCTAAAAATGCAAGATTGGTTAGAAACCTGATTCAAGGGGCTCTTTATGTGCATGACCATGTTGTACATTTTTATCATCTCCATGCACTCGATTGGGTAGATATTACAGGTGCGCTTAAAGCGGACCCAAAGCTTGCAGCCGCGGAAGCACTGAAGTGGTGTGATACTCCGCATGGTGCAGGAGAGGGTGACCTTAGAGCTATCCAAGAGAGAGTTGGTAAGTTCGTAAAACAGGGGAGACTTGGAATCTTTTCAAATGCGTATTGGGGAAATAAAAACTATAAATTAACTCCAGAACAAAATCTTATCGCTGTAGCGCACTACTTGCAAGCACTTGATATGCAAAGAGATATGGCAAAAATGATGGCGATATTTGGTGGAAAAATGCCACATCCACAATCTTTGGTTGTTGGTGGAATCACTTGTGTACAAGATATACAAAATCCAGCAAGAATCGCTGAGTATAAATCTCTCTTGAACAAGGCGAGAAATTTTGTTAAAAACGCTTATTTGGTAGATGTTCTTATGGCTGGTACTGTCTATGCAGATGAAGCACTTGATGGAACAGGTGCTGGACTGAAAAACTTTATGAGTTATGGTGACTTTAAACTTGATGATACAGGTTTTTACAACGCATCGCAACTTTTTCCATCTGGTGTAGTCCTTAACGGTGACTTAAGTAAACTCTATCCACTTGACCAAACTAAGATAACAGAAGATGTCTCTCATGCTTGGTATGAAGGTGCAAGCGATAAAGGTCTTCATCCGTATGATGGCGTCACAAACCCTAAATATACTGGTTTAGAGAAAAAAGAAGATGGGTATGCATATCTCAAAACTAAAGAGAAATACTCTTGGATTAAGTCACCACTTTATGATGATACACGAATGGAAGTTGGTCCTCTTGCTCGTTTGGTTGTAGGTCTTGCTGCAGGTGACGCGAACTTTACAAAATATGCAACTGGCTTTTTAACAAAGCTTGGAAAAACTTTAGGTCTTCCTACAGCTGCTCCTGCTTCTGTAATTTTTTCAACTGTTGGAAGAACTGCGGCTCGTGCAATTGAGACGGAACTTATGGCAGATGTTATGATGGGGTGGGTAGATGAGTTAGCTGCAAATGTTGCATCAGGCGATGTAAGCACTTGGAGAGAGTTCGATTTTGACAAAGTAAGTAAAAATGCGAGAGGTTTTGGTATGGCTGAAGCTCCTCGTGGAGGTCTTGGTCACTGGATAGTTATCAAAGATGGAAAAATTGAAAACTATCAAACAGTTGTTCCATCGACATGGAATGCAGCTCCAAGAGACTATAAAGATAGAAAAGGTGCGTATGAATCAGCACTTGTTGGGACAAAGGTAGCGAATCCTGAACAGCCGCTGGAGATACTTAGAACTGTTCATAGTTTTGACCCATGTATTGCATGTGCTGTACATATTGTGGATACAAAAGGAAAAGAGCTTAGTAGTTTTAAAGTAAACACTAGCTGTGCCGTTTAAAAGGAGCCTGTTATGAGTTATAAACAAATCAAGAGGATGACAGGATTTATGAGAATCAACCATTGGGTGGTTGCTATCTCTATGATTGTTGCTATTGCAACTGGTCTTTATATCGGTCATCCCTACTATCAAAGTTTCATCGCAGACCCAGCTGTAGATAAATATGTAATGGCATGGAATAGATTAGCACACTTTATTGTAGCGATTATATTTGATGTGAGTAGTATTATCATTGCCTATTTGTATTTTTTCTCAAGATTTGAGAAACCCTATAAAAAGTTAATACCATCAGGGAAAAATATAAGTGAATTTTTTGCAGTATTGGTTAATCTTTTAACACTCAACCGTGTGAAAAAGTTTGATTCATCCCATACAGATAGTTTTAACTCGATATTTTTCTTTGTCTTTCACATGATGCTTATCTGGATGCTTTTTACAGGACTTCAGCTTTATGTCCATGGACTAGAATCAGGAATAAGTGCGATTGGTGCATGGTGGCCGAATGTCATTCATTTAACAACCGATTGGACAGTAGCCGCTACGGGTGGAACTTACATGGATGTCAGAATATCGCATCACTATACAATGTATGCTGTGATTGCTTGGATAATGTTTCATATTTACTACCAAGTATGGAGAACAATTTTTTGGAAAGAGGGCGATATCAACATTGTTGTTGGTGGAAGTAAGTTTGTAAAAGAAGAGATATAATTTTTATTTCCACATGCCAAGATACGACTAATATCTTTTAGTTGTATCTTGGCATTTTTATTTTAGAGGGGGTAGTTTTCAGTATGAGAACAGCTATAATAGGGGCAGGAACTGTAATCTATCAAGATGAAGGTGTTGGTGTATATGCTGCAAAGTATCTTGAAGAAAATTATACATTTTTAGATGATGTGACATTAGTTGATGGCGGAGTTTTGGGCTTTTTGCTAATGACATACTATCAAGAGTATGACAAAGTAATTATTATCGATACGATTACTATGGATGATGAAGTGGGTTCTATTTACAACTTGCCATCCGAAGAGCTTTTAGGGCTTGGAAGCTATAAGCAGACTGCGCATGAAGTAGAGATTGTCGAGATGTTAGAGATATGCTCACTCTTAGAGAGAATGGCGGATGTTAACATTATTGGTATCGTGCCAAAAGATATAGAGAGTGTAAATGTTGGCTTAAGTGATGCAATAAGAGCAAAGTTTGAGAGTTTGATAGACGCAACTCTTGCAGAGATAGATAAATCAGGCATAAAATACAAGAAAAACTTAGATAGAGTAACACTCGATGAAATAATAGAAAAATATGCGAATCCACAAAGTGAGTTTAAAAATGGCGATCAAGCAAGTAATTAAGTATAGTAGTGACAACAAATATTTCGCAGGTTTTTTACAGGCTATGATGCTAGAGAGTGGTATTGATGGAAGTATCACTCAAGCAGATGGAAGCATAGTTCTTAGACTCAATGAAAGTGATGAGAAAGCACTCAATGCGTTAAATGCATTAACAAGTAAATATTTACCTCACTCTCTCTTTTTAGGAGATATAGAGACTCTAAGTGTGGAGACTCACGGCGCACATACTCCCTTCACCTCTCCGACATATAATATCGCACCCTGTCCAAAGTGTATAGAGTTATTAAGTGACCCTGCAAGTCCCTTTTACTTAGATGATTCACTCCAATGCAACCACTACTCAAATGTGGCAAATCAACTCTTGGCAGATACAAATTACTACTCTCCTCACTACAGCCAAGGGAGTGAACTCTTAGTAACTGACCCAAGCGCTCTTTCGACACTCTTCTACATGACAGAGGATGAGATGAAAGCACTCTTTAGCATAGAAAAACCAAGCCTTAAAGTGACTATCAAAGATGAAACACTCAAAGAGATGAGTGGTAAAAATTTCATCTATATTAGCTCTGCTTCGAGCGTAAAAAGTAGTCTCGTAGCCTTAAATGCAAGAGAGAGCGGAATAAAGTATCTCTTTTTTCAACCCTATAACGAGTTAAAAGTGATGGTCGTTCAAAAAAATAGTACGATTATAAGAGATACAAAAAACATTGCGACTTCTCTTACTAACCTAGATAAAGATTCTGTAATCAACAGGTTTTTAAACATTGCACAAGAAGCGGGTTTTACAAACGGTGCTTTAGCTGCAAACCTAAGCAGAAAAAATGGTATCTCTTTTATACTCTCAAATGAGATGGGAAATAAAAGAGTCGTCAACTTTCAAACTTTTGTTTTAAAAGATGTTCTAGAGGGGATGAAAAAAGATGCAACGAAGTCAAAACTACTTCTAAACTTTGGAAAAGTATATCCTCAAATAGTGCAGGAGTTAGAGGAGAAGGAAGCCTATGATTTGTTTGAGACCATCGCCGCTATTTTAGAGTTGAGTGAAAAGAGCTTTGAAGCAGTGAGCGATAAAGCTTTAGAGTTTCGTGGAAATGGAGGTTTGAAAATAGATGCAAACTTTAGTGATGAAGGGTTTGATTATGCCTCCTTTTTAGGCTCTATCATGAGTTTTAAACTTGCAAATACAGATGCACACTATCTAGCATACTCCATTTTTGAAGCGCTTGGAGATATGAGCATCACAACGATCAATCAGCTCAAAACAAAGTTTAAAGTCAATCACTTTGTCATGATGGGTGATATGTTTGAAAACAGTGTTCTCTACAGTAGGATTTTGAGTAAATTTCAGTTAAGCAATCCGTACTTCCCCAAGGCCTTCGCCCTAGACGATTAATCTCTTCTCATTAACAAAGTGTTAAGATAGAGTTTAGTTCTCATTAACAGCCCTAGTCTATAATTTTGCTATTCAATTTAAAGGAGTTCATTATGAACAAAAAAATTATACTAAGTTTAGCTTCGGCACTGTTAGTGACATCCTCACTCTTCGCATCTGATGTTACCCCTCCTATGCAAAAATCTCAATGTCCACAAAAAAATTGTATGCAACAAAAAAGTTGCCCTCAACCACAAAACCCTAATGCTATGATGGGTAAAAAACATCATACAAGCAAAAGCCATTTTATCTCAGCTGTCAAGCACTTAAATCTAAGTGACGAACAAAATAGTAAAATCAAAGATATTATGAGACAAAATATGAAAAATATGCCAAAACCATACAGCGCTTTTAGTGAAGATGGTTTTGATAAAGCGATGTTTATTAAACTCTCAAAAGAGAGAGAAGATTCTAAGCTCCAAAAGAGAGCAGATATGATGGAAGCTGTTTATAATGTTCTCGATACAGCGCAAAAAAAAGAGTTAAAAGATATACTTCAAAAAAGAGCGTGTATGAGTAAAAAATCGAAATAGGTAACGAAGATGATAAAAATTGCAATGATTGAAGATGATGCGGAACTTGCGGATGTCCTGATTCAATATTTGGCAAAATTTAACATTCAAGTTACAAATTTTGAAGACCCATTTTTAGCTTTGAGTCATATTGCATTTAACAGTTATGACCTTATTATTTTAGACCTAACACTTCCAGGACTTGATGGTCTGGAAGTATGTAAAGAGCTACTTTTAAAACATAAAATCCCCATTATTGTCTCCAGTGCAAGAAGCGATATAACCGATAAAGTTATCGCTCTTGAACTCGGAGCAGATGATTACCTCCCAAAACCTTATGATCCAAGAGAGCTTGAAGTTCGTATCAAAACAATCCTCAGAAGATGTTCAAAAGAGCTGGAGTTATTAAAGCCAGAAATCAAAACTGAGACCTTTATTTTAGATGAGCAGAAGCAAGAGATAAAACAAAACGGTGAATACATCAAGTTTACACCAGCCGAGTATGAGATTATGTCGTTGATGTGTAAAAGAAAAGGTTTTGTTGTGTCGAGGTATGATATTTTACAAAATTGCTCTCTCTTAAATAGTGATGAAGAGAGCGGAAGTTTGAGCGTTATTATTAATAGAATACGAACAAAAATAGAGGTTGAATCTAAAAATCCAGAGTACCTTATCACTATAAGAGGTTCTGGGTATAAGTTGCTATGATGAAAAAAAACTCGATTCTCTTTACAATCAATCTAACTTTTTTTATCTCCTTTTTGCTTATAAGTATCAGTTTTGTTGTACTTTCTGATGTGCATCAAAAAAGAGAAAATTTTTTACTCCATAAAAGAGCTGCAGAAATTTCTCGTATGTTTATGGCTGCGTATAAAGAGAGTGGATTGACCCAAAAACTGAGAGAAGATATTGCGCAATTTAATTTTTCAATTTTGAGTGATGAGAAGGAGATAGCTACACTTCTGAACTCCAAAGATATGAAGCTAAAACATAGACAAAACAAGAGGCACTATACCCTTGGCTTTTTAGAGCTTAATGAGAGACATTTTGTCTCTATTCGTTCCCATAAATTGCAGGTTATTTTAGAAGATAAGAGTGTAGATACCAACAACAAAAATATCGTCATCATCATCTATCTAGCGATATTATCTGTCTTTTTATTTCTCTACCTCTCTATTATCAATAAACTCAGACCTCTCAAAAGCCTCAATAAAATAGTCCAAAACTTTGGAAATGAAGAGTTTGATTTTGAAATCTCAAGCGCAAACGAAGATGAAATCTCAAAACTTATGCATGAGTTTGCAGCATCAGCAAAAAAACTAAAGAGTATCAAAGAGTCTCGAAATGTTTTCATAAGAAATATGATGCATGAGTTAAAAACCCCTATCACTAAGGGAAAATTTCTCACTCATCTTCCTTTGACTGAAGAAAATAGTGAGAAGATGCAAAAAGTCTTTTACAGACTTGAATCGCTTATTAACGAGTTTGCTACGATTGAAGAGCTGCTTTCTACAAAAAAAGAGTTGCGCAAACAGGAGTATTTTTTAGAAGATATTATCGATAATGCGGTAGATATTTTGATGTGCAGTGAAGAGGAGGTTTATAAAGCGTTTGAAAACAGTAAACTGTGTGTCGATTTTGACATCTTCTCTATCGCCATTAAAAATCTTTTAGATAATGGGATTAAGTACGCAACTGATAAAAAAGTAACGATTAAAACAGAGGGCAGAGCCCTTGTTTTTGAGAATAACTCCCAAGAACTTCACTATCCGCTCGAGAGTTATTTTGAGCCATTCTTTAGAGGAGACAATCAAAAATCAAATCAAAGTTTTGGGCTTGGACTCTACATCACAAAACATATTTTAGATGCACACGAAATGGATTTAAAATATGAGCATAAAAATGGAGTTAATAGATTTATCGTAGTATAATGAGCTTTACTTTTTGGAGATTCTATTGTGCAAATCAGAAAATCTTTTCTTATAAGCGGTATTGTTCAAGGAGTTGGCTTCCGTCCATTTGTATATAAATTGGCATGTGGAAACTCTCTCGCAGGCTTTGTCAAAAATGACACCCATGGAGTCGAACTTGAGCTCGAAGGCGAAGCGGAAAATATACACCTCTTTGAAGAGCAACTCCACGCACAACTCCCGCCACTTGCAAGGATAGATACGCTCACAAGTAAAGCGATACAACTCCTTCATGAAACCTCTTTTGAAATCATCGAGAGTTCAAGTAGCTCTGCTCATTTTAAAACTGCACTAATCTCTCCTGATATTTCCACATGCCAAGATTGCTTGCATGATATAAAGCAAGCGGGCAAATACCACAACTATTTCGCTACAAACTGTACAAACTGCGGACCGAGATATAGTATTATTAAAAGCGTTCCTTATGATAGAAAAAACTCCTCTATGCAAAAGTTTGGCATGTGTAAATCCTGCCAAGAGGAGTACACAAACCCTCTCAATCGAAGATACCATGCACAACCTATCTCTTGCAACAACTGCGGACCGACGCTCTCTCTTTGGAATCTTCAAACAAAAACAGAAATCCAAACAGAAGATTTTTTCGCTGAAGTTGCCTCTTATATCGTAGATGAGAAAATTGTTGCCATTAAAGGGATTGGCGGTTTTCACATCATCTGTGACGCAACCAATGACAAGGTGATTGCAAAACTACGAGCGTACAAAAACAGAGCGACAAAACCCTTTGCAATCATGTGTAAAGATATAGGGCAGGTGAGGTCTTTAGTGAGTTTGAATGAGGATGAAGAGGCGCTACTCCTTTGTAAAGAGGCACCTATTGTTATTTTGAAAAAAAGTGCATTCTCTTATGTTTCACTCTCCCCACTGCTCGCTCCAAATATCAACAGAATAGGGTGTATGCTTGCCTACACACCCCTTCATCATCTCCTCTTTGAACATCTCAAAGCTCCTATTGTTGCGACAAGTGCAAACTTGGGAGAAGAGCCTATTATCACTTCACGCGAAGCTATTTTTGAAAAACTCCCTTTTGTTGATTTTGTGCTTGATTTTGATAGAGAGATTCTCAATGGCATCGATGACTCTCTACTTCAAGTGGTAGATGGAAAAGTTCAGACACTCAGACTTGCACGCGGCTATGCTCCCAAGGTGATAAAACTCCCCTTTAAGAGTGAGAAAAAGATTCTCGCAGTTGGAGCAAACCAAAAGAACTCCATCGCTTTTGTGATGGATGAGAACATCATCCTCTCTCCACACATTGGAGATTTGGATTCGCTTAAAGCCTTTGAGTATTTTGAGCGAACCATCGAGACCTTCAAAGGCTTTTACGACTTTGAACCAGAGGTTATAGCACACGATAAACACCCTTCGTATATGACTACAAAATGGGCGAAAGAGCAGAATATTCGCCATGTGGAAATTGGACACCACCTCGCACACATCTACGCTTGTAAGGCAGAGTTCGGACTTAAGGGTGCGTACTTAGGTTTTAGTTTTGATGGTACAGGGTATGGAGAGGATGGAACACTTTGGGGTGGAGAAGTTTTCGTAGGTGATGAGAGAAAATACAGCTTCAAACCCATAAAACTTCTTGGCGGTGAAAAAGCGATAAAAGAGCCAAGACGCGTCGCTCTGAGTATACTCTTTGAGAAGCTGAGTTTAGAAGAGGTAGAAGCACTCAACTTGGCATGTGGAAATAGCTTTTCACATGCCGAACTTAAGTTACTGCACCAGAGCTACACAAATAATCTTAATGCGCCTCTTAGCTCCTCTGTAGGGCGACTCTTTGATGCTATTGCCTCTTTCTCAGACATCGCTCAAACCATCAGTTACGAAGGTGAGAGTGGACTTTTGTGTGAGAGTTATTATGATGAAGATAGAGAGGAGTCTTTTCTTTACAGCATTGAAAATGGCGAAATAGAGATAGAGATTGTAGAGTTTATTGTAAAGGGCAACTACGATAAAAAACTTCTCAACTCTATGTTTATTAACACACTTGTAAAAATCATACTCGATATTTCAAAGAGAGAGCAACTTGAGGTAATTCTTAGCGGTGGCGTCTTTCAAAACAAAACTCTGCTCTCCCTTTTGGCATGTGGATTTGAAGAGGAGGGTATTACTTACTATTCGCAACAAAAAACGGCCATCAATGATGGGGGAATTGCTTTAGGGCAAGCCTACTACTATCTGCAAAACGCTCTTTTATAAGGCTTTTTGTTGAATCACTCTATAATGACTCTAAATCATAAATATCTTCTTAAGGAGTCTTCATGCGTGTAGTTATTGTTGGTGGCGGTATTGCCGCGGCATACTTAGCAAATAATCTTAAAAAGAAAAATGCTGCTTTGGATGTCACGATTTTAAGTGATGAAAAGCATCTCCCTTATGATAGGATACATCTCTGTTCTCTTGTTGATAATACACAGGACGTAGATGAGATTTCTCTGTCTCTTGACCCTACTATAAGAGTGGAACTAAATCAGAAAATAAACAAAATAGACAAAGAGAGTAAGCGGCTGTTTTCAGATAATGCTATGTTTAGTTACGACAAGCTCATTATCGCTACAGGTTCTGTTCCTATTTCGCTCTTTGATATCACTCATATTAAAAATGCAACTGTTTTTAGAAGTGCGGATGATTGCGATTTTATAAAAAATGGTGTAGAAAAGCGTGAAGTTGTAATCGTGGGGAGTGGTCCTATAGGACTTGAACTTCTTGAAACTTTAAACGAAATGTCTAGTGTAGATAAAATAACACTCCTGATTCGCGGTAATCATCTCTACTCTAAAGATCTCTCAACAGACTCCATAAAAACCATAGAAGCGTGTTATACAAAAGATGCAAAAGTCAGAATCTCTTACGAGGATGAGATAGTTGATACCGTTGTCAAAGATGGGGAGATAACACTTTTAAAAACGAAGAAACTTCAAATTGAAAATCCTTTTTTGGTATTTGGTGTCGGTATAAAACCAAATATTGAGAACTTCAGAGAGATACTACAATGTAATAAGGGAATACTCACAAACCCCTTCATGCAGAGTGACAACGAAGATATATATGCGGTTGGAGAGTGTGCAGAAGTGAGAGATATGCACTTTGTGGCAGGACATGTAAAAGAGTGTACTCTGGAGGCTGATTGTGTAATATCCCATCTTTTAGGAGAAGAGGTACAGGAGTTTAAACTTGAAGCTACGATAGATATGCTTAAAGTTGGCGAGTTTGATTTGGTCGAGGTGAACTCACCCAAGTTCAGTGCTGGTTATGAGAAAGTACTTATCACTTCAAAAGCGGATAACAGAATAGATGAGTATTTCATCAACGATGACAAGCTCACCCGATTTATAGGAATAAACTCCAATGTGGATGTCGGATATATAGAATCTCTTATAAACAACGGCGATGCACTCGATATTAACTACCTTTATCAAAACAGACTTATCGGTGAGAGGGGCAGGCTTATCTGTAGTTGTGAGCATGTTTACCATCAGGATTTAGTAGATATTGTCACTCAGACTGGCATCGGTTCATTCGCAGAACTTGCCACTTTTTCCGATGCAGGCAGAGTGTGTGGTAGATGTAAGATGATGGTGCAGGATGTCATAAGAGATTCGCAACATCTCATCGACCCAAATATGCCAAAAAAAACAGTGCAGGAGATTGAGAGAGAAAAAGAGATTGCGCAGGTGAGCAAAAGGATAGAGAAGTTTAATGCTATCCATCCAAGAAATAACCTCACAACAGAAAATCTCAACTCTGCAATGGAGTCGCTTGATATTGCAAAACATGAGATAAATAGCTGGATTTCTATGGTAACGGCAAATATGCAACTCCATCCAAACTTTGAAGAGGTGGTTGAAAAGGGAGTGAAGTCTCTTAACAAGATTCCTATTATCTGGCTAGAATTGGCGGATTGTAGCGGCAACTCCGAAGCCTTTATTAAATCAACAAACCCTGCGATTGAAGATTTGATTTTTGAGTATATTTCACTCGATTATCATGAACTTCTTATGAGTGCAAGCGGTGATCAGAGTGAGACTATCTTAGAAGATATTATCGCAAATCAAAAGGGTGAATATATCCTGATTGTAGAGGGTGCAGTGCCTTTGGCGATGGATGGAAAGTTTCTTCGTATAGGTGCAAATGGTGAGACTGGGGTGGAGCTTTTAAAAAAATGTGCAAAAGATGCAGCGCTTGTTTTGGCAGTTGGTTCTTGTGCATTTGATGGCGGAGTCGTAGCCGCAGCACCAAATCCTACGGGAGCTGTGGGTGTGGCTGAGGCACTTGGTCGCAAGGACATTATAAACATCCCAGGCTGTCCAACAAACCCGACAAACATCGTAGGAACACTTCTCTCCTACATCATGTTTGAAGAGCTTCCTGCGCTTGATAAATTGAACCGTCCTCTTTGGGCGTATGCGGGTCGCGTGCATGACAACTGTGAGCGACGCGGTCACTATGAACTTGGCGAGTTTGTAAAAGAGTGGGGCGATAATGGTGCAAAAAAAGGGTACTGTCTCTTTGAGATGGGGTGTAAAGGTCCTTATGCAAATGTGAACTGCCCGACCATGAAGTTTAATGGCGGGACAAGTTGGCCAGTTCAAGCAGGACATGGTTGCATGGGGTGTGTTGAAGTCGGCTTTTTTGATAAGTTTGCAAATGAGAGAAAATATATAGAGGAGTGAGCATGACAAAAAAAATAGTTATAGACCCTATCACAAGAATCGAAGGGCATTTGCGTGCTGAAGTGGAAGTAGATGAAAATGGGGTTGTGCAAGAAGCCTATGTCAGCGGACAGCTCTTTCGCGGGATTGAGACAATCCTCAAAGGTCGTGACCCAAGAGATGCAGGACTTTTAGCGGGTCGTATCTGTGGTGTCTGTACAAACTCTCACTTTCGTGCGGCAGTCTCTAGCGTAGAGGATGCCTATAGTATAAAGATACCTAAAAATGCTCAAATTATTAGGGATTTGATGGCTCTGGCACTTTTTATCCAAGACCATGTGGTGCATTTTTATCATCTTCACTCTTTTGATTTTATGGATGTTACAAGTGCCTTAAAAGCGGATGCAAAACTCACTTCCAAAGAGGCACACAAATACCATGAAAAACCCTTTAGAAATTCGCACTCACACTATGAAGCGGTACTTGAAAAACTGAGTGGCTTTGTAAAGGCTGGCAAACTTGGACCCTTCTCAAATGGCTATTGGGGGCATGTGGATTATAAGCTCACTCCTGAACAAAACCTGATTTTAATCTCGCACTACCTAGAAGCGCTGAAGTTTCAAACAAATATCTCTAAGGCTGTTGCTATCTTTGGTGGGAAAACACCCCATCCACAGAGTATAGTTGTTGGAGGAGTGACAAGTGTAGCCGATATGCTCAACCCTCAAAGACTCAATGATTATCTTTTTATCATCAAAGAGGCAAAAGATTTTATCGATCGTGCCTATTTACCAGATGCGAAGTTGCTCTGCATGGCTTATAGAGAGGAGATTAAGGAGGGAAGAGGTCGTGCAAATGGCAACTTTCTTGCAGTGGGTGGTTATGCGTTTGAGGGAGAGCAAAAACTCTTTTGTAGCGGTGTGATTTATGGGCATGATTTTGAAAATATTGAAGCCTTTGATGAGAGCAAGATACGCGAAGAGGTGGACCGCTCTTGGTATAAAGAGGATGAGATTTGCTATACGGACTTAAATGAAGATGGCTCTCTCAAAACTGCAAAAAATGATGATAAATACTCATGGATAAAAGCTCCAAGATATGATGGCGCAACGATGGAGACAGGACCACTTGCAAGGGTTCTTATCTCCTATCATAAAAAGAACATGCTTATAAAATCTTTTGTAGATGATTTTCTCAAAGAGACAGATTTGGAGATGCTTGATTTGTCATCAACGGTTGGAAGAAATGCAGCGCGTGCGATAGAGACCTCTTACATCTGTGAGTATATTTTTAAACTGCTTTCACGACTGATTCAAAATATAAAATATTATGACACAGATACTTGGAGTAAATTTGATTTTGGCGCTTTGGCTAAAGAGACAAAAGGGCGGGCTTTTTTTGAAGTTCCTCGCGGTGTTTTAGCGCACTTTGTCAACATAAAAGATGCCAAAATAGAAAACTTTTCTGTTATCGCCCCTACAACGTGGAATGCAACTCCTAAAAACCTCAATGGTTTGCGTGGTGCGTATGAAGAGGCACTTATCGGTGTTAAGATAGAAGACCCCTCTAAACCTCTTGAAGTCTTAAAAGTGCTCCACTCTTTTGACCCATGTTTGGCATGTGCGGTTCATATTATCGATACCAAGGGCAAAGAGCTGAGTAGGTACAAGCTCTAAACTCTTTTGTTTTGGCATGTGGAAATCTTTGGCATGTGGAAATTTTTACTCTTTATCAAGACCATCCACAACTATCGCTCCCATTGACGCAGGCATAGCAATCAATATAACTCTTTTTATAGCTGTAGCTGGGTCTTCAAAGAGAGGAAATTTATCTAAGGCAAACAGCACCAAGCCAACAACCAATGCGGCAATAGTGTAGGCAATAAAGAGACGCAGTAAAAAGATATGGTATCTTTGAGAGATGTTCGCTTGAAATACAGCGTGGTATGCATAGATGCCTAAAAAAGCGATGGAGAGTACAAAGACTAAAACGATGTTAAAAGTAGGTAGAGTCTCTCCGAGTATCCATGACTCTTCAGAAAAAGATATAGGTACAGCAAGCGCAAAAGCCCCAATAGCAATTTGACTAATATCTTCAGCATTGATGTTAAGGTTCATCTGCTTCACGGCTCTGCCTTTTTGAGTTTATCTTCTTTGCGAGTATAGCATAGATTGAGTTTTGTAATCTCTCTTTATTTGTTCCATAATCCCTTAATGTTTGTAGAACTTTGCAGTTTTTACTTTTTGAACACTTTGTAGAACACGGAGAACTAATATGAGTATGTCAACGGCGCTGCTGATTTTGGCATTGATTTGAAGTATAGTTTCCTAAAACTGGGAAGTTGTCTTGACTTTACTGCAGAATTTTGTTCCGCCGGTGACACCGCTCTTAATGAGCTTGAATAAAAAGATGTTATGAATAGTTTACATAAGTGAGAATATCATGGCAGACATTATTAAGAAGTGGATATGGGAACATGAAAACTATCCAAATTTTTCATATGATAGAGAAAGATTATCAGAGAAGTTAAAACGAGCCGAATATCTTAGAGGTCTAGTATCTGGTGTTCTTGCTATTGCTAACAAAGATGAACTTGATGAACTTGAAATAACTAATCTAACAAATGAAATAATTAATACCTCTCAAATTGAAGGTGAATACTTACGCAGAGATTCGGTAAGAGATTCCGTAGCTAAAGCGATTAATCAAGCTTATATTTCATCAGAGGACATGTCCACAAGGCATACTGATAACCTCGTTGCTCTTATGCTGGATTGCCATCGAAATAATGAGTTATTGTCTGTTGAGAGACTACATGGTTGGCACAATGCACTTTTTGCTAATAGTGGCAGCTATGAAGGTGTTAAAAAAATAAATATCGCTCAATTTAGAGATTACGACGATATGAAAGTGATTGAAAATGTGTTTAATCGAGCAGGGGGAATTGTTAAATATCTTGCTCCTCCTCATCTTCTTAAAAAAGATATAGATGCATTAATTAAATATTGCAATGAAAGCAATGCTGATCCCTATATTAAAAGTGCATTAGCACATCTATGGTTTGTTTCTATCCACCCTTACGATGATGGAAATGGGAGAATCTCCAGAGCTATAGCAGATTATGTACTCTCTAGGAATTTAAAAGAGGAACATAAAACCTATTCTATGTCAACAACAATCTATACAAAACGAGCTGAATACTATGAGATGCTAGATATGACTACCAATCTTCATAAAAATAGACATTTTGACTTTACTAATTGGATAGATTGGAATATTGATATTTTAATTAGTAGCTTGGAGAAAGCTCATGAAGATGTGCTTTTTATTGTGAAAAAGGCTAAGTTCTGGGATAAATGTAAAATGATAAAGTTAAGCAAAGGACAGACAATGTTTCTTGATGACTTTATTAATAAGCTTTCTCGGGATAGAAATAGTGAGTTTTCAAATGTCGATTATAGAGAAATTACAAACACAATACCAATGACAGCGAATAGGCAAATTAAGAAATTACTCGAAGATGGATTGATTGCAAAAGTAGAAGGAAAGGCTGGTCGTAGTACAAGCTATAGGATTCTCTTTGATGCAGAAGATTGAAACTGGATAGCATTTTAGTGTATTTTAAAATCCATCCGAATTGTAATATGATGAAATTAATAGAAGCTATGGATATAGTTTATCGTCTTGCTAATAAGGAGACAGATGTTGTCTTTGGCACATCTTGTGATGAAAATATTTCTGAAAATTATGTAAAAGTTACTGTTTTTTTAAGCTATCTACCAAAACTTGCTAACGCTAATAATTATATAGAATAATTAGGGTTTTAACTGCGACAAATCTGCGACCACTTTCACTGGAGTGGTGAGTTTGGTGTTTTGTAGTTATCTACATTCTATGAGATAGAATTTTTCATTAAGTCGGTTTTTCCGATAACCTTATTTCTGGATATGTTAATAATATATGCGAATATGAGGAAAAGTTATGAAAAAAGTATCAAAACCAAAGCAGAGAGGAATGTGGGGATTTAACTCTGCTGCAAGGGTTCTGGGACTGTAAATAATTCTGTGTCAATTTGGTAAAATTAACACACAGAAGGAAATACAGATGAAAATAGAAATAGACGTTGCGGATTTTG
>PETN01000084.1 GCA_002781365.1 Sulfurimonas sp. CG01_land_8_20_14_3_00_36_23
ATATTAAAAACTACTAACTTTTCAAACAAAGTTCTGTAAATGGACTTGTTCAGAGGGTTCAATTTTGATTTTCAAGCTCTTTCATGGATACATTGAGAGATAATTTCCCCTCAAAGAGTCCTTCATTTCTCAACTCTGAAATAGTCTGCATCGCATCTTTCATCACAATTTTGTCTATCTGTTTTATAACACCTAAATCTTCTGCTAAAGATATAAATTGCATTGGAGATACTAAGCCAAGCTCTGGATGATTCCAGCGTACTAAAGCTTCCGCACCTATAACTTTTCCTGTTTTAGCGTTAATTTTTGGTTGAAAATAGGTGAGAAACTCATTTTTCTCAATAGCTTTTCTTAAATTTCCTTCCATAATAACTCGATTAAAAGCAATGTCTGTCATTTTGGAACTATAAAACTGAAAATTGTTTTTTCCACTCTCTTTTGCTTTATACATCGCTGTATCTGCATTTCTTACGAGAATATTTGAACTCTCTCCATCTTCAGGATAACTACTGATTCCTATACTAAAGGTTGTATAGACATCTTGCTTGTCGATATTTACAGGATTTTTCATGGTATTGACAATATTTCGAGCAATATTTGTAATGGTTGTTTGATCTACATCTTGAAGGATGATGGTAAACTCATCGCCTCCGAGTCTAGCAACTGTGTCCTCTTCTCTAATACAACTTAAAAGTCGTTTTGTTACCATCTTTAGAAGTATATCTCCTGCTTCGTGTCCAAAGGTATCGTTAATCTCTTTAAATCTATCCAAATCTAAAAAGAGAAGCGTGACCCCTGTTTTTTCTCTTTTTGCATGTTTTAAAACTTGTTCCAATCTGTCTAAAAAGAGAAGTCTGTTTGGAAGTCCTGTAAGCGCATCATGGTGTGCCAAATGGTCAAGACTCTCTGTTTGAAGTCGTAACTCTTTTGTTCTTTGATAGACCATCTCTTCAAGTTCTCTGTTGAGCTCTTCAACATAGGACTTTTGCTCTGTTATGTAGAGATAGTAGATGCTAATAAGCATGAGAAGATAGACGAGAATAAAAAAGAGGAGCAGGTTGTTCCTTGTTTTTGTGATTTCACTTATATCAATAGCATCGAGATTATGAAAGATAATAAAATATGCCATTGGATTGTTATGTATATCAGGAAGTTTATAGAGTGTTACTAGCTGATTTGTCTCTTTGTTGATAAAGAATTTCTCACTGTTTATGAAAGATTCTACAGACTCTTTGTGTATCAAGTCTAACAACTCTTGTTTTGCATTTAAATTAAATACATAATAGTCATCAAGAAATTTTTTTGTATAGGCATGTGTGAGTTGTTCTTTATAAGTTTTATCAACCAAGCCAATCACATCATATCTGTTATGTTCCATCTTAAGGGCTATAGAGTTGAATTTTGAATGCACTTCTATAATACCTACAAATCTTCCCTCATCAAAGATTGGAACCATGGATTTAAAGGTGATATCAAACTTACCTGTACTAATAGATGAGATAATCTGTGGTTGTTTCATCATTTCTGCAACATCGAGTCTGACTTTACTTAGATCATCATTTTTCTTGTCTGTCCAACTTCTGTAAAAGCTTTTTCCATCTTCTGTTATAAGCTGAATCCATATATTTTTTAAAGACGTTGCTTTTTTTAAGTGTAAAGGTAAGTTTTTTATTTCTTCTGAACCTAATATGTCAACATGAGTCGATAAACTTTTTTTTATATCTGAATTGTATGCAAGTGATAAAGCAATGATAAGTGTTGCTTCTCTCTTTTCATCAATCAAAACTTCAAGTTCATTTTTCATCTTTTTTGAAACTTCATTGTACTTTTCATGCTTAAAAGCCTCAACTCTGCCAGAGAGCGTAAAGTAAGCAACTAAGCCCCAGAGAATAGTTACAACTAAAGCGAGAATAAGTAAGTTTATATTTTTTTGACGGTATTGAGTTTTTTTGCTATGCATTTTTAGAGGAGCCTTTTCTAAATCAATCTACAATAATGTCATAGTGAGAGGGAATTGAAGGAGTAAAAAGAGTCTCATTTATCTCTCTGTTTTGTTCTTGATTTGTAAACAGTATTTTGACTCTATTTTCAAGTTCATCCATGTACGAAATAGACTCTATAAATGTGTCATTTTGAATGATTGTATATTTGACATCTTTGTATATGGCGATGTAAAGTCCCTCTTTTACTCTCTTTGAATTTTGTATCATATTGAAGAAATTAAAATTAGATTCAATATTTTTGATGATGACTTGTTCTAGCTCTGGTTCAATAATAGTCACTTTGCTAAGAGCAATATAAATCTCTTTTTGCACAGGCGAGGTATATTTCCATAGAGCATATTGTGGTTTTTTAGCAAGCACATGTCCTTTATAAACTAAAGTGCTGTTCTTGTCGTCTGTTACAGTTTGTGTAAAGTCTGAATCTAATGAAATAATGGAGTCTAGTGAGGCAAAGCAGAGTGTGTAAAAAAGGAGTAAAGAGAGTAAAAGTTTCATGAATTTCCTTATTTTTCTGTGATTATAGCAAAGTCGTCATTTACATGTAGCATAATAGGACGCTTAAAATAAATCATTTGAATATTTATGTCTATTATAATATTTAGTGTGATAAAATAAAAATAATTTCAGTGACAACTCTGAGAGTTGTCTATATAAGGTTTGGAATGCTACAAGCATTAATGGGTAAGATTTTTGGTACGTCTAATGATCGCGAAATAAAAAAATATTTAAAAAGAGTTGCTAGCATCAATGCGCTAGAGAGTAAGTATGAAGTTCTCAGTGATGATGAACTTAAGTCTGCATTTTTAGAACTGAAAAAGAGTATCCTCAATGAGGAGAAAACTTTAGATGATGCTTTAGTTGACTCTTTTGCTATCACAAGAGAAGCGAGTAAGAGAGTTCTAAACATGAGACATTTCGATGTTCAACTGATTGGAGGGATGGTGCTTCATGAAGGTCGAATAGCAGAGATGAAAACGGGTGAGGGTAAAACACTTGTTGCTACTCTTGCGATTGTTTTAAATGCGATGACAGGTAAAGGAGTTCATTTAGTAACAGTGAATGATTACCTTGCTTCTCGAGATGCAAAAGAGATGGGTCTTCTTTATGAGTTTCTAGGCTTCTCAGTCGGTGTAATTCTTGAAGACATGCATGATGCTAAAGTGAAAAAAGAGGCTTATAATGCTGACATCACTTATGGTACAAATAATGAGTTTGGTTTTGATTATCTAAGAGATAACATGAGTTACTCCGTAGAGCAGATGGCTCAAAGAAATCATAACTTTGTTATTGTGGATGAAGTCGATTCTATCTTAATTGATGAAGCGAGAACACCTCTCATTATCTCTGGTCCTACAAACCGAAATATGCAGGATTATAATGATGCGAACTCCATTGCATTACAACTTGTAAAAGATGAGCACTTTACTGTGGATGAAAAAGATAAAGTTGTCTTGATTACGGAAGATGGTATCACAAGAGCAGAAGAACTCTTTCAAGTTGAGAATCTCTACAGTGCAGAAAATTCATCACTTCCACATGCCTTAGATCAAGCACTCAAAGCGAACTATCTTTTTGAAAAAGATGTAGATTACGTTGTAAACAATGGTGAAGTAGTTATTGTTGATGAATTTACAGGAAGATTGAGCGAAGGTCGTCGCTACTCTGAGGGTCTGCATCAAGCCTTAGAAGCAAAAGAGAAAGTAGAAGTAAAAGAAGAGACACAAACCCTTGCAGATATAACTTTCCAAAACTATTTTAGAATGTATGACAAATTGGCAGGTATGACTGGAACTGCGGAGACAGAAGCGACAGAGTTTGCGCAGATATACTCACTTGATGTTGTTTCTATCCCAACGAATATACCTATTTCAAGAGAAGATTTAAATGACCTTATCTACAAAACAGAAGAGGAGAAATTTAGTGCAGTAGTAACGACTATCAAGGCTTTAGCGAAGACAGGACAACCTGTTTTAATTGGTACTGCTTCTATTGAAAAGTCAGAAAAACTACATGAATTTCTTAAAAAAGAGAAAATTGCACACACGGTTTTAAATGCTAAAAATCATGAGCAAGAGGGTGAGATTATCAAATCTGCTGGTCAAAAAGGTGCTGTTACAATAGCAACAAATATGGCTGGTAGGGGTGTTGATATTAAAGTAAATGATGAAGTGAAGGCTCTTGGAGGCTTATATATTATAGGTACAGAGAGACATGAGAATCGTCGTATTGATAATCAGCTTCGTGGTCGTTCTGGTCGTCAAGGAGATGCAGGTAAAACGCAATTTTACCTCTCTTTAGAAGATAATCTACTTCGTATTTTTGGCTCGGATAAGATTAAGTCAATCATGGAGAGACTTGGTGTTGAAGATGGAGAATACATCGAATCAAAAATGGTAACGCGTGCTGTAGAGAAAGCTCAGAAAAAAGTAGAAAATATGCACTACGAAGGTCGAAAACAAATCGTCGAGTATGATGATGTAGCGAATGAACAGAGAAAAATTGTTTACAAATTTAGAAATCAGCTTCTCAACCCAGAGTATGACATAGCAACAAGAGTGAATGAGATAAGAGAAACTTACCTCGAGCATATCTTGAACTCTGCAAATATTTTTGATGGCGGAGCGCATGAAGATTTTAACCTCAAAAAAGTGACAGAGCTTTTAAAAGAGGAGTTAAATTTCGATTTATCTGAAGAGGAGATTGCTTCATTAGAGTATGATGCCTTACTTGAGAAAGTAATTGCATTGGTGAAAGCGTCTTATGATGAAAAAATGAGTGCTTTAGAAGAGGATGTTATCCATGAGATTGAGAGAGAACTTTACTTAAAAGAGTTAGATAGCTCTTGGAGAGAACACCTCTATGCTATGGATAATATGAAGACAGGAATCAGACTTCGTGCTTATAACCAAAAAGATCCTTTAGTGGAGTATAAAAAAGAGAGTTATAATCTTTTCTCTGAACTCATCAATGACCTTAAGTTTAACACGATTAAAACACTTCAAGTTATCCAATTTAAAATGGAATCTGCTGAGGATGAAGCTAAGAAATTGGCAGAGCAGTTAGAGTTACAGAGAAAACGTAATGCAGAGGCTGTAAAACTTTATCACTCAAGCTTAGAAGAAGATGAAGTTGTAGAGAAAAAACCTGCTAGAAATGAGCCTTGTCCTTGTGGAAGTGGTAAAAAGTATAAGCAATGCTGCGGAATAAGCGGTCCAAAAAAAGGTGCTTTTGCTTCTTGAAAAACTCAATAGTACCCTATCTTGTAAAGCGTTTTTTACGCTTTGATACTGATCAACCCTTTATATTTCTATCGGCACTCCTTGCCTTTTTAGGAATCTCTTTAGGTGTAACGGTACTACTTATAGCAATGGCACTCATGAATGGTTTTGATAATGAGTTTAAAAAGAAATTAACCATTATGAACTATCCTTTGACAATCACTCCTAAATTTTATGGAGCAGTCAATGAGTCTTTACTCATTGATTTAGAGACGAAATTTCCAAAACTCTCGTTTAGTCCCTATGTTCTCTCTGCTGTAATGACAAAAAATGGAAGTAAACTTGAAGGTGGCTATATCTTTGGTGTCAATTTAGAAGATGAAGCGAAGGTAAATAGTGTAGTTAAAAAGGCTATTACAACTGCTGATTTTGGTAAGTTTGATATTATCATTGGTAAGTCTCTTAAAGATGATTTTGACTTATATATAGACGATAGGCTTATGTATATTTTTACTAATGTTGAACCAGGTGGTCTCTCGATAACGCCAAAAATAAAACGCTTTAAGATTAGAAGTGTATTTGATTCTGGGCTTTCGGCTTATGATAAAGCGTATAGCTATACAACGCTCTCCTCTTTACAAGCTATACTCAATATACCCTCCAATCAATATGATGGAATCCATGTTTTCTCCGCATTTCCACATGCTGATATTTTAGAGATAAAAAAGGCACTTCCTATGAGTGTAAGCATTAAAGGTTGGTGGGAAGATAACCTGAACTTTTTTGCAGCACTCGAGTTAGAGAAAGCTTCTCTTTTTATTGTTTTAATGCTCATTATCCTTATCGCTTCAATAAATATCATATCTTCGCTTTTGATGACGGTTATGAATAGAAGAAGCGAAATAGCACTTCTTCTCTCACTTGGAGCGACAACAAAAGAGATAAAGAAAGTGTTTTTATACCTAGGTGTTGTTATTGGTATTAGTGGAATTTTAGCAGGTATCGTTTTTGGAATGGGTGGACTGTGGGTACTCTCATCTTTTGATATTGTATCTTTGCCAAAAGATGTCTATCCAACAACAACACTTCCACTTGATTTAAGTATCAAGGACTTCTTATTGATAGTTATCGGTGCTTTTGTCATTGTTATCGCTTCCTCTTATTACCCAGCCAAAAAAGCGAGTGAAGTCGATATATTGACTGTTTTAAGAAACGAATAAACTTCTATAAAAATTACTCTTTCTCTTCCTTTCCACCCGTGATAAGATAATAGGGCAGTAGAAGTGTTCTCTTGATTATATTGAGTGGTGCGACTATGATGTCTTGAGCGAGCATTGTACTTATGCTTGGGTCATCTAATTTACCTGTAATATTTAAAGTTGTTGAAACAGTATCTTTTCCTAAGAGGATATATCCAACAATAGGTATCTTGGAGACAGCGCTGCCTAACTCTGTTTTTAGGTTAAGTTTAACATCTATACTGTTTTTCTTAAAACTTGCATTTCCACGACCTGCTATTTCCATCTGAACTGACTTGAGATAGACATCATTGATATTTAAGGTATCATCCTTTGAATGAAAATTCATATAGGCATCACTTACTGCTAAACCATCTTTGTTGTAGTTTGGTAGCGAGAATGTGAGTAAAGAGGGAATCGTGTCAATAAAAGCCAACATATTGTTTAAGAGCTTTGCTTCACGAATAATGGTGTTTTTGATATAAAATATACCATCAAACTCTTTTGTATTTCCACTCATAGAAAAGTTTAACTCTCCTCCTTTAAACTTTGAAAGAGAGAAGAGGCTACCCATAAACTGCTCATTAAACTTCTCTCCATAGAGATAAAATTTATTCTCCTCAAGTTTAAAGCCTGCATGTCCATCTTTATGTTTTAATTGTGCATTGATTATCTTGTTAAAGTATTGTAAGTGCATACTATCAGCAATCATGTATCTATTTTCTCCTAAATAGAGGTAGGAGTCTTTGGCAGTAAAAGTTATATTTTTGTTTGTAGGATTTTTATCGGTACTTTTTTCTCTGTCATTAAAAAAATCAAGAATAGCATCTATGTTGATACCAACTCTCTCCCCTGCGATTTTAATTTCTTTGCCTATTTCTACGTCGAGTGCGTTATTTATACTCAGTAAGATATCTTTTGTATCACTCTTTATCTCACCATATATTTTATACTCATCAATCAGTTTGCCCCTTTTAGCAAGAAATTTATATGGATATCTGATATGAGAAGAGAATCGCATATTCTTTTCATCTCTATGTTTATAGAGGGAGTAATCTCCATTTGTAAGATTGTAGTCTTGTAGTATTTTAGACTCTTTTGCTATCTTTTTTAAAGAGTTGAAATTTATTTTCCAATCTTTATCGGTTGAGATATAGTGGATGTTGAGTTCTTTTGAACTGAGGGAGAGATTGTAGTCTGATGCTTTTAGGTAAAGTTTCAATCTCTTATTATGAGAAAAGAGAATGCCTAAAGTCTTATCGGTAAGCTTCGTATTATGAAGATAAAAGAGTCCATCTTTGTTATCAAAATTATAGGTTCCTGTGAGATTGCTTCTTAGTTTATCTTCGACATTAAAAGAGGAGGAAAGGATGTTTAGTTTATCGCTTAGTACCTCTATGGATGTATTGGAGAGAGTTAACTCTAAATTATCTGCATTGAGGAGTATCTTTTCTTTTGCTTGAATATTTATTTTTTTGTCATAGGTTAATTTTAAAGGGAGATTGGATTGCGCGAGTTCAATATTTTTATACGCATATTTGAGCAAATCAACATCTAGGTCTATCTTTTGAGACTTAAGTGAAGCTTCCCCAGAGACAAGAGCAGAAGCGATATTTTTGATTTCTAATAAAGTAGCTGGAATCTCTGCTTTTAATGTATTTAAATCAAAAGGAATTACCATTTTATCTAGGCTGATAAGGTGCTTTTTAAACATCCATTGAGAAGGTTCAATATTGAGTATATCTTGGTTTGGTACTATATTATAGAGTACATGTAAGGACTCTTTCTCTTTTTTTAAATAGAGATTTGCTTCTTTAAAGGCGATGTCATTTATATCAAGCTTCACTTGACCAATATGCTCTTTAGCATTAAAAGTAACATTTACTTTTGAATTTAAAATATCTTTATATTGAACCAACATATGAGGGATATTTACACTAAAGTTATTTAGAGATATAAATGTATCTGTGATGTCTAAATTGAGACCTAAATAGTCAATATTTGCTTTTTTTGTAAAAAATTCACCTTTTGCATGGACATCGATGGTTCTTAGATTGACTTCAAGTTTTAAATTTGTATCTACACTCCCTGTTCTTTGAAGGAGAGGAAGATTAATCTTATATCTGTTGAGTAAACCTAATAACTCTTTATTGAGCATTCCTTTAAAGAGTAAATGAAGTGTGAGCAACTCCTCTTTTTTAGAAAAGTCTATTTTTAACCAACTCTTATCTAGGAAAAAATTGTACGAATATGCATCTTTAGGTCTTATAAACAGGATTCCATCTTTAAACTCAAGTTCAGTAGTTAATGTATGTACCGAATCAAGTTGTTTATCATAGGTATATACCAAATCAGCAACATTGGCTTTGATTTGAATGTTTTTATATGCTTCGCTTATATTTTGGGAATCTATCCAACCTGAAAAGGAGTCAACAGAGAGAGCAGACATCTCTATAGCATCTTGTACCCAATATGTAACTCCGTTTGGAAAGTTGAAAATATCTATAATATGTTTTAAATCAGTTATGTTTTTAAGAGAGTCCACTCTGTAGCGGATTTTGTCATTTTCAGCATTTATGAAAATATCAAAGAGGGCATCCTGATTGATATCCACATGCAGATTAGTTGCAATATTGAATGTATTAGAATTAAGAATAATATTTCCATCAATAGCTATCTTGTTTTTTAAATCTTTGAACTCTTCTATTTTGATGTTTAATAAGCTTTGTTCAAAAAAGAGCTTACTTTTAAAGGAGAAAGTAGGGGAAGAGGCTTTTAAAAAACCTCCTTCCGTGGAAGAGTATTTGAAATTTGCTGCTATGTCGTCAATGGTGACGCTGTTTAACGCTACCTCTCCAAACCAATCTTGAAAAAAAGCCAACTGATTAAAAAGATTGTTTAAATTTTTGTATTGAAGTTCTAAGTTTTGATTGTCTGTTTTTGTAACAATATGAATCTCATCCACAGATACATCTATTTTTTCATTCCATTTAATGTATAATTTCTTCACTTCAATCTTTGGAATTGAAATATGTTCAATATACACTCCATTTTGTAAAAGTATAAAAATAACACAGAGCACTAAAAAAATGAATGACAAAATGCTAACAGTAATAAAATATACTTTCGAGATACTGCTAATTATTATATTATCATTCATGTATTACCTAAATAAGCCTCTGGAAACCTCAAAAGTTCTCTATATTCCTCAAGGTTCTATAAATAAAATTATAACACAATTGCATGCTGATAATTATAAAGTAGGGAGGCTTGATACTATTCTTTTGAGATTGATTGGCTCCCCTCAAAGTGGTTGGATTAGCATAGGAACAACCCAGAGCACACGAGCTGACTTTTTATATAAACTAACAATTGCAAAAGCAGCATTGATTGATGTCACTTTGATACCAGGTGAAACAACATATATATTTTTAGACCAATTATCTAAAAACTTAAATTTAGATAGAGAGCTATTGGAATATGAATATAATAAACAATCAAAGATAAAAGAGGGTGCTTTTGTCCCAAACACTTACAAGCTACCAATGGGCATAACAGAAGAGGAGTTAATCAAATATTTGTTGCATCAATCAAAGTCGCAAATGCAAAAACTCTCTATGACTATTTTTGGACTCTATAATGAAAAAAAATGGTTTCAATATGTAGCAATCGCATCTGTAATACAAAAGGAATCAGCAAATATAGAAGAGATGCCATTAGTCAGTTCAGTGATTTTCAACAGAATGAATAAAGGAATGAAACTACAGATGGATGGCACGCTTAACTATGGCAAATATTCTCATGTTAAAGTGACTGCTAAGCGTATAAGAGAAGATACAAGTGTCTACAATACTTATCTCTATGCTGGAATACCTAGTATACCCGTATGTAATGTGAGTTTTGAAGCAATACGAGCAGCTATCTTTCCAGCAAAGACAAAGTATCTCTATTTTATGAAATCAAAGAGTGGTACTCATGATTTCTCACGTAACTATTCTACACATTTAGACAACATTAGCCATGCTACAAAATGAAACAAATATCAAATATAAATAAATGTTGCACGAAGCTCATCATATATAAACTATCTTAGTGCTATTATTGATATAATAAATTTCCATGATAAAGTTCTTTGGACTGTGGAAATGAAATATACTTAATAGAGGACAAACAATGTCAAAAATTATTTGGTCAAAAATCGATGAAGCTCCGGCTTTAGCAACATACTCATTATTACCTATAGTAAGCGCCTTCGCTAAAGCAGCTGGTGTTGATGTCGTTACTAGTAACATTTCACTCTCTGGCAGAGTTTTATCTAAGTTTCCAGAAAGATTAAAAGATGATCAAAAAATTTCTGATGAATTGGCAGAACTTGGCAAAATAGTTCAAGAAGAAGATGCAAATATTATCAAGCTTCCAAATATCTCAGCATCTGTTGGTCAACTAAAAGAGTGTATAGCAGAACTTCAGTCTCAAGGCTATGACATTCCAAATTATCCTGAGTCTCCTTCTAATGATGAAGAAAAAGCACTTCAGGCAAAATTTTCAACTTGTTTAGGCTCTGCTGTAAATCCAGTTTTAAGAGAAGGGAACTCAGATAGAAGAGCTGCAGTTGCAGTAAAAAACTTCGCAAAGAAAAACCCTCATAAATTGAGAGCATTTGAAGAAAATTCAAAAGCTTATGTTGCACACATGGAGAGTGGAGATTTTTTTGAAAATGAACAATCTATTATTTTAGATGGTGATCAAAAAGTAACAATCGCTCTTAATGGCAACGCATTAGCAACAATTAGTGGAGTTGACAAAGAGATACTTGATGGTACATTTATGTCCGTAAAAACATTAAGAGAATTCTATGCAAAATCTATTGAAGAAGCAAAAGAAAAAGGTGTGTTGTGGTCTCTTCACTTAAAAGCTACAATGATGAAAGTATCTGACCCTATTATGTTTGGTCATGCTGTTGAAGTTTTCTTTGCAGATGTATTTAACAAATATGCAGATGAATTTGCAAAACTTGGCGTAAAAGCAAATCTTGGTCTTGGTGATTTAGAGAAAAAATTAGAAAAATCAGACAAAAAAGATGAAATTCTTGCAGCGATTAAAGCAATTGTTGAGAATGCTGATGCAAGCAAACCAAATATTGCAATGGTAGATTCTGATAATGGTATTACAAACCTTCATGCTTCAAATGATATTATTATTGATGCTTCTATGCCAGTTGTAGTAAGAGATGGCGGTAAAATGTGGAATGCAGCAGGTAAGCCAGAAGTTTGTGTGAGTGTTATCCCAGATAGATGTTATGCTACTTTTTATAAAGAGTGTATCAATGATTGTGTAAAAAATGGTCAATACGATGTAACAACTATGGGTAATGTTGCTAATGTTGGTCTTATGGCACAAAAAGCAGAAGAGTATGGTTCTCATCCAACTACATTTGAAATGGCAGAAGCTGGTAAAGTAACTGTTACTACAGAAAATGGTGTAGAACTTATGAGCTTTGATGTTGAAGCTGGTGATATATGGAGAATGTCTCGTGCGAAAGATATTCCAATTAAAGATTGGGTAAGGTTAGCAGTAGAGCGTGCAAGACTTACATCTGTTCCATCTGTATTTTGGCTAGACAAAAATAGAGCGCACGATGCAAATATGATTAAAAAAGTTGAAGAGTACTTAAAAGATTATGATACAACAGGCTTAGAACTTCCAATTATGGACCCACAACAAGCTATGGCATATACACTTAAAAGAGTAAGAGCTGGAGAAGATACAATTTCTGTAACAGGAAATGTTTTAAGAGATTATTTAACTGACCTTTTCCCAATCTTAGAGCTTGGAACATCTGCAAAGATGCTTTCAATTGTTCCATTATTAGCTGGTGGTGGTCTATTTGAAACTGGAGCTGGTGGTTCTGCACCTAAGCATGTTGACCAATTTTTACAAGAGGGTCACTTAAGATGGGATTCTCTTGGTGAGTTTTTAGCTCTTGCAGAATCTTTTAGATTTATTGCTCAAAAGCATAATTCGAAAGACCTTGAAGCTGTAACGGCAGCTCTTGATATTGCTAATAATGCTTATCTTGATAATGATAAATCACCATCAAGAAAAGCTGGTGAGCCAGACAATAAAGCCTCTCATTTCTTTTTAGCTCAATATTGGGCAAAAGCACTTGCAGAGAGCGACAATGCTACATTAGCGGCTAAATTTGCTCCTGTTGCTACAGCTTTAATTGAGAATGAAGCAAAAATCATTGAAGAGTTACTTTCAGTTGAAGGTAAAGCTCAAGATATTGGTGGGTATTACCACCCAGATGATGTAAAAGCCCAAAAAGCTATGAGACCATCTGCTACTTTAAATAAAATTATAGATTCTATATAAGTTCGTTTATTGTATCTGTACTTTTCTATTAGTTTTATAGAAAAGTACAGGTTTTAAAATTTCTTTTTTTTATGAAACAATATAAAATTGTTTTATAAAAAAGGCGAAAAGTCTTTTTGTGGTATATTTCAATTTATATTTAGAAAATATCATAATCATTAGTTTGAAGGGGTGTGAATGAAACACGGTAAAAGAGTCGGAATTGTCGGTGCTGGGAATGTTGGAGCAACTGTGGCATATTCGCTAGCAATGCTTGGTTCTTGTCATGAGATTATCCTTCGTGACAATAAAATTGATGTAGCGCGTGGTAAAGCATTAGATATGTCACAAGCTGCTTCAGCTGTTAGAAGTCACACTGTAGTAAGAGTCGCAGAATCAATGGAGGATTTAGTTAATTGTGATGTTGTAGTTGTGACAGCTGGAAGCCCAAGACTCCCTGGCATGAGCCGTGATGATTTACTCATGATCAATGCTAAGATAACAAAAGAAGTAATTCAAGGAATTGCAAAATATTCTCCGGATGCAATCATAATCATGGTGTCAAATCCATTGGATGCTATGACCTATGTTGCTCTAAAAGAGAGTGGCTTTGATAGAAGTCGTGTTATTGGTATGGCTGGGATATTAGACAGTTCTAGAATGGCAGCATTTATTCAAGAAAAACTAGGCTATGGTGGAGGTCAAATTCGTGCTTCTGTAATGGGTGGTCATGGAGATGACATGGTTCCTCTTCCAAGATATTCAACTGTAGCAGGTGTTCCACTTTCAGATGTCTTAAGTGAAGATGAAATCAGTGAAATTGTTGATAGAACACGTCATGGTGGGGCAGAGATTGTAGGCTACCTTAAAACAGGTTCAGCATACTATGCACCAGCAAAATCTACTGCAATAATGGTGGAAGCGATTTTAAAAGATACAAAACAGATTCATCCATGTGCTGTTTGTCTCGAGGGTGAGTATGGTTACAATGATGTTGTTTCAGGTGTTCCAGTTATGCTCGGTGCAAATGGTGCTGAAAAAATAATCGAAGTGACATTGAATGAAGCAGAAAAAGAGATGTTTAGAAACTCTTGTTCTTCTGTGCAAGAGTTAATAACTACTTTAAATAAAAATAATTTTTTTGAAGGAGAATAACTTGAAAACACGTATTGAAAAAGACACTATGGGTGAAATAAATGTACCAAATGATGCTTATTGGGCTGCTCAAACACAACGTTCAATTGAGAATTTTGCTATTGGTGAAGAGACTATGCCTTATGAGATTACAAGAGCATTTTCTCATCTGAAAAAGGCGGTTGCGCTTGTTAATAAAGATTTAGGAAAACTAGATGCTAAAAAAGCAGAGGCTATTGCTGCTGCTGCGGATGATATGTTGGCAGGAAAACTTGATGGTAATTATCCATTAGTTGTATGGCAAACAGGTTCAGGTACACAGTCTAATATGAACAACAACGAAGTACTTGCAAATCGTGCAACTGAAATATTAGGTGGAGATTTTAGAGTTGAAAAACTAATTCATCCTAATGATGATGTAAACAAATCACAATCTTCAAATGACACCTATCCAACTGCGCTTCATGTTGCAGCGGTCATAGCAGTTGAAACTCGTGTACTTCCTGCTATTGCTAAACTCAAAGCAACTTTAACTGAGAAGTCTGCAAAATTCGAGTCTATTGTAAAAATAGGTCGTACGCATTTACAAGATGCTACACCAATTACTTTAGGCCAAGAGATTAGCGGTTGGGTGGAGATGCTTAACAAATGCGAAAAAATGGCAAAAGATTCACTTGAGCCAGTTCGTGAGCTTGCACTTGGTGGAACTGCCGTTGGAACAGGCTTAAATGCACACCCAGAACTTGGTAAAAGAGTAGCAGATAAACTGACAGAACTTACAGGACATCAATTTATAACTGCTCCAAATAAGTTTCACGCACTTACATCTCATGATGCTTTAGTCTATGCACATGGTGCCTTAAAAGCTTTAGCGGCAGATATGATGAAAATTGCAAATGATGTGAGATGGTTGGCTTCTGGACCTAGATGTGGAATTGGTGAAATTCAGATTCCTGAAAATGAGCCAGGTTCATCTATCATGCCAGGAAAGGTAAATCCTACACAAGCTGAAGCTGTAACAATGGTTACATGCCAAGTTTTTGGTAATGATGTGGCTATTTCAATGGGTGCTTCACAAGGTAATTTTGAATTGAATGTTTTTAAACCAGTTATTGCATATAACTTTTTACAATCGTGTAGACTTTTAGGAGACTCTATTGTCTCATTTAACGACCACTGTGCAGTTGGTATAGAACCTGTTGTTGATAAAATTGATCACTATTTACACAACTCACTTATGTTAGTGACAGCATTAAACCCATATATTGGTTATGACAACGCTGCAAAAATTGCTAAAACTGCACATAAAAACAACTCTACACTTAAAGAGACTGCTATAGAGCTTGGTCTTTTAACTGCTGAAGAGTTTGATAAATATGTAGTACCAGAAGATATGATAAGCCCGAAAGCTTAATTTAAATAAGGAAAATAAATGAATATACATGAATATCAAGCAAAACAGATATTTGCTAAATATGGTGTGCCTACACCAAGAGGTATAGTGGCTAACACACCTAAACAAGCTGTTGCAAATGCACATGAGTTAGGTGGAAAGGTATGGGTTGTAAAAGCACAAATCCATGCAGGTGGTCGTGGTTTAGGCGGTGGTGTTAAATTAGCTCGTTCAATTATTGAAGTTGAACAATTAGCAAGTGAAATTTTGGGTATGACACTCGTTACGCATCAAACAGGACCAGAGGGTAAACTTGTTGAGAAAGTTTATATTGAAGAGGGCGCTGATATTAAAGATGAACTTTATTTAGGTATTGTTCTTGACCGTGCAAAAGAGATGCCAGTTATTATGGCTTCTACTGAAGGTGGTATGGATATCGAAACTGTAGCACATAATACTCCTGAGAAAATTATTAAAGTAGCAGTTGATCCAGCGATTGGTTTTCAAGGTTTTCATGGTCGTGAATTAGCTTTTGGTCTTGGCCTTGCTAAAGAAGAGCAGGGTAAATTCATTAAGTTTGCAGCAGCTCTTTATAAAGTATATATGGAAAATGATGCAGAGATGATTGAGATTAACCCTTTAATTAAAACAGCTAGTGGTGATTTTTTAGCACTAGATGGAAAAATGGGATTTGATGACTCTGCACTCGGTCGTCACCAAGATATTGAAGATATGCGTGATATTTCAGAAGAAGATGCTGATGAGAGAGAAGCGAGTCAATATGGACTCTCTTATATCTCACTTGATGGTGAAATCGGTTGTATGGTTAATGGTGCAGGCCTAGCGATGGGTACTATGGATACTATTAATTATATGGGTGGAACACCTGCAAACTTTTTGGATGTTGGTGGAAAAGCAAATGCAGAAACAGTTGCAAAAGGTTTTGAAATCATCTTAAAAAATCCAAATGTAAAAGCAATTTTTGTAAATATTTTTGGTGGTATTGTAAGATGTGATCGTATCGCAAATGGTATCTTAGAAGCAACAAAATTAGTAAATGTACATGTACCTGTTATAGTTCGCTTGGATGGAACAAATGCTCCAGAGGCAGCAGAAATTTTAAGAAATGCAAACATTCCAAATGTTATTGCAGCAACAGATTTAGCAGATGGAGCAGCAAAAGCAGTAGCTGCTGCAAAAGGAGAATAATATATATGAGTATTTTAGTTAATAAAGATACAAAAGTAATCGTTCAAGGTTTTACTGGTAAAGAGGGTTCTTTTCACGCTGAACAGTGTTTAGCGTATGGTACTAAAATAGTTGGTGGTGTTACACCAAACAAAGGTGGAGACGTACATTTAGGTCAGCCAGTATTTAATACAGTAAAAGAAGCAGTGGATGCTACTGCAGCAACAGTTTCTATGATTTTTGTTCCACCAGCATTTGTTGCAGATGCTGTTATGGAAGCAGCAGCTGCAGGAATAGAGTTAGCTGTTGTTATTACAGAAGGTGCACCAGTACGTGATATGCAAGCAGCTAAATCATTTGCTACAAAGCATGGCATGATGACAATTGGACCAAACTGTCCAGGTATTATTACTGCCGAAGAGTGTAAAATAGGTATTATGCCTGGTTCAATTTTCAAAAAAGGTCATGTAGGTCTTATTAGTAAATCAGGTACATTGACTTACGAAGGTGCAAACCAAGTATGTAAAGAAGGTTTTGGTATTACGACTGCAGTTGGAATAGGTGGGGATCCAATTATAGGGCTTTCATATAAACAACTTCTTCAAATGTTCCAAGAAGATGATGATACACATGCAATCGTGATGATTGGAGAAATTGGTGGTGACCTTGAAATTCAAGCAGCACATTATATTAAAGAAAATATTACAAAGCCTGTTGTTGCATTTATTGCAGGTCAAACAGCACCTAAAGGTAAAAGAATGGGTCATGCTGGTGCTATTATCAGTGGTAGTGCTGGTACTGCCGCTGAGAAGATGGCAGCACTTGAAGCTGCAGGTGTAAAAGTTGTTGTTTCTCCTGCTGATATTGGTAAAGCGGTCGCTGAAGTTTTGGCTAAATAGTAAGAATTGTTTTTGAGTGCGAGCCTCTTATCTAGTAACACTAGATAGATAAAAGAGGTGCTATTAGCACAGTGTATAACAATCTTAAGAAAAGTTGGTTACTCTTTTTATAAGTATAAGATTAACTTTAGTAATTTAATTTCTTAATCTTAAGAAAATTAGTATTTAAAATAATGCGGAGTAATCCGTATTTGAAGAAACAGGAGAGTAAATGGGAACTTTTAAAACTGAAAACCCGGGTAATGCACCAGTATGGGTTAACACTGACAACTGTAAAGCATGTGATCTTTGTGTATCTGTGTGTCCATCAGGTGTACTTGGAATGAAATATGAAAAAACTTCTACACTAGGTGCTATGATTTCTATAGATCACCCTGAAGCTTGTATTGGCTGTCATGAGTGTGAACTTTCATGTCCTGACTTTGCAATTTATGTTGCTGAGAGTAAAGATCTTAAAGCAATCGGGATGAGTTTTGCTAAGCTAACAGATGATTCAAAAGAGCGTCAAGCAAAAGTAATTGCAAATAACTACATGTCTTTAGACAACAAATAAGGAAAAGAATATGAGAGAAATAGTTTCTACAGGTAATGCACTCGCTGCACTAGCTGCTGCAGAGGCAGGGGCAATGTTTTTTGCTGGATATCCAATTACTCCATCGTCGGAGATAATGGAACACTCTTCTGATTATCTTCCACAACGTGGTGGAACATGTATACAAATGGAAGATGAAATTGCTGGTATTTGTGCTGCTCTTGGTGCATCTATGACAGGTGTTAAATCTTTTACAGCAACTTCAGGTCCTGGTATATCTCTAAAAGCTGAGCAAATTGGTCTTGGTTTTATTGCAGAAATTCCTTTGGTTATCGTTAACGTAATGCGTGGTGGCCCATCAACTGGTCTTCCAACTCGTGTATCTCAAGCAGATATTGGACAAGCACAATACCCAACACATGGTGATTATGCTTCTATTACATTGTGTGCTGGTTCTTTAAGCGAATGTTATACAGAAATTGTTCGTGGATTTAATCTTGCAGAAAAATATATGACTCCAGTTTTCGTTTTATTAGATGAAACTATTGGGCATATGCATGGAAAAGCAAATATTCCATCTTTAGAAAAAATTCAAGCGAGTATTGTTACTCGTGCTAGATTTGAAGGGTCTCAAGAAGATTACAAACCTTATGATGTACCTATGAATAAGCCAGCAGTACTTAACCCAATGTTCCAAGGTTATAAACACCATGTTACAGGACTTCACCATGGTGTAACTGGTTTTCCTACTGAAGATGCGGCACAATGTGAATTTAACATCGAACGTCTAACAGGAAAAATCAATCAAGTTCACCTAGAAAATGATGGTCTTGATGATCTTCCAGATTATGAAGAAATTGATATGGAAGATGCAGAAGTATGTATTATTGCATACGGTTCAATTGCACTTGGTGCATATGAGGCAGTTAAAAAACTACGTGCAGATGGTATTAAGGCAGGGTTATTCCGTCCTATTATGATTTGGCCATCTCCTATTAATAGACTTGAAGAGATTGGTGCACGTTTTAAAGATAAAATTATGGTTACTGAGCTTAACATGGGTCAGTACTCTAAAGAAATTGAAAGAGTTATTAAGCGTAACGATTTTACACAACTACTAAAAGCAAATGGACGTCCAATCGCTCCAGCTGAAATGGTTGCAAAAGTTAAGGAGATGATGTAATGGCATTTAATTATGATCAATATTTACGTATAGAAAAAATGCCGACACTTTGGTGTTGGGGATGTGGCGATGGTGTAATCCTAAAATCAACAATTCGTGCAATTCATAAAATGGGTTGGGATATGAATGATGTTTGTATTATCTCTGGGATAGGTTGTTCTGGTCGTTTTTCTTCATATATAGACTGTAATACAATCCATACTACACACGGTCGTACAATAGCATATGCAACAGGTGTAAAACTTAGTAATCCAAAGATAAATGTTATTGTTGTCGCTGGTGACGGAGATAGTCTTGCAATCGGTGGTAACCATACAATTCATGGTTGTCGTCGTAATATTAACCTTAACTTTATTTTGATTAATAACTTTATTTATGGTCTTACAAACTCACAAACATCTCCAACAACACCTCAAGGTATGTGGACTGTTACTCAAAAGCATGGGAATATAGATCCAACTTTTAATGCTTGTAATCTTGCTATTGGTGCAGGGGCGTCTTTTGTTGCTCGTGAATCTATGATAGATCCTAAGAAACTTGAAAAAATCCTTGTAAAAGGTTTTGAACATAAAGGCTTCTCTTTTATGGATATTATGTCTAATTGCCATATCAACCTTGGACGTAAAAATAAGATGCTTTCTGCAATGGAAAATCTTAGCTGGATTGATAGTATTACTATGCCAGTCAAAAAATATAATGAACTTCCAGAAGAAGAAAAACTTAATTATTTCCCAACTGGTGTGCTTCGTCAAGTTGAACAAGAAGAGTATACTGAAATGTATGCGAAGATTATTGCATCTCACAGAGATAACGGTCCAAAAATCACGCAAGATGATTTTGCTAAAAAAATATAAAGGCCAGAAAATATGAGAAATACTTTAAGATTTACAGGTGTTGGCGGTCAAGGTGTTTTATTAGCAGGTGAAATTATGGCTGCTTGTAAAATAAAAAATAAGGGTTTTGGTCTTAAGACTGCAACCTATACATCACAAGTTCGTGGTGGTGCAACAGTTGTTGATATAACACTTGATGACAATGAAATTCGTTATCCTTATGCAAATGAAGGCGAAATTGACTTTATGCTTTCTGTTGCAAATGTTTCATATCACCAATTCAAATCAGGTGTAAAACCTGGTGGTATTATAGTAGTGGACCCAAATCTAGTTCATCCAACGGATGAAGATAGAAAAATATGGAAGATTATAGAGATTCCAATCATTACAATTGCAAAAGAAGAAGTAGGAAATGTTATTACTCAATCTGTTGTTGCTCTTAGTATTACAAATACAATGACGAAAGTTTTAGATGATGATTCTCTAGAAGAGGTTATGCTATCAAAAGTTCCAGCAAAAGTTCATGCAGCTAATAAAATGGCTTTTAAACTTGGGCGTGAATATGCTTTAAAAGCAATGGCAAACTAAAAACTATAAGATACAAAAAACTCCCACTCTCTATGCATTGAGAGTGGATTATTGCCCTCTTTAAACTGCTTTAACGAATAACAATGAAAATTATAGAGATAGCTAGGCTTGTGTAGCTAATAGTTTTGTAAAGTTTTTATAACTATCAACAATATCTTGATTTTTTTTACTTAAGATATAAAACTCTATCGCTTTTTTACCAAGTCTTGGGAGTTCATTCTTAACAGCCCAGCTACTCACCGTTCCTTCTGGAACCTCTAATATCTCTGCTAGGCTTTTTTGTGTGATTCCAAGTTCCTTACATATATTTTTTACGATATTACTTTTTTTTGGTTTTACTTTTTTCTGAGCCGTGGTTATCTTGTTTTGAGCATTTATTATCTTGTTTTGGTCGTGGATTTTGTTTTCTTCCTCAGCATGTTGCTGCACAATCTCTATCTTTTCACTATGATTATCTATCCACTTCAAAACATCAACCGAATTAAGAATCCAATCTCTATTGTTTAAACCTTTTACGACTTCTGTATTAAAGTTGATAGCATGCTCTTTTGCAAATTCAACTGTACTCAATTGACAAAGAATGGAAAACGAAAGCTGCAGTGCACCAGAGCCATTACTCCCCCAATCAAAGCCATCTTTTGACTTTGAAAAAAGTTCGTATCTTGTGGGAAGTTCGACTTCTCCATAGGTAACATACTTACTTCCAAGTAGTGTTTTGTGTCCCTTAAATACATGATGATTTCTATTTACTATCATATTTTAGTCTCTCATATTTTAAAAGTGTAATGCTGCTTGTTTTTTTCTTTTTTCTTCAATTTGAGAATAGAAAATCTATAAATAACATATATAGAAACTACCAGCAATAAAAGTACCAATAACCAAACTATCATAATATAATTCCTTGATTTTTAGTTATATTAAGTATCGACCATTTAAATGTTTTTATTAACTTTTTCTTAAATTATAGTATTATTGCATAAATGAAAATATAAAGGTGTCTTATGTCATACGCAGAAAAATTAGAAGAGTTAATTACAAAAAGTGTTATACCTGATCTAGATGAGAGATTAGATGAGATTTTTGAAGAGATAGCAGATAGTAAAGATGCAACTGAAGATGCTAAAGAAGAGATAGAAGAGCTTCGTGAGTTTAAAGCTGACCTCCAAGATGTTTTAGCAGATATAGCGAGTGGTGATATCGATGAAGATGAGTGTAAAGAGCTGATTGATGATATCTTAGAAGCTCAAAAAGGGAACGATGAAGAAGATTTTGGATTTGATGAGGAATAGTTTTCATTTATAGTTAATTTAAATTCGTTTCTATATAATACCACCAATCAAATCAATAGGATACATATGAGAATCATATTACTAGGAGCTCCAGGTGCAGGAAAAGGTACGCAAGCTCAATTTTTAACAAAAATATATAACATCCCTCAAATCTCTACGGGAGATATGCTACGAGCGGCTATCAAAGCAGGCACAGAGATGGGCAAAATGGCAAAAGCTGCTATGGATGCTGGTCAACTTGTTACAGATGAAATTATCATAGGTCTAGTGAAAGATAGAATTGCTGAAGATGATTGTCAAAATGGTTATCTTTTAGACGGTTTTCCTCGTACACTTCCACAAGCAGATGCTGTTACGAATGCAGGTATCGCTATTGATGCAGTAATCGAGATAGATGTTCCTGATTCTGAGATAGTAAAACGTATGTCAGGTCGTCGTGCGCACTTAGCATCTGGTAGAACTTACCATTTAGTTTATAATCCACCAAAAGTTGAAAGTAAAGATGACGAAACTGGTGAAGATTTAGTACAACGTGATGATGATAAAGAGTCTGTAGTATTAGATAGACTGAAAGTGTATCATGAACTTACGCAGCCACTCATAGGTTACTATAAAGAGCAAGCAAGTAAAAACTCGACAATTAAATATGTTACTGTAGATGGTACAGCACATATTGATGAAGTTGAAGCGGCTATTGTTTCAAAATTAGCTTAGTTGAACCCTCGGGTTCAATATTAGATTTTAGAGTTTATAAACCTTCCCATCTCCGCAACTATTGTCTCAATAGTTCCTTCGCCAGAAATTACTTTTAAAATATCTTTTTCACTGTAAAAAGCTTGTATTTCAGCCAACGGCTCTGTATATACTTTCATACGGTTGTCAAACACTTCGTTGTTATCATCAGCACCACGGTTACGACCAAGAACTCTGTCTCGTGCAGTCTCTTCGCTAACGTGCACTTCTATAACGCTGACAAGCTCTAAAGAGGAGCTTTCATTTAGATACGCATCTAAAGCATTTAACTGCTCCATACTTCGAGGATAACCATCAATGATGATAATATCAGTCGGAGCGTTTTGAATAGCATTTGTAATAGTTTGAATAGCCATTGCGATAGGTACAATAAGACCTTTTGACATGTAAGAGTTTAACTCTTTACCAATCTCGCTTCCAGAAGCAATTTCTGCACGAAGCATATCACCAGTAGAGTAGTGTGTTATAGCGTCATTTTGCTCGGCTATTAACTCTGCATCTGTAGTTTTACCAGAGCCTGGTGCTCCGATAATTAAAAATAACTTCTTCATAAAAGGAACTATTTTACTTGTTCACGTAGACGAATATGTAAGTCTCTAAGCTGAGTATTATCAACTGCACTTGGTGCTTTTGTAAGGATACAAGAAGCTTTTTGAGTTTTAGGGAAGGCAATAACATCACGAATGCTTGATTTTTTTGAGATAAGCATCATGAGTCTATCAAAGCCGATTGCAAAACCACCATGTGGAGGCGCACCAAATTTAAGTGCATCAAGTAAGAAGCCAAATTTTTCTTGTGCTTCTTCTTCTTCGATTCCAAGAAGTTTGAAAACCTCTTCTTGAACCTCTTGTTTGTGGATACGAATAGAACCACCACCTAACTCAGTACCGTTTAAAACGATGTCATAAGCGATAGACTCAATATCTTCTACATTCTCTTTATCTGTGTCTTTAGGCATCGTAAATGGATGGTGGAGTGCTTTTACTCTTCCATCTTCAACTTCAAACATTGGGAAATCAACAACCCATACAAATTCAAAGGCATCTCTATCTAAAATATTCATTTTTTCATGTTCAGCTATGAAGATTCTGAGTCTTCCCATATAGTCAAGAACAGTTTTCTTATCACCTGCACCAAAGAATACAACATCGCCAACTTCAAGCTCTGTTCTCTCTATAATAAGTGCAATATCCTCTTCTGTAAAGAACTTAACAAGCGGACCTTTAAGACCATCTTCTTTCATTTGGAAATAACCAAGACCGTGAGCTCCAAACTTGCGTACGAAGTCTTCAAAAGTCTTCATTTCACGTTTAGAGAAGATTAGGTCAGCACCTGGAACTTTAAGCGCTTTGATACGGTTTGTATGCGGAGCTTTTGCTATGTTTGTAAAGATTTCATTGTCACATCTTGAAAAAATATCAATAACATCCACCATTTTAAGGTCATATCTCATATCAGGCTTGTCACAACCATACCACTCCATAGCGTTGTTGTATGTGATACGGTTAAATGGAGGTTTGATATCTACATTACACGCTTTAAACATAGCTGTGAGTAAATCTTCTGCTACTTTGATAACATCTTCTTGATTACAAAAACTCATCTCAACATCTATCTGGGTAAATTCAGGTTGTCTGTCCGCTCTTAAATCTTCATCACGGAAACATTTTGCAATTTGAAAATAACGGTCAAATCCTCCAACCATTAAAAGCTGTTTGAAAAGCTGTGGTGATTGAGGAAGTGCATAAAATTCACCTGCATGCACACGAGAAGGAACGAGATAATCTCTTGCACCCTCAGGAGTTGATTTTGTTAAAATAGGAGTCTCTACTTCTAAAAAGCCATTTTCATCAAGAATATTTCTTGCTGCGATTGCAGCTTTTGAACGAAGACGAAATACTTCATATAAATCAGGGTCACGAAGCTCTAAATAGCGATACTTAAGGGTAGTCTCTTCACCAACAGTTTTGTCACCTATCACAAATGGAAGGGCAGCAGATTTGTTCTCTATAACAAGCTCATGTACAATAATCTCTATAGCACCTGTTTTTAGACGAGGATTTGTTAAACCTTCTCCTCTTAGACGAACTTTACCTTTGGCAATAAGAACGAATTCATCACGAACACTATCCGCAACTTTGTGCGCTGCTGGACCATCTACTGGGTCACACGTAAGCTGGATGATACCTGTTTTATCTCTTAAGTCGATGAAAATAATCCCACCATGGTCACGGTAGCTATTTGCCCAACCTGTTAAAACAACATCTTCGCCTACATTCGTTTCATTTAAATCTGTACAATAATGAGTTCTCATGTATATAGAGTCCTAAAAATAATTTTTGCGATTATATCGAAGATAGACTTATAGATATATCAAACAAAATTTCGATTTCCACATGCCAAAGATATATGACATTTTGAAGGAGTTTTAGTTTTTTTACAACAAAAGTGTATAATCAGTCAAAATATTCAATATTGAGCAGTAGGATTTATTTTGCAGAGAAATCAAATTAAAAAAGTCGGGGTTGTTCTAAGACCGTCAACACCAGAGTTAAAAAGCAGTTTTTTTAAACTTAAAACGATTTTTAATAAATACGATATGGATGTCTATATTGAGAACATAAGTGGTGGAATGATTGATGTTATGGGGATGGAGTTTGAACATCTCTGCAAGCAGTGCGACATTCTTGTGACACTTGGCGGTGATGGTACACTTATCTCAACCGTTAGACGAAGTTTCAATTTTGATATACCTGTTTTTGGTGTCTATGCAGGAACCCTTGGTTTCTTAGCAGATGTGAGCTTAGATGAACTCGATGATTTTGTAGGAAAGTTGGCATGTGGAAATTATCGGATTGATGAGCGTGCTGTTCTTGAAGTGACAATCATTAAAAACGAAGAGAAGATAAAAATGCATGCTTTCAATGACATCGTATTGACCCGTCCATCTATCTCAAATATGATAAATATTGAGACGCTAGTCGATGGAAAAGCTTTTAACACCTACTATGGAGATGGGGTCATCGTATCTACTCCAACAGGTTCCACTGCTTATAACCTCTCCGCAGGTGGTCCCGTGCTCTTTCCTTTGACAAAAGTATTTACACTCACGCCTATCTGTCCACACTCTCTAACGCAAAGACCTGTCGTTCTTCCGGGTGAGTACTCTATAGAGATGAAAAGCCCTAAAAATCCAGCGTTAATGATAGTTGATGGGCAAGATATGCATGAACTAGGCATGGGCGAAAGTGCGCATATTCAACTTGCAAGCAAGAACGCAAAGCTGATACACAGAGAAGAGTTTAACTATTTTGATGTTTTAAAAGAGAAACTGAGGTGGGGGGATTAAGGGTAGGGTGTTTTTTTTAACTTCGCGGTTGACACCTTTTTATAGACAAACGGTTGACTTCAGTGACGCTATGCATTCATTGCTAAGAGACTGTGAAATAACAAAACTTCAAACAGTCTCATAAATTACAAAAATTCTAACACAAACATCTTAAATTTAACAATCTTTAAACTTTAAAAACACTATAATACATACAAGAAATAGTTCGTTATACACGGACTTTGAGAGGTGTTTATGAGTGAAAAATATAAAGAGGGATTGAACCGAAAACAGCAACTGCTTTTTCCTCCAAGTCTTGATGAATATGTAGATGTAAATAACTCAGTTAGAGCAATAGATGAGTATGTTACATCTTTAGACTTAAAAAGATTAGGTTTTAGTGATACATCTAAAAGTCTATCAGGTCAAAAATCTTATGCACCAGAGTTACTCTTAAAAATCTATATTTACGGCTATCTCAATAAAATACGAAGCTCAAGAAACCTTGAAAAAGAAAACAATAGAAACATAGAGATGATGTGGCTAACTGCAGGACTTAAACCAACATATAAAACAATTGCAGATTTTAGAAAAGATAATCCAAAAGCTCTTAAACAAGTCTTTAAAGAGTTTATACTTTTATGTAAAGGTATAGGACTTATAGGTTCAGAGATAGTAGGTTTAGATGGAGCATTTCTAAGAGCTAATGCTTCTAAGAACACTCTCATAATGAAACGAACTATTGAAGAAGATATAAAAAAAGCTGAGGATGCTACACAAGAGTATCTTGCTACTTTAGAGTACAGCGATGAAGAAACGACTACAAATAAACTATCTAAAAATCTTCCTCATAACCTAGATAAACTCTTTAAAAAAAAAGCAAACTCTAAAGCTGATTTAGCACTTCTTAAAAGTTTAAATAAAACACAGTACAACCGAACTGACCCAGATGCTAGTGTAATGACTAAGCCATCTCATAACCTAATGGCTTATAATTCTCAAATATGTGTAGATGACAAATATAAATTTATAGTAGCTACCGATGTAACATCATCAGGTAGTGATAAACAAGAGCTTCATAAAATGGCTCTACAAACTAAAGAGATTATCGATAATCCAGACTTAATTATAACGGCAGATAAAGGTTACTACTCTGCTGTAGAGATTAAAAAATGTGTTGATGACAATATTAATACAATAGTACCACCTATTAGAACAGGTCAAGAGCAAAAGAACAAAGGTAAATTTACTAAAGATATGTTTATCTATGATAAAACTAAAGATGCATATATCTGTCCTAATAATAAATTAATTTCAAAAACAAACTCTTTAAATCAATCATATGCACGCACTATGTATATGTATAGAAGTTCACAAACAGATTGTTTATCATGTCCAATAAAAAGCAAATGTTTAGGTGAAAAGACTAAACAAAAACAGACTCAAAGATGGGAACATCAAGAGTTACTTGATGAGTACAATCATAAAATGCAAACAGATGAATCCAAAGCAATTATTAAAAAACGAGGCTCAATAGTTGAACATCCATTTGGAACAATCAAAAGAAATCTAGGTTGGGATCACTTTTTAGTTAGAGGTAAAAAGAAAGTAGCAGGAGAAAATGCACTTATCATGTTTGCATATAATTTCAAACGTTTACTAAACCTCATAGGGATAGCTCTGTTTAAAAAACTGATGATAGCCCTAAAAGATGGTAACCTGAGTAAGATAAGAGAAGAAATAGCTCTTTATATCGCCAGTTTTAGACCCTATATGGCAATATTTTTTCAAAATAGTTTTATGATACAACTTAGATAAAATAATTAGCTATAATTGATAAAACTTAGAATATCATGAGCTGTGAGGCTTGGAGACCGTAAAATAAACTGTGTAAACCAACCTCTTATCCTTCAATCACTTCGTATATTTTGACATAATTTCACTGAAAAATATACAAAGTTGAGGATAAATCTCAAACCAACTTCT
>PETN01000055.1 GCA_002781365.1 Sulfurimonas sp. CG01_land_8_20_14_3_00_36_23
CTGACAAGCCTTTGCCTGATTTTATCTTTTCTGCAAAATCCGCAACGTCTATTTCTATTTTCATCTGTATTTCCTTCTGTGTGTTTATTTTACCAAATTGACACAGAATTATTTACAGTCCCGCTTAGTGCTTATGTTTAAATCTAAAGCCATCTTCTAGAAGAAGCTCTCTAATCTTCTCTTTTAATTCACCTTGAAACTCCATCCAACCATCTTTATAACTTCCACCACACCCAAGCTTTTTCTTAAGATTTTTAAGGGTAGCTTCTGTATCAATCTTTGGCATGTGGAACTCTCCAACAAGTGTGACAGTTTTTCCTCTTCTTTTCTCTTTTTTGAACATCAAAAAGTGTTTACAAGGCTCTAGAATTTCATCCGAGATAACTGTTTTTCTAGGAGTCTCTACTTGTGCCCACTCATTGTTAAAATCCGCACCAATAAAAATATCGAGTTTTTTGCCTCTACTCATTTGTATCACCGATATAGGTAAATCGTGGAGTCATTTTACCCTCTACTTCTACTTCTTCAAAAAACATAAAATAGGGTCTAGTCCAAAGTCCTTGGTCTGCGTAAAGCGCACGGTAGAGAACCATCAGCTCTTCAGTTTCGCTATGTCTGAGCGTATCGATAACCTCATAGCGATTTCCCTTGTAGTGCTCATAAATACCTGTTTTCATCTATAAAACTTTTTGTCTCAATACACTTATATTTTGCGTTGGATAGTTGGAAGTTTGAACCATCTCAAAAATAGCATCAGCACCTATTTTTGTTCTGTCGTAAACGATAATAATCATCTCATCACCCACTTTTAAAAATGTTTTTTCTCCATACTCTGTATAGCGTGTAGCGCCTATGCTTATGATGGCATTTTTAGGATTTTCACATGCAGCTATATATTCACTTAGAGGTTCAAGTGGACCAAAATCTTCTTGAGTATTGATTTGATTGAGCATCCAATTTACGAGTTTTTCATGGAAATAGCTGTATCCAGTAAGCGCTACATCTTCCCCATAGGCATGCACTTCACCCTCTCTTTTTAAAAAGCTGGTGATGGAGTAGTTGTCCATGATTCCACCTACACTAAAAGTGTCTATAGGAATGAGTGTGTTTGAAAAACCTTTAGTTTCGTGTCCCCAGTTCTTTTTCGCACTAATCTTTGTGGCACCCTCTACACGAAGCGAACAGTCGTTATAAGCTCCGAAATAGCGAGGTGTGATGCCAGAGAGTTTTCCATTTGTGTAGTGTAAGTCACATAACAGTCCTACTTCTGGTTCTGCTTGGACATTGAGACTCTCTTTTGGCAACTTTATATAATCCGCACCGAGAGGGTAGGTTGTTAAGGTTTTATCTGCATGAAGTGCAGATTTACTCAGCGGATTTTGTACTCTTGGCAAAAAGAATGGGAACATTCCTTTTGGAGCTGCTTCGTCTGCTGTGATGATATTTTTAAAATCTTCTAGTTCGCCTGCTTGCGCTAAATGAAGCGCAAAGTTTCCTGCTATACCAAGCCCTAAAAAGGATTTATATTTTGACACTAGATGTGTCCTTTCTCTTTTTCCTCAGCAAACTCTTCATAAGAGCCTTTGAAATCAACATAGGTTCCATCACTTCTTAGTTCGATGATACGATTTGCAAAAGCATCAAGAAGCTCACGGTCATGAGAGACACAGATTACATTGCCTTCAAACTGTAAAAGACCCTCTCCAAGTGCAACAATCGCCTCTAGGTCAAGGTGATTCGATGGCTCATCGAGCACTAAGAAGTTTCCACCTTGAAGCATCATTTTAGAGAGCATCATTCTATGTTTCTCTCCACCAGAGATTTTCTCAACTGATTTTTCTTGCTGTTCGCCATTAAAGAGCATACGACCAAGACAGTTACGAATCTCTGCAATGTCACGCTTAGGATCAAAGCCTCTAAGCCAATCATAAAGGGTACCATTTCCAGCGATAATATCTGCAGTATCTTGTGGAAAGTAAGAGTTTTCAATCGTTGCACCCCAGTGTACTTCCCCAGAGTTTGGCTTCATCTCTTCCATAATGATTTTAATCAAAGTTGTTTTACCCACACCATTGCCACCTATAAGTGCAACTTTCTCACCTGGTTCAAATTTGAGATTTATATTTTTAAGTACCTCGTTCTCACCATAAGAGTGGTTAATATTTACAAGCTGAAGTGCCTCATCTCCCATAGCTCTTTTTGCTTTGAAAACAATACTTGGGTCACGGCGAGAAGAGGGTTTAATGTCTTCTATAACTAGTTTGTCAAGTTTCTTTTGTCTTGAAGTCGCTTGCTTCGCTTTAGAAGCATTTGCACTAAATCTGCGAACGAAAGCTTCAAGCTCATCTTTCTCTTTCTCTTTTTTAGCGTTGTTGAGTTCATTCTGTTTTGCAATTACATTCGCCGCGATGTACCAATCATCATAGTTTCCTGTAAACTCGCGGATTTTTTGATAATCAACATCGAGGATATTTGTAACAACGGCATTAAGGAAGTGTCTATCGTGAGAGATAACAACCATAGTCCCTTCATGACGTTGAAGTTCATTCTCAAGCCAGCTGATTGTTTCGATATCTTGATTGTTGGTAGGCTCATCTAAGAAGAGAACATCTGGTTTTGGGTAGAGAACTTGTGCAAGAAGAACTTTGAATTTGTCCGCACTATCGAGTGTACTCATAAGTTGATTATGCTCATCCGCAGGGATACCAACATTTTCTAAGATTTTTGCTATATTGACATCATACTCGTAAGTTGGATCCTCTTCAACACAGATAACTTCTAAATCAGCAAGACGATTGTTGACTGCATCATCTTCAAAGTCACCACTCATATAGAGCTCTTCTTTCTCTTTTATAGCATCAAAGAGTCTTTTGTTCCCATAAAGAACAGTATCCATGATTGTGTAATCTTCAAAAGCGTATTGATTTTGACCTAATACACCAACTTTGTTAGACTTTGGAATGATAACATCCCCATCATACTCATTTATTTCACCGCATAGGATTTTTAAAAAAGTTGTTTTACCAGCACCATTCGCACCGATGAGACCATATCTTTTGTGACGGTCAAGCTTAAGGTTGATGTCTTGAAACAGAATTCTGCTTCCAAAACGCATAGTTAGATTTTGTACAGTTACCATGAATTGCTCTTTTTAGTAGGCTAAAAGTTATGCCCATTATTTTTCGCGATTATATCCAAGGCTTGTTTAAATATGGATTATGCTACTCTCCGATATAGAGTTGTCTCGGTCTTGCAATTTTAGCTTTTGGATCTTTTTTGAACTCCATCCATTGCGTAATCCAACCTACTGTTCTTCCTATCACAAAGACAGGTGTAAACATTGTTTTTGGGATTTGAAGTGCCGTTAAGATAACCCCTGAATAGAAGTCTATATTTGGATAGAGTTTTCTGCTGATAAAGTACTCATCATTTAGTGCAATATACTCAATTCTACTTGCAATCTCCATAAGATGGGAATCAAGGTTAAGCTCATCTTTGAGTTTATCTTGAAGTTTTTTGAGTGTTTTTGCTCTTGGGTCAAAGTTTTTGTAGACACGATGTCCAAAGCCCATAAGTTTAAATGGGTCATTTGGGTCTTTTGCTTTTTCAATAAATTTATCCACATTATCCACATGCCCAATCATCTCAAGCTGTGCGATAACAGACTCATTTGCTCCACCATGCGATCTCCCCCAGAGTGCGGAGATACCAGCACTTATCGCCACATAAGGATGTGCACCTGTGGAAGCAACCGTTCGAACAGTTGTGGTCGATGCATTTTGCTCATGGTCGGCATGAAGCATAAAAATCGCATCAAGAGCATCTATCTCTATCTTTTTGATAAGTGCTTCGCCATTAGGAGAGATGTGCATTTTTCCACCTGGGTAGGCACGAAGCATATAGAGAAAGTTCTCTGAGAAACTCCTCTCAATGTCTGGCATAATAAAAGGAGCACCAATAGAGTGTCTATAAGCAAAAGCTGCAATAGTAGGCATCTTGGCGATGATTCTTCTTGCCATCTCTTGATACTCATGTTCATCAAAAATATCTAAGTGGTCAAAGTGAAATGAAGAGAGCGCAGAGGTTGCAGAAGAGAGTGTTGCCATTGGGTGTGCATCTGAAGGAAAAGCATCAAAGATTTTTCTTAAGCCCTCATGGATAAAAGATCTGTGTCGAATCTCCAAATCAAAGTCAATCGACTCTTGCTCTGTCGGAAGTTTAGAAGTGAGAAGCAGATAGCAGACATCAAGATAACTTTTACTCTCAACGAGTTCACTAATCTCATGCCCTCTGTAACGTAATTCACCCTTCTCTCCATCTATAAAAGTGATGTCAGATTTGCAACTGGCAGTGGAAGTAAAACCAGGGTCATAAGTAAACATTTTTGTTTTTGCATAAAAAGAGGAGATGTCTACAACACTCGGTCCGCGCGTTGGATTGAGTATATCAAATTCATAAGTTTCATTGGTTCTATTGTCAGTTATTGTAAGCGTTTCTTTCATGATTATGCTTCCTTATTTTGAAATATTGTAATGAGTTATTACTTACTGCTCTATTAAAGCAAAAGCATTTCTAGAGTTTTTTAAGTATAATAAATTTCAATAAAAACATTCCACATGCCAAGGTCAAAAATGCAGATACGAGAGTTAGATTTAAAAGAGTTGTTGAGTGCGTATGAAGTCCTCTCCCAACTTCGCACTGAGTTATCTTATGAGGAGTTTGAAGACCTTGTTTATGAGATGCAGTCTATGAACTACAAGATGATAGGAATCATGGAGAAAGAGGAACTTATCAGCTATGCAGGCGTGGCAATCCAAACCAACTTTTATCACAAAAGACACCTCTATGTTTTTGATCTAGTGACAGATGTGAAATACAGAGGGCAGGAGTATGGAAAACTGATGCTTGAATATTTAGAAGATTATGCGAAAATGGGCATGTGTGAAAATATAGTTTTATCTTCGGGATTTGCGAGAGAAGATGCACATAGATTTTATGAAAACAATGGTTTTGAGAAGAGAAGTTTTCTCTTCGTTCGCTCTTCTAAAAAGTGAAAAATAAAGATATAGTTCCATTTTAGAAATAGAGTATGCAGGATTTTTTATGAACAATTATGAATTGACCGATCATGAACAGCAAGAGGCACTTAGAAGCTTCGCTGAATATAAAGATTTAGAAGTTTATCAAGCAGAGCTTGTCAAGTTACAGCAACATATCGAGAGACATCAGTTGAAGTTTGTTGTTGTCTTTGAAGGGCGTGATGCTGCTGGAAAAGGGAGTGTGATTGGAAGTGTAAGTAGATACATGAATCCAAAACATTATCGCATTGTCGCACTTGGAAAACCTACGCAAGAAGAGAAGACTCAGTGGTACTTTCAACGCTATATCAAACACTTTCCACATGCTGGAGAGATTATCCTTTTTGACAGAAGCTGGTACAACAGAGCCATGGTTGAACAAGTTTTTGGTTTTTGTTCCAATGAAGAGTATGAACTCTTTATGAAGCACGTTGTTCCCTTTGAAGAGTCTGTTGTTGAGCATGGGACTCTTCTTGTAAAACTCTACTTTAGCGTTACAAAAACAAAACAGGCTGTTCGCTTTGAAGAGAGAAGAACAGACCCTCTACGCCAATGGAAGCTAAGTGAGATTGACCTTCAAGCACAAAGTATGTGGGAACAGTTTACAAAGACGAAATACAATATGCTTGAGCATACAAGTAAAGAGAAAGTGCCTTGGAATGTGATTCGTTCAAGCGATAAACATAAGGCAAGGATAGAGACAATGAAACTTATCCTGAGTCAGATAGAGTTTGATGGAAGAAACAGAGATTTAGACTTGTCTGCCGATCCAAAGGTCGTTTTCTCAGCAGAGGATGAGTTGAAGATTATGGATAGAGATGCTAAAAAGCAACCATCCGCTAAAAAACAGCTATCATAACCCCAAGCCGCAACACTTTTTAAACTTTTTTCCGCTTTTGCATGGACAGCTCTCGTTTCTCTCTATCTTAGTGGTAAAAAGCTCTCCATCTGCATATTTCCACATGCCATCTTCTTTGGTAAATCTACTTTTTTCGTGAAGGAGTTGAATCTCTTTACCCTCTTTGTAATAGGCTTTAAACTCAACGCTCTTTTCATCTGCAAAGAGTACATCGAGCTTTAACCACTTCACAGAGTTACTAAACTCTTGGATGAGTGCAACATCCTCTTCATGCCTATTTTCTTTGATGGCACTAAAAACTAGATAGCTACCGTTGGCTTGCACATAAGCACTATAACGGCTTCGCATAAGCTCTTCAGGGCAGGAAGCGACTTTTTTGTTTTGGATAATCGCTCCACAACAATTTTCATAATCTTGATTGAGTCCACAGTAACAATTCATAAAAGTTTCCATATTTAGAGTCTTATCGAATTTTAACAAAAAGAGTCTATAATCTAGCATACTATTTACAAGTGATACCTATTATGAAAGTTAAATCTCTCTTTATCTCCGCTCAAGAAAAAAATGCTGGAACTCTGTTCGTATCTATGGGTATGATGGAGATTCTTAAAAGAAATCTGCACCGAGTCGCTTTTTTTCGTCCTATAATCTTTTCCAAAGAGGTCAAAGATAGAGATATAACTTTTATGATTGAGCGCTATAACTTAGCTATAGACTACGAAGATGCGTATGGTTTTGACATAGAGTATGTTGAAAAGATGATAGCTTCAAAGCAGGATGATGAACTTATAAACCAACTCATTCAAAAGTTTAAAAAGCTTGAAGAGAGTTATGATTTTGTTTTGTGTGAAGGTGTTCGCCGCTCTTTTTTAACCCCTACGATTGGGTATGACTTAAACATCAAAATAGCCCAAAACTTCGCCTCTTCTTATATCAATATTTTGAGTGCAAAAGAGAGCAGTGCCACAGAAATATATGAAAATATCCTCATAGAAAATGAAAATTCCACATGCCAAGGTTGTACACATTTTGCTACCTTTATCAATCGTCTTAATGAAGAGAAGTACACACAACTACAAGAGAAGTTGAAAAACTATAAGCTCAACACCTATCTTTTAAAAGAGGTTCACGAGCTGGATATGCTCACAATCGCGGATGTGATAGAGGGGCTTGATGCGAAACCTGTTCTTTTTAGAGAAGAGAATTTGACTAGGATTATTCGTGGAGTGAAGGTCGCCGCACTTACTCTAGATAACTTTTTAGGAGATCTTCAAGAGGATGATTTAGTAATCGTACCAGCCGACCGCTCAGATATAATCGTGGGTCTTATAGGAACGCTTTACTCTAAAAATTATCCAAATATCAGTGGAATTATTTTCCCCTTTGATATGAAAACCCATCCAAATATCCAAAAACTCATCGAAGGGTTAGATAGCTTTAACATCCCTCTCTTGTCTGTTCACACAGATACTTACATAACAGCCAAAAATCTCTCCCATGTAAACGCAAGACTCCGAGTTACAAGCCACAGAAAAATAGCCCTTGCTCTGGGACTTTTTAACCAAAGTGTGGACATAAAGGCGATAGAGGAGAAGATTGCAAGTGCTGTAACAGATGTGATGACACCTATGATGTTTGAGTATAAACTCTTTGAAAAAGCACGTACGAACAAAAAAAGAATCGTACTTCCTGAGAGCAGTGATGAGAGGATTTTAAGAGCTGCTGAAATCATTTTGCGTCGTGAAGTTGCTGCTATTATTCTCATAGGAGAAGAGGAGAAGATAAAAGCGAACTACTTGAGATTAGGGCTTGATTTGGGTAAAGCGACTATCATCAATCACAAAAAATCTCACCTAATGAAAGAGTTTGCAGATACTTTTTATACCATGCGAAAAGTAAAAGGTTTAAGCTATGAAGCCGCACTCGATGCGATGGAACATGTAAACTACTTCTCCACAATGATGGTGCATTTAGGATATGCGGATGGGATGGTAAGTGGAGCGATTCACTCTACGGGAGAGACGATTCGTCCAGCGCTTCAGATTATAAAAACTACACCCGATGTAAATATTGTCTCGAGTGTTTTTTTCATGTGTTTAAAAACGAAAGTCTTAGTCTATGGCGATTGTGCTATCAACCAAGACCCCGATGCGAAAAGTTTGGCGGAGATAGCGATTTCCTCTGCAAGAACTGCGGCGGCTTTTGGCATAGAGCCAAAGATTGCGATGCTCTCTTACTCCACGGGTGAGAGTGGGAGTGGCGTGGATGTCGAGAAAGTGCGAGAGGCAACGAACATCGTAAAATCAAAAGAGCCTCAACTCCTTATAGAGGGACCTATTCAGTATGATGCTGCGGTCAACAAAGAGGTCGCCTTGGCAAAACTTCCAAACTCAAAAGTAGCAGGCGATGCAACTGTTTTTATTTTTCCAGATTTAAACACTGGAAACAACACCTATAAAGCAGTCCAACGCTCAAGTGGTGCCATCGCAATAGGTCCCATCCTTCAAGGACTCAACAAGCCAATCAACGACTTAAGTAGAGGCTGTTTAGTCGAAGATATTGTTAATACTGTGGCGATTACAGCTATCCAAGCAGGAGAGTAGAAGTGAAAATCGCCGTTATAAACTCTGGAAGCTCTTCGATAAAGTTTCAACTTTTCCACATGCCAAAAGGAGAGGTTCTGGCACATCTTTTGGTGGAGCAAATCGGGGCATCACTTTCGCACATTCACTTTGAGTATAAAGATGAAAAAGTGCTCTCCTCTTGTGTGGTAAAAAACCATCATGAGGGTTTGGAGAAAATCATTTCGCTTTTGAGTGAAGCGGGAATTTTATCATCCTTCTCGGCACTCGATGCCATAGGACACCGCGTCGTACATGGTGGAGAGAAGTTTCATAGTGCGACTCTGATTGATGAGCGTGTGATAGCTGAGATTGAGGCACTCATCCCTTTGGCTCCGCTACACAATGGTGCAAATTTAGAAGGCATCTTGGTTGCAAAAAATCAAGCACCGCTTGTCAAACAAGTGGCTGTATTTGATACTGCTTTTCATTTCCACATGCCAAAAGAGGCGTATCTCTATGCGCTACCTTATGAGATGTATGAGAAGCATAAGATAAGACGCTACGGTTTTCACGGAACTTCGCATGCTTATATATTAAAGCAGAGTGCTTTGGAACTCAAAAAAGAGGCGAGTGCGTTAAATATTATCACGCTTCATCTTGGAAATGGTGCGAGTGCTTGTGCCATTTCTCAAGGCAAAAGTATCGATACTTCTATGGGGTTTACTCCTTTAGAGGGGCTTGTGATGGGAAGTAGAAGTGGCGACATCGACCCTGAAATAGTGCTCTATATGCAAAGAGAGTTAGGCATGAGTATTGATGAGGTCGATGCAACACTCAACAAAAAATCGGGTCTGCTTGGAATCTGTGGAGAGAATGATGTGCGAGCCATCTTAGAGGAACCCAGCGAGCAAGGTGCGTTAGCACTTGCTATGATGACGCGACGGATTAAAAAATATATCGGCTCCTATATGGCACTTTTAGGAGAGGTCGATGCAATCGTTTTTAGTGGTGGCATAGGGGAGAACTCCCCCACTATTCGAGAGAGAGTTTTGGACTCTTTGGCATGTGGAATTGAGATGGATCGCCTTGCAAATGAGGCAAATGCTACAACTATCTCAACGCCTCAAAGTAAGATAAAACTCTTAGTGATTAAGACGAATGAAGAGCTCGAAATCGCAAGAGAGAGTTTGGCACTTCTAAACGCTTAAAGCTTTTCTCGATTTGAAAAAATCTGAAAATGGACGATTTGTCTTTTCTAAAGACTCTACAAAGGAGAGGTTATGAAAATATCATCGGGGATGTCAGGTGTTGACTTTACACAAAAACAGACTGGCGTTAAAACTATGTTTACTGAAAAACTCACAAAAGATGAGGTGAAAGATTTAAAAGAGCAGATAAGTCAAAATGCGAATGCTTATACTTTTAAATCTTTACGTGCTCAAACAGAGGCAAGCAAGCCCCAAGACCAATTTGCAAAAGATTATCAAGATTTTCAAACTTTTCTCTCGGATGTTGGATACAAAGGCAAACCTATTGCCGAACTCTCCAAAGAGGAAGCCGCCTCACTTGTAAAAGAGGATGGAATCTTCGGAATCCAGCAAACTGCAGAGCGAATCGCTAACTTTGTTATCAATGGCTCTGGCGGCAATGAGAGCATGATGCGCGCAGGTCGTGAGGGAATGCTTCAAGGTTTCAAAGATGCTGAGAGTATGTGGGGTTCAAAACTTCCAGATATCTCACAACAAACAATGGCAAAAGCCATCGAGATGGTTGATATGGCAATGAATGATTTAGGTTTTTCTATTCTAAATAAAGAGGCTTAAAGCCTATTCGCCTTTATACAAAAAACGAGAACACCCGTTCTCGTTCCACCTTTTTTTATTCCAATCATCTCCGATGGGAATGCAGACTATAAGCAAATCTTTTCTAGTTTTTTTAGATAAAATGCAATCAAACAAAAAACAATCAAGGTTTTTATAGTGTCTATATTTCAAAAATCAGTTTTACAAAGTGTAAGTCAAGACGAAAGTATCGTAGCCTTACGATGGGCTTCTTTTCAAGATGTAAGCCTCCCCAAAAACAGTACCACTTAGAACGGAATAATTCTGATAAAATTAATCAGGAGTATTCATGCGAAGAAGTAAGTTTAGCGAGAAGCAAATCATAGAGATTTTAAAAGAGATAGAAGATGGTGCACCAGTTGTTGAGACCTTGCGGGCTAAAGGTGTAAGTAAACAAACTACACCCCAGTAAATAAATCTCCACTTTTCACTCAATCTCTTTTTTAGCTAGATTCCCAATCAAAACAAGAGAATCGCTTTGCGAAGCAAATGTTTCTTTAGAGTTGGGAATGACGGTCTGCGGAACTAGGGGACGAAAAAGGAAGAAAAAACTTACTGTAAAAACATTTCAATCTGTCATATATTTTTACATACCCTATGAAATTTGTTACTATGATAAATATATTATGGGCACCTCTAAAAACAACTCTTTTAGCTGTCTAAATTTGCACACTCTATTTTTTTGACTTTCTTTTGAACTTCTATAAAGAAA
>PETN01000076.1 GCA_002781365.1 Sulfurimonas sp. CG01_land_8_20_14_3_00_36_23
CTCTTTTGGAATTAGAAATTGATTTTTCTTGTGTTGTTTTCTTGGGGTATTATATAGCTTGTTTCCTTGCTCATCCTCCCTGTTTATCCAAGTTCTCAGTACATCAGAATAGTATGTGATACCATCAAGGGTGATACCGTCTTTTTGAACGGTTCTATGATATGTAGGCAAGAGAGCGATTTTGATGGATTCTTTGTCTTCTACAATCGGTGGCAAGCCCGTACCTGGGTTCTCATCATCGCCAAAGATTCCTAAACGGTATTTTTGTCTCGGTATCATTCCTATACCGTGGTGTACGCGGTTATGGTAAACATTGACGATAAACTCCGTGAGCCACTTGGTTATTTCATCGAGGGTAAAGGTTGCGTTTTTGACGGAATCATATTCGGCTTTTTCGGTTATATTGGAAAACGTAGTGCCTGGTAAATTATGAATTTCTTTGTTGATGGTTCCAAAAACCCTCTCTACGTGGCTACCATATTGGGGTCTTCCAACGGGTCGTCGAACCATAGTCATACCAAACTCATCACACACTCTTTGCATATCAAGCCCAATGAGATCTTTGCCGTTATCGACGGCATATTTAGAGGGGATTCCATATATTTCCCATTCTCCTTGAATATCGTATTTTTTTAAAAAATCATCTTTTGGCAAAAAAGCATTATAGAGACATTGGCTCACACTAAAGTATCCTGGTGCTTGCATGGAGAGATAGAATCCTGCAACCATTCTTGAATACACATCGATTGCTAGTGTCAAATAAGGTCTTCCTAGAGGTTTTCTTGAGTGAGAGTCAACGAGTATGATATCAAGCGGAGTATGGTCGATCTGATACACTTCCAAAGGAAAGTCTCCCTCTGGATACTCTCCTTCAAAATTTCCATATTTTTCATTCGCTTTTTTTGCACTAAAGCGTTTTTTTAGAGCGAATTTTGGATCGATTGTTTTGATTCTATTGCGGACGGTGTTTTCATGTGGAATAGTTATATTGAGCTTCTTGCATTCCGCTTTAATGGTATTAAAGATTTTAGGAAAACCGACTCTTTGCTTAGTGAGGTAGAGTTCCTCAATAACATCCTCTATGACCTTATTTGTTAAGGGCTCTATGCGACTTCCTTTTTTCCCACGTTTATGTTTACTTGAGATGAGTGAGCTGATTTTTTCTGATTCTTCATAGGTCTTAATCCAACGATAGATGGTCATAGCAGTCACTTCGTACTTAGCAGCTACCTCTTCAACTTCATCGCGTGATTTTTTTCTAAAGACGAGCTCTTTAATAGCATCGTATTTCTTTTTTGCTTCACTCCACTCCTCATCTGTATAGCTATCAAGTTGCGTTTTTTCCTCTTTAGGTTTTGAAGACAGGTCTTGAATTTTGACATTGATAATTTCCGTTTGATTGTTTGTTGGAGCTATGGAGAGGGTGTGGAAGTTGACTGCTTTTAAAATGATATGCTCTTTGTTATTGTAAAAAACTTTTGAGCCTATGGAGAGGTTTAGCTTACTCATGACTTATACCTTTGAGAATAAGAGATGACATGGTGATTTTTTTATTCATATCTATTAAGGCACTGTTTTTAAAGATCTCATGCCAAAGATAGGGAAGGATTTGCAATTGTTCAGTTTGATTGGCTGATAAAAGTTCTACAAACGACTTGATAGTGATAGGTTTGGATAGTTTATTGATAGCTTCTAGGATTCGAGTAGATATCACTTTGTTCTCAGAGATAAAAGCACTTTTATAGAGAAAAACGCAGTTTTTGAAATATATTTGGTCTATTTGTGCGTCTGTGAATGTTTCAAAAGGAAGTGACATTTGTCGGGTAAGCTCTTCTTTTAAAACAGATATCTTATGTTGTAGTTTCGGATCTGAATCTATGTCACTTTGATATTTTACTTCAAAGATTTTTTGAGAGCCGTCTTTGTATGTCACTAATACATCAGGTGTATACCTTGTGCTTTTGGCTTTCAGCTGATAGTTGATTTTAAGAGGCTGTTCTTCAAACGAAACAACATCCTTATCAAATTCTAACAACATAAAAAAATCTCTTTCCAAAATTGATTCAAAAGCCAATTGCTTGTTATCTTTATGGCTTTTAAAATATCCGACACAAGAGATGTAACTTTTCTTTATTTTTCTGACTGGCATAAAATGATTATACCAAAATTAGAAATAATTTTATATGTAGATTTAATAACATTAGTTATTATAAAAACAAAATAATTAATATTTTCTTGTATAATTATTAACATTAGTATTTAAAAACTTATAGCTGAATTTGCAAGTACTATATAATAAAATTATATTCATTTATATCTTGGATTGATCAGTACATAAGCTTATGAGAATGTATGATATATGAGTAGAATAAAAAAGAACTAAGGAATATAATATGCTATACTTACCGTATACGGTTGAATAATTTGGTATAATGCCACCAACAAAAAAAGCAGGAGGTTTTTCATGGTATCTTTTAATATCACTAGAATTGCTAATGCTATTATTTACTTTGTCAATAAAGATGTTCATAATCTTGGTAAGACTAAGTTGATGAAATTACTTTTTTTTACTGACAAATACCATTTAGAACAATTTGGAAGATCTGTATTCGGTGATACTTACCATAAATTACCACAAGGTCCAGTTCCAACAATTACCTTAAATGTTATCAATAGTCTCAACGAAAGAGAAAAAGATGATTTCACTGAATATGCAGATGAGTTTTCTAAATACATAAGGACAGAAGATTCATCTAATTATGGTTATGCAACTATGCGATTTATTCCAAATTCTCAATTTAATAGTAAGCTTTTTAGTAAATCTGAATTGGAAATCTTAGAGCGTGTATCTGAAGAATTTAAAGATTATTCGGCGAAAAGAATATCAGACTTATCTCATGATACACCAGAGTATATAGATGCCTATGATAATGGAATTATCAGTGAAGAAAGCATGTCTGGAAAAAATAAAGAATATGTTGCATATTGGAAAAATATGAATACACACTTTGATATGTCTATTCATTCTTAAGTAGCTTAATGACAATTATTTCGAGAGGTTCTATTTATCTTTGGAAAATGTATGATTTTGAAGACGGTGGAGAGTTCAAAGATAAATATTGGTTAGCGTTATCTTGTGTCGTGAATAGCAATCCGACATATGCTGTCTTGCCAACATCGCAATATGAAAAACACTATATGTATAGAGCTGATATGCTTCATGATACAGTCATCGTTGAAGTTGGTGAATGCCAATATTTTTCAAAAAGAACAGTTATAGATTTAAAAAATATTCGTAAAGAAAACTCAGAAAAACTAAAAAGTGCAATAGAAGGGTCTAAATTTGTTTATATTGGGCAAATAGAACAGGAAATCATGGATCGCATTAATGATGCTATCGAAAATGCTTATACATTGCCTCAACAGCTCATAGACGATCTCCTGTGTGATGATTGATTATGTACAAGAAAGATGCTAAAACTTTATAAAAAAACGATAGATTTAAATTATCTCAAAAATATTAGGATAATTTAATTACTCTATAAGCCTATAACATTTGTTTTTGTAAATGACAGTAGTTAACAGCTGTTTGCTCGTAAAGAGTGTAATCGACTGTCTTGTTTAATGTTAAATAACAACAATATAATATAACATGTTACAATAATACTCATAGTAGAAATATCTAAAATAATTAATATAAAACGAGAAAACCTCTAAAAAGCATTATGCTAGACTCTAAAAATCATTTTTTGGGGTATATTATGAGTCTATTTGTGAAAAACTTTATTGTGTTAATGTTAATGTTATTGTTCTCTGCCTGTGGTGGCGGTGGTGGTGGTGGAAGTAGTGACTCTTCTTCAACTTCAACAAATCCGACAAGCACAACAATAGGCATTAACTCAGCCCTTGTTCAAAGTGTAACAAGAGAACAAGCAGATGCAAATGCAGCAACCCTTATAGACTCGACATGTGGAGCTGCCAGTGGTATAGCAGTCTATTCAGGGATAGATAAGAACTCAAATGGAGAACTTGACATCTCAGAGAGAGTCGGAGACCCTCAGATAGTTTGTAGCGGAGCGTCAGCTAACTTCTCTGTAGAAGAGATACCACAAGGGAACGCTATATGCCCACTTGGTGGGTTGAAACTTATTACTGCAACTATACAAATTCCAATCTGTAATCAATCAATTTCTACATCAAATACTTATACTCAAACAGGTGCTATCAAAGGTAAACTTAACCTACCGGTAGCATTGCCATCTGCTTCAAGAGTTTATAAATCTTTTGACGGTGTAACAAAAAGAAGCAATCAGGTAGCATTGCCATCTGCTTCAAGAGTTTATAAATCAATTACTATGGCTAAAGGTGGTCTTTGGCTAACTCCAGAAAAGGTTCAAGCCTCGATTGCAGAAGCTAAAAAAACAAAAATTGCAGGAAAGACATCTGTCCCAGATCCAATTGTTAAGCCAGTTAAGGTGGATGTACTTGCAGATAATAGTTATGAAGTGCCAAATGTTCCTTCAGGAAGTTACTCTTTAGTCTATGTGGATATTGCTAATGCCAAAGGAACAAAAATAGACGATATCTATGTGGCACCTGCACAAACAACAACTAAAAATATAACACAGGTAAAACCTACGGGAAGTGTGACTTTTAACGTAGCATCCCTCTCTCTTGGAACAAAAATAAATGCCTCTTCGATTCGCCTAAACGAACTTGATATTAATACAACAAGCAGTGCAGATGGAACAGCAAGTTTTAACTCCCTTCCAGAGGGTACATACTCTATCACCATATCTAAAGATGGATATATCCCAAAATATATGAGTTTTACTATTGTTTCAGCACAAGTTACAAATTTGCAAACTATTGAACTTAGTGCACAGAAAGGTAAACTTGTTGGTTCTGTCAGTGCAGATGGTATCGATGATTTATCAAATATTGTAATTTATGCTAAAAGTGCAGATGCTTCACTCTTTACTACTCTTACAGATAGCAATGGAAATTATACATTCCCAGCTTTACCTGTGGGGGACGGTTACTCTGTTCTTGTATATGCGCATGACTTTTCTAGCTCTAAAGTTGACAATGTAGCAATACGTGAAAGTCAAACATCAAGCGCAAACGTTATTAATATACAAAAATTAACTACTACAAAAGCAAGTGGTTCAATTGTAGGATTTGCTAGATTTAGTGATGTAACAGATTCTCTTAATCACGCAGGTATTATAGTCTCTATAGAAGGAACTGACAATGAGGCTATTACAGCAAGAGATGGTTCCTTTATCTTAAACAACATCCCAGTCTCTAGCTATACTCTAAACATTACAGATTCAAATCACAATACAACTACACTACCAATTAGAGTAATTGAAGGAGCTAAAACAACAGTTGATGATGTTTCACTTCTTGCAAAAACTGGAAACCTCACTGGCAAAGTAGTAGACGATACGAATAACTTTGTCGCTAATGCAAGTGTACTTTTAACAACACCCTCTCAGACATTTAATACTCTTACAGATATAAATGGAACATATACAATCAACGGCATCATTGCGGGAGAGCATACTGCTACTATAACGAAAGAGGGCTATAGTGTAGCGACTACAACTGTGCTTATTACAGAGTCTCAAACTACAGATACGAAAGTAACTCCTACGACAATAACTAAGCAAGTGCTTATAGGGCAAGTTAGTAAAGGTCTAGGAGCTACAGATAATAGCGGAATAGCTATAAATGTAGTTGGACAAGGTTTATATGCTATGACAGATGCAAATGGTTCTTTTAGTATCAACGGTATTCCATCTTATGATATTGTTTTAGAATATTCTGCAGATGGTTTTAAAACTGAAGTTCTTCTTTACAATGTTTCTACAAAAGGTTTTGTTGCCCCATCTGTAACTATGCAAAGTGCAAGGATTACTGATGCAACTGTGAGTATAAATTCTAATCTTCCAATCACAAACAGTAGAGTTGCCCATCTTAATATAAATGCTACAAGTGCATATAAAATGTTGATATCAGAATCTTTAGATTTTGTAAATGCCCAATTGCTTGATTATGTTACTAGTTATGATTACAATATTATAAGCCTTGGAGATGGAAGTAAGAGTGTATATGTGAAACTCTATGATGCTTCTGCAAGCGAAGCCACTAAAGTTATTGTCAGTAGTAGTGTACTTCTAGATACAACGAAGCCACTTTTAGATACTATTACGCTTCAATCAGGCTCTTCTTCCACCAATACACAAGACTTGGTTGTCAAAGTTACAGCTATAGAAGCCAATGGAATAAGCCAAGTTCAACTCCTTGATACAGTTACAAATACATATAAAACTTTTAGCTATTCTCCAAATGGAATCAACTGGACTTTACCTAGCGCAATGAGTCAAAATATAAATATTAGACTTGTTGATAGTGCTGGAAATATTGGAGATGCATCAGCAAAATATGTTATATTTGACACAACACCTCCTATTTTTGATAGTGTTGTTCTCGTTGGAAGTAACATTGTAAATGACAATGCAACGTTGTCTTTAACATCTTCAGAATATTATAGAAATGTAGAGATTAGTTTATTCCCTAACTTTAGTTTTGCAAAAGTCTATTCTTCTATGGAAGATTTAATCTTTCCTCTAAGCGGCATTGATGGAGTCAAAACACTCTATGTAAGAGTAACAGATGATGCAGATAATAAATCTGTTGCACAAACCGTAAATGTTACATACGATACAACAGTACCAACAAAACCTGAGCTCTTTTCAAATAATGGCTATACAAATGTAACAGATTTTGATTTAACATTAAAGACAAAAAGTACAGATGAGAACCTCAAAGGTTATGAAGTAAATGTGAACAATACAGGATGGGTTCTAGCTAGTGAACCAATCACTACTTCTACTATAAGGGTCCCTCTCCTTCAAAAACAGTTAAATATGGTAAAAATTAGAGGAATAGATAAAGCAGGAAACGTTTCTCTTGAAACAGCTGCTTATATAACTCAAGATCCAAATACCTTAGTGACAGTAGCCTCTCCTGTAGCTGGTTATTATAATGTTCCAAAAAGTATCTCTTTAAGTGCATTAAATGCATCCAATATATACTATACTACAGATGGCTCTAACCCTACAACTTCAAGTGTTATTTATAATCCAAATAGTCCAATTTCATTTACTACAGATGGAGAACATATTTTAAAATACTTTTCTGTAGATGTTGATGGGAATACAGAATTAGTAAAGACATCTATCTATGTGATTGACACCGTTAGCCCTATAGTTTCATTTGATACACATGCGGCAACGTTTAATTATTATCCAGACTTAAATGTAACTGTAATAGATAACTCAATCGTAGCATTAAGGTATGAGATATCTTCAAATGGTACATCCCCTGTTGACCCAAGCAACACTTCAGCACTCTCTTACACGACTATCCCAGTCAAAGTAGATGCAAATGTAGTAAAAGTGAAGGTAATGGGCATTGATGAAGCAGGTAATAATTCAAATATTGTAGAGACAACATTAAGAGTTGACACAGTTAAACCTACCATTACAGCAACTTCTGGAGGTATATTTGCCGCTCAAAATGGTAAGCTTATTACATTGTCAGCTTCAGATTTGCAGGATGCCGCTCCTAAAATATATTATACTCTTGATGATACGATACCAACGATTTCATCTTTACAGTTTACCCAAGATATTAATCTCTCAGCGGTTGGAGTTTATAATTTAAAAGCAATCGCTGTAGATGATTTAGGAAATATCTCTGCCATTGCGAATCAAACCTATAGACTAAGTACGATTTATGATAGTACCAACAATATTATAACTACAGATACAACTTGGACAAAAGCATACTCCCCCTACAGTCTCAACGCAGTTGTAGAAGTTACAAATGGAGCTACACTCACCATAGAACCAGGAGTTGAAGTAAATTTTGGTCCTTATACCTCATTAAATGTAAATGCTGGTTCATTAATAGCAATTGGGACTGCATCAGAGCCAGTTTTATTTAATGGATTGAGTAATTATGGAAACTCTGGTGTTCTCTTTTATGATGGCAGTGTAGATGCCGTATTAAATGTAGATAATAGTTATGCAAGTGGTTCAACAATCCAGTATGCTAATCTTACAAATATTAATGGTTCGGCTTTGTATGCAAATAGCTCTTCTCCATACTTTGAAAATATCACAATTCAAAACTCAAATTATGGATTAAACTTTTACAACAGCCAAACTGTTGCAAAAAATATAGATATTAATGGAAGTAAAACTGATGCAGTATATGCTAGAGGTAGTGCTAATAATGTTCTACTAGAGGGCATAAGTATTCAAAACTATTTTTCAAATGCAGTGGAGTCAGATAATAATGGCTGTGTGGTTAATATTACGAAATCAGACATACAATATGTAGCGGCTAAAAAAATGTTTTATACCCTTTATAATGGAGCTATTAACGCAACTGAAAATTTTTACCATGAAACAGATTTAGCACTCTTAGATAGTTTAGTCTCTGGTACTAAAATCACTTACGCACCAATGCTCTCAAATCCGATAGCTACAGCAGACTTTGACAGTGATGGTATCCTCGATATTAACGATGTAGATGATGACAATGACGGATACACTGACTTAGATGAAGCTGCTGCACATACAAGTCAATTTTTAGCTAGTGGAGCGGGACTCCCTGCAGACTTTGATGGCGATAAGATCTCAGATGTAACAGATACAGACGATGATAACGATGGCTTTAGTGATGTGGATGAGTTAGCAGTTGGGGCTGACCCTAAAGATGCAACTTCAGTTTTTGAAGTTGTAAATGCACAAGAGTTAAGTATAAACACAACCTTGCCAAAAACAGCAGGTGTCAATACGCTTTTATTAAAAGGGAATATCATTATCCCTATTGGTAAAACACTTACCATAAAAGCGGGTACTAAAATCATTATGGGTGGAAACTACTCTTTTCAAGTGCATGGTGCCATTAAATTTCAAGGAACCCCTACAAGTCGCATAAGCATAACGCCAAAGTTACCAAGTAGTGGATGGGCAACTAACCATTTCGATGGATTCGTTTTTTTCAACGACTCTACACCACTCATAGTAGATGCAAATAACAGTTACATTAGTGGTTCGATTTTAAAATATACGGACATAGATTATGCAGGTTCTGTCCTTGGCTCAATCTATAAAGCGGAGACAACACGCTCTACGGGATTTTCATACTTAGACAACACAACGATTCAACACTCAAAAACCAATGCAATTTATGCAAAGGGTCTAGATAATCTTGTAATAAATAACTCTTCTATTGCAAGTAGTGGTCAAAAAGCTATTTATGCTGATAATACACATATAGCTATGTTAAATACGACAGTTACAGATACTACTCAATATGTTTTTGAGCTCTATAACTCTAGTTTAGATGTCAACAACAGCAGTTTTACAAATAATCTTAACTATGCAACTCTATGGGCAAGAAACTCAAGTATAAACTCAAGCAACAATAACTTCCTAAATGATAAGTCTGCCTTTTATCTAGAGAGTTATGATACCCTCACTTCAACAAATGATGTGATGGATGTGATGACACCAACTTCATCTTTAAAAGGTGCAATATCTATATACACTGCATCCTCAGCAACCATAACAAATCTGAACCTTAAAAATTCAAATTATTATGGTATCTATGCATACACAACTGCTAAAGTAGATATCATAGATTCAAATATCTCTAATGCTACACAAACTGGATACTATAACCCAAGTAGTGGTACAACGAACATCACAGGTTCTAGCTTCACAAACAACCTTGATGGAGTACGCGTCAGCAACCTCTATTTAGCCAAGATAGTAGATAACAATATATCTAACAATCGTGCATCAGGCTTGATTCTTGATGGTATGGTAGCAGGTGCCTTTGGCTTAGTCTCACAAAATACTCTTGCAAGCAACGCAGATTATGGCTTAAGAACTACCACCTCCCCAGAAATTGTTTTCAATACTATGACAGCAAATGGAAATGGCGGACTCTACCTTGATAGGGACACTGCAACTCCAGTTATAAAATATAACAACATTTATAAAAACTCAACCATAGATACTGGGGATAATATCAAATATGACATTCGTAACCAACGGACACTTGATTTGATTATCTCAAATAACTACCATGGAACAATGGATAGTGCAATGCTGAGCATTTATAACTTTGATAAATTAGATGACTCAACAAAAGGAAGAATCTATTATGATAATTACATCAATGCTCCAGTAGATATACTCAACAAAACTTCACAAGATTATGATGGAGACGGTATAGCAGACATATATGACAATGATGATGACAATGATGGAGTCGTAGATAGAATAGAAACAGATACAAACAATGGTCAACTAAACCCCTATGATAATACCGATGCAAATGTAACGGCAACCGTGATAGATACAGACCGTGATGGTCTCCTTGATGATGTAGATACAGATGATGATGGAGATGGTCTTAGTGATGCGGATGAAGCTTTAGCAGGAACTGACCCTCTCGTTGCTGACACGGATGGGGATGGTGTCAATGATGGGGATGAAGTCTCTGCAGGAAGTGACCCTCTAGCTAAAGATTCTCTTGGAGGCGTTCTCTACCAAGATACCGTGATAACAGCGGATACCTATGTGAAAAATTTGGTGATTCCAGCAGGTGTGATACTCAGCTCCAACAACGGTTCAACCATCTATGCTCGAAATACCATCACTCTTAAAGGGGGTGAGATTAAAAACATCTTCATTAATGGTATGGGAACAGACACGGGTTATGCCGCAGTTACAGTTGCAGCCGCTACAACAATAGATGGAATTGATATACAAAATGCATATATAGGCATATCCGCCAACGCGAACACAAACCTCTCCAACTCCCACATAGAGAACATAAATACAGCGATAACAAGAGCTCAAAGTGTTGGGTTAT
>PETN01000072.1 GCA_002781365.1 Sulfurimonas sp. CG01_land_8_20_14_3_00_36_23
GTTTGGCATGTGGAAATGTTTGGCATGTGGAAATGTTTGGCATGTGGAAATGTTTGGCATGTGGAAATGTTTGGCATGTGGAAATGTTTGGCATGTGGATTTTTTAAATAGAATTTAAAAAATAAAATAATCGAAGAGGATTATTTTGATGTTCTTTCATAAGAACCAAATAAGAGCGTTTTTAGTTTAAGTTTTCTTCCCTAAATAGGGTCTGACACCATCTCTATGACACCATCTCTAGTTAGTGCCATTCTTCACTGGGGTGTAATTTTTAATTTAAGCTATACATCCAAGAAAAAGATGTTTGCACATGCCAAGTTGTTTTTTCTTTATTTGCAACCTAAATAAGAAACAAATCTACAACTCCTTTATCCCATCCGTATATGTTTGTTTATATTTTTTCATTACAGTTTTAATATGCTCAATCATCGGCTTGGGAACATAAAACAACAACTCTAAAATTTCTCTCGCATCTTTTGAATAGCGAAGATTGTACTCACATGCATATTCTATATCAAAACGAAAAAGCTCTTGTTCATCCACTTCAAGCACCTCGGCGATATAAGGAACAAGCTCTATTTTAAGCTCACGTTGACCATTTAAGTATCTATAAATTGTCTGTTCAGTCGGTGTTTCTCCAGTCGTTTTTAGTTTTGGTGCTAATGCAATAATTCTGCTGACAAAATCTTTTTTAGCTATCTTTTTCTCTTGCATAATATAATTGATTTTTTCATACACTTCCATTTTCGTTGCCTTAATCCAATTTGGATATTTTTGTACAAATTGTAAGAAGTAATAAAGTACAAAATGGTTATAATTAACCGTTTTGGTTAATATAATGTAACCAAATAATTTTTACCATTAAGGAATTAGAGTGAAAAAAAGATTGTTAAGCACAACAGCTATATTACTTTTAGCTAGCGCAACGTTAAGTGCGGAAGATACTCAAGTTAGAGTAGGTATGACTAGTATTTCAGGAACAATGAATCTTGAAGATGCATCTGGGTATACAACACCAGACTATGATATGAGTGGTAGTGGTTTTGAGGTTTCTATTGTTGGAGGTGTTGATAAAAATGAAGGGTTTGATTTTAGACCGGTCTTGACTCTTCAATCAAACAAGACAACTTATAACTCAACTGTTGATGCTTCAGACATAATGTTGTTAGGAGAATTTGAATTTGCATATAATATTAATGAGTACATTAGTCCATTTGTTGGTTTTTATGGTGGTGTTGGTTCTACGAATATTCCAGATTGGGATGAGAGTGGATGTGTAACAGCTGACCTCGGTCTTTTAGTTGGAATAAGTGGTGCGATATCTGAAGATTTTGGTTACTATGGAAAATACACAGTAGGATCGAAAATCTACAATATAGCAGATGATACTATAGGTGTACGCACAAATCCTTCTACTATAAAAGTAGGTATTAGTTACACTTTTTAAGTTTTAACAGTATTAACCAAATTTGTATAATTTGGTTGGTTAATTTATTATACGAAGGAAATAAATGAAAAAAAGTAAATTAGTTTTATTGGCATCAGTATTATCAGTTGCATTATTCAGCGGATGTAGTACAGTACCACTCGAGCCTAAGGAAGTTGCAAATCAAGCCAAATCTTTTAATGCTCCCTCAGAAGGAAACGCGGGACTTTATGTTTATAGAGACTCATTTGTAGGCCAAGCATTAAAGAAGGATGTATTCATCGATGACAAATGTCTCGGAGAAACTGCTAACGGTGTTTTCTTCTATCAGAGTGTTGAAGGTGATAAAGAACACAAAGTATCAACTGAATCAGAATTTTCAGCTAATGAAATTTCGCTTAAAACAAATAGTGGTAAAAACTACTATGTCAGACAATATATAAAAATGGGTGTTTTTGTTGGTGGAGCAGGTGTAGAGGTTGTTGATGAAAAAGAGGCTCAAAAGGTTATTTCTAAATTAGATATGGCGAAAAAAGGGATTTGTGGTTCAAGATAATTAAACCTAGTTACAAGAAACTTTTTTGTAAGTGAATCTCCACTTTCACCTCATCAATAAATAAATGCGTCAGATATTTTTACAACACCTGCAGAGCCAAAAAAGAGAAAATAAATCATGTTAAGAAAACAGAACTGTTTGAGCGAAGCGAGTTTTCTGTTTTTAGTGGTTTGTTTGTTCTTCTTTGGGAATCCGTAGGACTCGAAGCCGTTGGGAGAGTTTTTTCTAAAGAAACATTTTACTTCGTAAAAGCGGTTCCCTCGTTTTGCTTACTTTTTTGTGGAGAAAAAAGTATGAGAGAAGGCTTGATATATATTAACTGTTAAGCCAACATAAGGGCGAAGGCAAGCCATCGCTTCCAGAGAACACAAGGGCGAAGGCAAGCTATCGCTTCCGAAAGATAACCCACACAACCCCTAAAACAGCCACTTTCCCCCTCTCTCGAACAATAAATGCAGTAGTACTATTAATACAACTCTAAAAGGGTATTTATGGTTAGTCGTGCAAAGATTAAAGAGCTTATGAATGAGAGTGCTTGTTCGCACTCTAAAGATAAAAAACCTGGTGCTGGGTGTGATATGCCTAAACCTGGGATGGCGGCTGGTGGGTGTGCTTTTGATGGGGCTCAGATTTCACTTTTTCCTTATGCGGATGCGGTGCATTTGGTGCATGGTCCTCAGACTTGCTTGGGTGCTTCGTGGGAGACGCGTGAAACGCTCAGCTCCTACAAAGGACGCGACCATACTTACATGGGTTTTACAACGGGTATCACGCTCAATGATGTCATCTTTGGCGGAGATAAACGCCTTGAAGACTCCCTCGCTTACATCGTAAAACATTACGCTCCCGAAGCTATCTTTGTCTATTCGACATGCGTTACTGCAATGGTGGGTGATGATATTGATATGACTTGTAAACTAGGGGCTGCGAAGTTTAGTATCCCTATCGTTCCTGTGCATGCGCCTGGGTTTGTGGGTGGAAAAAACCTTGGTTCTCGCTTGGCAGGGGAAGCTGTTTTAGAACATCTTATTGGCACTAAAGAGCCGACATTGACTACCCCTTATGACATCAATCTTATCGGCGATTACAATGTAACGGGCGATATGTGGCAGTACCTTCCAATCTTTGAAAAAATCGGCATACGCGTTTTAAGCTCCATGAGTGGGGATGGTCGTGTTGGCGATATTCGCACTGCACACCGTGCAAAACTCAATGTCATCGTATGTGCAAAATCCCTCATCACACTCTGCCGTAAGATGAATGAGCAGTATGACATCCCTTGGGTTTCTGTCTCTTTTTACGGAAAACGCGATACAACTTTTGCCATCATGGAGATAGTCAACGCACTAGGGGATGAGAAACTCATCGCAAAAGCAAAAGAGATTATCGCTGCGGAAGAGGCAAAGTTAGAGGAGAAACTTCTCCCTTACAGAGAACTTTTCGCAGGTAAAAAAGCAGTCCTCAACACAGGGGGAAATAAAGCTTGGTCTATCGCTTCAGGACTTCAGGATTTGGGCATAGAAGTGGTTGCGACATCTATCCGAAAATCGACTGAAGATGATATTGCAAAAGCGAGAGAGTATCTTGGTGAGAATGGAATTCTGATGAAAGCACCTGCCTCAGAACAGTCGAAGATTATCGATGAGCGAGGCGCGCATATCCTCCTTGCAGGTGGACGAAGTCTCTATACAGCCATCAAAAAGAAAATCTCTTTTATCGATGTAAACCAAGAGAAAAAAGTGAGTTATGGCGGGTATAACGGACTGCTGAATCTAGCGGAAGATTTAAAACACGCCTTTGCAAATCCTGTCTTTGCCAATGTATCTGCAAAAGCACCGTGGGAGGTTGGATAATGGAGTATGAAAAAATAGAACTCAGCAAACATGAACATAAACCGCTTCAGGTCAACCCCATAAAACATTCTCAACCGATGGGAGCGGCACTTGCATTTATGGGAATTAAAAACTGTATGCCACTGATGCACGCTTCTCAAGGGTGTGCCTCTTATACAAAAGTATTTTATACGCGACACTTCAATGAACCTATCGCCATGTATAACACTTCTGTGAGTGATATTACGGCTATTTTAGATGGTGGTGATTACTCGATTTTGATGGCAATTGAAAATATTACTAAGAAAAACTCTGCACTAAAACCTGAACTTATCGGACTTCATACAACGGGGCTTACTGAGACGAAAGGGGATGATGTTCGAAGTGTCGGAGTCCATGTAGAGATACCTTACTGCTATGTTAATACACCCGATTATGAGGGTGGCATGGAGAGTGGCTGGGCACTGTGTGTCAAAGCACTCATAGAGCAACACACGCTCAAATCAACACAACAAAAAGCAAACAAACTTCTCTTGTTACCTCATGTCAGCATGCAACCAGCAGAGGTGGAAAAGATAAAAGAGTGTTGTGAAGGGTTTGGTTTTGAGACACTCTGCTTGCCTGATTTGTCTACCTCTTTAGATGGGTATCTGAGTGAGGGGCAAGGCAAGCTTGGAACAGGTGCGATAAGCATAGAAGATATTAGAGATTTAGGAGATTGTGCGACTCTGATTACCATCGGTACATCGATGAAGATAGCGGCAAAAGCACTCTTGGCTAAAAATGAAAATATCAAACATCTGCACTTCAATCATCTTATGGGACTGCAAATGAACGACAATTTTGTAGCATCTCTCATCGAAATACGACAAATTCAACCAAAACCACTCCTCAAAAGATGGAGAGGAAGACTTCAAGATGCCATGCTTGATAGCCATTTTCTTATAGGTTCATCCACTTTTGTAATTACTGGAGAACCTGATATGTGTGTAGGTATGTGTGAACTACTTCAAAGCGTTGGAGGCACTATAAATGCCGTAATTTCCACAACTTACAGCAAAGTCCTCGAAGATATAAAAGCTGAAAATGTATTTGTAGGAGACCTTGAAGATGCCCAAGTACATTTCAAAAATGCTGATATGGTTATCAGTAACTTTCATGCAGAACGAATATTGCATTCACAAGAGAAGCATACAGCGTTACTCCTTCGTGGGTTTCCAAATTATGAAGAGTTAGGCAATCAACTTAAAAATGATCAGCTTTATGAGGGAAGTACCTACTTTCTTTTTGAAGTAGCAAATAAACTTCGTGAAGTAAAGCATCACGGATAACTTAGATGCAAATGAGTATAAAAATTTATAGTAAGGTGAAATATTATGGGTGAATCTACAAAAATCACAGTTGAGAGTAACAGTTCATTGGAGAATGCTATCAAAGTAGCATTTGCAAGTAAAGATATGCAAACTATCAATGCCCATTTTGGTGGAGCAAAAGAGTTTGTTGTTTATAAAGTTTCACCTAATGGGTTTGAACTAAGCGAAGTGATTACTACAGATACTTCTGAGATGGAAGGGGATGATAAGACAGATTTTAAAGTAAAAGCTTTAAAGGGTGTCAACATTATGTATTGTGAATCCATCGGAGGAACAGCCGCTGCAAAAGTGATTCGCGGTGGTATTAACCCAATGAAAGTGCAAGAGCCTCGCAATATAGAAGATGTACTCAAAGAGCTGGTCACTATGATAAATGGTAATCCTCCTCCATGGGTTAAAAAAATTATGAATATCCAAACAAAAATGGACCCGCGCCTAGAACGCTGGACAGAAGAATAAGGAAAATAACTATGAGCCAAGAAACACCAACATTTAGTCCATTTACACAGGAGTTGATTCGTCAACTAAGAGCAACAGACCAATTCGGCAACTGGGCAAAGATGAGTGATGAAGAGGTATTGATAAAAAAGTTTGTCAAAACAAAAGAGGATTTAAAACTTATCCCAATCATTGCAGATATTGATGAGATGCTTATCGGCGAAATCAAGATGATTTTTAAAGCCGTAGCACTTCAGTTTGAGCGTAAAACTGGGGTAATGTGTAATGTTGTCATGGAGATGAGCCATGAAGGTTTTGGGCGATGTATAGTTATCGCAGGAAGAATCGTTTTAGTAGATAAATATTTCAAAGATGCCCACCGTTTTAGTTTTAGAACACTCGAAGCACTCTATGCTGAAGGGGATAAGTATTTAAATAAATCATTTGAAATATATGAGCAATATAAACCATGTAAAGGAGAGGACTAATGGCAAAGATTGGTATATTTGTAGGGAGTAGTGGCGGAGTTACTTTAAGTGCGGCAGAAGCACTTGCAGAGTTATTTGATGATGCTGAACTTATAAACATGGAAGAGGACTATGATGACCTCGAACAATTTGATGCGTTTGATGTTTTACTTATAGGCTCTTCTACTTGGGGGCAAGGCGATGTTCAAAGAGACTGGGTTGACCCACTCTATGAGATGCAAAACGAAGAACCAGATTATAGTGGTAAAAAAGTTGCATTTTTCGGTGCAGGTGATCAAAAAAGCCACCCAGAAGAGTTTGTAACTGCTTTAGGAAAGATGAAAGAAATCTTTAGCAAACTTGGTGCAGATACTGAGTTTGGCTACACCTCTACAGAGGGATATAGCTATAAATATTCAGCGGCTGAGAAAGATGGAAAATTCTGTGGCTTGGCGATTGATGATATAAACCAAGAAGATTTAAGTGACGAGAGAATCCAAGCTTGGGCTTCACAGATAAAAAAAGAGATGAGTCTTTAAGATTCATCTAAAATCACGACATAAATGTAGGCTTTTTGCATTTTATGCAAGATTAAAAATTGCATTTAGAGAAGTAAATAATGATGAGGGATAAATGATGAGTAGACTTGAAGAATTTGAAGCATTAACGGATACTGAAGACTTTTTTGACTTTTTCGATCTTGAATATGATGAGCGTTTAGTCTATGTAAAAAGATTTCACATTATGAAAAAATATGGTGAGATGATAAGCAAAGGCAAAGAACACAAACTAGAGAGCGATGAAAAATTGTTGGACTTTTATAAGTTTGCACTCATCAGTGTCTATAAAAACTTTGAAAATGGATACTCTCCTTCAGCGGCAGATGTTTGGTCAATGTTTGACAAGCCTAGTGCTTGTGGAAGCTGTTCCACTTCTAGTAGTTGTAATGATGTAGAGGAGGTGACAAATGGAACTCACGCATGCACAAGCCAGCCAAGTCTCAGCTTCAACTAAAGACGAAATTCTTCCTGTTTTTCGTTTAGGTCAGCGTGTTCGTATGACCAAACCCATACGCAATGACGGCTCCAACCCATTTAATGAACCAAACGAAGTGCTTGTTCCAGCAGGTGCAGAGGGGTATGTAAAACATATCGGAGATTGGCTTCAAGTGATTCGTATCTATGAAGTACACTTTATAGAAGAGGGCGATACTTATGGGTGTCGTGAAGCTGAACTTGAAGCGATTGATGATCTCGATGGCTATGATGAAGTAGAAGAGGAGTTACGATGGCTTCGTGAACATCGTGCCCAAAAAGCTGCGCAAAAAGCTGAAAAAGAAGCAGTCTCGCAATCCCAAAAAGAAGGAGAATAACTGACTTTTTGTGAATTGGCAATCGTAACTGTATAGGTCATATATACACTACGGGATTCTAGGAATAAATGTGGGTTTTTACAAAGGTATGGACAAGCATGTTCTTGTAAAAATAGGGTGATAGACTCTTTTACGCATTGTGCTGAGTAGAAGAGAGAAAATGTGATAGAGAACTTACATCTCAATGTCTCCATGAGGATGCATTACTTGTAAAGCCATCTCAATACAAACAAAGGAAATAAAATGACAACTCGTGTAGAAATTGTAAATGACTTTTTAGCAATCAATGTTAAGCCTGGTAAAACGATTCAAGATATCGTTGAAGCATCTGGAAGTGCACTTCCTTTTGGTTGCCGTGATGGTGAGTGTGGTACTTGTATCGTTACTATAGAATCAGGTATGGAATTTTTAAGTGATGTAACAGAGAAAGAGAAAGTTGTTATGAAAACGCTTAATGAATCAAATCCAAAAGCACGTCTTTCTTGCCAAATGAAAATCGTACAACCAAACGGATTAATCCGTCTTAAATACTAAAAAACTCTTACCCCTTCTGGGGTAGGCATGCCTCTTTTTTCATCATTCAAACACCATCAAACTGTATAAAAATCAACTAGAATAGTATATGCATATTTATTAGAAAACAGACAAATTTACGCATAAAGATAGGTACTATGAAACAAGCATTTTCACTTCAACAGAAACAACTGCCTCGCCTCTCTATGCAGACTTGGTTGCCTCTTTTACAATGCTCTTTAAGTGATTTAGATAAGCACATCCAATCGATTACAAATGAGAATCCATGTTTAGAAGTGCAATCAGGTTTTGAAATCTCAGAGAGCTCCTCTAGCTCTTCGCACAGTGCATTTATGGAGTATCAGCAAAATGTAACAAACTCTTCAAGTGATGAGATAGAGTGGATGAGTGTTGCTACAGAATCTCTATATGAAAAGCTAGACAATCAGATAAGTGCGCCTCTTTTTCCAACGCCAATCTCACAAAAAATAGCAAAGCAGATTATTTACTATATCAATGATGAAGGGTACTTTGAAGGAAATATCGAGGAGGTCGCTGCACAGTGTGAAACGGATGTTTACAAAGTAGAGCAGGTGCGTCAGCGTTTTGCCTATCTTGAACCTATCGGTGTTGGAGCAGTGGATTATAAAGAGTCTTTTCTTTTTCAGCTCAATGATTTTGAACTCGATGATGAGCTGAGTATCTTACTCAGTTCTATGATTTTACAGTTTGACCATATAGAGAAGTTTATTAAACATCCACGATTTCACGATGCAAAAGATATGTTAAAAAAATTGAATAATCCTCCTGCGATTAGCTATATGCAAGAGGAGCAACATATCTTACCTGATATGTATATTGAGACAAAAGATGACACCTTTACTATACGCATCAACCACGCTTTTTATCCAAACCTTACAGTCAATCAGATAGATAAATATGATAACTTTGCAAAGCAAAAATTTAAAGAGGCAAGAGAACTTGTAAAACTCTTAGATTTGAGAAAAGCGACCCTCTATAACATTGCTCTGGTCCTAATAGAAAAACAGTACGCTTTTTTTATGGGAAGCGAACTCAAAGCGCTTAAACTTCAAGATGTTGCAGATGAACTCGGATTTAACGAATCAACAATCTCTCGAGCAATAAGTGATAAATATCTCGAATGTGACCGTGGAGTCTTTGCTTTTAAAGATTTTTTCTCAAATGCTATAGATAATGTCTCCACTGCAGAAATCAAAAACTTCTTGCAGCGACTTGTGGATAGTGAAGATAAAGAGAAACCACTGAGTGATAAATATTTACATGAGAAAATCGAAGAGAGATTTGGTGTGAAAATGGTAAGACGCTCTATTGCAAAGTATCGCCAAGAACTTGATATTCCTGCTTTTAAAGAGAGACTCTTTCTCTATAAACTCTCTTCAATCTAGATTGCTTCACTCTGTTCGCAATGACTGTCATTGCGAGGAGGAACGACGAAGCAATCTTTGTTTTAGAAGAGTTCTCTATTAACTAGATGGAGTGTCGATTGCTGAAAAGTAGTTATCTTGTGCCTCTTTTTTTTTCCTATTGCAGGGTGTGCTAAAGCAGACTCATTGACTTCACCTGTACGAATCCTCTCAACTTCCAGAACCTGTGTAACCCACATTTTCCCAGAACCTGTCATAAGCTCTCTTGTGTTAGAGCGTATTGCCTCTTTTGCTAACTCTTTATAGTTATCATTGGAGACAACAATATCAAGCCTAACATTTTTATCTAGCTCAGTACCACCACTTTCATTGATAAAACCAAGTCCACCTTTGCCTAAAACATGACTCACAGTCATACCTTCTATACCTTTATCTTTTAAATCTGTGAGAACATCATTCAAACAGCTAAGATTGAAAATTGCAGTTAATAAATACATGGGAATCCTTTTTTTCTTTATTTTATAAGTAACAATGCATATCCTGTTCTAGAAAAATTATTTTGGTACATTTTTGTAATTTTTCTCTTTATTGAACAAAATTGTTACTCTTGTTCGTTTCTCACTCTTAGATTGCAAGAATGTAAATTGCATTTAACTTAGTAATTTTAATAAACGATTTACAGGGAGTAATAATGGCTAGAGATGATTTGATTGGTGGAGCATTATGGGAAGAGTACTCACAAGAGGTACAACGTCGTATGGACAACCCTTCGAATATGGGCGAGATAACTGAATCAGAAAAAGGCGACAATCAACTCGTGATTGCAGACTTTGGAGCTGAGAGTTGTGGCGATGCGGTAAGACTTTACTGGCTTATTGACCCTAAATCAGACACGATTGAGATGAGTAAGTTTAAAAGTTTTGGTTGTGGTACAGCCATAGCATCTTCTGATATGATGGCTGAGTTATGTATGGGGAAAACTGTAGATGATGCTCTTAAAATTACAAACATTGATGTTGAAAAAGCACTCCGCGATGATATAGATATTCCTGCGGTTCCAGGGCAAAAAATGCACTGTTCTGTTATGGCATACGATGTTATTAAAAAAGCTGCATCTATCTATAAAAATGTAGATATGGAGAGTTTTGAAACTGAGTTTATCATCTGTGAATGTGCGCGTGTTTCTCAAGATACACTCAAACAAGTTATCAAACTCAACAAACTTACATCTATAGAAGAGATTACAGACTATACAAAAGCGGGTGGCTTTTGTAAATCTTGTATCAAACCAGGTGGACATGAGCATAAAGATGTTTATCTTGTAGATTTACTCTCTGAAATCATGGGTGAACTTGAAGCGGAAGATAAATCTCGTAGAATTATTGAGGCAAAAGGGGATGGTACATTCGGCTCTATGGGTCTTGTTCAAAAAGTGAAATCGGTTGAGTCTATCTTAGAAGAGTACATCCGTCCAACACTTAAAGCCGATGGCGGAAATGTTGAGTTAATCGACATTAACGAAGAGGATGGAGTCTTTAATGTGCTTATCAAATACCAAGGAGAGTGTATGAGTTGTTCGATGAACACTACGACAACTTTGGCAGGTATAGAAGATATGCTCAAGTTTAAACTCAAAGCAAATATCAAAGTGATTGTTACATAAAATGAACTACGCAACGAAAGAGGGTACATTCGCATATCTTAAACAATATCCGAAGTACAGTAAAGATTTTTATAGATTTAATGGAGAGTTTTTTATCTCCTCTTTGGGTCTTGGAACTTTCAGAAAAGAGCCTTATCGCGAAGAGAATTATGTCATCAACTATAAAGATTCGGTAAAGATGGCTGTATTAAATGGAATCAATCACATTGATACAGCTATCAACTACCGTTATCAGATAAGTGAGCGAGAGATAGGCGAAGCACTGCAAGAACTTTTTGCAGAGAATAAAGCTTCTCGTGAACAGCTTATCATCACCTCGAAAGCAGGTTTCTTACCGCTTGATTTTCCTTTTCCTGAAAATCCTTACAAATGGATTGAAGAGGAAGTGATTCAAAAGAATTTAGCCGAGAAAGAGGAGATTATTATTGATCAGCACTGTCTCTCTCCAAAATATTTGAGATGGAGCGTTGAGAAATCTCTTGAAAATCTTCAGCTAAAAACTTTGGATATTTTATACCTTCATAACCCTGAGACACAGTTGGGTTATGTGGATTATAAAACTCTTTTGAAACGTATAGAAAAAGCGTTTACCCTTTTTGAAAAACTTGTCCAAGAGGGCAAAATAAGAGCCTATGGTATCGCCGCTTGGAATGGTTTTTTATATGAAGAGACACACAGTGAGTATATAAGTCTTGGCGATGTTATGAAAATAGCGCAAAAAGTAGGTGGAAAAAAGCATCACTTCAAATATATTCAATCTCCTTTTAATCTAGGAAAACCAGGTGCGTGTAATTTTAGTAACCAAAAAGGTCCTGATGCTCTTTACTATACACTTATGCAAGCAGTGAGCGGATATGGACTTCACTTGATGGCATCCTCCTCTTTGCTTCAGCTCAATCTTTTTAAGGGTAAATTTGCTCCAAAAGTGGGTGAACTCTTAGGCACATCTGAGTTTAACGATGTCCTCTCTGCTCTGCAGTTTGCACGCTCTGGAAATGCGCTAAGTGCTCTCTTTGGAGCAGTCGATCCTCAGCATGTGGAAGATAACTTAACGCTTGCTTATTTACCTTCAGCTAAGAATGAAAACATCAAAGAGCTTTTAGGAAATACGCATGCTCTATGATGTTATCGTCGTTGGAAGTGGTATCTCGGGACTTTTTGCCGCGCTTTATGCAAAAAGAGCAGGAAGCAGTGTTGTAGTCATTACAAAAAGTAATCCTCTTCGCTCGAACTCTGCAGTTGCCTCAGGCGGTATCAATGCCGTGATTCATCTTGATACAGAGGACTCTGTGCAACAACATATTCAAGATACTATCAATGGTGCAGATGGCTTAAGCAATGAATATAATATCAAGGAAATGTGTAAAGAAGCGAGTGATATTATCTCCGAGTTAAACTCCATGGGAGTTCAATTTAATGCGGATGAAGAGGGCGTTATCCAACAACGCCCCTTTGGTGGAACAAAGGCAAAGAGAACTTGCTATGTTGCAGACAAAACAGGAAGTGCGATTGTTCAAACACTTTTACAACAGTGCCGTAAAGAGGGTGTGGAGATTTTAAGTAATCATCAACTGCTCAATATCGTCAAGTTTGAGGGCAAACTCTCAGGCATCACTCTTTTACAAAGGTCAGATTCTCATGTTACTGCATTTGCATGTAAATCACTCATCTTAGCTGGTGGTGGGTATGGCGGTATCTTTAGAGGTCACTCCACCAACCCACAAGAGAGTTCAGGTGATGTGATTGCCGCGGCACTACGCGCGAATATGAAACTCTCAAATCTTGAGTTTGTTCAGTTCCACCCAACTACTTTGAAAAATGGAACACTTATTAGCGAAGCGGCTCGAGGTGAGGGTGCTCATATTGTCGATGAGAATGGTGAGCGATTTACAGATGAGTTGCAGACACGCGACAAGCTCTCCCGTGCGATTGTTACGCACTCACTTCAAGGGCATAAGGTCTTTTTAGATTTTAGACATCTCCCTCCTGAACTTATTGAGGAGAAACTTCCTTCGACACAAAAGGTCGCCTTATATAGCGCTGGTATAGATATTAAAACAGAGTTACTTGAGATAACTACATCGGCACACTACTCTATAGGAGGCATCTGGACAAGAGAAGATACTTCTACAGATTTACCAGGTGTTTTTGCCTGTGGTGAGTGTGCCCTAACGGGTGTTCACGGTGCAAACAGACTTGGCGGGAACTCTCTGCTTGAAGGGGTCTATTTTGGTCGCATAGCTGGAATAGAGGCTTCACGTAGAGCAAAAAGAGAGGAGTTCCGTCCCATAGATTATGCTTTAGTCAACAAAGAGTATAGAAGAGTGCAGTTAATGTTAGAGGGCGAGAGCCATTTCAATATTAACTCTATGCGAAAAAATTTAGGTGAGTCTCTCTTTAAAAATGTAGGGGTTTATCGCTCCGAAGCAACCTTGATGGATGCTTTGGATTATGTCTATTATCTCATGAAGTGTCAATACGGCTTAACCTGCGTCAACAAAGAGAAGCAAAACAATGTAGAGTTATCCTCTATCATCGAGTTTAAAAATGCACTCTTTATTGCAGAAGCTATGATACTCGCGGCTCTCAAAAGAGAGGAGAGTCGAGGCGTTCACTATCGTCTAGACTTTCCAGAACGTAATGATAAACTTTTTGCACTCTCTTCATATATTAGGAATTTAGGGGATGGTTTTTTAAGAATCTCCTATGAACACAACAGATGGGATGAGTTTTGGTACAAAATCAAAACGTACTTCACTAAACTAAAAGGATAAACAATGGCAAAAGTTATGTTAAGAGAAAATGATGACGGAAAAGTTCTGTTTTATGTTGCAAAAAAAGATATGGAAGAGATTATAGAGTCCCTAGAGTTTGATACAGATGCGAAGTGGGGTGGAAATGTAAACCTAACAAATGGTGACATCTGGTTTATAGAGCCTGATGTAAAAACACTTCCAAATGAAGTAAACGCTAAAATCATAAAGCGTGGCGAAGAGGATTAGAAAACCTTTTGGCATGTGGAAATTTCCACATGCCAAAGTAGCTGCCTTCAAAAAGCTCATTCTCAATAAACATATCATCTTCAAATTTACTATAATGTTAGAAAAATAAAAAGAGTCCAATATGATTTTTACAAATAAGAGAGCGAGCGAGTCATGTGGATGTGCAACACAAGAGAATGTTGTATATGTCTGCCCCTCTTGTGGTACAAAGGGAAGCAATGTAAATGCAATTACTGTGAAATCCCAACTCAAAAAAGAAGTTCGTACAACTATGAAGCTAGATGTAGGTCTGTTTAACTTCTGTACAAATCCTCAATGTGACACTGTGTACTACTCTAATGATGGGAGTGAAATATTTTTGCAGTCAGATATCAAATCAAAGGTTACAATTAAAAATGAGGATCCTAAAACACCCTTATGTTATTGCAAAAAACTCTTAAAAGAGAGTGTAATAGAGATGATAAATAGAAAAGAACCTGCCATCGCTAAAAAAGTGAAGGAAATCATAGCAGATGGAAAATCATTTTGTGAGAAGTCAAATCCAAAAGGTACCTGCTGTACAGAAGATATAACAAGCTTTCTCAAAGGGTATGGGATTGATTTTAATGAGAGTAAAAAAACAACTTTTAGTTTAAATCCGAATGCATTATCAAGCTGTTGCTGTTAATTTTCAGTCAATATTCTTTTCAAACTCTTGGCATGTGGAAATTTCCACATGCCAATTCGCTCTTTAGATAGACTTCAACTATGTTATAATCACTTGCAAAAAAAGGTGGGTATCTCGTGTTCAATAAAAAAGATATTTTAACAAAACGACTTGAAAAACTTGATGCTCACTATAGCGCTATAAAAGAGTATAAAGAACTCATAGATGGCATGCTCCAAGAAAAAAATATCCTTACAGTTGAAAATTTCAACTTCATACAAGCACAAGAGAGAGCTCTGTTTGATGCCTATCTCAAAAGATTTACATCTATTCAAGATTTTTTAGGTTCTAAAATATTTCCGCTTTTACTCGAAATAAGTGGAATATCCACATCAAAGATGACAGAAGTTCTTGACTATATAGAAAAAGAAGAGATTATAGACTCCTTGGAACACTGGATAGAAATCAGAGAGATTAGAAATGAGCTTGAACATGATTATCCAGATGAACTTCAAGAAGCGTTAGATGATTTAAAATACTGTATAGATAATTTTGAGACTCTGCAATCTTACTACCTTAATGTCAAAAATTTTGTGAAAAGATTTACTCTATGAGACTCTCAAATAGGCTTATAAAACTTATACAAAAAGCCTCGGCTGATAGCTTTGGAAATAGCGAAATTTTTCTCTTTGGAAGTCGAACAGATGATACAAAAAAAGGCGGGGACATCGACCTCGCTGTCAAAACAGTTGTAGATAAAAAAGAGTTTACAAAACAAAAGATAAAATTTAAAACTTTTTTATTTAAACATGGTTTTGACTTAAAGATTGACTTGGTTCAGTTCAACAACAACATCGACTCTCTCCTCTACAATGAAATAAATTCCACATGCCAAAAGATATAGGTCAATTTTCTTACAATGGCAAAATTTTCCACATGCCAAATATTAACTCCAACTTACCCCACTTCCACCATATCAATCGCTTTATCTGTAAGACAGTAGGTTTGAATACCATCATCATGAAGGTTCATGCACTCACTTAAACACCCAGCGTCCATAAGCACTTCAAGAATATTTTCTACGACCTCAAGCTTTAGTCCAAGATACTCTGAAATATCCTCTGCGTCATAGAGATTATAGTTGTCTTCATCACTTAAGTTATAGATTGCCTTCATAACACTTTTTAAAATACCAGTCATCGGTTCTCCTTGAGAAGATTTATGTGCTTTTGCCAAAGGATTTTTTGAAGTGGATGCATTTGGATATGTTGCAACCAGAGTTCAAATGCCTCTGCGTAGTGCACTTTTATTATCTTATGCAAGTTTTGTACTTGATTTGTTAAGAGTGCCAAATACTCTTTTGCCTCATCTTGACTGAAACCCTTTAAAGGCTGTAATCTTCGCTTGACTCCCTCTTCGAGTTTCTCATCGAGTATAGTTTGAGAAAGCTCTAAAAACTTTGAGGCGGCAACAGGGTTTGCATAGTTCTCATTCCAGATTCTCCCGTTTATCATCTGGTCATACGCTAAGTCTAAAAACATGGGGTACTTCTCAAGAACAAGCACCAACTCCTCAAAGTTGTCATCAACCATAGCACGAAAAAGCATGCGGCTACGGTTTCTAATCTTGACGCGTAGAGCGGCATTATTTATCACCTCTGGGTTGAGAAGGTCAAAACGCTCTAATGAAGTGAGCCTTGAGTGGTTAAATGCCATGATAGAGACGAGAACATCTCTGTCTGCTACCTGTTTTGCATGCGAACCTGAGGGTCTGTAAAATGCCCACTGCAATCTCGCCTCATCATCCTCATGATCCAAATATTTCGCATCGCCTTTTGCCTCAAAATCACTCTCCTCTTGCAAGGCTTCTATCTCATCTTTGTAGTTTAGTTCGTGCATGTTGCTCCTTAGAGGTCAAAGTAAAAAACATCGCCGTAGGCTTCTAGTTTTTTCATACTCTTTTTTTCAGTAATCAGAAAAAGTGTCTCCATCTCAGGTGCAGACTCAACTTTAAAAAGTCCATCGCTGAGTACCATTAGTGTTGCATCCATCTCAGCCGTTTTTTTGAGATACTCTAGCACAGGGGCAAAGAGTGTACCGCCGTTTCCTTTCTCAAATGCCAACTCAGCTCTCTTGCTCTGTGAATCATAGGTGCGAATCTTTTGTTCATCTACACGCTCATCAAAAGGGATGATGGTTATTTGATAATCGGCACTCATAGAGAGAACAGACTCTATAATTCCCATAAATTTTGAGAAGAGTTCATTGCTGATACTGAGCGATTTGTCTAAGGCGATATAGAGATTGATTCTGTTTCTCTGCGCTTTGTAGCCTGGGAGATAAATATTTTGATGAATAAATCTACGGTTTGGATGGGAAAAGTGTATCTCTTTGTCAAAATAGCTCTGAAGCAGATAGCTATGCAGGAGCGTTTGCAAATCTATCTTAGGACGGATAGTCTCACGTATCATCTCCAAAAAGGAGGCAGGAATATTTCCCTGTTTTTTTGCACATCCCATCGCTTGAATGATGCAAGCCTCTATATCTTCCAAACTTGACTCGGTGTCGCCCTCACTCTCTATGAGATCGAGTTTCTGCTCTTTTGGATTTTCATTATCTGGAGTATCTTCTCCATCTTGCTCCTCCTGATAGAGGATATTATAAACTTCTTCTACGCTTTTATCTCGAAACTTCTCCAGCATAACTTCATGCTCAGGTCGCTCTCCAACGCGTTCAAACTCACTTAAAAGAAGGTTGATGACAATATCACTGCTTCGATTCCACATGCCGTGATTACGGTTGTGCATTCTAAAAGCGTGTTTGAGAATGACGTGCAGAAGTGTGTGCGCGTAGATATATTTGAGATGCTGCTCACTAATAGTTTCACAAAGTGTGGCATCTACAAATATCTCTAAGCCATTGGTCTCAAAAGCTTCATGTGGATTTTTGCGAAAGTGCGTAGGCAATGAGAGTGCCAATACACTTAAGAAAGGGTGATCAAAAAGAAACTGTACTCTGATTTTCTCCAGCTTCGTGAGAAAATCAGATGATATATGCACCATACTTTTCTAACCAATCATTAAATGCACTATGGTTTGCGATGGAGTCATCTTTGATAATAATATCTTTGATGAGCATCACTCCAAACTCGGTTGGAAGTTTTTCAACAAAGGCAAAAAGATGCTCTTGATGGCTCTGTGAACCATTGAAGTACTCAACCAAAGCTGATACGAGTGCATAGAGCAGGGCAGGCTCTTTTTTTATCTCAGGGTACTCTCCCTCATAAATCGCTGCAATATTTGGCAACTCCTCATAGAGTTTGACATAGGAGCTAAACTCCACTCCTGAGCTATACCCTATAGTTCCGTAGATAAGAGGTGCTATCTTGCTGATGTTCTCATTTGCTTTTAAGATGTCTGAGAGCATGTGATAACTTCTTGGAGTTGCAAAAGCAGGGTTTGTGTCATCATCTATCACGGGTTCGGTAGAGAGTAGGTCAGGTCGAAAGCTTAAAAAACCTATGATAAAGTGGTGAAGTCTCTCTTGAATGGCAAAGATTTTAAAATCATCAAAGCGTGCTTGAACATGCAGATGTACCATTCTATTGACAAGCGGTGATGGGAGGCGAAAAACAACCCCTCTGTCACTGAGTCTATTTCCTGCACAGATAATTCTCCAGCCACGAGGCAGTTCATACTCGCCCATTTTTCTGTTAAGCACAAGTTGATAGATAGCCGCCTGAACGGAAGGAGGTGCAGAGTTGAGTTCATCTAAAAAGAGAATCCCCTGAGACTCTCTATCTTTTGGAAAAAATACAGGGGGCATCCAGACTGTTTGATTCTCTTTGATAGAGGGGATGCCTCTTAAATCTACTGGGTCCATTTGTGAGAGTCGTATATCTATGAGTTCAAGATTTTTTTTTCGGGCAATATCACTCACGATGTAAGATTTTCCAATACCAGGACTTCCGTGAATAAAGAGAGGTGTGTCGGTTTCAAGGAGTGTATCGATATATTTGTAGAGCTCAGATGTTGAGATAGAGGGTGTTATCATGCGCTCATCTCACTCACAATACATTTAAAACATGTCTCTTGGTCATCGCAATTTCCACATGCAGGAGCAACAGCTCCTATCATGTCATACAAGAACTTCTTCCATAGCTTCTCTTTTGGTTTTTGTTCTGCAAGTTTTGGGAAATTTTTCATCATAAAACGCCCCATTTCACTTCTGCTTTTAAAGTTCAAATCTGCATACATGTGGTTCATCTCTAAGGAGACTCTCGCTACATAGGGAGCCAAAATATATTTTGCATGTCCATTGACTGCATAGGATCCAAGAAGCGCATTTATCGCATCATACATCTCTTTGTGTTGTGTTTTCATAAATCTATCTCCACCATTTTTCCCATCGTGATCTCAGCAATCTCTTTTCCAAAATCAAAGCAGGCATCAAGCTCTTCGTTCGTTGGAATAAGTTTTACTTTCAAAGGTTTTAGAGGAAGTCTAAACTTGAGCCATCGCATTCTCTCATGCAACATTTCAGGAGCTTCCCCCGTCCATCCATAGGAGCCAAAAGAGGCACCCACTTTTCCTCCGCTCTCAAGATAAGCCATACAGCAGAGTAAATCCCACGCAGGTTTCACCGCATCGCCGTTGATAGTAGGGGAACCGATAACCACCGCATCGGACTCCTCGAGTAAATCCACCATATTGTTCTCATCTAAAGAGGCAAGGTCATACATGCTTGCGACAATTCCATCGATGGAGTCCGCTCCCTCCATCACACTCTTTGCCATTTTATGTGTGTTCTCATAACTTGACATATAAAAAACTGAGAGCATTTTGTTACTAAAGATATGTTTTCTAAATTTTGCCTCACTGCTCCACTTGGCATATTTATCGATGTAAAACTGTGGATTTGATCTTAGAATAGGACCATGCAAAGGGGCAATCGTTGCAATCTCAAACTGTTTATAAAGCTCAAGTGCTTGGAGTACATAGCTCTTAAATGGACGCATAATATGGTCGTAGTAGTATTTAAAAGCGTAAGAGAAATCTCCCACTTCATCATCGAAGAGTCTCTCATCATAGTAGTGGCTTCCAAAGACATCTCCGCTAAAGAGAATCTTCTCCTCATGCAGATAGGAGCTCATAGTGTCAGGCCAGTGTAAAAAAGGTGTGCTGAGAAACTCAATGGTTTTATCGCCAAGAGAGATTTTGTCTCCTGTATTTGCAACCTGATAAGGAATCTCTGCTTTAATGATTCCCTTAAGCATCATCACCGCACGCCCAGAGATAATAAGTTTTGCCTGTGGAGCGCGTAACATCAACTCTTCGAGTGCACCTGAATGGTCAGGTTCAAGATGGTGCAGAACAATATACTTTATCTCTTCATACGCACATAAAAGTTCAAGTCGTCTAAAAAAGTCATCTGAAAACTCTTTTTTGACCGTATCCATAATACAGACACCTTCGCTTCCGCGAACAACATAGCTGTTGTATGAACTACCATTTGCAGTTTTCATGATAATATCAAAGGTACGAATACGAGGGTCAAATGCACCTATAAAGTGAACATTTTGCGAAACTTTTGCATTATCTATCATTGCTATCATCCTTCTTATTCAAAGATAGAATGCATTTACTGTTCTATTTGGAGCCTATCCGTAGATAAGTTTGAGATAATCGTAAATATCACTGAGAAAAAATCTGCGGTTATCTCTCTCCTCAAAATGTCCAACCCAACCTGCATCTCCATCTCGTACCTGTTTGCAGGGGTGCACAAACTCTGTGTATGGAAGTTGTGCTTTGAGTGGACCGCAATCATTGATAGCATCCACAACAGAGTTAAAGAGTACATCAAGACTCTCTACATCTTCATTGAGATATAAAGAACCATCCTTTTGAAAAAAACGGTATATATTTAGGATTGCTTCTGCTTCTTCATTTTTAGCTTTTTTCATCTTTACATTCATCCTAAGACCTTGTTTATTGTTTTCCTAGAGCGCCTACATAGAGGATATGCTCTTGTGTACCTAAGTACTCTTTGAGTTTTTCATCATAAAAAGCACCTATACCTGTAAATGCAAGCTCTTTGCTCTGGGCTTGCAGATAGAGTGCATGTGCAAAATTGGCACAGAGCATCAGTTTGTCTGCACTAAAGGATTTTGAACACATCACGGCAATAATCGTTGCATTTTTGAGAAAAGATTGCCCAACAAGCAGGTTTACGATGGCATCTGCGTTTTCTATAGTTTTGATTCTCTCACCGTTGAGGTAAATTCCTTTTTCTAAAACATCATCTTTTAAGACAATAGAGTAGCACTGCATAAAGGAGAGAGGTTTACTCAGCAGAGCTATCATAGAGTCAAAATCCTCTTTCTCTAAACAGCTTGCATTAAACGCTCTGCAAGAGCGTCTCTTTAAAATAGCCTCTTCATTTATCTCATACTCAAGAAGAGGAAGTCTACTTTTGAGTACACCCTCCTTTGCAAGGGCATTGGCAATAAAAAGGTTGGACTCGGAGTAATCCGTAGGCGCTACATAGATGAGAGGCTTTGAGAGCTCTTTTACCTCTTTTGTATTTTCAGAACCTATACTCATTACAGCACAGATGGACTCTTCATCTTTAAAGCCCATCCATTGATTGAGATGTTTTGCATCAAAATCAGACAAAATTGTAGTTTGTACTTTGTGGATTGTAGCACTTGCTTCGATGGCTCCTATCTGATGTCCAACATCTTGATAGCAGTAGCGAATAGCGCGGTCACCATATTTCCACTGGCTACGGTAAGGAACTGTGCTGATTAGAAAAATCATTCCCTCAAGTTTATGTGTTAAACCGAGTGATTTCTCTAAACCATCTGCTTCTATCTCTTGAATGAGAACTAGTTTATTCTCACTTGCATCCACATGATAAATCCCACTAATAATCCCCTTTATGGCGCGTATCTGCACATAAAGTTCTATGGGGTGTAGATTTCCTGCGGAGGGAGTATTGAGTCTATGATAGGGCTTGGAGCCAATCATTTGACTCGAAGTTATCATGCGTGCAAGTTCGATGATGTGGAGTTGCTCTTTTTCGCCGTAGTTATAGCCAAAGAGAAAAGAGGGGTAGTGTTTAAAAATCCGCGGTTGAGAATTCCAGTCTAAATAGCCACTTAAACATGCTACACTTTTTCGTGTGAGCGCGGTCTTCTCATACACTTCATTCATAACTATACAGACATCCAATTTTCGTGTTCATGCCCTCTCTTTTTCTCACTAAGGATTTTTTGAATTGCTTCGACACAAGCATCGTAGTTTACTTCATCTACTATTTCACTCACAAGCTCTTTATAGGCAATCACTCCCTCTCTATCGATAACAAATACAGCTCTTGCAAGGCGGTCTTTTAATTTTCCCTCTGAGATAAGCACGCCATATTTTTTACCAAATTGACGCTCTGTATCAATGACAATCTCTGCACTATCGATAGATTCACTCTCTTGATACCCTTTGACAAAATCAAGGTCATCTGTTGTAACCATAATAGTAGTAAGTTTTTTAAACTGTTTTACTAAATCATTGAACTTCTTCGCACCTAAAGAACAGACTTCCGTTTTTAAAGATGGGATGACAATAATGAGTTGTATAGTTGGAGCAATCATCCCTATGACATTTTGTGTCTTGTCTAGCTTTGTAATGCGGGCAGCGGGAGCTTCTTTTCCAACTGATAGCTCTTTTCCTGAAAGTTGTGTGGGTGTTCCATGTACTGTGATTTGCATAATAACCTCTCTTTTAGAAGCTAAAATGCATAAATTGTTCTAATTAATGAACATAAAACTGGCTAAAAATTATACAACTTGCGAGAGAGAACCTTCTGATTTTCCTCTATAATTATATAAAATCTCTATTTAATAGTTGGCTGATTATGTATAATGACCTTAAAATTCCAGATGGCGAAGATTGTCAAACATGTGCTCTTACATTTGCATACAATGAAATAAAAATTCTTTACGATATTGCTGTGATGCTTTCAAATAATCCAGATGTAGAAGAGAGTATTGAAAAGGGGATGCGTTTACTTAAACGTAACGCCTATCTTGAACGCTCTAGTCTCTTTTTACTCTCAGATGACAATACATCGGTAGAGCTTTACTCCTCTATCGAAATCACTGCACAGCAAAGAAAGATGGCAGTGTATAAACTAGGCGAGGGCGCTACAGGTTTAGCCGCACAAAGTGGAGAACCTGTTGTTATTGAAAACATCCATAATAATATCAACTATCTCAACAAAATGGGTATTGTAGATACGAAGTCTATCTCTTATGTTGCAGTTCCAATTATTCAAGATGAGAATGTTTTTGGTGTTATCTCAGCCAATATCAACAAAAACTCTATTTTGAGTTTTGATGACATCGTAAGAATGTTGACTATAGTCGGTACTCTCTTTTGCGGAACACTTGCAACACAAAAAAGATTTGTACAAGAGAAAGAGAACCTCTCCGACTTAAAAACTTACTACAAAGAGCAGGCTCTAAGCGACTACAAATTTGAAAACATTGTTGGAAATAGTACAAAAATGCAACACATCTTTAGTCTGCTTGAGACTGTTTCTCCCTCAGATGCGACTATCTTGGTGCGTGGTGAAACAGGAACAGGAAAGGAACTCATCGCCACAGCAGTCCATAATCTCAGTAGAAGAAAAAATGGTCCCTACATCAAACTTAACTGTGCGGCTATTAGTGAGACACTTTTAGAGAGTGAACTCTTCGGGCATGAAAAAGGCGCTTTTACGGATGCAAAAGAGATGCGTAAAGGACGCTTTGAGTTGGCAGATGGAGGAACACTTTTCTTAGATGAGATAGGGGACATTACTCCCTCCTTGCAAGTAAAACTTCTACGCATTTTACAAGAGCAGGAGTTTGAGCGTGTGGGTGGTACCAAAACGATTAAGACAAATGTCCGTCTTGTCGCCGCAACCAACAGAAATCTTGAAAGCATGGTAGCTAAAGGCGAGTTTAGAGAAGACCTTTTTTACCGCCTCAATGTTATTCCCGTTTTTCTCCCACCACTTAGAGAGAGATATGAGGATGTAAAACTGCTTCTTGAACACTATCTTCAAAAGTTTATGAAAGAGCATCGTAAAACAATGAACTTTAGTAAGCAAGCACTGGAAATTTTACTTGATTATCCATGGCCTGGAAATATTCGTGAACTCCAAAATACAATGGAGAGGATAGTACTTATCTGTCCAAATGGCACGATTGTCCCAGAGATGCTCAACCATGTTTTACCATTTAATTATCAAAAGCTCTACATGGAAGATACTCTCTCTCCTACAAAAGTAGCCGAAGTTTCACACACAGAACAAACTGCTAACACATCAGAACAACCAACAAAAGCACCAATGCTTACAAAAATAAATATACAAGATATAGAAAAAGAGTCCATCATCCAAGCGCTCATCGACCAAAGAGGAATCCAAACAAAAGCCGCCGCACAACTAGGTATGACTGCAAGACAGATAGGCTACAAGATGAAAAAATATGGGATTGAACAGTAAACTATTTATTTTTCTAAAATAGGGTGACATATTGGCATGTGGAAACTTTAGCTCTTTCCATCTTCCTCAAGATGGAACACCTATCACAAAAAACTACACTATAATAAATAAATAAACATATCATAAAATTTAACAAAAAAAGAGAATGTTTTCTAAAGTAGCATTTTTATGGGACAAATCCACTTTTTTTACATGTTTGATATCTATTTTGTGATATTGAAAAAGTGATATTAAAGTCTTTATAAAGTAGACTACGAGAATTAAGATTAAAACAAAGATAGCAAAATGAATAAAGTTTTTATGGCAAAACAAAAGATACTTAACACGTCAGGTCAAACTTATGCGTATGAGCTTTTATTTAGAGACCATGCACATGGTATTAAAGAGTTTCCAAGCCACATGAAAGCTACGGCGCATGTTATTATCAATACTTTAACAAATTTAAGTCTCAATGAACTTATCGGAAAAGAGGGAATAGGTTTTATTAATATTGATGAGAATGTTCTTACTTCGGATGTTCTGGATGTACTCGATAAAGATAGATTTGTTTTAGAGATTTTAGAGACAACAGACTTAACCGAAAAAGTGATCCATAAAATTAAGCAGTACCATACAAGAGGCTTTACAATAGCGATTGATGATTTTGACTGTAGTGCTGAAATGATTAAGAAATTTTCCCCACTCTTTAAATACGTTGATATTGTAAAAATAGATGTATTGCTTGCTGAACCTGAAAATATTTTACATGTTGTTCCAAAACTCAAACAAATGGGTCTAAAACTCCTTGCAGAGAAGATAGAGACAAAAGAGGCATATCAAGAATATATAAAAATTGGATTTGACCTCTTCCAAGGCTACTTCCTCCACAAACCAGAAGTCCTAGAGATAGATAGATATAAAGAGTCTACGAAAATAGTAATCTTGCATTTAATCAAGATTATCAGAGAAGATGGCGAGACTTCTGCTATAGAATCCTACATCAAGAAACAACCAGATTTAGCATTTAAACTTCTCAAATTTTTAAATAACCAGAGTAAGATTCATGGTGAGGTGGAGTCTGTTACGCAGATTATTACACTCTTAGGTCGCGATAAACTCTTAAGATGGTTGATTCTCTATATTTACTCTGAAATCTCAACAAATCCTGCTTCTGAAGCTATTATGAAAGTAGCTATTAGAAGAGCAGAAAAGATGGAAGCAGATGCTGAAGCGCGCGATAAAGATAAAGCATATTTAGCAGGAATGTTTTCTCTCATCGATGCAATCTTTGAGGCAGATGTAAAAGAGTTGATGCACTATCTCAATTTGGACAAAGAGATAAATTCACTCGTTCTTGAAAAAAGAGGAAAATTTGCCCCAAGTTTTTTTAAAGCAAAAGAGAGTGAACGTGCATATCTGAAAAAACTAGTTATGGATAATTTTGATAAGATAAGTACGATAGATATAATCTACGCGCTTGAATATGCTGGTATTGGAGTAAATCAGGATAAATTCTAAGAGGAATGGTGGAGCTGTGGACTACGCTACAATAGCATTTTAAAGCCTAAATTTAGGGATTTTGATATGTTTTATGATTTGTAATGTACCTTTTTTCATTCGCTTTGAGATTTCTTAAAGAGGGTAGTTGATAATTATCTCATCTATTTTACTGCTTGAAATATTTTCTAAATCACTTTTAGAGTAGATGTACACTAACAATATTACATCATCTAACTTTGTATAAGTTATCACTCTGTAACCCGCACTTTTGCCTTTATTGTTAGATTTGTTTTGGATTCTGATTTTATATTTGCCGTTACCTAATGATGTTCCAGCAGTGGGATTGATTTGTAGTTGATTTAGGAGTGCTTCAAACTTTTCAATAAGAAATTTATCTCTTTTTACAAGCTTCTTAAAATCTTTTTTAAAAATATCTGTAAGTTTAATGTTCACTTTTTAGCTCTGAGAGAAAATCATCAGCATTGGTTAAATTTATCTTTCCATCCTTAAACTGCTTTACCTCATCAAGTGCTTGTTTAATCTCATCCGCCATTTGGTACTCTTTTTTGTACAAAATTTTATTCAGTGCAAGTTTTAACTCATCTTGAACATTGATACCTTTTTTGACTATCTCGTTGTATAGATTATCTTCAATTTGTAAATGTATCGTGTGCATTAAAAAATTCCTTGATTATAAACTTTGTAAAATTATAGCATTGTTACTTCAATATCATCTAAATTGGTATGAATTTAGTTTGCAATAGTTCCAGCACCGATAAAGAAAAAAACTTTTGTAATTATCGGTAATTGCTTATTCATTGATAAAATCCTTTAATTCTTGTAAGATGTTCATAGTCGTTTTACTCCTCATTACGAAGTTGGTTTCTTAAGTTAAGTTTTGCATACAGAACCCTCTAAAATTTCATACTGCATACCTCTTAAACACTGTTTCGTTTGTGCAAATAGTTTCAAGATAAACCACTGAGATTCGTTATCATCCGCATCTTTTAAGTTGTACTTCTCTGCAATCTTTTGTCTATTCCAACAATCTTCAAAACCAAAGATTGAAAACATAGAATCACTTTTAAACTCTCTGGCTTCTCTGCAATCTACATCTCCATAAGGGAAGCCTTTAAAATCAGCATGATAGTCAAAGAAAAAAACATTATCTTTTCTATCAAACGAAAGCGTTCCTATCGTGACATTAGCACCGTTAAAAATTCTGATTAGTATGCTACCCCAAAAAGTCAAGACAACTTTTTTTAAATCTTAATTCCCTTCATCACCTGTAACCTTATGC
>PETN01000029.1 GCA_002781365.1 Sulfurimonas sp. CG01_land_8_20_14_3_00_36_23
TTTCTATTTTCATCTGTATTTCCTTCTGTGTGTTAATTTTACCAAATTGACACAGAATTATTTACAGTCCCAAAAGAGGTGAAGCATCGATTATAGAAGGTGTCTTACTCTTTGCTATTTTTTGTAAATCAGGAAAAAAAGAAAAAATCTTAACAGTCTGGATAAGTTGTGTATCATACTTTTTTGTATTGGCAAAGGAGTGTAATTCCTCTTTTTCCGAGTCATATAACGCAATCGCAATCTGGTTTAAATGCGGCCACGCAATACGCAAATCTTCATGAATATTGACTATCTGTTGAGCAATGCCTTTATAGTCCATAATAGCTACCTATATTGAAATTGAAAATAGTATATCTTACTCTTTTTTTATTGTAAATAAGGTTTAAAATAGTTAGCATTTATTTTAAGTATGCGAAAATTTAATGAAACATAAAGAGATATGTTACAATAAAAAACAAATGAAAAATGACTCTATACAATAGCAAAGGGGATGTTATATGACTACTATTATCATGTTATTTATCTTGCCCTTGGGTATTGTTTTTTATTTCTTTGATAAAAAAACACGTAAAATAAACACGAAGCTTTTTGATGAGCATGTGGAAAAAATCAAAGCAAGTGACCTCACTCAAAAAGAGAAGTTAAATATCATTGATGAAATGTACTATAAAAATGGCTATAAAATTGCACATAAAACGCTTGACTTGCTCGTAGTGGAAAAAAAACATTTTAATTTGGGAGTTCTTTTTATCTTTTTTGGACTCTTAAGTTACTTTGGTCTGCCCTTGTACTATATTTATTACCGTTTTATTTTAAAACCAGAAGAGATAAGAGTCTCTTTCGAGTAAAATTCTACAAAATATTTTTTAAGAAATCCACATGCCAAACAGTATAGTCTATCAAATCATAAGCTACAACTTTATCTTCATATACAAATTAGAACCGCTATAATTCTTCTACTAGTTTATATAAAAAAGAGGCTTACTTGAAATTTTTCATCACTATCTTTTTTATTAGCTTCTTTGGTGTTGCTCTCTATGCTTCGAGCTACAATCTCGCTGAAATACAAAATGATTTTTATACCAATGTCGCCATCAAACCTCTTTATGCCAAGTATTACGCGAACTCTATAGACGTACTTTGTAAAAAACAAAATCAAGAGTGCTACAATGATTTTATTCAAAAATCTCTCAAAAAAAGAAAGAAAAAGTTTCATATTACAAACCGTTATTGGAAAAAAGCACAACAGCATCTTCTTGAGAAACAGAAATATTTCACCTCTTCTCAGTTTATCACTTTAGTAGATTTGTCCAAGCAAGTGCTCCTTCTTGCTTTATGGGATAATGATTTAAAAACTTCGTATCCTATTGGGTTTGATTTTATCTCTAGTGGCAATATGAAAAGAGAGATAGAGACAAAAAGCAAAGAATATCACTTCTTTAAAACACCTACTGGACTTTTAGATATACAAAGCGGCTGGCGTTCTGATGGCAAAATAGCTGACGATAATGTCACCATGCCTTATGGGCAAAAAGATAGCTATGTCTTTTATTTTGGCATACAAAAAAGTATTCGCTATAACAGCTTTGACATAAACGGCACTAAAATCAAAGATGTTAGTAAATGGAAACTCATTTCAGACACACTTGCGTTAGCTATGCACGCACATAAAAGTTCAGTACCTCTAGGAAGAGCAAACTCCCATGGTTGCATTCGTATAAGCAATGAACTCAACGCTTTTTTAGACAACAATCTAGTCTTTTTTCAACCTTTCTTCAATAACAAAAAAGAGTGGACGCACCCCTATAACAAAGCACCAAAAGAGCCAAAAAACCATCCGTTGGCAGGAAAATATCTCTTCGTTCTTAATCGTATATAGACATAATTATTTAAAAGGTAAAACCATGAACCCACTGATTGTAACCACACAACTCCACTTACAAAACCTTTTACGAGATGCTTTTCATCATACAAATAAAGAGAACAGTGTTGTGATATATGACACAGATTCTACGCTCTCACGGATTGTTTCTGAGGCGTATAAACTCGCTTTGCCTCATGCACTCTTTATTGACTTCAACAAACTTCCACATGCCGAAATACGTCAAATACTCGATTCACTTGAACCCTTGGCTTTAGTAGCCTTAGTCCAATCAACCAACTTTCGTCTTGACGCATTTCGCATAAGAGTCGAACTCTTTAAGCGCAAAATAAAAGTGATAGAGCATCCCCATCTAAGCCGTATGAGCGATGAAGAAGTTCCCTATTATGTGGATTCTCTTGAATATGATTGTGAATATTATCATCATGTAGGTCATACGTTAAAACGTAAGATAGATAGTGCATCCTCGGGTGTTTTAGAGAGTGGTGGAGAACTTTTACTTTTCAACACACCTTTTGAGTCCGCAAAGATAAATATTGGCGATTACTCAGAGATGGCAAATATGGGTGGGCAGTTTCCACTTGGAGAAGTCTTTACAGAGGCCAAAGATTTACGTGCCCTGAGTGGACGCGTTCGTATTTTTATCTTTGGAGATACAAGCTACAGAGTCAACCAGCCAAAAATACCTATAACACTCATCATCGAACAAGGGCAAGTAGTAGGTTGTGAAAACTCCACTCCAGCATTTGAGGAGATTCTTTTTAATATACGAAGGGATGAGGGTGTCGTTTGGGTACGAGAACTGGGCTTTGGACTCAATCGCGCTTTTAGTAAAACGCGCATAGTGAGTGATATTGGTACGTATGAGCGTATGTGTGGTGTTCACTTATCTCTGGGTGCGAAACATGGCATCTATGGAAAATCTGGCTTTAAACGTGGAGATGGAAAATACCATGTCGATGTTTTTGCCGATACAACGAGCTTTAAACTGGGCGATGAAGTGGTATATAAAGATGGTGCTTGGGTTGTTTAATTAGAGAAGATAAAAGATAAAGAAGTACCTAAAGTAGATACTTGAAATCAAAAAAACTCCTAAATTTCAAGCAGTGTCAAAGCGATAACGCTATTTCTATAGTTATCACTTACCTTATACTCCCTATACCCTTTTGAGCGCGTAGAAGCTAAAAGAAAGCT
>PETN01000037.1 GCA_002781365.1 Sulfurimonas sp. CG01_land_8_20_14_3_00_36_23
CTTTTGTGAAAACCATGAGTCTTTATTGAACTCAACCATTTTATAATATTTGGTTGGTTAATTTATTATACGAAGGGAAAATATGAAAAAAATCGTTTTAAGTTTGGCAGTTTGTGCAAGTGTAAGTTTTGCGAATGAAGGGCTCTTAGATGAACTAGGTGTCTCTGCATTTTTAAGCTCTGAAAGTGAAAGTATCTTGGGTGAGTTTGGTATTCCTTCAAAACAAGAGGAGAGTATGCTCTCTGTAGATGCTGGTATGTGGTATATCTCTTGGAATCAAGCTTCAACTGCCTCAGATATGCTCAAAAATGCTTCAGATGCTATCAATACAACTTATAACATTGAGAGCAGTTTAGCGTATGTGATGAAGTTGAATTTAAAGTATAAATACTTAAGTTGGAGCACTGAATATTATAATAAAGCATCAGCATCCTCTAGTGCTGATGAAGCAAGTGGATTAAATATTGGTATCTCTCTTTTAGACTATATTCCATATATTAATGTAGAGATGAAGTATGTTAAAGCCGACTTTAAAGGGGGTATAAATGCAATAAGAGCCTCTGATGGAGCTACAAGCGATGGTTCATTTGCAACTACTCTTAATATTGCAGATATCATTATCTATCCTTTTAATGATTACTTAGGCTTTGGGTATAGAAGTTATGAGTATGAGGTACCACAAGATTTATATCTTATAGATAATAGTGATGGAACATTGGCAGGTATTTCAGGAATAGATGATATTAACTATAAGGGTAGTTTTTACACAGTGGTCTTAGATAACAAAAGAATCGTGGATGTTAAAACAAATTATAATGGGCTAGTTTATTCTGCATCTTATGGTATTGGAAAACTCTCTCCAACAAGTACCACAAATGCAGCTCTAAACAAATACTATGCTGAGAGTGATGCTCAATATTATGATGTACTTGTTGGGTACGCATATAAAGTAAAGTCAAAAGACTCTTTTGACTATGGAGTAACTGTTGGATATAGATATAACAAAATAGTAACGAGCGCAAATAAAGCATCCAATAGTGATAATTATAGTTTAATAACTGAATTTAACACAGAATTTCATGGACCAATTATTAATTTAACACTTAGTTATTAGTTGAATTGATTTGACTATTTTAACTGTCAAACCTAGTTTAGTCTTGGCAGATTCCATCCTCTTTTAAAAGCAATAAGTCTTAAAATTATAGAACAAACTGCCACGGTTGAAAGCGTGACTTCATTTAAGCTGTTCAACGCTTCAAGTGTTGCTAAGGAGAGGGCTACTATAACTGCGATAGAGCCATAAAAATCACTTATCAAGACCGTTGGAACTTGATTTATCATGATGTCTCTGGTGACTCCACCACCAACTGCTGTGATAAAACTCAGGATGATGATACCAAAAAAATTATACTCTGCATGGATGGCCAAAATTGCTCCTGTGATACTAAAGGCAACGAGACCTATTGTATCGCTCACAACAAACATCCATTTTCTCTCAATCGAAGGTTTTTTATAGAGCTTAAAAATATAAGCGATTAAAATTGTTCCCAAAAGTGTGAGGGCAGGGTATAAAGAGGTAAATGCAAAGGGTGTAGAGCTAAGTATCGCATCTCTGATGATACCACCGCCAAGTGCTGTAAGCCCAGACGCTATGACTATTCCCAATATATCTAAATCATTTTTTATCGCGATAAGAAAGCCACTTATACTAAAAGCGATGATTCCAATAATGTCTGCAAATATAAAAAAGTCTGGCATGTACAAATTACTCTATATAGTTGTTTTTAAACTCTACATATCTTGAAGCAGATGCGTAAAGTTCTTTGACTTCATCCTCATTTAGCTCTCTTACAACTTTTGCAGGGCTTCCCATAATGAGTGAACGTGGAGGAAATATTTTATTTTTAGTAACCAATGCACCAGCACCTACAATCGACTCTTTACCAATGACTGCTCCATCGAGAATTGTTGCACTCATACCGATGAGACAGGCATCTTCAATAGTACATCCGTGAAGCATTACACGGTGACCGATGGTGACATCATCTCCGATTATCGTCGGGTGACCATCGCTTTTATCTGCTTTTTTATAGTGTGTCACATGAATCATGCTCAAATCTTGAACGCTCACACGATTGCCGATCTTTATATAATGGACATCGCCTCTAACAACACATCCAAACCAGATAGAACAATCTTTTCCACATGCCACATCTCCGATAACATCTGCAGAAGCGGCAATCCAAGTTTGCTCTCCAATCTTAGGTAAAGTACCTTTATATGCGTAAATCATTGAATCAACCTTTTTTAGAGTTTTTAAATTTTATTTTATAACACCCGTGCCACGCCAGTTAGCCGAATGATAGATAGTAGTCGCATTTTTTCTTGCATAAAATTTGAGTAAAAGTTTTTGCAGGGTCGGTTCTATAGAAGGAGCGAACCAAGCGTTGTTACTGATGGCGATGAGAAAATCAACATCTCCTTCATAAAGCTCTTTACACGTTGCCTCATAACAGATGGCACTTCTAAATTTCACACCTTTGATGATGAAGTCTGTAGGAGCATCTGCTGTCATAAAATCAGCTTGCCCTGCAAAGAAGAAATCATTAATTATTTTTTGTGCAAATTTTGGAAGAGGAACATACTCTCCAAAGGGAACAAGTATCATCTTTTTCGCAATCTCAACCTTTCCATTTTGAAAAAAGTAGGTCACATTATAGTGATTTCCCTCTTCATGAAGAAGTGCACCAGCAATGATGGAAATTTTGTAGGAGAGTGCTGTGAGCGTTTTTTGCAAGTTTGGATGGGTATTCATAAAAAGAGGGAAACAGGATTCAGGTAATACAACGACATCATACCCTTCATCAATTGCACCTAAAATCGCATTGATGTTGCTTTGAGAAATCGGATGTTTAAACTCTCTGAGCCACTTTTGATCCTGTTTTATATCTGTGCTTATGAGTTTGATTTTAAGCGGTGCATCTTTTTGAATGGCAGGAGAGAAGTTTAAAGCGAAAAAAATTAAAAGAAGCGGTGCATACTTAAAGGGTGTGCTTAGGTATTTAGGCAGACTCAGAGCTAACAATACAAGCGCTAACTGGTATTTGAAAACACCAATATAACTCTCAACAAAGAGAAGCTCGATTTGGAGCCAGTTAAAATCTAGAGGTTCAAAAAAACTAAGTCCAAAGAGGAGAAGTGCGCGAATGTAAACCTTCGCGGTAAGTGACAAAACACCAAAAAAGAGCATGTAAATAAGTGCAAATCCAAGTGTAACAAAGGGTGTGAGATAGCCGACACCATTATATTTAAAACTATACCCTATCCAGTAAAACCATAAAATACCAATCAAAAATCCTGCAATCAGCACTGCTCTTTTAGGGATATAAAGAAAAAGTGCCATAGCTGAGAGACCAAAGAGTGTATTGACTATCTTAATTGTAAGTCCAAAATGCTCAAAATAGATAAAGGCAGAAAAGAGAAGTGCTGTAGCAATTCCACATGCCAAATCAAAGTGTAAAGTGCTTATATTATTTTTAATATTGAGTAGTTTTTTTATCATACGGGATTATACAAGAAAATAGTTGATAGTAAAAGATAAATCTAATATGATAGAATAAGGCAAAAAAAAAGGGTTCCAAGTTAATGAAAATGATTATGTCAGAGTCAAAAGATGCTCAAGATGCCTATAGATTAGTTCGAAGTTTACAAAAAAGATTTGTAGATAAGTTAGACGCTTTAAGTGAAAAAAGAGGGGAAAATAAAAAGTTTCAAGAAGTTACTTGGCTCAGAGATAATGGGTTTCATGGTGGAGGAAGTAGGTTTGAAGCACGTGATGAAAAACTTTTTAACACAGCAAGCGTCAATGTTTCTCAAGTCCATTATGATGACATGGCAGATAAAAATCTTCAATGTGCGACTGCCATTTCAACTATTATTCATCCTAAAAATCCTCATGTTCCTTCGATTCATATCCATATTAGCCTAACGCAGCTAAGAGACAACAGCTCTTACTGGCGTGTGATGGCAGATTTAAATCCGAGTATCGTTGATGAAAATGATAAAACAGTTTTTGAAAATGCTTTGAAAAAACTATCAGAGAGTAGATATGAAGAGGGGTCTTTGCAAGGAAATAAATATTTTGATATTCCTGCACTTGAGAGACATAGAGGTGTGAGTCACTTCTATCTTGAAAATTATAAAACTGCAAGCAATGAAGAGGACGCTCTTTTTGCGCAATCATTTGGAGAGGGCGTTATTGATACCTATATCGATATTATAGATGCAGCTTTTGCAACTAGAACAGTTGTAAGCCAAGAGGATTTAAAAGCGCAGTTAGCGTATCACACACTCTACCTTTTTCAGGTTTTAACACTCGATAGAGGAACAACTTCAGGACTCCTGATTCATAATCAAAACGATGTTGGAATTATGGGTTCACTCCCGAGTTTTATAGATAAAGAGCTGTTACAATCATGGCAAGAGAGAGTGCAAACTCCACAAGATGAACTTGTACAAAATATTGCAAATGCAATCGATGATGGAGGTGCTGTGGATGTTCCAACGAAAGTAAAACTTGCAGAAGTTGTGAGAGAACATTATGTGAAATATCCCCAAGCATTGCAAATGCAGGCAAGTGGTAACACAATACCGAGCACGATAAGTAACCACGAAATTAAATAATTTTTTATTCAGTCGTATATTAATGTAATTTTTGTATAATCCCTGCAAATTAATCAAAGAGGATACCCTAGAGTATGGAAATTATAAGTCAGTTATTACCATTTGTGTTTTTAATCGCAATTATGTACTTCGTTATTATTCGCCCGCAACAAAAAGAGGCTAAAGCAAGAAAAGAGATGATAGAAGCTCTTAAAAAAGGTGATAAAGTAATCACTAGCAGTGGTTTTATTGTAGTTGTACATAAAATTGAAGAAAACTTTTTAAGTATAAAAATGAACGATGATGTAATAGTGAAAATAACGAAAGACTCTATCATAAAGAAGTTTGAGGATGAAGCTTAATTATCGCATAGTTATTTTCGCTTTCGCGATAGTTCTTGGAATATTTTTCTCAGCTCCCTCTCTTCTGCAACTCCAAGATGGAAAAAAAGTTACTTTAGGTCTTGATCTTCAAGGTGGCTTGCACATGCTTTTAGGTGTAAAAACAGAGGAGGCTACCAAGTCCCGTATTAAATCCATTGCTGCAAGTATTAAACATTTTAGTGACAGAAAAGATATTCTCGTAGATAGTCTGAAATTTGATGAAACAACAATCACCTTCTCGCTTTTAGATGTAGATGATGTCAAAGTTGTGAAAGCATTTTTAGATGAGATGGAAGGTATTGAGGCACTCATAAACGACGATAGCTTTTCTCTCTCTTTAACTGCCCAAGAGATTGTGAAAACTGAGAAGCAGGCAATCGATCAAGCGATTGAGACGATTCGTAACAGACTTGATCAGTTTGGTTTAGCGGAGCCAGTTGTTGCACGTCAAGGTGAAGAGAAGATTCTTGTTCAACTTGCAGGGATTAAAACTCAAGAAGAGGAACAACGTGCGAGAGAACTTATCTCTCGTGCCGCGAAACTTGAGCTTATGGCAGTGGATGAAGAGCGAACTGCGCGTGTGCATACTATGAATGATATAGATGCGGCACTCTATGGAGATGTCATCTTAGAAGATGTGAAAAATCCTGCAATTAAATATCTTGTGCATGAGATTCCTGTACTTGATGGCAATATGCTCACGGATGCTTCGATGGGCTTTGACCAAAACAACAGACCTCTGATTAACTTTAAGTTAAATGCTGAGGGTGCTGAGATTTTCGGTGATTTTACTGGTAAAAGTGTTGGAAAAAGATTAGCTGTTGTATTAGATGGAAAAGTTTACTCTGCTCCAAATATCAATGAGCGTATCGGTGGTGGTTCAGGTCAGATTTCTGGAAGTTACACTGTTATGGAAGCTAAAGATTTGGCGATTGCACTTCGTTCAGGTGCGCTTTTGGCTCCGATTTATCTTATGGAAAAACGCTCAGTTGGACCAAGTTTAGGTGCAGATAGTATTCAAGCGAGTATGGTAGCACTCATCGGCGGTTTTATCTTAGTTATTATATTTATGGTTGTCTATTACAAAATGGCTGGTGTGATTGCAAATATTGCTTTGATTGCCAACCTCTTTATAATTTTAGCCGTTATGTCACTCTTTGGCGCGACACTGACTCTTCCAGGAATGGCAGGTATTGTTTTAACTGTCGGTATGGCAGTCGATGCGAATGTTATTATCTCCGAGAGAATCCGTGAGTTGGTTTATGAGGGCAAGTCCATGCATAAAGCAATAGAAGAGGGTTATTCAAACGCGATGCGAGCAATTTTAGATGCAAACATTACAACACTTATTGCAGCGGTTGTTCTTTATGCGTATGGAACGGGCGCGATTAAAGGGTTTGCAATAACAATAAGCATAGGTATTTTAGCTTCAATGGTAACTGCGATTTTAGGTACACATGGAATTTACCAGATGTTAGAAACAAAAATTCAAAAGAGCAAAAACAACAATTTTTGGTTCGGGATTAAGGGCTAATTATGGAATTTTTTAAATACACAAAAACATTTAACTTTATGGGCAAGTCTAAAATGGCTATGGTTTTATCTATTGTTTTAGTGCTCTCTTCACTTCTGCTTTTAGCGATTAAAGGCTTGAATTACGGTGTAGATTTTGCAGGTGGAACGATTGTTCAGGTTAAATACGACACAACGGCTCCTATTGATTTAATGCGAGAAAAATTAAAGTCAAATGAGATTTTTTCAGGTGCTTCTGTCACTGAATTTGGTTCAGCAGAAGAGGTTGTAATTCGTATGAAAACAACAACTGGAGATGTGACAGTTGATATCGGCGATGTAACGCGTGAGGCTTTAAAAGATACGGGCAATTATGAGATTCGTCGTGTAGATATAGTAGGTCCAAAAGTTGGGAGTGAACTTAAAGAGAAAGGGATTACCTCTCTTCTCTTAGCTGTGCTTGGAATCTTGATTTATGTTGCTTTTAGATTTGAGTGGAGATTTGCCCTTGCTTCTATTATTGCACTTATCCATGATGTCTCTATCGCTCTTGGAGCGATAACGCTTGTAGGCTTGGATGTTAATCTTGATGTTTTGGCGGCACTTCTTACAATTTTAGGATACTCTCTTAATGATACAATCATTGTATTTGACCGTATTCGCGAGGGTGTTACTGACTCACGAACAAAAGAGTTAGCAGATACTATCAACGAGTCTATTACACGTACTTTAGCACGTACAACACTTACTTCCCTCACGACTTTCTTCGTTGTATTTACGCTCTTTATATTTGGTGGTGAGATTATTCACTCTTTTGCATTTACACTTCTTGTTGGTGTTGTAGTGGGTACATACTCCTCTATTTTTGTAGCTTCACCTATACTTTTGGCTTTTGGTTTTGATGTTAAAAAATACCATAACAAGTTGGCTGATAAGGCAAAAAGAGAAGCAGAGAAAGAGAGAATACGCGCTCAGTACGAATCAGGCGTGATGTAAAATCAGTTAAAGTTATAATTCCTCTTCCTTGTTTTGAAGTTTTACTTCAAAACAGGGCTTTTTTTTTCAGACACTCCTTAAGATACTTTTTGTATAATCCCTTCAATTAATTTAATAACAAAAAAGAGTAGTGTCGTGGGCTTTCCGCCGAGGAAATCTTAGCGATAGCGTAGGTAGCGGAATCGTGGTGCCCCTTGAGGGTATACTTCCGTTACCGTTATCAAATAAATGTAGGGGGTTCCCTTCATTTTATAAAGTAAAATTAAGGGATATAGTATGGATTGGGGTAAAGTAATTTATGTGTTTTTCTCACTAATGAGTTTAACATCTATAGCGGGATTTTTATATGAGCATAGTGCTGTTTCACTCTTTGTTGCAGGAAGTTTAAATCTTGTTTCTACATTTTTAAAGATTGGTGTGAGAAACCTTCTCTCAGCAGAGCTTTTAGCTTCGTCACTTGTAGCTGATTTACACCTAATACCAGCATTTATCTACTTAGCTGTTCTAGGAAATGAAGAGTGGGCTATTGCTTTAACTATCGGGGCTTTAATAGCAAATATTTTTTCTATGGGTCTTGTATATATTGAGAGTTCTAAAACTCATGATGAATACTAGGAGATATTGTTGGACTATCACTCAAAAACTATAGAAAAAAAATGGCAGAACTTTTGGAAGGAAAACAAAAGTTTTGAGCCAAGTGATGATTTTTCTAAAGAGAAAAAATATATTTTAAGTATGTTTCCCTTCCCAAGTGGAAGACTTCATATGGGACATGTGAGAAACTACTCTATCAGCGACGCTTTTGCCCGTTATCACCGCCAACAAGGCAAAAATGTACTCCATCCTATAGGCTTTGACAGTTTTGGAATGCCTGCTGAAAATGCAGCTATTAAAAACGGTTCACACCCTAAGGGATGGACTTATGACAACATAGACTATATGAAAAACGAGTTCTACTCTCTTGGTTTCTCATTCTCTCGTGAGAGAGAACTTGCAACAAGCGATGAACTCTATACAAAGTTTGAACAAGCTTTTATTATCGATATGTACGAGAAAGGTCTGCTTTACCGTAAAAAAGGGATGCTCAACTGGTGTCCGCATGATCAAACTGTTTTAGCAAATGAGCAGGTTGTTGAGGGGTGTTGCTGGAGATGTGATACGCCAATCGTGAAAAAAGATATGAACCAGTACTACTTCAAAATCACGCAGTATGGCGATGAACTTTTGGATGATTTGAAAAAACTTGAAGGTGGTTGGCCTAAGCAGGTTCTTACTATGCAGGAGAACTGGATAGGAAAATCAAACGGTTTAGCCTTTGATTTGTTTTTTGATGAAGAGTCGTCTGTAAAACTCAACAGCACTTTTAAAAGCTTTGATGTCTTTACAACTCGTCCAGATACTATTTACGGGGTCAGTTATACAGCACTTGCACCTGAGCATGAGATAGTTACTTATATGATTGAGAACTCTCTGTTATCTAATGATGTTATTGCAGAGATTAAAAAGATGAAAACTACATCTTCTATCGATAGACAAAAAGAGAAAGCTGGAATATCTCTTGGACTAGATGTTATTCATCCGCTTACAGGAAAAAAAGTTCCAGTTTGGATAGCGAACTTCGTACTTATGGATTACGGCAGCGGTGCTGTTATGGCAGTTCCTGCGCATGATGAGAGAGATTTTGATTTTGCTAAAAAGTATGACTTACCTATAAATGCAGTTATTAAACCTCTTGAGGGCGAGCTTGAAGCAGACAAGGCATTTACAGAAGTCGGAGAGCTTTTTAACTCAGGCGAATTTGACGGGCTCAACTCTAAAAAAGCTCAGTACAACATCATTAACTATTTTGAAGAGAATAAAATCGGTAAAAAAACAACCAACTATAAACTCAAAGATTGGGGTGTAAGCCGTCAGAGATATTGGGGTGCGCCTATTCCTTTTGTGCATTGTGAAGATTGTGGAATCGTTATGGAGAAAAAAGAGAATCTCCCAGTTGCTCTTCCTGAGGATATTGAGATTACAGGTGAGGGCAATCCTTTGGATAATCATCCAACATGGAAACACTGCTCTTGTCCAGCATGTGGAAAACCTGCTCTTCGTGAAACTGACACTATGGATACTTTTGTTGAGTCTTCATGGTACTTTTTACGTTTTTGTGCTTCACCTGAGAACTGGGAAAAAGAGGCATTTTCAAAAGAGCAGATAAAGTACTGGATGGGCGTTGACCACTATATCGGCGGGATTGAACACGCAATTCTTCACCTTCTCTACGCAAGATTTTTCACAAAAGTTTTTCGTGATTTAGGTTACATCGAGTTTGATGAGCCGTTTGATAAACTTCTTACGCAGGGAATGGTGCTCAAAGATGGCGCTAAGATGAGCAAGTCTAAGGGCAACACAGTCGACCCTGATGCCATCATAGAAAAATATGGTGCAGATACTGCAAGACTTTTTATACTTTTTGCTGCACCTCCGACCCAAGAGTTAGAGTGGAATGATAGCGCAGTTGAGGGCGCTTACAGATTTATTAAAAGATTTTATGAGCGTTCAAGTAAGGTGCAAAAAAGTGAGACGATTCCTAAAATCGACCATGCATCTCTCTCTAAAGAGGAGAAGTTTGCAAGGAAAAAAGTGTACGAAGCACTCGTTCGTGCAAATGATGTTTACAATGAGAGATACACTTTTAACACTATGATAGCAGGTGTTATGGAAGCGATGAACGCTCTTAACACGCAAGAGAATCAAGATGTTTGGAGTGAGGGGTATTGGATACTTTGTTCAATAATGGAACCTGTGATTCCTCATGTTGCTTCTGAGATAAGTGAAAAATATTTTTCACTCAACAATCTCACAACGCAGAGTGTTTTAGAAGAGGTTTTCGTAGAAGATAGCATGACTTTAGGTGTCTCTATCAATGGAAAAAGAAGATGTGAGATTGAAGTTGCCCTCGGTGAGAGCGATGAAACTATCATTGCACTTGCAAAAGAGAGCGCTTCTAAATGGTTGGAGGGTATGACAATTATCAAAGAGATAGTTGTACCTAAAAAACTTGTGAACATCGTCGTAAAAGGCTAATCTTGAATCTATTTCCACATGCCAGAACGCTTCTTAGCACGCTTCTCATATTAACGCTTTTTTCGGCATGTGGATACCAACCAAGCTCTAAGTTTTCTCGCTCAGTAGTGGGAGAAAAAATTAGTACAAGCGTTGTTATCTCTGTACAAGATCCAGAAAACACAGTGATTATAAAAGATGCAGTAGATAGTGCAATTATTGAAGTGTTTCACGCCTCTTTAACGAACCGTGCAGAGGCACAAACACATTTGGATTTGAGTATTGGTATTCCCTCATATACACCTGTTCAATATAATAGAGATGGATATGTTATTGCATACAGAATGAGTATCACACTCAATATCATAAGACATCATAATGGTTTAAGTAAAGCCTATAGTGCAAGCGGAACCTATGATTTTGCAGTTGTTCCAAATGCTGTTGTTACAGATCAAGAGAGATTTGACGCTATTAAATTTAGTGCGTCAAAGGCGATTTTATCTTTTATTGCACAAGTTTCAGCAGAGGGTGCACGCGCAAATAAGAAGGAAGAAGAATGACAATACAAGCAATAATAAAAAACTCTATCAAGCGCTTAGAACTTGAAGGAAAGCTTTTAACACCAGACTTCTATGCAGAAGCATTTTGTAAAGAGGCAAAAAAAGCAGGGATGAATGTAGGAGATTGCAATCATGTTGAAAATCTCACTAAAACATTAAATGCAGAGTTTCAAAAAGAGCTTACCCAATATAGAATAAGCACAATGAGTGAACTCGTTCGTTTCCTTATCTCTAGGCTCAATAGAACAAACCCCTCCCAATGTACTCAAACCTTAGAGTCTCAAACTGTTTTTACAAAGAGGGTTTTACAAGTTGTTGAAGTTTTACATAACAAAGAGGCTTCAGCTCTTGCTCAAAGAAGTATAGAACTCCTCAACTCGAGCCCAACTGTTGGACAGATAGATCAGTTTAGACAGTTGTGGATTAATTTTATCACGACCTATGATGACTCCTTTTTAACAATGCTTAAAAGTTTAGGAACCATAGATACGACTGATTTGAAAAAAACAGTAGAATCACTTCAGATTCCAAACAGCAGTGCTGCATCTTCAAGTGCTATAAGTTTATCAAAAATTGCATCGCTACTTGTTGCCTCTTTTGTCCCCTCAATCGCTTCGAGTGTGAATGAAACAATTGCTTCGCTCAGTGAGAGAATGAAAAAAGATCCCGCTGTTTTTGACTCTGCTAGTATTGAGTCTGAAATTAGATCAGTAATTTCATTAAGAATAGCTCTTGATAAACGAACAGTGAAAGAGATGGTTCAATCACTTGATAATGTGCTTGATAAGCTATCAACAAGACTTATCGCAATGATAGAGCGCTCGGATAACTCAACTGTTGAAATTCAAGATATAAAAAGGGAACTAGAGTCCTATAGTGAAATTTCAAGTGGCAACTTTAAATTGGCACATAAAAAACTTTTTACGATTGCAGAAGCATTAGAAGAAAATACTCAAGTTCTTAGTAAAGATTTGCAAACACATAGCAATGAAGTCCTCGTTCTAAGCATGAAAGTAAAGTCGCTTGAAGAGGAGTTGGCAGCTGTTAGACAGGAGTCTAAAGAGGACTTTTTAACTAAACTTTATAATAAAAGAGCTCTAGATGAGTTTATGCAACTCAAAGAGTCTGAGTTTGAGCGATATGGGCGTAATTTTTCTATAGTTATGTTTGACCTTGACCACTTTAAGGGAATCAATGATAAGTTCGGGCATGATGCTGGGGACGCGGTACTTACTGCATTTGCAAAAATACTCAAACACGAAGCTAGAAACGTAGATATTGTAGGTCGATTCGGTGGAGAGGAGTTTATCGCACTTTTAAGTGATACAGGTACGCAAGGCGGAGTTATGTTTGCAGAAAAAGTAAGACAGAAAGTTCAAAAAGCACGTTTTATGTATAAGAAAGAGAGAATCGATGTTACAGTGAGTTGTGGAGTCTCAGAACGAGCGAAACATACTTCAATGAAACATGCTTTTAACTCTGCTGATGAGTATCTTTATAAGGCAAAAAAAGATGGACGCAATCAGGTGGCGTACAAATAGTTATGTTGCATGCTTTTTTAAAAGAGAAACCCCTTTATTATAATGAGATAGATTATACACGTATGCCAAGAGTATATGAAAAAATAAAAGAAAATTTTAAAATCGCAAAAATAGTACATATTATCGGTACAAATGGCAAAGGAACGACAGGAAGATTCTTAGCCTCTGCTCTTTTTGCAAAGGGCTTTAAAGTAGGGCACTATACTTCTCCTCACATTTTAGAGTTCAATGAAAGAGTCTGGCTCAATGGTGCGAATGTGAGTAACAGCAGCTTAGATAGGGCACATCAAGAGTTGCAATCTCTTTTAACGACAGAGGATGCAAAGCAGCTTAGCTATTTTGAGTACACAACGCTTCTGGCAATGCTTCTTTACAAAGAGTGTGATTATGTAGTTTTGGAAGCTGGTCTTGGCGGAGAGTATGATGCAACAGCAATCTTTCCAAAACTCTTAACGCTCGTTACACCTATAGACTTGGATCATGAGGCTTTCTTAGGCGAATCTATCCAAGAGATAGCGACTACAAAGCTCAATGCGATGCAGAAAAATCTTATTCTATCAAAACAGAAATTTAAAGAAGTACAGAGCATTGCTCAAAATATTGCCTCCAAAAAAGATGCAAAAGTTTATACTGTAGAGGAGTTTTTAGAGAGTGAGGATGCAGAAAAAATAGCTACAATAGCTAAAGAGTTATCTTTAGAAAACTATTTGCAGGAAAACTTGAAATTAAGCATCAGTGCATTGAAATTTTTAGGAGTTGCCTATACTCCAAGTGATTTTAAGGACGCACGACTCTTTGGAAGATTAAGTAAAATTGCAAAAAACATTCTTATTGATGTAGGGCATAATCCCTTAGCCGCGACTTCAATAGCTGAGGCTTTAAGTGGCAGAAAATTTATTTTAATTTATAACAGCTATAAAGATAAAGATTATAAAGCGATACTTCAAATTTTAAAACCTATCATTTGGCATGTGGAAATTTTAGATGTGGATGAACCTCGAATCGAATTAGTCGAACATCTTCAAAGTGCTTTAAATGAATTAGAGATACAATTCTCACACTTCAAAGAGTTAAAGCCAGAAAATGATTATCTTGTTTTTGGCTCTTTTAGCGTTGTAGAAACTTTTTTAAGAGAGCAATATGAATAATCGCTTTACCCTTACTTTGCATGATGACAATGGCGTTAAGCAATTTAATCTTCATCGTTTTGTTAAAAGAGCTATTCTTTACTCCTTGATGTTTTTAGGCTTTATTGCTCTCTCAGCTGTGGGGACAATCCTCTATCTTGATTACTCTGTGGACAAGATTGAACAGAAGCGCCTTGATATGGAGCTTGCTTATAAAAATCTAGAGTTAAAAAATCTAGAATTAGGTCAAAGTATTGCAGAGACTCAAAAAGCTTTGGATGAAAAAAAAGATGAATTAGTCGAAGTCTCTGACTCTTTATCAGAGATAGAGCTTATGATAGGGCTCTCTCATCCAGAGGATATACCGCTTCTTGACAGAGCGAACATCACTAAACTAAACTCAGAACAGATGTCAACACTTCTTCAATATGTACCAAGTGGTTCGCCTATTGAGTACAATGGGATTACAAGTAAATTTGGATATAGAATTCATCCTACACTCAATACAAGAGAGTTTCATCGTGGCAGTGATATGAAAGCAAGTATGGATACACCTGTCTATGCTACAGCGGATGGAATTGTAGAATATGCAGGTCTTCATAACAAAAGTGGCTATGGAAGATTAGTTATTATCGAGCACAACTATGCATTTAGAACTTATTTTGGGCATTTAAACAAAATTGTGATAAAATCAGGTCAATTTATCAGAAAGGGTGACCTTATCGCCTATACAGGGAATACGGGCATGAGTAATGGTCCGCATCTCCATTATGAGATACGATTTATTTCTAGAGCGATTAACCCCTTTTGGTTTATAAAATGGAACATCAAAAACTATAATGAAATTTTTGAAAAGGAAACACAAATACCATGGCAATCTTTAATAGCAGCGACAGCTCGAATCAAAGTAGTAAAACCGACACAAACACTACTATCATTACATCAGGATCCTCAATCAAAGGAGAAATGAATCTCTCTTGCAATCTCTATGTTGATGGTGAATTCGAAGGTGTAATTACCTCTAAAAAAGAGGTAAATGTAGGAAAAAATGGACATGTTCGCGGTGATATTATCACACAAAGATTAGTGGTTCAAGGTGTCGTTGAAGGGAAAGTGAGTGCGACTAGAGTAGAGATTAAAGCTGCTGGAAAAGTCAATGGCACAATAGAATCAAATGAGTTAGTTATCGAAGCAAAAGGTCTTTTTGAGGGACATAGCCTTATTAAAAATAGTGAGCTTCCTTCTGCAAAAGTACAACTCGACCAAACAGAAAATCCAAAAATAAAGTAAAAGAGATTCCCTCTTTTACTCTCTATAATTTACTCTCAGGAAAATCATGTCTCAAAGTTCTTTATTTGAATACTTTAAAACTTCTACAGATCAAGAGTTACAACTTCTTGTCTGTGAAGATTCCAAAGAAGCACTCGAACTTGCAAATGTAGCAAAGTTTTTTAATAAAGAAGTTCTTCTTTTTCCTGATTTTCGTCCAAGTTTTGGAGATGATTTACGCTCGTACAAAGAGGAGTTGCATCTTCTCTTTAATGCACTAAGAGTCTATAACGCCGCCAAGAAAAAACCTTTAGTTATCTCTCCTCTTAAAACACTTCTTTTCCACATGCCAAAAGCGGAGCTATTGCAATCAACAACTCTAGAGTTTGGGCAGAAACTTGATTTAAAAAGTTTTAAAGAGCAGATGCTCTTTTGGGGCTATAACTTTGTAGATATGGTACAAGTAGAGGGTGAAATCTCTCATAGAGGGGATATTTTAGATATCTATTCACCCTCTGCAGAGTTTCCTATCAGAGTATCTCTTTTTGATGATGAGATAGAGCAGATAAAGTTTTTTGAGTTAGAGTCACAAAGAACACAAAAAGAGGAGCTCGATAGTTTTAAGATAGATGCTGCATTTTACTCTTTAGATGAGAGTGCGTTTGATGCACTAAACAAGAGGGTTCAAAACTCTCCCTTTGACTCTTTAGTCAAAGATATCTCTTCTCTAGGATTTTGGTATCTTGAGGAGCATGCACATAATTTCTTAGAGGGAAAATGTGTAAAACTCTCGCGCAACTTAGATAATCTTTTAAAAGATGCATACGGAATCAATAATCCACAACTCTCAAGAGAGGCTTTCAATCTTGAAATTTTGCCGCAATCGGATGAGTTTAAAGAGATAGTTGTTGTAGATGTTCATTCTCTTTTAAAAGTACATAAAAATAAAAAAATAACTGTTATTGGCGCGAATAAAGCCTCTTTGAAACAAGCTGGGCTTTTTGAACTAGAAAATATTAGCATCGTTTATGCTCCCTATATTTTAAATATACTCACAAAAGATGAGTTGGTCATTTCGCTCAACAAACCAGATACAAAACGCAGACGAAGAAAAAGTGCAATCTTATTGGATGATTTAAAGAATGGGGATTATGTTGTTCATGAAGATTATGGCGTTGGAATCTTTGAAGGGATAGAGCAAGCAGAGATATTAGGCGGGATTAAAGACTTCATTGTCATAAAGTATGTGGGCGACGATAAAATTTTATTGCCAGTTGAAAATCTTGACTTCATAGATAGATACATAGCCTCAGGCGGGACAACGCCGATTTTAGATAGATTAGGCAAAGGAAGTTTTGCAAAACTAAAAGATAAAGTTAAAAAACGACTTTTTGAGATTGCAGGTGCCATTGTAAACACAGCCGCCGCACGAGCGCTTATAAAATCACCTAAAATCTCAGTGAGTAAAAGTGATTTGCAAGAGTTCCAATCTCAAGCAGGATTTCTTTACACAGAAGACCAAACACAATCTATAAACGAAATCATCTCTCAGATGGAGTCTGGGCACATTATGGATAGACTCCTTAGCGGTGATGTTGGATTCGGAAAGACTGAAGTTGCAATGAACACGATTTTTGCAGCGTATAAATCAGGTTTTCAATCTGCGCTCATCGTTCCAACAACGCTTCTCTCTGCACAGCATTATCGCTCTTTGGCGGAGCGTTTTGATGCTTTAGGGATCAAAGTAGCCAAGCTTGACCGCTTTGTAAGTACAAAAGATAAAACAAATGTTATAAAAGCTTTGGCAAGTGGAGCTTTAGACGCAGTGGTTGGGACCCATGCTCTTTTTGGACTTGAGTTTAAAAACCTTGGAGTTGTTATCATCGATGAAGAGCACAAGTTTGGTGTAAAACAAAAAGAGAAGATAAAAGAGCTTTACCATAATGTCCATCTTCTTTCGATGAGTGCGACCCCAATCCCTCGCTCTTTAAATCAGGCGATGAGTTCTATTAAAACAATGTCACAGCTCTTAACGCCTCCAAATGAGAGACAAGGGGTTCGTACCTTTGTTAAAGAGTATGAAGAGAAGTTAATCAAAGAAGTTATCTTAAGAGAGCTTCGCCGTGGAGGACAACTCTTTTATGTGCATAACTCGATTGACCACATGCCGATAAAACTCGGTGAGCTTAAAGCACTCTTGCCAGAGCTGAGAGTCGTGATGTTACACTCTCAAATCACAGCGGCTAAAACAGAAGAGGAACTCTTGAAGTTTGAAGCAGGAGAGTATGACTTAATGCTTGCAACTTCTATTATAGAGTCTGGAATCCACATGCCAAGAGTCAATACTATTATAGTTGATGGAGCAGATCGATTTGGTATGGCAGATTTGCATCAGCTTCGTGGGCGTGTTGGTCGTGGGCATAATGAGGGGTTTGCTTATTTTATAGTGAAAAATAAAGAGAACCTCACCGATGATGCAAAAAAACGGTTGTTAGCGCTTGAATCGAACTCCTTTTTGGGAAGCGGCTCCGTTTTAGCCTACCATGATTTAGAGATTCGCGGTGGTGGAAATTTGGTCGGAGATGCACAAAGTGGGCATATTAAAAATATAGGCTACTCTCTTTATCTGCGAATGCTTGAAGATGCTATCAAAGTTCTTAGTAATACCGCGCAAACTCAAAAAGCAAAAGTAGATATAAAGCTTACGATTTCAGCTTATATTTCGGATGATGTTGTAAAAGAAGATAGACTCCGCCTAGACCTCTACAGAAGACTCTCCCAGTGTGAAGAGCCACTTGAGGTGTATGAGATTGAAGAGGAGCTTATTGATAGGTTTGCAGAGCCTGATACTCCTACAAAACAGTTCTTTGAGTTGATGGTTATTAAGTTGCTTAGTTTGGAGAGAGAGATTAAATCTATTATGAATTATGGGCAAAGTATAACGTTCACCTATTTAAATGAGTCAAAAGAGACAATAAAATCAGATAGTAAAGATGATGATGACATTATAAAAGCCACGCTCTCTTATCTAAGAAATAATAAATCAAAGGGAGTGCAAATATGAGAGTACTGTTTATAGGAGATATAGTAGGCAATCCTGGACGAGAGATGATAAAGAGTCATCTAAAGAGAATCAAAGAGGAACATGCAGTAGATTTTGTTATTGCAAACTATGAAAATGCTTCCCATGGATTCGGGCTTACTGCAAAAAATGCCAATGAGTTAGTGGCATGTGGAATTGATGTGATGAGTGGTGGAAATCATACTTGGGATAAAAAAGATATTTTGCCTCTTTTAGATTCGCATGAGATTTTAAGACCACATAACTATCCAAGTGAAGTTCCAGGAACTGGATGTAAGGTTTATGAAGTTTTGGGAGAGAAACTCGCAGTTTTAAATTTGATGGGTCACTACGCTATGCCTTATACTGACAATGCATTTAGATGTGCACTTACGACTGTGGAAGCACTGCATGCCCAAGGTGTGAAAAATATTTTTATAGATTTTCATGCAGAGGCTACAAGTGAAAAACGAGCAATGCTTCTTCTCCTTCAAGGCAAAGTAAGTGGCATTATAGGAACACATACTCATGTCTCTACAGATGATTTTCAAATAGTAGAAGGGACTGCATATCTTACAGATATTGGACTCAGCGGATGCAGAGATAATGTTATAGGTATGGATGAGAAAGTACCACTTAAACAGTTTCTTACTGGAATCAAAGGGCACTTTGACATCCCTAAAAAGTGTAAAAAAGTGTTGCAAGTTGCTATTATGGATTTTAGTGATGGGGTCTGCTCAAATGCATTTAAGCTAAAATATTTTGATGATGGACGAGTGATAGAGACAAAGGCGTGGATGGAAGCGTAATCTTTTAAGCGGTGCGTTTGTAGTAGTTCTCATTTGAAATATAGGTGTTTACCATTATATGGCGAATGTTTTTTTCTTTGATATTCTGAATCTCAGGTGAAAGTTTTTTGTCAACAGTTGGTGTTTGACTCTGTGCAGGATAGGCTTTTCTAAAAAATGAAAATATTTTTGAGTTATCCTGATATGCTGTTTGTGCTTTTTTTATGCTTGAGAAGCTTGTGAACTCTTGTGTAAGCTCTTTTGACTTACTTAATTCACCCTCTTGATGTGCAAGTTCTTGCTTTTGTCTCTCTAGTTCTATTTTAGTTCCAAAAGATTTATTACTCAAAACATAATTAACAGGCAGAGCTAAACTTTTTACAAGAGGGACTTCTGTGGTCTCACTCTCTTTTAGAGTAAAGGAAGAAGTGCTGTTTTTTAAAGAGGTATCTTTCTCTTGAATAGCCTTATCTTTAGCGCTTGTATGAATATAAGTGTTATAAGACGATACAAACATAGCAAGCCTCCAAAAATTTTTAAATATTATAATCTGTTTTTTGTTAATTTAACGTTAACATGTATCACTTATGTAATCTATTTGCGATACAATATTATATCAAAATAGAGGGCAGTTTATGAGTGCAAAGATAGTAATTGTAGAAGATGAAGAGGACTTATTAGAGCTAATAGAGTACACTTTGTCAAAAGATGGATTTGATACGGTAGGCTTTTTAAATACAAAAAATGTTTCTCAACTCTTAGCAGAGGAGGAGATAGATCTTCTCTTGATGGATAGAAATCTTCCTGGTGTGGAGGGGAGTGAGTTTGTAGAACAACTTCGAAAAGATAATATTTTTACTCCAGTTATTTTTTTAAGTGCTAAGAATAGCGATGCAGAGATAGAAGAGGGCTTTATGCGAGGTGCTGATGACTATATAACAAAACCTTTCAATATGAAAGAACTCACACTCAGAGTTAAAGCACTTCTTCGCAGAACAGCAAAAAAATACCATGAAGGTTCCCTTGCACACAGAGATTTACTTCTAGATAAAAATACGAGAACGCTTCTTGTGAATGGGAAAAAAGTAGATATAACAAAACTTGAATTTGATCTTTTATATGAGTTTATCATTAACAAAAACAATGTGCTTGATCGTGACTATCTTTTAGAAAATGTCTGGGGAGATGGTGAAGTTTATCAATACCGTACAGTCAATGTTGCAATCAATCGTCTCAAAGAGAAAATTGATCCTGATAAGTCAAAAGAGTATATAGAGACAATTCGTGGAGTTGGATATAAACTGTGCTAAAAATATACCAGATATTTATACTTAAGTTTTTACTTCTTTTTGTAGGAACGATTTTTTTATCCTCGATTATTATCTACATATCTTTAAAAGATATTATTATAGAACATAATAAAAATAATCTCAAAAATGCTATTATCCTTATGGAATTAGAGCTTGATAAAGTGGATGAATTAGACTCTTATGTCGCACAAGTTCATAAACAAACATCTTTAAGAGTGACAATTATTGATAAAGATGGAGTTGTGATTGGAGAGTCCAATACAGATAAATCAACTATGCAAAACCATGCAAATCGTTATGAAGTGATGCATTCTAATAAAGATGAATTTGCACATGTTACTAGATATTCAAAAACTCTTAAAGTTGATTTTTTATATGTAGTGCATAAAACGTTATATAAAAATCAACCAATCTATCTGAGACTCTCCATGAGTTTATCTCAGGTGATGCGTGACTACTACTCTTTATGGTCAAAGTTGGCAACTGCTTTTGTTTTTATGATTTTGATTGCTTTTTATATTTCAAAGTTGATGAGTCATAGAATTATCTATGATATAGAACAAATTACAAGCTATTTAGATGAGATTTCAAGTAAAAATTATAGGGCAGTGATAAAAACAAAATATTTTTATGAGTTTTTGCAAATCTCATTAATGCTTAAAAACCTTGTAAAAAAACTTACTACCCGTGAGAAACAAAAGCGAAAATATACTGCTAAGTTACGGCTTATGAATAAGCAGAGAAATGATATATTATCTGCAATCTCTCATGAGTTTAAAAATCCTGTTGCATCTATAATAGGATATGCACAGACGCTTGAAGAGGACCCAGATATCTCCCCTAAAATCCGTGCAAAATTTTTAGAAAAGATAAGTTCTAATGGAGATAAAATATCTAAAATGCTTGATAGATTGGCACTCTCTGTGAAGCTTGAAAACAGTGATATAGAGATAAAAGAGAGCCTGTTTGACCTTAAAAGCTTAGCAGAAGAGGTGATGGCAAACCTCTCTTTAAAATACAAAGAGAGAGAGCTTATTGTAAAGGGTGAGAGTACGCTTATCAATGCAGATAAAACAATGATAGAACTTGTCCTCATAAATCTTATAGACAACGCTCTTAAATACTCACAGAGTGATGTGACTCTGTTTATAGATGATACGCATGTTCGCGTTATAGATAGGGGAATAGGGATTAAAGAGGATGAAATCTCTAAGATTACAGGAAAGTTTTATAGGGTTCAAAAAAATAGTTGGGATAACTCTATGGGAATAGGCTTAGCGATGGTGAGTTATATTCTACGTGCACATCACTCAAGTTTAGAGATAGAGTCTGTGTATGCCCAAGGTTCAACTTTTAGTTTTAATATTCAAGCGATGATGAAATCATAGCATTTTGCAATATTTTTAGAGTTAGATTTCTCCTTTGGTTATAGTGCTACTTGAATTAACAAGTAGGACTTCCAATGAAAAGTTTTCACTCTATCATAGCTGTGTTAAGAGCGTATTTAGCAAATAGTAAAGATATAAAAATTTTAGATAAAGATGTGGCAAAAGCCTTGGGAATGTCGCAGGCAAACTTTGCGACACTTAAAAGAAGGAATAGTATTCCTTATGAAAATATTTTGGAGTTTTGCAAAAAAGAGGAGCTCTGCTGTTTAGATATTTTTTATGATTAGCTTTATATCTTTGATTGAACGGTTACCTTTCTAGCTTCAAAGAGCTCTATGGCTTTTTGAACCATAGGCTCTTCCATGATGTCTGTACCATTTATTTCTTTTGTTGCGTCTTCACTTTCTGTGCAGTTTGTGACACAGCTTGCACTTCCACCCATCTCAGCATCTTCTATCATCGAACTGCTTTGTGCGTTGGGTATGAAGGGTTGCTCTCTTGCTTGTGGGGTTTCTTCTTGCTGCGTAGGAACTGGAATTACGTCATTTTTTTTTTCTTCAATTTCCTCTGAACAAGCAACACCTTTAATCTTTGTCTCAAAGCCAAAGAGTTCTCGAACGAGTTGTTTTATCACTGTATATCCATGTTTGAGTGCTTTTTTACACTCTTCATTGGCACAACTCTCCCATGTCAAAACATTCTCTTCGTAGGAAATAAACTTGATGTTATTTGTAAAACACTCCCCAAGCGCATAGTTTCTATCTTTAATTTTTACTACAAGTGCTTCAAAAGTTTTGGCATGTGGATTTGGCATGTGGAAATCTTCACTAGGAAGAGTCTCCTCCTCTGCTTTGGCATGTGGAAACTCTTCAGCAGGCATAGCAGGTGCTTGCTCTTCCTCTTGTATAGGTGTTTTCTCTGGTGTTGCAGTTTGTATCTTGATGGTAGATATCTCAGGGCGCTGTATCTCTTTTTGAAGCGACTCAATCATCTGGTCCACCTCTTTGATTCGAAGGGCTTCAACCATTTTGAAAAAGATAAGGGAGAGCACAAAGGAGCCTTCAGCATTAATACTAAAAAGATATTTTGAGTCACTTAAGATTCTAAAAAACCTATCTAAGACTAGGGTAGAAAAGAGAGCATCTTGATTATACATTCTCTCTTTGAGATAGGCGATAAGCTCATCTACAACCATCTCCGCTTCATAATCCTCGAGTATTTTTGTGTACTCCACCAACTGTGCATAGTTTTTTGAAAATACAGCACTAAATAAATCTGCAATAAATTTAGGATCTACAAGTCCAAGCATATCTGTGACTGTTTGAACATCTACATGCCCTTTGGAGTAGATGATAGCTTGGTCTAGAAGTGTGAGTGTATCTCTAAGACTTCCACTTCCGCTTCTTGCAAGTATCTCTAGTGCAGCACTCTCATACTGTAGATTTTCAAGGTGTAAAATATGCGCCAAATGATCCACAATTTTGTTTGTTGCAATACTCTTAAATCGAAAGTGTTGCGTTCGACTTAGGATGGTTGCCGGAAGTTTAAGTGGGTCTGTTGTCGCTAAGATAAACTTCACATAAGAAGGAGGCTCTTCAAGCGTTTTTAGAAGTGCATTAAAAGCCTCTTTTGTGAGCATGTGGACTTCATCGATGATAAAGATTTTAAATCTTGCCGTGGCAGGTTTATACTTCGTTTGCTCTACCAAGTCTCTGATGTCATCTATCTTTCTTGAAGAAGCACCATCCATCTCCACAATATCCATGTGACGGTTTTGTAGTGCAAGTGTACAATTTTGACAAACACCACAAGGCTGGTGTGTCATGCCATCTTCACAGATAAGCGCTTTGGCAAATATACGCGCAGTTGAAGTTTTTCCACTCCCTCGAAGTCCTGAAAAAAGGTAGGCATGGGAGAGACGGTTGGAGTCAAGTGCAAGTGAAAGCGTTTGTGAAATAGTCTCTTGACCGATAAGCTCATCAAAGTTAGTAGGGCGATATTTTCTTGCTAATACTTCTGACTTATCTTTCAAATAAATACTCCATTTTTAAGTAAAATGATTTTAGCATTTAATGGGTTAAAATATTATCAAAGCAGCGTACTAATCGAAATATTGTTTGAAGCATTTTTTGCAACTTTTTTTTGAAGAGATAAAATGTTGTTTATATCTGAGCTAGATCGATTGGATGTTTTTTGCTCTATAAATATTGCGGATGCACTTACAGTTGAAAGTGGAAATTTTTTCATATTTCCATCCCTGTCTTTACTTACAATAGACTCTTTTTCTCTATCTTCTAAAGAGTAAAATGATTTGACATCCTCCGTAAAAATTTTAATAATAAGGAGTATCTTTTCTATAAATTGTTTGCTCTCTTCCTCTTTAAACTCTATGGCAATAAAAAAGTCATCTCCGCCAATATGGGCAATAAAAAACTCTTTTGCCAAATGTTTTTTTAGAATCTCTGCAAACAACAAGATAACTCTGTCTCCATTTCTAAAACCATAAACATCATTAAATGCTTTGAAGTTATCTAAGTCAAAATAGCATAGCATAAAATTGTTTCTACTTTTAGAGATTTTTTCAATATACCTCTCAATCATGGTATTCCCAGGAAGTTTTGTTAAAGGGTTCTGTTCTCTTGCAAAAAGGAGGTTCTCCTCATTCATTATATTAATAATTGCTCTAGCAGAGAGCCAACCATAGTATTTAGAATTTTTTGTGACAATGGTGCCTATCGCCTCTTTGTTGTTGGAGAAGAGTTCTATAATAGTTGCAATATCACTATTTACATCCGTAAAAGAGCAGGGCTTAATGAGATTTTTGAGTTTGGATTTGCTATTGGTGTCATTTTTGATAAGTGAAATTCCATATGGGGAGTATAAAAAATCTTTAATCTGTTGCTCTTCTATAATCCCAATGGGCTCATTGTCCATATCAACAATTGGAACCACTGAAATCTCTTTGTTCTTTTTAAAATACTCAACGACATAATCCATTTTTGTTCTGATGTTAATTGGAGCTACTTTAATGAGATGTTTTTTTATATTTGAATCGTTAGCGGAGTCTCTTTTAGAGCTGTTAATCAATTCAATGATGTCAGCGTAGTTTTGGATTATCTCTATTGGATTGAGTGTTGGTCTTTGAACAAGGTAACCTTGGGCTAAATTACAGCCAAGCTCTTTACAGATAAAATACTCCTCTTTTGTCTCAACACCCTCTGCAACTACTTTGATGCCAAGTTGTATGCAGAGATTGATGATGTTTCTGACAATTAACTTCTTTTTGATATTTTTTTCTATGTTTGAGAGAAAGAATCTATCAATTTTTAAGATGTCAGGTGCACTGTTGTAGAGAAGTTTGTATCCAGAGTGACCAGTTCCAAAGTCATCCAGAGCGATTGAGAAGTTTTCTTGTTGATAGTGGCTTAAAACAGCGCTTATATCACAGTGTCTTGAAATCTCATGTCGTTCTGAAATCTCAAAGCAGATATTATCTTTCTTTAAATTGAATTTTTCGAGTATTTTCTCAGTATTACCTGTTTCAAAGTCACTCATCTCAAAAAGACGGTTATCTAAATTATAAAAGAGTTTCATATCTTCGTAGTGATTTATCTCTGTAAATTTTTGAATCGTCTTTTCTCGTAGGGCAAGGTCAAAAGCATAGAGGATTCCCTCATCATACACTGCATCAAAGATATGAAAAATTGATTTAAATCCTATATTATTATGATTTCTTAAAAGAGCCTCGACAGCATATATCTTTCCTGTATGAATATTGATAATTGGCTGAAATGCTATATCTAAAATTGCTAAGTTCTCAAGCCATTTCGTGGGCAATTTGTTTTTCATAGAAGAAGTGTAATCTGAAAATATTTCAGTAGGGTTACAAAAAAGAGGTGCTTAAAGAGATAACCACTTTTTAGCAATATTGCGAAGTGCTTCAGGGTTTTCTGAGGCAAAAAATTGGAGTTGAGGGTTCTTGTATTTGGTTTTAAAAACAAACTCTTTTTCTAACTGCTCAACAATTGCATCCCCTGAGTGAATCAGAAGTGTCTCTTTGCCAAAGTAGGTCTGTAGAGCATCTGAGAGGAGAGGGAAGTGTGTACATCCTAAAATTACAGCATGTGGAATTGTGAGCTCTTTAAAGTAGTGCTCAAATGTAGAGTTTATAATTTCACCGCTATATATCTCCTCTTCAACAATTGGCACCAAGAGTCCTGTTGCTTTTGCCTGAAGATTTTTAAAGCCTAATTTAGAGAGCCCTAGTTCATACGCTTTTGACTTTACGGTTGCTTTTGTACCTAAAATCAGAATATTTGAATCTTTATCGCTGATGGAGTTTTTTGTAGCTAAGATACCCGCTTCTACAACACCTATAACAGGGCAAGAAGAGGTCTCTCGCATCTCATCAAGTGCGTAAGCACTCACTGTATTGCAGGCAACTATAATAAGGTCAAGTTTAAAGTTTTTGAAAAACTCTACTGCTTCAATAGCATAACGGATAATCGTATTTTTATCTTTTATCCCATAAGGAACACGGGCAGTATCACCGAAGTAGATTATCTCTTCAAAGAGTTGATGTTCTAAGAGCGACTTAACAACAGTTAAGCCACCGATTCCACTATCAAATACACCAACTTTCATTTTTAGGCGTTGTGGTTCATGCTTTCAAGGAACTCTTCATTCGTCGCATTTTTACCCATTGTAGTGTAGATAAATTTAAGAGCTTCGACTTCATTGTCTTGTTTATGAAGCATTTGACGAAGGATAAATACTTTTTGTAGAACTTCAGGACCGATAAGAAGTTCATCTTTTCTCGTACCAGACTTAAGAATGTCAATGGCTGGGAAGATACGTCTCTCAGCGATTTTTCTATCAAGAACCACTTCCGAGTTACCAGTTCCTTTGAACTCTTCAAAGATAACTTCATCCATCTTGCTTCCAGTATCCACAAGTGCAGTAGCGATAATTGTTAAACTTCCGCCTTTTTCTATGTTACGCGCAGCTCCGAAGAATCTTTTTGGTTTGTGAAGTGCATTTGCATCCACACCACCCGAGAGTACTTTACCACTTGATGGAGTCACTGTGTTATATGCACGTGCAAGACGCGTGATAGAGTCAAGAAGGATGACAACATCTTTGCCAAGCTCAACACGTCTTTTTGCTTTTTCTATAACCATCTCAGCTACTTTGACATGATTTTTCGCAGGCATATCAAAGGTTGAACTGTAAACTTCACCTTTGACACTTCTCTCCATATCTGTTACCTCTTCAGGTCGCTCATCCACAAGAAGAACCATCAAATCTATCTCAGGGTGGTTTGTAGAGATTCCATGTGCAATCTCTTTTAAAAGTTCTGTTTTACCACTTCTTGGAGGTGCAACAACAAGACCACGTTGCCCTTTACCAATAGGAGCAAATAAATCCATCATACGACCTGTTAAACCTTTTTCACGGTACTCTAATTTGATTTGGTCGAGTGCATAAAGTGGAGTTAGATTTTCAAAAAGAGGTCTTTTCTTACTCTCTTCTGGTGGGAGTGAGTTTACAGCTTCTATTTTAATCAAAGCATAGTAGCGCTCTTGCTCTTTAGGAGGTCTTACTTGACCTGTAACAACATCTCCATTTCTTAGAGCAAATCTTTTGATTTGAGTATTTGAAACATAGGCATCATTGATACTCTCATTAAAACTTTTATCAATGGAGCGGATAAATCCATAACCATCTTGCATTATCTCTAAAATACCACTAAAAAGGATAAACCCACCCTGTGCAGTTTGAGCTTTTAAAATTTCAAAGATAACATCTTGTCTTTTGAGCTCATTTGGGTCTTCTACATTGAGTTCTGTAGCAATTGCAACTAACTCTTCAATACTTTTAATACGAAGGTCATCTATAGTAGCACCTTGTGCAGGTGTGTGAGAACGAGATTTAGTGCTTGTTTTAGGTGCAGTTTTTGGGGTTTTGCGAGGTTGTTGTGAATTGTTTTCACTCATAAAGTAAGTACCTTGATGTAATTGAGATTTTTTCTAGGAAAGGGTTGTATGTTTTAATGACACATTTTACACTATTAAAAGTATGAAAGTCAAGTTTAGGGTTCTGTGGTATCTTAAAGAAGGGATTGAACCTGTAGAAATCCCTGCCAAAGAAGCGCACTTAAGAGACCCGCTGTGAATCCTGCAATAATATCATCCCCCATAACTCCAAGACCACCGCTCATCTCTCTATCAACTCTTCCGATGATAGAGGGTTTGACAATGTCAAAGTATCTAAACAGAGCAAACGAGAGAAGACTTTGAATAAGAAATCCATTTTGAAAATCTGTAACTTCACTCATTCCTACACCCATAGCAGGTGCAACACTAAGAGCAAACCACATGCCAGAGAGTTCATCGATTACGATTCTCTTATCATCGTGAATACCGCTACTGAGCTCATATTTGTTGATAGCTTTTATTGCAATGACACTAATGAGAAGTGCTGCCAAAAAGAGAGTTTGCGCATCAAAATAGATTAAGATCAGCATTCCAAGAGGTAAAGATACCAATGTGCCGACCGTTCCAGGTGCTTTTGGGGAGAGACCGCTATACCCCAATGTTATAAAAAACCAGTTCATTTTTTTCCTATGTTAATGATGTTGTTTGATAAAGTTTCATTAACTCTAAATAGAAATCTTTTTCAGAGTGCTCTTCTAAAAGCCCCTCTACTGGCAAAAGATCATAATAGAGTTTTTCTAAGTTTTTAAACCTATTTGGAATCAGCTTTGAGAGTATAAAAGAGGAGATCTCTTTTCTGATTAAAACAGCAGGAGGGAGAAGGCCTAACTGAAGAAGTTCTAATATAGAATCAGCATGATAAGAGATTTGATGATGTTGTCCATGCGGGCAAGTGTTTTTACTCACGAGTGTTCTACACTTGTCACAATAGACATATTCACTGGCTATCTCTATCTCAATATCGATTCCGACAACTCTGTCGATAATAGATTTGTTCGAGTTACAATCATAAAACATACCAAGTCCAGCATGATTACGTCCAACTGTCAGCCTATCACAACCATAGTTTTTTGCAACGATAGCATCTATGATAATCTCATTGTATCCAGCAAAAATGTAACTATTTTCTAGAGGGACGATGACTACTTTATTTTTTGGTAAAAAATTATTGATAAAAAACTCTAAGGCCTCTTTTCTTATATCAAAGGAGAGATTGGTACTATTATATGGTTTGAGGAGAAAGATAACTAGTAAGTCCGTTGTATCGAGTGTTTGTCTTATTAAACGCTCATGAGCACGATGAAGGGGATTGACTGCCATAACAAGAGAGCTCGTATGCTTTGCATTTATAAGCTCTTTAGCCTCTTGCACCGCTTTTTGGTTTTTATTTTTGTGGTGATTAAGAAGAGTGTACTCTCCACTTATAGCCCAGCTTCCAAGTCTTTTTATGGTTGTCATGACTCCTGGATGGGATAAGTCATCTGTTCCATAAATATGTTTTGTTCTTTCACCTGGATCTATCTGAAATATTTCATCTATTATTAATGTAGCGTAAGGAGAACCCTCACAAAGAATTGTTACCTCTTCCCCTTTTTGAAGCGTCTCAATAATTTGCTTATTTTTTTTACCAGATGGAGCCAAAATGAAAGGGAATGGAAATGTCTTGCCATTAATGAGTCCTGTTCGTAGAACCTCTTTGCTCTCTTTTTCTCCCATAAGACCTGTTACGGGGTATAGAAGACCATTTTTAACTAACTCTAATGCTGAGGCCGCTTCTCTATCTATGAGAAGAGTTTTATTTTTTCTTGATGATGTCATATTTTTTTCGTTTTTCCCATAAACTTTTGCGGGATATTCCTAGTTTTTTTGATAGTTCTGTATCAGGAAATTTATGCTGGTAGTTTAAAACAATGTATTTGACATAGTCTTCTATAGGGAGTATTTCCCCTTGGTCAAAAATGTTGTTTTCACTTTTTATCTCTAGAATAGGGTGGTTGATCTCTTCTACTTTTTCAGTACTTGAGACAATCACTTTTTTATTTGCAATCACATCACAAAATGCTTTCTTGTCACTCTTTTTAAGTGTTTGAAAATTGATGATGTAGATAATAGAGTTTTGAGGGAGCAGTGCGATTTCAGCAATGGCATCGGGATCACTCAAGCTAATAAAGTGCAGTGGTAAGTTTTTTGTATAAGCATGTTTAAATGCAAAAGCATCCGAGTACTTCTGAAAGCTAGAAAAGATAAATAGAGGGAGTTCAATCGCATTGTGATTATGCTCTTGTGTTACACCTGCAAAAGAGTGATTGAGATATTTTTCATACGCTCCATTTCTCTTTTTTAATTTTTCATAATCTTGATAGTGATCTATCTTTCGTATGAGTTCTTCAATCATAAATGGCTTTAGAATATAATCTTTTGCGCCTGCACTGAGTGGTTTTGATACCGTATCATTACTAATATAAGAGACCATTAGAAGTATTATAGAGTTTTTAAATGTATTAATTACAGGGTTGAAGTCCTGCCCATTGATACTTGTTGAGAGTAGAACAACATCATAATTATTGCTTTTAATTGCATCTTTAGTCGATGTACATAATTCACATATATGACCTAATTCACCAAGTTTTGTAGCGATACTCTGCGCTAGATATATCTCGTTTTCTATTATCAGTATTTTCAATTTCTTACCTTACTTAAATATCTATTCTGTCCAATCAAAATATTTTACATTTGCATTTGCAATCACACCGACACCTTCGCCTCGTCCAATAAATCCAAGTTTTTCTGTTGTTGTAGCTTTTATGTTTACTCTAGAACTCTCAATATTCAATATCTCTGCAAGAACTTTTCTCATTTGAACTTTATAGCCTTCTAGTTTTGGTTTTTGGGCAGCGATGGTGATGTCCACATTTACAATGATAAACCCAAAATTATAGATTTTTTTGACAACTCTTGCTAAGAGCTCTTTTGAATCTATTCCTTTGTACTCTTTAGCAGTATCTGGAAACATCATCCCAATATCGCCCATACCTGCAGCACCTAAAAGTGCGTCAATAAGCGCGTGAATGGCAACATCTCCATCGCTATGTGCCTTGAACCCAAACTCTGAATCTATTTTGACACCACCTAGATACATGGTACCTTTCTCATCAAAGGCATGGACATCAAAACCTGTTCCACTGAGGGTGTCTTTCGATGGAGCTTGCAAGCAAGATAACTTTTTTAAGTCTGTGTTAAAAGTTATCTTATGTGCCTCTTCCTCACCTAAAATAAACTCTCTTGTTCCACCGTTAGCTACTATCGCGCTACTCTCATCTGTAAACTCAATAGTTGTCTCTAGTGCCTTTTTCAAAGCTGAGGTGTTTGAGAGCTGCGGAGTTTGAACTCTTTTTACTTTATCTCTATCTATAGTAATGTTTTCATAGACAACAGTATCTGAGATAGGCAAGTAGGGAACAATTGAGTCCGCTTTATTTTGATAAGAGATGATTTTTTTAAGAAAATTTTCACTTATACATGACCTTGCAATATCACTCACTAAAACAAATTCGCTCTGAACTTCTTTGAGGGCATTTTTAAGTGACGCTTGTCGTGTCAAACCACCCTCTAAAAAAGTATAGTCACAATAGGATTTCATAAAAGCAATATCATCACTAGAAGAAGCGATTATTATCTTCTCAAATAACTCAGTTTTTTGAAGTCTATCTGCCACAAATTGCCACAAAGGCTTATTCCCAACCCTTAGCCACTGCTTTTTAACATCCAGCTCAAACCTGCTGGATGCTCCAGCCGCAAGTAAAATAAGTGTCAATTGAGACAAAAAGACTCCTGTCAGTTTAAGGTGTTACAAAATTATACACATATGAAGCTTTTTTTTATCTTGAAAGTGAGATTGGTGTGATATTTTTTTTATGAATGAACTGAAATATATTTTCAGTCCGCCTACTTTATATTAGATTAACTTTATTTGATTATATTTCCAATACTATTAAAATATGTAAACAGATAAAAATTGAGGAAATATTATGAGATCTTTATGGGTTGATAAAAGAAAAAATGATGCAGTTCGTACACAAATGTATTATGCAAAACAGGGCATCATTACCGAAGAGATGGAGTATGTTGCAAAGATAGAAGAGCTTTCTCCTGAATTGGTTCGTAGTGAAATTGCCCGCGGTAGATTGATTATTCCCGCAAATATTAACCATACATCTTTAGAACCTATGGCCATTGGAATTGCAGCTAAATGTAAAATCAATGCAAATATTGGTTCTTCTGCAATCGCGTCGGATGTTGCTGGTGAAGTTGAAAAGATGGAAGTTTCTCAAAAGTACAAAGCAGACACAGCGATGGATTTATCCACTGGTGGAGATTTAGATGACATACGAAAAGCTGTTATTCAGGCATCAAAAATTCCTATTGGAACAGTGCCTATTTATCAAATTCTTCATGATGTTGGAAACAAGATTGAAGATTTAAGTATTGAAGTAATGCTTGAGGTTTTAGAACGTCAAGCACAGCAAGGTGTATCTTACTTTACGATTCATGCAGGTTTTTTACTCTCTACAATGCCAAAAGTTGCAAAAAGAAAGATGGGAATTGTGAGCCGTGGGGGCTCTTTAATGGCTGCGTGGATGATGCATTACCATAGAGAGAACCCTTTTTACACAGCTTTTGATGAGATTTTAGATATTTGTGCAAAATATGATGTTTCTCTCTCTTTAGGGGATTCTCTTCGTCCAGGCTGTTTGGCAGATGCTTCAGACGATGCACAACTAGGTGAGTTAAAGATTTTAGGTGAACTGACACTGAGAGCTTGGGAGAAGAATGTTCAAGTAATGATTGAGGGTCCAGGACATGTTCCTCTTAATCAAATTGAGCGTAATATGAAAATTCAACGTGAACTTTGCCATGAAGCACCTTTTTATATTTTAGGTCCTTTAGTTACAGATATCGCTGCTGGATATGACCATATATCTTCTGCAATCGGTGCTGCAGTAGGTGGTTGGCATGGAGCAAGTATGCTCTGTTATGTTACGCCAAAAGAGCACTTAGGTTTGCCAAATGCGGCAGATGTTCGTGAAGGTATTATCGCTTATAAAATAGCAGCACATGCTGCTGACATCGCGCGTGGCCGTAAAGGTGCGAGAGATGTTGATGATGCTATGAGTGATGCTCGTTATGCATTTGATTGGGAGAAGCAGTTTGAACTTGCTCTTGATGGAGATAGAGCGCGTGAGTATCATGATGAGACGCTTCCTCAAGATGTATTTAAAGAGGCAGAGTTTTGTTCTATGTGTGGACCAAAGTTCTGTTCTTATAAAATAACGCAGAACATTATGGATAATCCTGAAATGATTGCCCAAATAGCAGAAGATGCAAGATTAGCTGAAGAAAAAGCAGCTTTAGCTATTGCTACAGCTTAAAAAATAAAACTATCTAAATAAGACATTATTTGTCTTATTTAGATATGATAAAGTTCTGAATATAAATTAAAGGAAAAATAAATGACAGAAGAGATTGTTAAGTCTGCACTTTGTAAGGTTTTATATCCTGGTTTTACCAAGGATATTGTAACTTTCGGATTTGTAAAAAATATAGTTACTAATGGCAATGATGTAAGTTTTGATGTAGAGATTACATCCAGTGCTCCTGAAGTGGCAGAGCAAATTAAAGATGATGCAATAACAGAGCTAAAAGCTATCGGTGCATCTAATGTTGCTTGTAATGTAATAGCTCCAACACTTCCAAGAGAGAGTTCATCACGTGGGAAAAATATTGCTCCACAAGTAAAAAACTTTTTGATGGTAAGTTCTGGAAAAGGTGGTGTTGGTAAATCAACTACATCTGTCAATATAGCGATAGCACTTGCCGCACAAGGCAAAAAAGTAGGTCTTTTAGACGCAGATATCTATGGTCCAAATATCCCTCGTATGATGGGTATTGCAGATATAAAACCAGAGGTAAATGGAAATAAAGTTCTTCCTATTAAAGCGTATGGTATTGAAGTGATGTCAATGGGTTCTTTGATGGAACCTGGACAATCACTCATCTGGCGTGGCGCAATGGTCATGAAAGCAATCGAGCAGTTTTTAAGAGATATATTATGGTCTGAGTTGGATGTTTTAGTTATCGATATGCCTCCAGGAACAGGTGATGCACAACTGACTTTAGCTCAAAGTGTACCTGTTACTGCGGGTTTAACTGTTACAACACCTCAAGGTGTCTCTTTAGATGATTCTCGTCGCTCTTTGGATATGTTTAAAAAACTTCATATTCCAATCGCTGGTATTATTGAAAACATGAGTGGATTTATCGCACCAGATACTGGTGTGGAGTATGATATTTTTGGTAAGGGAACATCTCAGCCTATGGCAGATGAGTTTGATACTAAAATTATTGCAGAGATTCCAATCGAGCCTGGTATAAGAACAGGTGGAGATGATGGAAAACCTATCTCATTTGTAAATCCAAGTTGTGAGAGTTCAAAGCGCTATTTTGCTGCTGCTGAATCTATTTGGGCAATGATTGAAGAGATTAATGCGAATGGCGGAGTTGATAACAGAGCGGTTCAACCTACTACTCCTCCTGGTGTAAGTGCATGTTCAACAGCATCTGCTCCTAAACAACCTCAAGCACAAAGTGGAAGTTGTGGAACAGGGTGTGGTTGCCACTAGTTAAAAGTACGACGCACTCTCTGCGTCGTTTTCTCTCTTAAAAAATAGTTTTACAATTTGGCATGTGGAAATGGAAAAAGTAATTCTCAATTTCCATTTGAGCAGAAGCTCTAGCAAACATTCTCCATCTCTGACATCTTAGCGAGATAGTGAACAATTTTATTTCTACCTGTTGTTTTTGCAACATAAAGCGCTGTATCTGCAAACTTAATACATTTCCAAATCGTATCGCCATCTTTTGGATATTGAGCTATACCGATACTCATCGTCTTCTTCATAGGCTCACTTGTTCCGACATCAAACGCTAATGCTCCAAAAGCAGCGTGTATCTTTTGTGCTACAGCCTGTGTTCCTTCTTCATTTGCATTATGGAGTAAAACGACAAACTCCTCTCCACCATATCTTATAGCAAGGTCTGATTCACGAATGTTCTCTTTTAAAACCTTCCCTATCTCTACGATAACTTTATCACCAACATCATGTCCATAAGTGTCATTGACCATTTTAAAGAAATCTACATCTAGCATCATAACAGAGTAGGAGTCTTTCGTTCTTTTGGATACTTTGGCTACTTGGTCAATAAACTCTTCTAAAAATCTTCTATTGTAAAGCCCAGTCATTGCGTCTCTTAGTGAAGATTCTCGAAGCTTATCCATAAGGATTTTACTCTCAATCACAGGTTTTGCAGCTTCTAAATAGTGCTCTATATTTGGAATTATGGAGTTTAGTTTATGAAGTTCCTTTAAATCTTTAGCTGCGATAGAGATGATTAAGGATGCATCACTGTTTATGCTAAATGGAATACAAATATAGTGAAATTCATTCGCATGACAGGTTTTACAAAGGTCGATAAATTCAGTTGAGATAACATTACTATGTGTTCTATTGGCTCTACACTCCAGAGCGTCTAAATTGACATGCTCAAAACATATGCTTTCATACTCCTCAGAACAAAACAGCTGTTTTCTTGTATTAGAGATATTATTGACCTCATAGAGTGCAAATGAGTGAATTAAATATTTTATTTTAAGGACATCCACAATTCTTGAATAAACCATGCTCTTTGATGCATCGAGTTCAATCGTTTTTTTAAATTTATAAATATCAGAAAGCTCATGTATAATTGTTTTAGCTTCATATAATGGATCATCTGAATAGGAAGAGTTTGGCGGCATGAAAGTGGAGAGGTTCTGTTTTATATCCCCAAAAGTCTCCTGCATTTTGCTAAAGAGTGTATTTATATTTGAAACAATGCTCTTTTCATCGCCAGTAATGGTAGTTTTAAAACGATGTGTAAAGTTGCCGCTGTGTGCTTTTTTTATACCGACTTGGAGGTTTATAAATAGTTTGAGGTAGGGAGAGACATAGTGATTGATGAGGAAAAGAACGACCACAATAAAAAGTAAGTTAATTCCAAGTATCTTTAAAATTGTGAGCATTCCACTATTTCTCATGTCACTTATGTCAAACTCCATGCTAATAGCACCAAGTTGTGTCCCCTCTCTTGACATCATGACAGCTAAGACAATTTACAGAAGCAGCATGTGAAGTCGCTGTGTAGGGAATCGTTACACGAAGAAGAATCTTATTTGCATTTTCAGTGACTTTTTTGACAATTTTTCCATGCGTGAGTACTTCGTTGTCTATACTGTCTCGCGCTGTTTCATTAATAAACCCATTGCCATACTGTTTGATAACATTGTCAGATCGAGAAATCCATAAAGATTGAATCTCCTCGTTTCTCGATATCTGATCTAAAAAATACTCTCTTTTGTCCATGATACCATTAACCATATGTGCAGTCAAACTATCTTTTACAATTGTGGCTGTCATTTTGGCCTTTTCAGTAGCACTATTGATGATGTACTCTCTAAAATTTAGAGATATATTAATGATGGTAGCAGCTGTTAAGCCAAGGAGCATGAGTGTGACGGCCAGTAGAAGTTTAGATTTTGTTTGCATTGAGTTTCACTTTTATGAAAATTTGTAAAAGATAATACCCTATAAACAATTAATTGTATACATAAAATGTTTTTTTTTATTCTACGGTTACACTTTTTGCTAAATTTCTTGGCATATCTACATCATTTCCAAGTCTGATAGAAATTTCAAGTGAAATAAGTTGAACGACAACCATCATCTCAAAAAATTCAAGCATATAATCTCGGCATGTGGAAATCTTTATAAAATCATCTGCTTTATTGAACTCTAGTGGACTTATCGCACATATAGTCGAGTCTCTAGCACTTAGCTCTTCCACATTACTTTTTGATTTTTCATAGAGAAGATGTTGAGGGAGCAGGGCGATTGTAAAGAGCTCAGGGTCTGCAAGTGCGATAGGACCATGTTTCATCTCACCACTTGGATACCCCTCCGCATGGAGATAAGAGATCTCTTTTAGTTTTAATGCACCCTCAAGAGCAAGTGGGAAAAAGATGTCACGCCCTATAAAGAAAAAGCCATGTCCATGGAGGTATCTTTTGGAGAGACGTTTGATTTTTTCATGCAACTCATCTGTAACTATGAGAGAAGCTGGAACCTCTCTTAAAAGTGAAATTTGTCTGATAATCTCCTCTTTTTTAAGAGCGCCTCTTAATTTTGCAACATAGAGCGTGAGCATCCAAAAGAGAGTCACTTGTGTAGCAAAAGCTTTTGTAGAAGCTACCCCTTTTTCTATCCCTGCACGCGTAAGAATACTTGCATCGGAGAGTCTTACCATGGAAGAGTTATCCACATTACAGATAACAAGTGTTCTTAGTCCTGCTTTTTTTGCCATCTTTAAAGTTTCAAGAGTATCTGCAGTTTCGCCACTTTGGGAGATGACAACAAAAAGTGTGTCTTTTGTCATAATAGGCTCTCTATATCGAAACTCACTTGCTATTTCAACGGAAGTTTTTATCTTTGCATATCTCTCAAAGAGATAAGAAGCACTCAATGCTGCATGGTAAGAGGTTCCACATGCACAAAGTTTTATCTCATGGATGCCATCAAAGAGACTCTTATCTATCTCATCAAAAAGAATCTCCTCATCACTTAATCTTCCCATCATGGTATCCACGATAACATCACTCTGTTCATAAATCTCTTTTTCCATAAAGAAACGGTAACCATCTTTTTGAGCAGAGAGTTTGTCCGTTGAGAGTTTTGAGAAATGAGGCGCTTTTTTCTCTCCATCTTTTGAAAAAATACTAAGTTCCTCAGCACTTACAAAACCATAATCCCCATCTTCAAAATAGTTCACATCGGTGCAGTGACCGATGAGTGGTGTATCAGAAGAGGCAAAATATTTTTCACCCTCTGCATTGATTCCAACGAGCATAGGAGAGCCCTGTTTTGCAAAAAAGATAGTTTTATCTTCAGCTTTAGTCACAAGCAAGATGGCAAAAGCACCTTCTAACTCTTGTATTGTTGCTCTAAAAGCCTCAAAAGCATTATGCATTGATTTTAAATTTTTCTCAAACTGGTGGACGATGACTTCTGTATCTGTTTGGCTTAAAAATTGAACCCCGCTCTCCATAAGCTCTTTTTTTAATGTAGAGTAGTTCTCAATAATACCATTATGAACAACATAGGAGTTCTCACCTAAATGTGGGTGGGCGTTAAGTTCTGTAGGTTTTCCATGTGTTGCCCATCGTGTGTGACCGATTCCAACAGCAAAACCCTCTGTGATAAAATCTTTTGTTTTCTCTTGTAGGTTTACAAGTTTACCAATAGCTTTAAAACTCTCAAACTTATTGTTCGATAAAACAGCTATTCCTGCAGAGTCATAGCCTCTATATTCTAGCTCTTTGAGTCCATCAAGTAAAATTTCTTTTGTATTTTTTTTCCCTACATATCCAACGATTCCGCACATATTGAGCCTTTAAAGAGTTTAATTTGTTAGTAGTTTATAAATTTTGTCGACATTATTGCATATATCATTTTGTTTTTCCATTAAGAAAGAGTCTCGGACTTTATGTTTCGTACTATGGATTTTAGCCGTAACGATATTTATCTGCAACTCTTCAAAACAATCCATAATATAAGCTAAAAGACCTCTCTGGTTCGTTGTGTTAATTGTAAGTTCAGCATGTGTAAGTGAGTGCTCACAATCTATGTTTAACTGGCTCTTTGTAATATCAATCTTTTTGATTTGAACATGCCGACTCATATCAAAAGCATTCTCTATTACACTCTCAATTGCTGATACTTCATCCTCGCTTATGGTGTCCACAAAATCTATTTTAAAGTATTTTAAGTCATCAAAAAGCGTAAAGATTTCCATAGAACCTACATCTAGATAACTAAGTGTTGCAAGGAGATAGCTAATATTTAATGGAATTCTTCTATAAATCTCTATAGTGAGTGAAGCGGATGCTTTGACGCTATAACTATAAGCTTTTGTCTCATTTGCTTTTAGGGCAATATTTAAAATATCTGCAGGAGTATGCCTAAAGAAAAAGAGATTGGATTCAACTCTTAAAACTTTTGTTTGCAAAAGTTTAGGCAGTTTTTGAAAATCTTCATTGTTTTGAACTCTTTTTTCTATAATAACTCTCTTCTTAGCATCTGTAATTCTGTCGCTGTTTTGAGAGATTTCTAAAGAGCTGAGATATAAATCTTTTAAGAGTTTAGAGTTAAAAGAGTTGAAAATATGTTCACCAACACCATTCACATCCGCATACGTTAAAACATAGAGAAGTTTTAGGTTTTTAGAATCTACTATACTTGACATAAATTTATAGAGGGCTCTCTCATTATGAATATTTTGCTTGAATGCGACACTGCTCATAAGGACATGATTCCTTACCAAAGTTACAGCTCTTGCAACATGTTCCTCTTTGAATCCTAAGGTTTTTACAAAAGGGAGGATGAGTTTTGCACCTACTTCACTGTGGTCTTGAACACGCCCTTTACCTGTATCATGAAAAAGGACAACAACCTTCAAGAGTAGTTTCTCCTCATCGCTGAACTCATCATAAATCGCTTGAATAAAAGGCTCTTTTATGTTTTCTAAAGCTTCTACGCATTTGATAGAGTGCAGGTCTACAGGATAGGTGTGATAGCCATCAAACTGAGGAAGATGGAGCACTTTCCTAAAATTTAAAAAGAGGTGATGTAAAATCCCTGCATCATAAAAAAGTTTCAAAAAACAGTACATATGCTTTTTCTTGAAAAGCTCTTTTAAGAGAGAGTAGGTTTTTTTGCTTAGGGGATGGGTAATTGTTGTATAGGTAAATTGATTTAAAAAACCTGCATCAAAGTGATACTCTTTATCAGCAAGAGAGACTAAAATTTGTAAGAGATGGTTGATGGACTCAATTTTGAGATTAAAGGATGCGAGAATGCGTGAATCATACTCATAAATCCCTCTACTGAGGCGATTTTTTCTAAATTTTCCAATATTATGCATATCTACCAAGTAGGGTCGTACCATTTTTTTAACAAATATCTGAGTGAAATTACTGATACGCCATTGTGCTTCTAATACCTTACTAACAAGTCTTCTCTCATTTGAAAATCCAAGCATTTTGTTTACACTTGGCATATGTTCAAGCAGAAGTCTGTCCTCTTGTTTGTTGCAAATAAGATGTAGTGCACTTCTCACACGAAAGAGAAGTTCTAAGGCGATACGATAATCTTTATACTCCTCATCTTCAAAGAGAGTGTTACTTAAATCTTTGAGCGCTGCCACTCCATAGATAGTCTGTGCCACCCATGTTATAAGTTGTGCATCACGAAGACCTCCAACACTCTCTTTAATGTTTGGCTGCATAGAGATAGGATATCTCTTTCTTCGGATTTGAGCTTCATTGACTTTGGCTAAGACAAACTCTTTTGGATTATGAAGGCGGATTCTATTTAACTCCTTTTGTGTTGCGTGCCAAGTAAAGGCAGAACCCGTAATAAATCTCGACTCCATCAAAGAGGTTCGTATGGTTATATCTTCACCCGCAGCTTTGAAAAGGTCGTTTGTATTGTGTACTCTATGTCCAAGTTTGAGTCCAGCATCCAGTGCTAAATAGAAAAGTTTTTCTATGATGCGCTGCGTGTTAAACCCCTCTACCTCTTCATAAACGATTAACAAATCTATGTCGCTATGAACACACAACTGCTCTCTTCCATAACTTCCAAGTGCAATAATGGCTATGGGAATAGAGCCACGCATTGGAAGGTAGTTTCCAAACATTCTTCGAAGAATTGTTTTATACATTAAAGAGAGAATGGAGTCAAGTTTTTTTGTATGCTTTACTAAAAAATCTTTTCCCTGACTCTGTTCAAAAAGTTCAGGAAGTGACTCTTTGTACTCTTTTATAAATTGTTTGAAAAGTTTAGAGAGTTCAAAGTCTGAACCATTGTTCTCAATAATATTTTCAATATGTAGCAGTAAGTCCATTTGCAATCTTTAATTTTTTTGTAATTATATTGTAATAGAATAAATTTGTTATAATCCACAGGATTAAATAATAGACAATTTGGAGAGAGAAGATGACAATCACAAAAAGAGTGACATTTATTGCCAAGCCAGATGGCATAGAAAAAATGAAAGAACTTTTGAGTGCTATGGTGGCTCCTAGTAAAGCTGAGGATGGCTGTATCTTTTATGAAATATTTCAATATGAAAACAGACCTGAAAAATTTATGGCGTATGAGAGTTGGAGAGATGAAGCAGCTCTTGATGGACATAAAGCCTCAGCGCATTATAAAATTTATAAAACAAGTTATGAACCTTTTTGTGCCGATAAATATAGTGATGAATTGGAAGTATTAGGATAATGGAAAATTTATGGAGTGATGAAAAATCATTAGAGTATAAAAGTGATTTAGCGTTAAGAGTCTATACTTCAAACTTATTGGGTCAAAATGATGCATTGGTGTTACATGGTGGTGGAAATACCTCAGTAAAGAGCAGAATTGATGGCGAAGATGTGCTTTATGTCAAGGGAAGCGGTTGGGATTTAGTCTCCATTAAAGAGGAGGGTTTTGCTCCCGTTAAACTTGCAACACTCCTAAAAATGGCAAAACTTGAACAACTCAGTGATACGGATATGGTAAGTGGACAAAAAGCTGCCATGCTAGACAAAGAGGCTCCAAACCCTTCTGTAGAAGCAATTTTGCATGCACTTATTCCCTACAAATTTGTGGACCATACCCATGCGGATGCTGTGGTGACTATCTCAAACTCTGAGAATGGAGTTGAGCATATACAAAAAGTTTTTCCTAACTTTTTAATTGTGCCTTATGTGATGCCCGGATTTTTGCTTGCACAAACGATTGAGAGAATGACACAGGGCTTGGATTGGGAGAGCATTGGTGGCATCATCTTGCATCATCATGGCATTTTTACTTTTGATGAGAGTGCAAAAAAATCTTATGAGAAGATGATAGCGGCAGTCACTTTAGCGGAGGAGTTTTTAGAAAAAGAGGCTCCTCTCGATGTAGGACATGCCTATATAGAGAGTAAGTGTGACATTAAAAGAATCGTAGCTTTTATGTCAAAAGAGAAAGGGTATGATGTGGCACTGAGCATTAACCAATCTCCCCTCGCACTCTTTTACTCCTCACAGGAAAACTTAAAAGCTTTTGCTTCAAGAGGTGTTTTGACTCCAGAACATATTATCCGTACAAAGAGAACTCCTTTGGTTGTGGAAGCAGAAAATCTTGAAGAGGCTACGCGTGAATATAAAGAGGAGTATATGAGATACTTCGATACATTCGCAACAGATGAGGTCTGCTTAAACCCCTCTCCAAACTATATGATTATAAAAAATTCTGGGGTTATCTGTTTTGGTAAAACTTCAAAAGAAGCAAGTATCATTAATGATATTGTTACGCATACGATGATGGCAGTTTTACGTGCGGATAAACTGGGTGGATATAAAAGCATAAGTTTACAAGAGAGTTTTGAGATGGAGTACTGGGAACTAGAACAAGCGAAGTTGAAGAGATAGTATGTCTTATTTAATGGCGATAGATGCAGGAACAGGAAGTATAAGAGCGGTTATTTTTGACACCAAAGGGAATCAAATTTCGGTTGCGCAAAAAGAGTGGACACATTTAGAAGAGGCAGGAGTTGTCAACTCTATGTGTTTTGATTGTGAGAAGAACTGGCTCTTGGTATGTGAATGTATTCAAGAAGCTTTGGCATGTGGAAATATTAGAGGCGATGAGATTCTCGCTCTGAGTGCGACAAGTATGCGTGAGGGAATCGTGCTCTATGATAAAGAGGGCAAAGAGCTCTGGGCAGTTGCAAATGTGGATGCAAGAGCTTCGGCTGAGGTAAAATTTCTCAAAGAAAACTTTAGCGGTATCGAAGAGGAGTTTTATCAACTCTCAGGTCAAACTTTTGCACTTGGCGCACTTCCAAGAATTTTATGGCTCAAAAACAATAAACCAGAACTCTATGAAAAAGTGGCAAATATCTCTATGATAGGCGACTGGATTTTAGCCAAACTCAGTGGAGTGATAGCAACAGATCCAAGTAACGGCGGAACAACAGGAATCTTCTCTTTAGAGAATCGCGATTGGCATGTGGAAATGGCAAGCAGGATTGGTATTAAAGATAACATCTTTTCCACATGCCACGAAGTTGGAACGGTTATAGGAACGGTTACGAAAGAAGCAGAGTCTCAAACAGGGCTTTCAACAAAGACAAAAGTCGTAACAGGCGGCGGTGATGTTCAGCTCGGCTCTGCAGGTCTTGGTGTAGTCGAAGTAGGACAAGTTGCAGTTTTAGGCGGTTCGTTTTGGCAACAGGTGGTTAACATCCAAAGTCAAACACCACCTCCAAAAGATATGGGAATAAGAGTCAATCCACATGTCGTTAGTGGACTCTCTCAGGCAGAGGGAATTACCTTTTTTAGCGGTTTGATTATGCGCTGGTTTAGAGATGCTTTTTGTGAGATGGAGAAACTTGAAGCCCAAAAACGAGGTATTGATACTTACGCCGTTTTGGAAGAGAAAGCTTCAAAAGTGCCAGTGGGTTCATACGGGATTATTCCTATCTTTTCAGACTCTATGAAGTATGGCAAGTGGTACCATGCGGCTCCAAGCTTTTTAAATCTGAGCATTGACCCAGAGGTTTGCAACCGTGCTTCGATGTTTAGAAGTCTAGAGGAGAATGCGGCGATAGTCTCTGGCATAAATCTCGATAACATCAGAGCTTTCAGCGGTATAAAAATCGATGAACTTGTCTTTGCTGGAGGTGCAAGTCGTGGCACTTTATGGTCTCAGATTTTAGCAGATGTGACAGGGTGTAGAGTGAAAATTCCAAAAGTGACAGAGGCAACGGCACTTGGTGCAGCAATGGCTGCAGGTGTTGGGGCAGGGATATATACTTCATTAGCAGATGCCGCAAAAGAGTTAGTTGTATGGGAGAGAGAGTATCTGCCAAAGAGAGAAAATTTTGAGAAGTATCAAGAGATGAAGCAGAATTGGCAGAGGGCTTACTTGGCACAGCTTAAACTAGTAGATGAAAATGTAACTATTAGCATGTGGAAAGCACCCGGTTTATAGATTTAGATATAATTCGCGACAATTTAACAATTTTTAGGGTAAGAAATGAATTTAAAAACTAAGATTTTATCGGGTGAACGTGTAGATTTTGACGAGGCTCTGAGCCTTTACGATATGGATTTTTTTGAGCTTGGCGACTTGGCAGATGCAAAAAGAAAAGAGCGTCACGGTAAAAAAACATACTTCAACATCAACCGTCATATCAATCCGACAAATGTTTGTGCAGATGTATGTAAGTTCTGCGCCTACTCAGCTACAAGAAAAAATCCAAATCAGTACACGATGAGCCATGAAGAGATTATGGAAATCGTAAAAGATATAGACTCCCGTGGAGCAAAAGAGGTGCATATTGTTTCTGCACATAACCCAAATGTAACGCTGGAGTGGTACTTAGGGATTTTTAAAAAAATCAAGCTAGCCTATCCTCATCTTCACATTAAAGCACTTACAGCCGCAGAGGTTGATTTCCTCTCGCGTCATCACTCCATCACTTATGATGAAGTGCTTGACCTTATGGTTGAAAATGGGGTTGACTCTATGCCAGGAGGCGGTGCTGAAATCTTTGATGAAAAGGTGCGTGACTTTATATGTAAGGGGAAAGTGACATCAGAGCAGTGGATTGAGATTCATAAGAAGTGGCATGAACGCGGTAAAAAGTCAAATGTTACTATGCTTTTTGGGCATGTGGAAAGTAGGGCAAATCGTATCGACCACATGATGAGAATCCGAGCTTTACAAGATGAAACGGGTGGCTTTAACTGTTTTATTCCTCTTGTTTATCAAACTGAGAATAACTATCTTAAAATCGAAGCACCTATTACCGCAAATGAGATTTTAAAAACGATGGCAATCAGCCGTATTGTTTTAGATAATGTTCCAAACTTGAAGGCTTACTGGGTCACTTCTACTGTAAATCTAGCCTTAGTCGCACAAGAGTTTGGCGCAAATGATTTAGATGGAACGATAGAAAAAGAGTCTATAAACTCAGCCGCAGGGGCAAAAAGTGCCAATGGTGTCAACTTAGAAGATTTTACAGCACTTATAAAAAATAGCGGTTTTGTTCCAGTGGAGCGAGATAGTATTTACAACGAAATCAAAGTCTGGTAAAGAGGGCATGGATATAACGGTTGTCATTCCAACCTACAACCGTTATGAAGTGCTACAACGCGCTGTAAAGTCTGTTTATGCTCAATCCCACATGCCTCGTGAGGTCATTATAATTGATGATGGCTCTACAGATAACACTTCACAAATTCAAAACCTTTTTCCACATGCCACTTATATTTACCAAAAAAATGGAGGTGTCTCCTCTGCTAGAAATTTGGGGATACAACATGCTTCATGCCAATGGATTGCCTTTTTAGATTCGGATGATGTTTGGCATGTGGAAAAATTAGCACGTCAGGTGGAGTTTCACAAAAAGAACCCAGAGGTAGCTATGAGTTATACGGATGAGAGATGGGTAAGAGAGGGTGTAGAAGTGAAGATGCCTCAAAAGTTTCACAAAGTTGGTGGAGAGATTTTTGATGCCTCTCTATCTCACTGTATTATCGCCCCCTCTGCAGCTTTAATCCATAGAAAACTCTTAGACGAAGTAGGGCTTTTTGATGAGAGTTTAGAGGTGTGTGAAGATTATGATTTGTGGCTTCGTGTGGCATGTGGAAATAAAATAGGTCTCGTCCATGAAAAACTTATAACGAAGTATGGCGGGGATGTGGATCAGTTAAGTATGAAGTATTGGGGAATGGATAGATTTCGGGTGCGAGCACTGGAAAAACTAGTAGATTCAAACAAGCGAGAGCGTGTAATTCAAACACTTCTTCAAAAATATGCGCTACTTCTAAAGGGTGCAATAAAGTATGCTAAAATAGCGGAGATTAAAGAGTATGAAGGAAAGATACAATATTATGAACAGCTTAACTAACGAGACAAAACGTACCATTATTTATATCCTCGTCGCTTTTACTTTCTCTGTGCTTATGAGAATGATTTGGGTCTATCAGTTTTCCGATTATGAAACTTTTAAATATGCTGGTCAGTTTATGATAAATACGAATGATGGCTACTACTATGCTGAAGGTGCTAGAGATATTTTAAGTGGAATTTCTCAAGAGAATGATATGTCACCCATCACATCCGCAGTTTCACAACTCACTGCATTTTTTGCAACTGTTTTACCTTTTTCGTTTGAGTCCGTTATCTTTTATATGCCCGCTTTTTTAAGCGCTCTTATTGTTGTGCCAATCATTCTCATAGCAAGAAGTTTAAAGAACCTTGAAATGGGTCTCATCGCTGCACTTTTAGCTTCGATTGCTTGGAGTTACTATAACCGTACTATGATTGGGTATTATGATACGGATATGCTAAACATTGTTTTACCAATGTTTCTGCTCTGGTCGATTATTTGGGCGATAAATACAAATGAAGATAAATATCTGCTTATTACAGCTTTAGATATTTTAGTTTATAGATGGTGGTATCCTCAAAGTTACTCTTTGGAATTTTCCTTTTTTGCTCTTATCTTAGTCTATGCTCTCTTTTTTGAGAAGAAAAATCTCTATAACTATAAACTCTTGGCAATTATGATGTTGGCTATGATTAATATGGATGGCTTTATCCGATTTCCTCTCGTGTTACTAGCTTTTTATATCTTTAAACAAGAGCGATTTCAAAAACATGTTTATCCTATTTTAGCAATCTCGATCGTTCTATTTTTTGCCTCAGGTGGCTTTGAACCTATCTGGGCACAGCTAAAAGGGTATGTTTTTAAAGATGCTATAAATATTGGTGAGGAGGGTCTGAAACTTCACTTTTTTAGCGTTATGCAAACAATTAGAGAAGCAGGACAAATTCCTTTTGAAACTTTTGCAAATCGTATAAGCGGGCATAGTGTAACTTTTGTTCTCTCTCTTGTTGGTTTTATCTATCTGACATATAGACACAAAGTGATGCTTCTTGCACTTCCTATGCTGGGACTTGGCTTTTTGGCAAGTGTCGGTGGACTCCGATTTACGATTTATGCTGTGCCAATTTTGGCATTTGGAATCGCCTTTTTGATTACGGAACTTACAAGATATGTTACCGATAAAAAGAGTATTAAGTACTTTTCATTGATTGCTTTGACGCTAGCTGTTTTATACCCAAATATAAAACATATAGAGTCCTACAGAGTTCCAACTGTTTTCAATGCGGACGAGGTACAAGTGCTCACTGATTTATCTCACATTGCACAGCGAGAGGATTATGCTATCTCATGGTGGGATTTTGGCTATTCAATACGATACTATGCAGATGTAAAAACGCTTGTAGATGGGGGTAAACATAGTGGAAGTGTGAACTTTCCTGTAAGTTTTATGCTCACAAATCCGCAAGATGTCTCAGCAAAACTTGCAAGACTTGATGTAGAGTTTACGGAAAAAGCTTTTCAAATTCAAAAAAACAATCAAGAGCTTAATGAGTCTAAAAGAAGAGTCCTTTTTTCTAATATAGAAGAGATGACAAAAGAGTATGGCTTCAGTGATACAAATGATTTTCTGCTCTCTTTGCAAACAGATATCCACATGCCAAAAAAGACAAGAGATGTCTACTTCTTTTTGCCTTATAGAATGTTGGAAATCTATCCGACTGTTACACTCTTTTCAAATTTAAATCTTATGAACGGCAAAAAAAATCAGACACCATTTTTCTTTGTAAGTAGAAACTTTAAAGAGTTAAAAGAGAGCATAGAGTTTGGATCTGGCATCTCTTTAAACAAGAGGGAACAAAGCTTAAATATTGGAAAACAAAAGGTTGGAATCCATAGAATTGTAACTACCTCTTATGACCAAAATATGCAGTTTAAAAAGAGTGTTCAGTTTTTGGATGCAAATGCACCGCTTACGCTTATCTACATGTCTTCCTACAACACATTTTTGATTGTGGATGAAAAAAGTTATAATTCACTTTACATTCAATTGATGGTTTTAGAAGCGTATGATGCAACTCTTTTTGAAAAAGTTATTGCAACCCCTTACGTGAAGGTCTATAAACTTAAGCTATAAATAATAAAATGCACTATTGAAAAATTTTGAGGATAAATAAGTTGAAAAATAAAAGAGTAAGAAAATGCCTTTTCCCTGCCGCAGGTTATGGTACAAGGTTTCTACCAGCTACAAAAGCAATCCCAAAAGAGATGCTTCCCGTTCTTACAAAACCACTTTTACAATATGGTGTTGAAGAGGCGATAAGTGCAGGTTTGGACACTATGGCTATTGTTACAGGGAGAGGAAAACGTGCAATTGAAGACCATTTTGACATCTCTTATGAACTTGAGCATCAGATTAAAGGTACATCCAAAGAACACTATCTCACTGAGATTCGCGATGTAATTACTAAGTGTACTTTCTCTTATACGAGACAGATTGAGATGAAAGGCTTAGGGCATGCGATTCTAAGCGGAGAAACACTTATCGGAGATGAGCCTTTTGCTGTAATTCTTGCTGATGATTTATGTGATAATGAAGAGGGAGATTCTGTTTTAACTCAGATGATAGAAGTGTATGAAAAGTATAAATGCTCTATTGTAGCAGTGGAAGAGATACCACTTAAAGATAGTAATAAATATGGTGTTATTGCAGGTGTTGAGATAGAAGAGTCTCTAATTAGAGTTATTAATATGGTTGAAAAACCTGACCCAAAAGATGCACCGTCGAACTTGGCAATCATTGGACGCTATATACTAACCCCAGATATATTTGATATTATTAGAGAGACAAAGCCTGGAAAGGGCGGAGAGATTCAGATAACAGACGCACTCCTTGAGCTTGCAAAAGAGGGAAAGGTAATCGCTTATAAATTTAAGGGCAGACGATTTGATTGTGGCTCTGTGGATGGGTTTGTAGAAGCAACGAACTATTTTTATAAGAAGGAAACACTATGATTTATCAACACAATTTTAATCCAACGATATCCGATGAGGATGTTTTTAATGAAATAGTAGAAGAAAAAGAGTATATAGGCTACTATAATCTTGTTAATCAAGAGACACAAGGGTTTAAAGAGTATGCTTGCTCAGTAAAACAAAAAAATATAGTTGTGATTGGAATAGGGGGAAGTACTTTAGGAACTTATGCAATTTATAAGTTTTTAAAACATTCTAAAACACTCACGAAACAACTTTACTTTTTAGAGACTACAGATCCTATAGATATTAAATCAAAACTAGAACAAGTTGACTTGGCAGATACGCTCTTTATAGTTATATCAAAATCGGGAACAACGATTGAGACAATCTCTATCTTCAAATATATACACTCTTTGATAACACTTGACAAAGAGAATACTTTAATTATTACAGAGAATGACTCTAAACTCAATGCTTATGCAAAAGCAAATAGTATGAAAACTTTTGAAATTCCAAAAGATGTAGGGGGTAGATTTTCTGTTTTAAGTGCTGTCGGTCTGCTTCCACTAGCAATAGTTGGCATAGATATAGATGAACTTCTCTTAGGTGCAAAAGAAGTTCATGAAGCCTTTTTCAATGTAAAAAACAGTAGAGAAGTTTATATAAGGGTGCTTAAAAAAGCAAGATTCTTAACTGAGTATAAAAATAGTTTCAATATCAATGTAGTCTTCTCTTACTCTTCAAGATTAGAGGGGTTTAACAAGTGGTATATACAGCTTTGGGGAGAGAGTTTAGGTAAAGTAGACGTGAATTCTACAAGACAAGGACTCACTCCTATTGGGATTATTGGACCCATAGACCAGCACTCTTTTTTACAGCTCATTGTAGAGGGTAAAAGAGATAAGAGTGTGACGGTCATAAAGGTGGATGATTTTTATAGTGATTTGAAAATACCCCCAACGAGACTAAAAGGATTGGAAGAATTAGATTATATTGATAATATAGAGTTCTCCTCGCTTATAAAAAGTCAGGCAGACTCCACAATAGAGTGCATTAATAACTTAAATGATATACCATGTGATGTTATCACAATCGATGGGGTTAGTGAAAAAGCAATTGCAAGCCTGATGTATGAGTATGAACTTTTAACTTCTGTCTGTGCAAAATTTATGTATATAAACGCATATGACCAACCAGGTGTCGAGAGTGGAAAAATAATTTTAAAAGAGAAATTAAGAAATATTTAAGTCACTATAGTGTGCTTAAGTAGCTTAGAACAAAAAATCTACTACCACTCTAAAAGATTCACTCGAAAATTTTGAAAGCCAAAAAAATAGTATGGAAATCATTCAAATCTCTAAACTAGAAGAACAACAAGACTTTAATGAAACCTTAGAACTACAAAAATACAGAGGTGATTGGTAATATAATGACAAATGATTATGCAATTAAGCCTAAGAAGATGCTGATAGTTGTTGTTGCTTTTGTGAGTGGATTGATTCTTTCAATCTTTTTAATCTTTTTTATGGAGTTTATCAAGGGTATGAGAAAAGAGGAAGAGATAACCCCAAACTAAATGCGGGGTTATCAAAGAAATCTTATTCGATTAGACGATGATATGTCCTACAAATTTACTCATGTTATCCATTATCTCTGAGCCTTTTCTAAAACTCATTCCACATGCCTCATAGGCAAAGAAAACACCAGCTTGGTATTTTGCTCCATTGATATCTTTTGGAAACTCTACATACTCCTGATAAACCTTTTTATAGTTGCCATAAGGTCCATCCATCTCCTCTAGTAGTGTGCCATTAGCATCGATAATCTTAGTATTTGCACCTTCTCTGCCAAAAACAGTTTTTTCGACTTGTTTGATGCCTTGAAGTGGCTCAAAAGAGGTTTGAAGTAGATAGGGTGAATCAGGAAAAAGGTCACATAAGATTTTCATCATTCCTTTAGATTGAAAAAGGAGTGTATAGGCAGGGTTGATGATGATAGCCTTTTGGTTGTTCATAATATTCGTAAGCGTTGTTGCAAGCTCTGGTTCATCATGGGCTATATCCTCCCAAGGATAGAGTTTAAACCAATACTCATAACTATTATCATGAGCATCAGAGATTCCGTTCTCATCAAACTGTACATTACTAAGATACTCAAAACCAGTATTAAAACCTGCATCAGTTGCCATCTGTTGAAGAAGTCTTGTCGTTGCCTCCTCTTCATCATTCTCATCTACACAGGAGAACAGAATTTTCCAGCCATCGTATCTCTCATTAAAAAGTTCTGTATCATCAAAAAGCGTAATTACTCTTTTAAAGTTTTCACTTATCGCTTCATAAACATTATTGAACTGTTTCTCTTCATCCATACCGTTATGTTTTAAAAGTGCCCATTGAAGAAGGGCAGTTTCGAAGAGACTAGTTGGTGTATCTGCATTAAACTCTATAAGTTTAATTGGTTTTTTATCTATGCCACCTGCTAAATCAAAACGACCATAAAGGTGCCAGTGTACATCATTTTCCCAACTTTTTTTGATTGCATCTACAAGGTTAAAAGGGATTCCCAGTTCAAAAAAGAGCTCATTATTAATGACATGCTCAGCAGCTTGAACATACATATCATAGATAGTATTTACAGCTTCATAGTAATCTTCTGCTTCTTGTGCAGAGATTTCAACTAAGGCATCGTTTACATATTTAGTTGTATCACTATCCGTATGCCAAGTGAAGCCAAGCTCTTCTAGCGTGGCATCGTCAAGTGGGTTTATATTTTGTAGTGTTACCATAATCAGCTTCCGAAACTTCTACTACTAGATGTTGAACTTCTGCTTGATGAACCAAAAAAACTCTTTTTTGCTCCACCGCTTGAGGCTCTTGAAGCCGCAGAGCGACTATAGGCACTCTTGTTGGATGAAGCTGAGTTTTTTGAGAAATTTTTATTGTTCATCAAAGCATTTCCTATCATATTTCCAAGAAGGGAACCAGCAGCAACTGCTAAAATTGTGCCTGCTAAGCCCATTCCTGCACTTCCTCCACCCTCTTGAAGCGTCTCAGAAGTGCCGTTTTGTACCTTTTGATACTCCTGTTCTGCAAGAGCTTTCATCTCCGCTTCATTCATAAATCGCTCTACTGTGTTGCCATTCTCATCTTTTTCACGAATAATAGCTCTACTTGGACCATCTGTTGGCATCTCTTCAACAACAATATACTTGCCATTTGCCTGTTGTTCTATAATTAAGAAGCGGTTTTGCTGCTCTTGGTTTTGTTGTGGTGCTTCACAACCAGTAAGGATACTCATCATCATTACGCCAGCACTACCAAGTGCAACTCCGCCTGCTATTGAAGAAATATGTTTCACTACTTTAACTCCTTTTTATTAAGTGTGATTTTTTTCTGAAGAGCATTGTCGTACATTACAACCTTCTCTCTTCCGCTATAGTAAATTGTGCCTGTATAGCTGTACTTTTTTGTGTAGAGAGTTGCATTCTCTTTCATAAAAAGTTTTGCTCCTAAACTATGCCCTATAGGTGGTATTAGTGTTGAAAACGCAAGTGTTAAAAGTGTCCCAGTGATGAGGAGCGTAAATTTATTGCTGGTGGTATAGATAATAATAAACCCTGTAATTAGCGTAAGCGCAAGGTAAAGATAGATATTTTGATTATCGGCAAATAAAATATTGTAATAGAGATCAATCTCATAAAAATCTATATAGTTCTGTTTGATGCCTAAAAAAATAAAAAAATCCAAAATAAATGTAAAGAGCATACCCGTTAAAAACGCTTGAAAAAATTTACTCATCGCACCCTCCTCATTCTTTTTTTGTTGCATTGAATCAGAGTTGAAGAACTTCTTTCCTGCAACCCATTTCTGTCTTCTACTATTATATCTGCTTTATTCTCACAAAAACCTCTCTCAAATTTTTTACTTGCTTCATTTGCAGAAGTTGAGAAGTTCCATTTTGAGTTTTTTAGTATAGTGGAGTTAAGTGAATTGTTGGCAACTCTAAAAGCTCTATTTTTTACTATGAATGTTGTTTTTTTACTGCGGCGAACTAAATTTTTTCTATTTTGGGGAATTCTATTTCCACATGCCAATAAATCTTTGAAGCTTGCATAGACTTTGATAAAGGGCTTGGATGCTGGGCGTGATTTTATTTGGGAAAGTTTGTCTGAATTTTGAGAGATAAAACCGACAGTAGTGTCGGTTTGCAGGAGGATGACAGGCACTTTTACGCTAGGAAATCTTGAAGTGCGGATACATCGGACCATGAGCTGTTACCCATCTCATCAAGAGCTAAAATAGTTGCTCGTGCTGCACTGAGTGTCGTAAAATAAGGTATGTTCTTTCTCAGTACTTCTTGACGTATAACGATAGCATCTTTTTTAGAGGTATTGTTATCTGAAGTGTTGATTGCCATGTGGATTTCATTGTTCTTCATATTGTCCTCTATATTTGGACGACCTTCAGAGATTTTAAGAACGCGCTCACATGGAATACCATAATTCTCTATGATTGCTTGCGTACCTTTTGTCGCAACAAGCTTAAAGCCATGTCTATGAAGACCTTGTGCAATCTCAATCGCATGTACTTTATCACTATCAACAAAAGATAAGAAACATGTTCCACCAGTAGGGATTTTATTGCCTGCTGAGAGTTGTGCTTTTGCAAAAGAGATTCCGAAGTTAGAACTAATACCCATAACTTCACCTGTGGACTTCATCTCAGGTCCAAGCACTAAGTCCGCACCATAGAGTTTATGGAAAGGAAACACAGCCTCTTTGACAGAAACATGGTTTTTGAGGTGTGGTTTTAAAAGTCCATTCTCCTCTGTGACAATATTATAGTTATCATAGTATTTTAAGGCACTTCTTAAACTCTCTCCTACCATAACACGAGTAGCAACTTTTGCCAAAGGCATACCAGTAGCCTTAGATACAAAAGGAACAGTACGAGAAGCACGAGGATTTACCTCTATAAGATAAATCTCATTTTGAAAAATAGCGTATTGAACATTCATAAGTCCAACAACACCAAGACCAAGTGCAATCGTTTTCGTTTGTTGCTCTATGTTCTCAATCATCTCTTTTGATAAATTTACAGGAGGAAGTGAACATGCACTATCTCCCGAGTGGATTCCAGCCTCTTCGATATGTTGCATAACAGAACCGATATAGACATCCTTTCCATCACAGATAGCATCCACATCAAGCTCTATTGCTTGGTCTAAAAACTTGTCAATTAAAACAGGTGCTTCATTTGAAACGGAGATTGCAAGTGCCATATATTGTGCTAACTCTTCTTGGCTATAAACGATTTTCATCCCACGACCACCTAGAACAAAAGAGGGACGTACAAGAACAGGGAAACCTAATCTCTCCGCAATTGCAGGTGCTTCCTCTTTTGTACGCGCAAGACCATTTGCGGGTTGTTTGAGTCCATGTGCAGTTACAAAATTAGAAAAGAGTTCTCTATCTTCTGCAAGGTCAATCACAGCCGAAGGTGTTCCTGCAATCTTTGCACCTATTTTTGTAAGTGAATCTGCAAGTTTAAGCGGAGTCTGCCCACCAAAGTGAACGATGATACCATCTGGTTGCTCATTTTCTATAACTTCTCTCACATGCTCAAAGTCGATAGGTTCAAAATAGAGTACATCCGAAGTGTCATAATCCGTAGAAACAGTTTCAGGGTTACAGTTGTACATAATACACTCAATATCCATCTCTTTAAGTGCAAAAGCTGCATGAACACAACAGTAGTCAAACTCTATACCTTGCCCGATTCTGTTTGGTCCACCACCAAGAATAAGAACTTTTTTCTTATCACTTACACGATTCTTTACGTTAGGGAGTTTGGTGATATTTGTTGTTGAGTAGAGATAGGGAGTCAGTGCTTCAAACTCAGCAGAACAAGTATCTACTTCATTGTATTCTAAGCTAATGCCAAGTGATTTTCTTGCACTATAAACTTCATTTTCACTTACTTTATGATTTGAATTTTTAGTGATAAGTTGCGCGATTTTTTTATCTGAAAACCCATCTACTTTTACACTTCTCATAAAATTTTCATCGTGTAAGATTTTATCTGTAATGGTACTTTCCATTTGAATTAACTCTTCGATTTGGTATAAAAACCAAGGGTCGATTTGGCATGTGGAAAATAGTTCTTCAACGCTCATACCACGACGGAAACCTTCTGCAACATAGAGCATTCTATCAGCATTTGGACGACGAATTTCATGCTTCACAAATTCAGTGTCCGCATCTATCTCATCAAAACCACAAAGTCCAGTCTCTAATGAACAGAGTGCTTTTTGCATAGACTCTTTAAAAGTACGACCTATTGCCATAACTTCACCCACTGACTTCATACTTGTACTCAAAGTATTTTCAGCTTCAGGGAATTTCTCAAATGTAAAACGAGGTATTTTAGTGACGACATAATCGATTACAGGCTCAAAAGAGGCAGGTGTTCCAGTAATGTCATTTGTGATTTCATCAAGGGTAAAACCAACGGCTAAAAGAGTTGCAACTTTGGCAATAGGATACCCTGTTGCTTTACTTGCAAGTGCAGAGGAGCGAGAAACACGAGGATTCATCTCGATTACAATCATACGCCCTGTTTTAGGGTCGATAGAGAACTGTACATTACTTCCGCCTGTATCTACACCGATTTCTCTTAAGATTGCAAAAGAGGCATTTCGCATTCTTTGATACTCTTTATCCGTTAAAGTAAGCGCTGGAGCAACAGTAATACTGTCTCCTGTATGCACACCCATCGGGTCAAAATTTTCAATCGCACAGACGATGATACAGTTATCAGCTTTGTCACGGATAACTTCCATCTCATACTCTTTCCAGCCTAAAAGTGACTCTTCTATGAGGATTTCAGTGACTGGAGATTCATCCAAACCGCGTGCTGCAAGTTTTTTAAATTCATCCATATTATAAGCAACACCAGAACCACCACCTGCAAGTGTAAATGAGGCTCTAATGATAATAGGAAAACCGATTGCATTTGCTGCTGCAAGTGCATCTTCCATGTTGTAAGCATATTTTGAGAATGGTAAATCCATACCAATTTTTATCATTGCATCTTTGAATGCTAATCTGTCTTCACCTTTATGTATTGCTTCTGGAGATGCACCTAAAAATTCTATTCCTTCAAGCATCCCTTTCTCATACATACTTGTAGCAACATTAAGTGCAGTCTGTCCGCCCATCGTTGGAAGTACAGCATCTACCTTCTCTTTCTTGATGATTTTAGCAATCACATCTTCTTTGATTGGTTCTATGTAGGTTCTATCTGCAAACTCAGGGTCTGTCATAATAGTTGCAGGATTTGAGTTGATGAGGATGACACGGTAGCCCAACTCTTTTAATGTTTTAACCGCTTGTGTCCCTGAATAATCAAATTCACATGCTTGTCCAATAATGATTGGTCCTGACCCTATAAGTAAAATAGTCTTAATATCTGTGCGTTTTGGCATTTGAAACCTTTAATAAATGTGCGTAAAAAATTTGTTTATTATAGACAAAAGGCACTTAAAATTTGATGAGTTTTTCTAAGAAATAGAGATGTTGATTAGTACTCAAAAGTATAGATAAGAGAAGCTAATCCAGAGAAGATAAAAGTATCATTTACAATTGGACTATTTGCGGCTTCATTCGAGAGTTTATCAACTTTAAGATTGATAAAAGCAGAGAGCTCTTTTGTAAAAGGGTAGGTGATGTATGTTTGAAGACCATATTGTAAGCCTGCATTTGTTTGATAAGCTACTCTTGAAGGAGTTGCTTCATTCTCTTGTACACCATAATAGTAGTTGGTAAACTGAGATGACTGGTAGGTCAGTGTAGCACTAGGGTAGAGTGAAAAATCTCCAACTTTAAACTCGTACCCAAGCTCTGATTCGATAACCCAACTATTAGTGTTATTTAAAATGTCATTCATAGCCATTATCTCAAAGTAGGCTTTATCTGCTTTTAGACTAAAAGCTACACCAGCTTCAAAGGAACTCTTTTTATCTTCCATTCCTGTAAGTGCGTTAGAGTCCGTACTTTTATAGCTGTATGGTCTTGGCTGTGTAGTTAGAGAAAGCCCCCAAGAGTAGTCATCATTTTTTTTACCTAAAAAGTACACTCCAAATCTCGTCCATCGAATATAAGCAATGCCATTGTCAAAAAAGAGAACAGGAGAGGGTGTTAGGATGGGCGAAACATCTTTATAGGGTTGTGTCTGCATCCATGGACCAAGACCAAGAGTGATTTTCTCTTTTTTATCCTCCGCAATAGCAGTAAAGAAAATTAAAATTAAAATAACTAGGTATTTCATCTGACGCTCCTTATTATATGAAAGTAGTTTGGATCATTCGCTTTGTAATAAGGCTCAATGATAGCATTTTGGTACCCTTGTGATTTTTTGACAGAGAGTACTTTCCCAACCTTTAACCCTTTAAAAAAGATTTTGTCAAGTCCAGAGGTAACAACTTCATCCCCAACTTCTACAGTAAACCATGCGGGAATAAATTTTACAACCAAATTGTGTCCATTGTTTCCATGTACAATTCCAGGTGCTAAGCCTGAACCAACATAAACAGCATAGGAACTTTTAATATCCCTATTTAAAAGAGCGAGTGGTTTTTTATCTTGTGAGATAACAATTCCAGCCACAAGCTCTTTATAGGTAAGCCCATAAATTTTAGTAGGGTCATAATCATCAATCTCAAGCCAAACTTGATTTAAGTCTCCAAATTTAGAGTAGGAGATAGTTCGTACAAGTTCAACTTTTGGATCTGTTCTTAATTTTGAACTGTTCTCTTGAAAGAGGTCATTCACTTCTGAAGCTAACTGCTGCATTACAAGATGATTATTCTCATATTGGCTCAGTTGTTGTGTTAACTCTTCTATGTGTTTGGCTTGGAAAAAGTGCTTGTCAATTGTGTTTTCTACAAATTCACTTGCATTATGATAGGTGGACTTAATTTGATTAAGAGCTGAAGTTAAAGGGCCTTGAATCGTATTTGAAAAATAGAGTGCACCCAAAAAGAGTGCAAAAAAGATTGTAAAAAAGCTAAAGAGCTTTTTATTCATTTTCGAAAAGTTCTTGTAGTAAATCTATCTCTTCAAGTGCTCTTCCTGTCCCTCTAGCAACTGCTAAAAGAGGTTCATCTGCAACAAAAACAGGGATTTTTACAATATTAGATAAATATTTATCAAGTTGGCGAATTAAAGCCCCACCACCTGTTAGGATAATTCCATGGTTTACAATGTCTCCCGCTAAATCTGGTGGCATTTTTTCAAGTACATCTCTAAGTGCTTCTGAAATCTCTTTAAGAGGCTCTTTCATCGCTTCTCTTGCATCTTCACTTGTGAGTTCAACTGAACTTAAAAGTCCTTCAACTTGGTCACGCCCATTGACAACCATTGTTAACTCTTCATCAAGAGTCGCAGCAGTACCAATATTGATTTTAATCTCTTCAGCCGTGCGCTCTCCGATTAAAAGATTGTATTTTTTCTTTACATAATCTACGATAGCTTTATCGAGTTTGTCTCCAGCCGTACGAATTGATTTTGAAAGCACCAATCCACCAAGAGAAACAACCCCGATTTCAGTTGTACCACCACCAATATCAACGACTAAATTTCCATGAGGCTCACGAATATCGATTCCAGCCCCAATTGCCGCTGCCATTGGCTCTTCAATAAGAAAAACTTCACGAGCACCAGCACTTAGAGCTGACTCACGAACAGCTTTTCTCTCAACCTGTGTTAAACCATAAGGAACACAGATAATAATTCTTGGACTGATTAATGAACTACGACCATGCGCCTTTTCTATGAACTTTCTAATCATCTTTTCAGTCATGTCAAAGTCAGCAATAACTCCATCTCTCATAGGACGGATAGCTTTGATATTTCCAGGAGTTTTTCCAACCATATCTTTTGCTTCTTGTCCAACTGCTAAAACTCTCTGCACGCCATGTCTTTCAGTTTTTACTGCAACAACAGAGGGCTCATTGATGATGATTCCTCTCCCTTTTGCAATTACGATTGTATTGGCAGTTCCTAAGTCAATGGATAAATCATTTGAGAAAAGACCTATTAATTTATTAAATATCATTTTTTTGCCTTATGCTGTTTTTTTTGTAGATTTTTTGATGTACACTGGCTTCTCACCATTCTCAATTACCTCTTTGGTAATTAAAACCTCATAGCCGCTGTACTCTGGGAGTTCATACATAATATCTATCATATTCTCTTCTAAAATAGCACGAAGTCCACGCGCCCCTGTTTTTCTTACAAGTGCTTTTTTTGCGATACTAAGAAGTGCTTCCTCTTCAAAGTTTAACTCAACTTCATCTATGGAAAATAGTTTTTTATACTGTTTTACAAGTGAGTTTTTTGGTTCTGTAAGGATTCGAACCATATCATGCTCATTGATTTCATTTAACGATGCAATAATTGGTAATCTACCAACGAGCTCAGGGATGAGTCCGTAAGAGACTAAATCATCTGGTTCAACCATATCAAAAGTAGGTTTTTGCTCATCTTTGGTCTTCTTCTCATGCCCAAAGCCTAAGACATTGTTTCCTTGCTTTCTTTTTAATATCTCTTCGAGACCATCAAAAGCGCCACCACAGATGAAGAGAATATTTGTTGTGTCTATAGAAGTAAACTCTTGATTAGGGTGTTTTCTTCCACCTTTTGGTGGAATGTTTACGTGCGCACCCTCAATGATTTTAAGAAGTGCTTGTTGCACACCTTCTCCTGAAACATCACGCGTGATAGAGCGGTTTTCACTCATGCGTGAAACTTTATCTACTTCATCTATAAAAACGATCCCTTGCTGTGCTCTCTCAATATCTCCATCTGCAGCTTGTAAAAGTTTTGTAAGAATGTTTTCAACATCCTCTCCAACATATCCAGCTTCCGTTAGGCTTGTTGCATCTGCAATAGCAATAGGTACATTTAAAACTCTTGCAATTGTTTGTGCCAGAAGTGTCTTACCACTTCCCGTTGGACCTATGAGGAGTACATTTGATTTTGATATCTCTGTATCATCATCTGAAACATTTTTAGTCTTGAAAATTCTTTTATAGTGGTTATAGACTGCCACACTTAAAAGTTTTCTAGCTCTCTCTTGACCGATGATGTATTCACCTAAAAATGCATCTAACTCTTTAGGTGTCATAAGTTTGGTTACAGTATCAACAAGCTCTTGTGTCTCATGGCTCTGCGGCTCATCACCAAACATGATTTTATAAGCAGAAGTTACACAGTTCTTACAGATATAAACAGCATTTCCAGCTATTAAAGGGTTTGCATCGCTTTCGCTTGCATCACAAAAACTACAGTGTCTATGAATCATACATTTTTCCTCTCATATGGAATCCCACGTTTTGTTTTGAGTATAAAGTTACAAAGGTTTTGAACATGATGATTCTGAGTTTTTTCAAGGAGTTCATTTGCCACATCTTTAAGTGGTTTCCCAGATTCAAAAAGTTCTTTATAGGCATGTTTAAGCTCATCTATCTCCTCTCTTTTGAGGTTTCGTCTTAAGCCTGTTAAGTTAAGTCCGCGAAGATATGCACGATTTCCCTCAGCCATGCAGTATGGTGGTACATCTTGCGCGAGTGCAGAAGCACCTGCTATCATTGCATAATCACCGATATGCACAAACTGGTGGATAGGTGTCATGCCGCCAATAACAGCATAATCTCCCATTTCCACATGCCCAGCTAAAGTTGCAGCATTTGCAAGGATACAGTGGTTTCCGATGAGAACATCATGACCGATATGCACATAACCCATAAAAAGATTGTGTGAACCAATAATAGTCTTTCCACCGCCACCTTTTGTACCAGGGTTAAAGAGTGTAAACTCTCTTATTTTATTGTTGTCACCTATGATAAGTTCAACATCTTCACCCGCAAATTTCAGATCTTGAGGAACTGAACCGATTACGGCATGTGAAAATATATGGTTGTTTTTACCAATGGTTGTTTTCCCATAGATGGATGTGTTTTGGTCGATGACCGTTCCATCCCCTATAGTCGTTTGTGAAGAGATTAAGCAATAAGGACCTATCTCTACATTTTTTCCAATAATGGCGCCCTTTTCTATAATAGCTAAAGGGGAAATTTTACTATTTGGCATTGTTCGCCTCACTCTGTTGAACTGTAGTTCTTGTACGCAATATTTTACCTTTTTACTTATCTACAATCATAGCTTTTAATTCAGCCTGAGAAACGAGTACATCATCTACATAAGCTTTTCCATCAAGCATCCAGATAGAACCTTTGCGTTTTATAACACTGATACGGTACTCTAATCTGTCTCCTGGTCTCACAGGTGAACGGAATTTTGCTTTGTCGATGCTCATGAAGTAAACTACTTTGTTCGCAGCTTCCTCTTCTGTCATATCATCCATGCTTTTAAATGCAAGAATTCCGCCAGCTTGGGCCATTCCTTCGAGTATCATAACGCCTGGATAAATTGGGTGACCTGGAAAATGTCCTTGAAAAATATTGTCACCAATTGTTACATTTTTAAAACCTACAAGTGTTTCGTTTTTTACAATATCCGTAACACGGTCTAAGAGTAAAAAAGGGTATCTGTGAGGTATGATTTTTTGTATTTCCATAACATCCATAATCATGAGTATTTCGCCTTATATAATAATTTGGGCTATTTTATCTAAACAAATATTAGATTATGATTATTTTCTCTTTTGTGTCTTCATAAGTTTTTGCATCGAGGTGGATTGTTAGTTTGGCATCGCTCAAAGTCTCCATGACAATGAGAGGAGTTAAATCGTAATTTCCACATGCCAAAGATGCTCTTATCTTTAACTCCTCTTCAAAGTTTGGAGGGTTGTAAATAAGCTCATTAAGATTTTTGTAGAGTTTTCCACATGCCAAGTTAAAAGTCTCAAGCGTGATAAATTTTATCTCTTCACGGTTAAAGTAGTGAATATTTGAAGCTTCAAACTCTATACGTCCTTGCGCCTGTTTTCTTGGGAGCGTGGAGTAGGAGAGGGCATAGGCAGGAATCGTTTTATTTTTCCCCTCAGTGACTTTAAAGCTGAGTTGACGGTAGTTTAAAAACTTCTGTTTTATTATCTTATAGGCTATATTTTTATCTTCTAGCTCCATGCGATATTTGTACATCTCTAGCCTCTCCTCAATGGAAGCGGGTAAGATTTTGCCAGAGAGAGGCGAGAACATCTCATCCATCACTCTGTGTTGCTGCTCTCTTTGCATCGTCAGACCAAAAATACATCCGCAGTAGTCCTGACGGTAGAGCTGTTGCTCTTTTGTGACGCGGCTTTGGTCTTGTGTTCCGCCACCTGAGCGATAATCGACGGCTATAAATTCAAGCCCATGCTTTTTGTGAAAAGTATCTCCAGCTTTTTTTAACTGCTCTTGAGATTTGAGTGGGCTAACGAGGAGGGTTGTTGTCATCTTGGTCTCACCTAGTTCAAGGGCTTTATGGGCACTTACATCAAAGCGTTTGTCAAAACAGACTTCACATCTTGCACCTTTTTCTGGCTCTTTTTCTAACCCTTTGACAGCCTGCATCCAAGCCTCAAAATCGTATTCGCCTTCAAGTAAATCTATACCTAGTTTTTTACAACTTCTTTGCACATCAAGATAGCGGAGTTGGTACTCTGAATAGGGGTGAATATTGGGGTCATAAAAAAAACCAGTAAGTTTTTCTTGGGGATAATCGTGTTGGAGTTTTTCTAAAAAAAAGTGCGAATCAACGCTACAACAGATATGTACTAAGATGTTTTTTCCTTAAGGTTTCCACATGCCAAGAGTCTCTCTTCTTGGCATGTGCAAAGAGCGCTTATTTCTCTTCTAAAATCTCAATGCTCTTGATAGCATCTTGACCTTTGATGCTATCTAAAACATCAAAACTCTCTTTGTCATCGAGCTCAATCGCACCAAAAACTGTGTGAACGCCATCTAAGTGAGGCGTGTCAGCAAAACAGATGAAAAATTGACTTCCACCTGTATTTGGTCCAGCGTGAGCCATAGAGAGTGTCCCACGACGATGACGAGAAGAGTTAAGTGCAGTTTCACATGGGATAGACCAATCAGGACCGCCTGTTCCAGTTCCGTGCGGACAACCACCTTGTGCCATAAAACCTGGAATTACACGATGAAAACTTAAATCATTGTAAAAACCTGTATTTGCTAAGTGTGCAAAGTTTGCAACTGTATTTGGAGTTTCATCACCAAAAAGTTTAATCCAAATAACACCTTTTGCAGTGGTTACTTTAGCCCATTTGAATTTTGCTATCTCTTCTGTAGTTATGTCGTATGTTTTTAATTTGTTTCTTCCAAACATTGCTATTCCTTTGTAATAATTCTGAAATTATAGTAACTTATTCTTAAGGAAGTTTTTGAAACTTTACCCATTAATAAAAGCTAAACAATTAAAATGATATTGTTCACAAAATGAAAAGTATCACATCACGCATCGAATCTTATTTGTTACGACGGCTAAGACCCATGACGATAAACAAAGCAAATATATTCACAACTCTGTTTGTTCTTATATTTACTGTTATCTTCGCTTATCTACTCATTCAAGAAAATTATCATGATTATGAGAGAACGCTTATTTCTCAACAAAAAGTGCATGAGAGTAAAGAGACAAGTGATAAATATTATGCAGAGACGCAAAAAAAGTTAAATACTCTTTTGATTAAAAATACGATTGCTATCTCTACGCTGGCATTTATTCTCTTCTCCATTATGCTCGCTCTATATAAAATCTTTTATACCCTTATTCAAAGAGATATCCAAACATTTTTAGATTTTTTCAAAGGCAATGCTTATCACGAAAGTGTCTTAAATCCACATGCCATATTTTTTAAAGAGTTTAAAGTAATGGTAGGGCATGCAAATGAGATGGTTGAAACGATTAACATGCAAAAAAGAACGCTTGAAGAGATGAATCTAGGACTCGAAGATAGGATAAAAGCAAAAACTTCCGACTTGATTTTAATCAATAAAAACTTAGAAAAAGAGAAGACTTTTTCACAGGATTTACTCAACTCTCAAAAGGAGTTTTTAAAATATACGGTGCATGAAACAAACACTCCTCTGAGTGTTATCCTCACAAGTATTGAACTCTATGTGATGCAAAATAAAAAAGATAGACAGCTCTCAAAGATAGAGGCTGCCGCAAAAAATATCTTTAATATTTATGATGATTTGAGTTACTTGGTAAAAAAAGATCAGGTAGTTTATCCTAAAATGGCTATCAACCTTGGGGAGTTTTTAACTTCTAGACTCGACTTTTTCTCTGAAGTCGCAGAGTTGTCCAAAATACGTTTTGATGCCATTGCACTCACAGAAAACCTTTATATATATTTCAACGAGACTAAGCTCCAGAGAATCATCGACAATACAATTACAAACGCTATAAAATATACTCTGCCCAATGAAAATGTGACAATTACACTCACTCAAGAGGGAGCTTTTGTCGATATGTCCGCATCAAGCAGATCCAAAGAGATAAAAGATACAAACAAGATTTTTGAGGCATATTATAGGGAAGAAGAACATATAGAGGGTTTTGGAATTGGTCTGAGACTGGTCCGAACAATCTGTGATGAAGAGGGTGTGAAAATCTCTCTTGATTCAAATAACGAAGAGACAACATTTAAGTATAGATTTCAAATGATGGGTGAATGATGAAAATATTATTGTTAGAAGATGAGATAATGCTCAATGAATCCATTCAAGAGTACTTAGAAGCTAAAGGGCATAGAGTGGATGCTTTTTTTGATGGAATCAAAGCTTTAGAATCTATCCAAAAAAATGCGTATGATTTATTAATCCTTGACATCAATGTTCCAAATATGGATGGTTTGACATTTTTAGAACATATCCATGCACTTAAAATTCATGCTCCTGCCATCTATATTAGTGCTTTGGTTGATATTGAAGATATATCTCGTGCCTATAACCTTGGCTGTTTTGATTATCTCAAAAAACCATTTCACCTCAAAGAGTTATCTCTTCGACTCGATAGAATTATTCTCTCAAATGAAGTGCCAAGAGTGCACTTAAGAGTATCAAAAAACTACAGTTATGACCAAGAACATAGTACTCTTTTGTTCAATGGAGTGACGCAGGTGCTTACAAAAAGACAGTCGCAAATAATAGATATTCTTTCAAGAAACCGCGGAAGAGTTGTTGACTTTGAGCAGTTTAGAATCTATGTCTGGGATGAACAAATCGTAGACAATGCAACAATCCGAGCAGAGATAAGCAGACTCAAAAAGTTTTTAAAAGAGGATGTTATCATTAACGTTCGCGGCATGGGGTATATGATAGATAAACCATAAACCCTCGCGTATAGTTACTAGATTCAGTTTGTACCGTTTTTTAAAAAGTTTATCACAGTTTTTTTCTTTTTTTGAAATATAGTGGGGATAAACTTTCAGAGTAATATCAAAATTTTTATGACTCAATATAGACGATACCCAACATAGGGTCAATTTGGTTGTTAAGTATCATAGTGCCTACTTTAACTACGCCGTTGACAATCTAGTAAACATATCATAAACTTTTAGATATAATTGAACAAAAAAGTAAGGGTGGGAATTCTATTTTGTTAAACTTAGAGAGTCACAATATGCAAAACCAAAAAATTAAAGAACTTGAGCGAGTTCAAGAATTAAAAAATATATTTCCTGAAATTTTTGAAGACGGAAAACTTAATATTGAGAAATTTAAAAATATACTTTTTGACCTAAAAGATAATAAAACAGAACACTACAGCTTTAATTGGAGCGGTAAAAAAGAGTGTTATAAAATTATCAAAGAGAAGTCAAATGCAACGCTCAAAGTTGATGATGACAAAACTATGCAGGGTGGTGATAATGTCTTTATAGAAGGTGACAACTTAGAGGTTCTAAAACTTCTTCAAAATGCCTACCACAAAAAAATCAAGATGATTTACATCGACCCGCCATATAATAAAGACAGAGACTTTGTTTATAGTGATACTTGGGGAGACACTATCACAAACTATCTTATCCAAACAGACCAGCTTCGTGATGAGGGTTACACAAGTTCTAAAACTTCTAGTGTAGGTAGACGCCACACAAACTGGCTCAATATGATATATCCACGACTTTTGCTTAGTAGAAATCTGCTCAAAGATGACGGAGTGATTTTTGTAAGTATAGATGACGATGAGATTCATAATCTTAGAAAAGTTATGGATGAGATTTATGGGGAAGAGAATTTTGTAGAACAAATTATTTGGAAGAGAAGAGCAACTCCACCAAATGATAGGGTAATTGGTAGAAATCACGAGTATATTTTAATTTATGCTAAAAGGATTGAGGATTTAAAATTATATTTACAGCCAAGAAGTGAAAAACTTAATTCGCAATATGATAATCCAGATCATGACCCAAGAGGAAAATGGACTTCATCTGATTTATCAGCGAATGGAAAAGGAAATAGATTAGCTGAAAGTTGTATATTTCCAATTTTAAATCCAAATGATAACAAAGAATATAATCCTCCTAAAAATAAGTGTTGGCTGTATAATGAAACAAAAATAAAACAATTAATAAATGATGGAAGAATTGGATTTAGAAAACAAAGTGGGGCACCATTTCTAAAAAGATATTTATCAGAGGTAAGAGATGGTTCAACCCTTCCAACTATTATTACTGATGGTGGTTTTTCAAGTGATTCTGCAAAAGAGTTAAGAGAACTTTTTGATAATGATTATTTTGATTTTCCAAAACCAGTTAATTTATTAAAAAAAATATTATTAGCTGGAACAATTGAAAATGATATTATTCTAGACTTTTTTGCAGGAAGTGGAACAACAGCCCACGCAGTAATGGAACTAAATCAAGAAGATGAAAAAGAAGGAAAAATTGGTAATAGAAAATATATCTTAGTTCAACTTCCAGAAGCTACTGATGAAAATAGTGAAGCATATAAGGCAGGATACAAAAAAATCAGCGACATCACCAAAGAGCGAATTAAAAGAGTCATAAAAAAACTAGACTACAAAGATGGCTTTAAATCATACAGACTTGATAGCTCAAATTTTCAAGTCTTTAAAGAGCTAAAAAAACGACCAAATGATAGTTTTGAAGATATTATGAAGATGTTAAAGATGAGTGTTTTTAATGAAAACATCTTAACGCAAGGTGCAAAACATCTCGACATAGTCTATGAAATTGGACTGAAAAATGGGTTTAGCCTAAGTGCAAAAAATGAAGCAATACAAACAGAAAAATATAGTTTTATAAAACTTTTTGAAGAGAATCGAGAGTTTTATTTTTGTTTCGATAAAGAAATAAAAACAGATATTCAAGAGTTTATACCAAAAGAGGCAAAACTCATCTGTTTTGATAAAGCTCTCACTGATAGCACGAAACTAAATCTTAGAGAAAATATAGATTTAGAGACTTTGTAGGAGATAACATGTCAAATATAATGCTAGAGAGTTTATATATAGATAACTTCAAAAGTTTTAAAGATAGTAAGTTTGAGTTTGGAAAGCTTAATTGTTTAATTGCTCCAAACAATACGGGAAAAAGTAATCTTGTAGAAGCTTTAGAGTTTCTTGATTCTTTAATTTATCAAGATGTTTCTAGAGCTATTGCGAAAGTTGGTTTGCAAAATATTCAAAATATTCATTATGTGGATAATAAGAAGATAGTAATAAATGCAAAATTCAAAATTCAAAACATGGTTCTACTTACAAATGAACTCATTGATTATAAATTAGAATTGGCATTTTTATTTAGTATGGATTTGAAAGCAAAAAAACATACTATAGATATTTTAGCAACTGGAAATAAAATTAAAAGTGTCACAATAGACAAGTCTGATTTAAAGTTAGGTTTTATTCCAAGGTTATTTGATGATTTTAACGAGGAAGTTAATCATTATAAAACATATTTAGAAGTTTTAAAAAAGAAAAACTATAGAAGTTTTGACTTTGAATATAATCATTCTACTCTAAGATATAAAATTAATACGCAATATAAAAGTACTGAAAAGTTAATAGAGTCTTTATTTGAGCTAAATATTGATAAGAAAAATGAAACTTTATTTAAACAGCTGGATTTTAGACTTTTATTTAATAAAAGCTCATTATTCACTTCACATTATTTTCATCCAAATATGATTAAAGAAATACAAAATTCTGGTTATACATATTTTTTAAAAAATGGAACAAACTTATCTGAGTATTTAAGTATTTTAGATAAAGATGTTTTTGAAGATATATCAACATCATTGATAGGCGAAGTTGAACTTATTAACTCATTAGAATTGAGGGATAATTTTATAACAGAATTAGTCTTCAATGAAGAGGTAAATAATAAAGCTTATCCCATAAAGCTTCAAAAAATTTCAGATGGTACAGTTCATTTTGTAGCTGTTATGACAGCACTTATTGGTAATAAACATTCAATAGGAATGATGATTGAAGAACCTGAGAGACATCTACATATGAAAGTTTTATCTTATATCTTAAAGACTATGAGAGATGATGACAAGCAGATATTTTTTACGACTCATAGTACTGAATTATTATCTCAACTTGAACTTGATGAAATTATTTTTATGTTTAGAGATTATAACGGAGATACAAAAGGGATACGGGCTAAAGATATTGAAAATATTAAAAAAATTATGAAAATTTATAAAGATGATTTAATTGAGATGATTAAAATTGGTATTTTAGATAACTTAGAGGATGAGTTATGAAAATAGGTTTAATTGTAGAAGGAGATAGTGATAAACTTTTTTTTGAAAAATATTTTAAACTTAACTTTAAAAAAAATATCATCGTTGTAAGTCCTGGGAAAAAAGGGACTTGTAGGATTTTAAATAAACAAAATATTCATAAAGACGTTCAAGGACTTTTAAAAAGAGGATGTGAAAAAGTTTATATTTTAGTTGATTTGGATACACAATGCGATAACAATCGGCAATTCGATTGTATTTTAGAACTTAAAGAGTGGTATAAAGAAAAAATACAAATTCAAAAACTAGAAAATACTTTGGTAGCAATAGTTGCAAAAGAGATAGAATCTTGGATGTTGTCTGCATGGGAAAACAGTGATAATAAATCAAAAGAAGATTTTAAGAAGAAATTTAATGAAAAAAAGAAATTAACAGAAGAAGATTTAGTTAAAAAATTCTTATCATCAAAAAAAGATATTCAAAAAGAAAACAATAAATCTTTAAAATACTTTTTAGAAAAGCTTGGAATATAAATGCAAATAAAATACCTAAAACAACCCCATCAAGAAAAAGCTATAAATTCAACTATAGATATATTTCAAGGTCAACCAAAACAAGATAATCAGTTTGATATATTTGACGGTGAAGCGGTTTGTTTAAATGAACTTTTACTATCACAAGATGATATATTGAGCAATTTAAATCAAATACAAAAGTTAAATAATATAGAAGAATCTTTGATGTTTCAAAGCTTGGATTTTTCTATTGAAATGGAAACTGGCACGGGTAAAACTTTTGTCTATATCAAAACTATACTCGAGCTTTATGCCAAATATAGATGGAGTAAATTTATCATTATAGTTCCTTCTATTGCTATCAAAGAGGGAGTTTTAAATTCACTTGATAGTATGAAAAGTCATTTTAAGAATGAGTTTAATTTTCCGTATGATTATTTTGAATATGATTCTAGCAGATTGGGCAGTTTAAAACACTTTATACGAGATGATACCTTGCAAATTATGATTATGACAATAGATAGTTTTAAAAGAGTTGGAACTGTACTTAATATGCCGAGAGAGGGGTTTGTAGGAACTCCAAAAATGAGTTTGCAAAAAACAAATCCTATTTTAATTCTTGATGAACCACAAAATATGGAGAGTGATTTAAGTAAAACAGCACTTAGTGAGCTAAATCCACTCTTTACCTTGAGATACTCTGCTACTCATAAAAATTATTATAATTTAGTTTATAGTTTGTCTGCAAAAGAAGCCCTTGATAACGGGCTTGTAAAACAGATAGATGTATTAGCTTTGAGTGAAAATCAAACTATTAATGATGTGTATGTAAATGTACAAAAAATAGAGATAGATAAATCTTCAAAAAAACCTGTTGCGACACTTGAACTGATAGTAAAAAACAAAGATGATTATGTAACAAAACCAGTAAAAATTAAAGGTGAAGATAGTTTAAAAGATAAAACAAAAAATCCTATCTATACTGGTTTTCTTGTTGATGAAATATCATATAAAGATATGTTTATAAAATTTGAGAATGGTTTAAAACTAGAGTTAAACGATGTAAATGGACAAGTAAAAAAAGAGATTCAAAAACAGCAAATCAGTGAAGCTATAGAGCGACATATGAGAAAGTTTGAAGAGCTTAAACTTCAAAACATAAAAGTATTGAGTCTATTTTTCATAGATAAAGTTGCAAACTTCTTAAGTGCTGAAAATGGTTGGATGGAAGAGTATTTTATAAATGAGTTTGAGAGACTCAAAGTTGCGTTTGAGAGTTTTAAAACTATAGATGCCAAAGAGGTATATGCGTACTATTTTGCAAAAAGAAAAGCTGGGTTTGTCGATGAACTTAAAAACAGTGATAGTGATAGAAAACTCCAAAAAGATACTTATGACTTAATAATGAAAGACAAAGAGAAGCTTTTGAGTTTTGAGGAGAGTAAAAGTTTTATATTTTCACATAGTGCATTAAAAGAGGGTTGGGATAATCCAAATGTCTTTTTTATAACAACACTCAATGATACAAAGTCACAGATGAAAAAAAGACAAATTATTGGTAGAGGCGTAAGGCTTCCTGTGAATTCAAGCGGACAAAGAATAGAAGACAAAGATATAAATAGGCTTACCGTAATAGCAAATGAGAGTTTTGATGAGTTCACAAGAGGACTGCAACAAGAGTATGATATCAATGGAAATGGAAGCCAATATACGAAACCAAACAACTTAGCTAAAGAGAAATACGCCAAAAGAAAATATAATGAAGATGATATAAAAGAGTTTAAAGAACTTTGGGAAAAGCTTAAACAAAAAACTATCTATGAGATACATTTAGATACAACGAAATACAAAGATGAAGTGAGTGAAAAACTAAAAAATATTGAAGTCAGAGAAAAAAAGATTGTAAAGCAGTTTGGAAATATTGAAAGTAGTTTTGATGGCTATGTGAGTGAGTCAAAAAGTACTAAGGTTGATGTTGAAGAGGAGTTGCCAAATATTGTAACAGTCATTGAAAAACATATTGCTCTTTCAAAACAAACAATTATTGAAATATTTGAAAAAGTCGGTATAGAAAAATTTACAAAAGAGTTCATAAAAAATAGCGACTCTTATATAAAACAAGCAATTGAAGCTTTTGAAGATGTAATGTTTTCCATGTTAAGCAAAAGTGGATTGGTTTATAAAAAGATAGATGATTATTATGAATTTGCCAATATTTTCCCTGAAGAAATTTCAGGGTATAAGTTAGAAGATTGTAGAAAAGGGCTTTACGAAGCTGAACAATATGATTCGGATATTGAAAAGAATTTTATAAATTGTACTGATGCAAATGACTACAAGATTTTCACTAAACTGCCTAATAAATTTAAAATAAAAACTCCTCTTGGCACTTACAACCCTGATTTTGCCATAGTGAAACTTGATGAAAGTGAGGGTAGTTTTATTGTTGAGACAAAAGGTAGCGATAAAAAAAGGGACTCTCGTTCTCGTGAAGATTGGCAGATAGAATATGCTAAAAAGCATTTTGAATTAATAGGTCTGAAATATAAAGATAGAGTTACTAATTGTAGGGAAATATAAATTTTTGGATGCTATCTCAGTGTCATTAATTAGTACCAAATACAAGCTATAAGAACTGAATTATTTAGCAATAAATTAAGTGTAGTTTTTGTACTCGTTTTTAACAATAGAGTAGTACGCTAAAAAGGCATATATTTTACAACTACATGATAGACAAGCCCTGATTTATTGACTGTTACTTATATCAACATGAAGATGTAGAGAAGAGAAATTCGTAGATGAGATTTTAGAATTGCTATGTTTGTGCTATGTTTCTAGCATAGTATGGATGTGTTATACTTCTGAAAATGTGTGGCTCTTGTAAGTTATATATTTTGATACCAATTATGAGGAAAAAAGATGAATATTCTTAGACGAAAATCAACGAAGCTTTTATTGGCTTCTGTTCTATTGGCAGGGCTGAGTACAGTCTCTTTTGCAAAAGAGAAAGTCTATACTTGGAAATTGGCTACAACTTGGGGACCAACACTCTCCCCGTTTATTGACGCTCCTCAAAACATGGCTAAAATGGTTGAAGAGATGTCCAATGGTAGATTGATTATTAAAATTGATGCAGCCAACAAACATAAATCTGCATTTGGTGTTTTTGATATGGTCAAGGGTGGTCAGTACGATATGGCACACACTGCCTCATACTATTGGAAAGGAAAAGATGCAAATCTTCTACCGCTTACAACAATGCCTTTTGGCATGACTGCACCTGAACAGTATGCATGGTTTTACCAAGGTGGCGGTATGGAACTTATGCAAAAAGCATATGCTCCGCATAAGATGCTCTCGTTTCCTGGTGGAAATACTGGAAATCAGATGGGTGGATGGTTTAAAAAAGAGATTAAAGCTCTGGATGACTTAAAAGGTCTTAAGATGAGAATCCCTGGTTTTGCTGGTGAAGTTATGGCGAAATTAGGTCTTGCTGTTACAAATATTGCTCCAGGTGAACTCTATACTTCACTTGAACGTGGCGCACTTGACGCTTTGGAATGGGTTGGACCAGGAATGGATATTAAGATGGGATTTCATAAAATCGCACCATTTTATTACACAGGTTGGCATGAGCCAAGTACAGAATTACAGTATTTAGTAAATGAGAAAAAGTTTAGTAAACTTCCAAAAGATTTACAAGAAATTCTCTTAACTGCTATGAGAGTAAGTGCGTATGATATGTATATCCAAAACTATGCTATGAGTGCAGATGCTTGGTCTAAGATAGCAACAGAGTATCCAAATATAAAAATCAAAACTTTTCCAAAAGAGGTTATGGATGCTATAAAAAAAGCAAATGCTGAGGTTGTAGCTGGATATACAAAAGCAAATCCTTTACTTAAAGAGATTGTAGATTCACAAAATGCTTTTCAGAAAAAAGCGAGACAGTGGACTATCATGTCAGATTACCTTTACCTCAAAGATAATTTGGAGTAGTACAAAGGATATTATTTGTTAAAGATTGAACGTTTTTTTGATAAATTTGCTGATATTATCGGTGTGATAACGGCAATTACAATGGTTTTGATGATAGCCAATGTCTTTTATGATGTTATTACGAGATACCTCTTTAGGGTAAACAGTATTGCGATGCAAGAGATGGAGTGGCATCTTTTCTCCATCATTATATTGCTCGGTATGGCTTATACTTTAAAAGAAGATGGGCATGTACGTGTGGATATTATCTACGATAAACTCTCATCAAGAAAAAAAGCCATGATAAATATGATGGGAGTGATTGTCTTTATTTTGCCTATTTCACTGCTTGTGGGAATAAGCTCGATTGAGAATGCTACACAAGCATATATCTCTATGGAACAGAGTGGAAATCCTGGTGGTTTACACTATAGATGGATTATAAAAGCGCTGATTCCACTCTCCTTTTTAATGCTTATCATCACATCAATAGGATTTTTTATTAAAAATTTAAATACATATAATGGCTTGCATCCTCTAAATGAGAAAGGAGATGTTGTAGTATGATTGGTATATCAATGTTTTTTACAGCGCTCTTTATGCTACTGATAGGTTTTCCTGTTGCTTTTACTTTTGGAGCTGTTTCTGTCTTTTTTGGCTTTATCGCAGGTATCCTTTCTGTCTACACTGATGGTGGCTTTGATGCAGGGATGATGGTTGGTCTTATGGAAGGTGTGTCTGAAGGTATCGCAATGTTTGATTACATGCCTTTTAGAATATTTTCAATACAGCAAAATACTATTTTAATGGCTATTCCTATGTTTATCTTTATGGGAATAGTACTGCAAAAAACAGGTCTTGCGGAAAAACTTTTAGAGTCTATGGGCTTTTTATTTGGAGAGATAAGAGGTGGAATAGCCATCTCCACAGTTCTAGTGGGTTCACTCTTAGCCGCATCTACAGGTGTTGTTGGGGCTTCTGTTGTAGCGATGGGAGTCATCTCTCTTCCAGTAATGCTCAAATACAAATACAAACCAGAGTTGGCTACGGGGACAATATGCGCCTCAGGGACACTCGGTCAGATTATCCCTCCCTCTATTGTTCTTATTATTTTAGGAGATGTCTTTCAAGTTCCTGTTGGTGATCTTTTTCAAGCTGCTGTTTGGCCAGGACTCGCTTTAGTTGGTTCTTATATTCTCTATATTCTAATTGTCTCTTATCTGAAAAAAGATGTGGCACCTGCGATTCCAGCCAATCCTTCTCGAGGAAGTAAAAAAAAGCAAGTTTTAAAAGCTCTTATAGATATTATCCCCTCTCTCACACTTATTATCTTAGTGCTAGGTTCTATATTTGCAGGAATTGCAACACCTACTGAATCCTCTGCAGTTGGCTCAGTCGGTGCTGTGCTTTTGGCTCTTATCTATAAAACTTTTTCTTTTGCAATGATTAAAGAAGCTGCCTTAGAGTCTGTAAAAATCACATCTATGGTCTTTGCCATATTAATAGGTGCAACTGCTTTTTCAATGGTATTTTCTTATACAGGGGGAGAGGAGATTGTTGCAGAATTTATGAGTAATCTTCCAGGCGATGATAAACTAGGCTTCATTATATTTACGATGGTAGTGATTTTGGTCTTAGGATTTTTTATTGATTTTGTTGAGATATCTTATATAATTGTTCCTATCTTAGTTCCAATCTCTGAAGCTTTAGGAATTAACCCTGTATGGTTTGCAATTTTAATCGCTATGAATCTACAAACTTCGTTTTTAACTCCGCCTTTTGGTTTTTCACTCTTCTATCTCAAAGGAGTGGCTCCTGCATCTGTAAGTACGATGCAGATTTATAGAGGAGTCATTCCTTTCATCTTTATACAAATCGTTATATTGATACTTTTAGCCTTCTTCCCTGAAGTGTTTGGCATCTCCTCTTTTTTAGAATAATTCTTTAGAACCAATCAACTAATTGGTTCTATCTTCTCATCCATCAACCAAGTGTTACCTTTTCCAACATATTTAAAATTAGAGTATAAGATAGTATTAAATTTTTCCATTGCTATGTTCATGCTATTTTAATGTTTTACTATCATAGTGCAAGTTTAGTACCAGTCATATAATAAGTTCAATAAGAATGAATGTGGCCGAGAAGTTATAAAGCTATATCTTCTGAGTAAGCGGCTTAACTTAGCTTTAAGAGGTTTGGAACTCTCCTCACTTCTAAATAAATCTTTAAGGAAAACCTATGAATAAAGAACTCGTTGATAAAATCAAGAATAATCCTGATTATCAAGAATTAGTTTCTAAGAGAACTTCTTTTGCAATAAAACTTTCAATATCAGTGCTAGTAGTTTACTTCACTTTTATTTTGACAATTGCATTCAATCCATCAGTACTTGGTGCACCATTGTCTTCTGACTCAGTTACTACAATCGGGATTCCTATAGGTGTAGCAGTTATTATATTTGCTTTTATTACGACAGGTATTTATACTAAAAGAGCAAACGGCGAGTTTGATGATTTAGCAAATAAAATCAAAAAATCAGTAAAGGAAGACTAAATGAATAGAATATTTACTTTTTTAATTTTAGGTGCAATCGCTGTATTTGCATCTGGTGCAATTGAAGGTGCTGTTGAAAAACAAGCGCTTAATATGTCTGCAATCGTAATGTTTGTTATCTTCGTTGGTGCTACTTTAGGTATAACTTATTGGGCTGCAAAACGTACAAAATCTGCAAAAGATTTCTATACCGCAGGTGGTGGTATTACGGGTTTTCAAAATGGTATGGCTATCGCTGGTGACTATATGTCAGCTGCGTCTTTCTTAGGAATATCTGGTCTTGTTTACTTAAAAGGTTATGATGGACTTATCTACTCTATCGGTTTTCTAGTTGGTTGGCCAATTATTCTTTTCATGATTGCAGAACCTTTAAGAAACTTAGGTAAATATACATTTGCTGACGTTGCTGCGTACAGACTTCGTCAAGGTCCTATCCGTACTTTAGCCGCTTCTGGTTCTATCGCTACAGTTGTTCTTTACCTAATCGCTCAGATGGTTGGTTCTGGTAAACTGATTCAACTACTCTTTGGTCTTCAGTACGAAGTAGCCGTTATTTTGGTTGGTGTATTGATGGTTCTTTATGTAACATTTGGTGGTATGCTTGCAACGACTTGGGTACAAATTGTAAAAGCATTTTTACTACTTTCAGGTGCAACATTTATGGCTGTAGCTGTTATGGCACACTATAACTTTAGTTTTGGTTCACTTTTTGCAGCTGCTGTGGATGTAAAAGGTATTGAAGTAATGAGTCCAGGTGGATTGGTTTCTGATCCAATTTCTGCGATTTCACTTGCAATTGCTCTTATGTTTGGTACAGCGGGTCTTCCTCATATCCTTATGAGATTTTTTACAGTGGGTGATGCTAAAGAAGCTCGTAAATCAGTATTTTATGCTACTGGTTTTATCGGTTACTTCTATATCTTAACTTTCATTATCGGTTTTGGTGCGATTGTAATGGTTTTCCAAAATCCACAATATTTAGATTTAGCAAAACAAGCTGTTAGCGGTGGTTCTCCAATTCTTGGTGGAAACAATATGGCTGCAATTCACTTGTCTCACGCTGTTGGTGGTGACTTTTTCTTAGGCTTTATTTCAGCTGTTGCATTTGCAACTATTTTAGCTGTTGTGTCAGGATTGACACTTGCTGGTGCATCTGCTATATCTCATGACCTTTATGCTTCTGTAATTAAAAGAGGCAACGTAGATGGCGTGAAAGAGATGCAAGTTTCTAAAATTGCTACTGTAGCTCTTGGAGTTGTTGCAATTATTATGGGTATTATGTTTGAAAAACAAAATATTGCGTTCGTGGTTGGTCTTGCTTTTGCTATCGCAGCATCTGCTAACTTCCCGATTTTATTCCTCTCTATGTACTGGAAAAAACTTACAACGCGTGGTGCTGTAATCGGTGGTTCTATAGGACTTGCAACAGCTGTAATGCTTGTTATCCTTGGTCCAATCGTATGGGTACAAATTTTAGGAAATGCAGAAGCAATCTTCCCTTATAAATACCCTGCATTGTTCTCGGTGACTGCAGCATTTATAGGTATCTGGTTCTTCTCTATTACAGATAGTTCACATGACGCTGAGAAAGAGAGAGAAGCTTTCGAAGCTCAATATATTAGAAGTCAAACTGGAATTGGTTCAGAAGGTGCTTCTGAGCACTAGTCTGCTATGTATGTTAAATTTATTATTGGCATGTGGAAATTTTTCCACATGCCAAACATTTGGAGTAAGTCTTGAGCATTTTAGATCAAAGAAAACTTATTGAATCGATTCATCCCTTTGAACTTTTAGAATCAACTACATTAGATAATCTGATGAAAAAGATTGATATTGCTTACTACCCAAAAGATACTCTCCTTATCTCAAAAAACCTTCCTTCTATTGCATTTTACATAATCATTAAAGGTTCTGTAGCTGAGTTTATTGAAGAGGAGTTACATAATGTTTATAGCGCTGGTGATAGTTTTGATGCAGATGCTTTGATATATGAAAAGTGTGAGAGTCGATTTGTTGTGGATGAAGACTTGATTTGTTATGAGATTAAAAAAGAAGATTTTCTTGATTTGATGCAAAACAAAAATGTTCAATCCTATTTTTTACAGGACTTTGTAACCCGACATCAGCATTTAAAAGAGCATGATGCTCAGAGTGATTTAACACCATTTTTAATGTCAAGAGTTTCAGATATGTTCTTACATGAAGCTTGTATTGTCGAGCCTAATGAAACCATCTACAACTCTTTGGTACAGATGAAAGCGAAGAAAGCGGAAGTTTTACTATTGATGAAAGAGGATGCATGTTTAATTGTAACTGATACAGATTTGAGAGAGAAAGTTCTGCTTGGAAATATAGATGTAAGCAGTGAAATCCAAAAAATCGCTTCTAGTAAAGTTATAAGTATAGACATAAACGACTTTTTATTTAATGCTCTTTTGCTTATGACTCAAAATGCTATTAAACGCCTTGTAGTGACACAAGATGGGAAAATAAAAGGGGTTTTAGAGCAGATTGACTTACTAAGTTACTTTGCAAACCATTCCCATTTAGTTGCTGTTCAGATTGATAAAGCTCAGAGTCTCGATGATTTAAAAAATGTTCAAGAGGATTTAAAAAAACTTATCTTCCTCTTAAATTCTAAGGGCGTGAAAACACGTTATATTACAAAAATGGTTTCAACTTTAAACATTAAGATATACAAAAAAGTCTTTGATATGTGTGTTGATGCAGATTTGAGAGAGAAGTGTGCTCTGATTGTTATGGGTTCAGAGGGTAGAGAAGAGCAATCTATAAAAACAGATCAGGATAATGCACTTATTATACAAAATGGAGTGGATGTAGAGCTTTTTACTGAACCGATGATGAAGCTTAATAATTATCTTCTTGCCTTAGGCTTTCCAAAGTGTGCTGGGAATGTTATGGTAAGTAATACCTTTTGGCGCAGAGATGTGAGTAGTTATAAAAAACTTATAGATTCATGGATGACAACACTTAGTGAAGAGAGTGTACAAAACTTAAGTATTTTTCTTGATGCTAAATGTGTGGCAGGTAACGCTGAACTTTTATCTGTTTTAACAAATCATCTTTATGCTAGTTTTCAAAATAGAGATGATGTTTTAGCGTATATTGCAAAGCCAGTTCTAAATTTTGAGACACCTTTATCTCTCTTTTCTAGTTTTGTTTTAGAGAAGAGTCATAACAATAAGTTAGACTTAAAAAAAGGTGGTATTTTTGCTCTTGTTCATGGCGTAAGAGCGCTCTCTTTACAGTATGAAGTCAAAGAGACAAATACAATACAAAGAATAAAAGCACTCAATAATAAGGGTGTTATAGATAAAAACTTTGCTACAGAGTTGATAGAAAGTTTTGATACGCTCTCAAGCATACGTCTCAAAGCTATGCTAGAGTCAAAAGATATAAGCGAGAGTAATTATATAAATCCAAAGAGTCTGCAAAAGAATCAGATGGATTTGTTAAAAGATAGTTTTAAAGTCATCAATAAATTTAAAAAATTTATGACTTTTCATTTTCACTTAGCTATGGTGAGTTGATGCTCTTTTCTTACTTTGAAAACCTTAAGCGAAAACGAAATTTTTCAAAACTAAAAGATGATAGTTTTGCCTATCTTTTTGATGAAGACAAAAGTGGAGAATATGTTGTTTTTGATACTGAAACAACAGGATTAAATCCAAAAAAAGATGAAATACTCTCTATCGGGGCTGTAAAGATAAGAGGGAATAGAGTATTGACATCTGAAACATTTGAAGTTTATTTGAAAAACTTAAAAGAGATTAGTCCTAAAAGTATTGAGATACATCGTATTCGCCCATGTGATCTGCTCAATGCAAAAGATAGCGAGGATGCTATTAAAGATTTTTTGGCTTTTATAGGTTCGAGACCTTTAATAGGGTACTATTTAGAGTTTGATATAGCCATGATTAACAAGTATTTAAAGCCAATGTTAGGTATCTATTTACCCAATAAAAAGATAGAGGTATCAGAATTGTATTATGAGCAAACGATTCCCTTGATCCCACAAGGAAATATTGATTTGCGCTTTGATACAATATTAAAAACATGTTCGGTCCCAGATATGGGTGTTCATAATGCAGTTAATGATGCAATCATGACTGCAATGATTTATTTAAAATTAAAAAAGGAAGATAAAAATGTCAGAAATACAAACTAAAAAGCAAATATTCAAACCAAATAAAGAGTTTAGCAAGAGTGCTAGAATTAAAAATATGTGTGAGTATCAAGCACTACAAGATGCAGCGATAGAGAATTATGAAGGTTTCTGGGGTGATTATGCAAAAGAGAAGTTGGATTGGATTGAACCGTTTACAAATGTAATGGATGAGCGTAAATTTCCTTTTGTAAGATGGTTTGATGGCGGTAAACTCAATGTTGCTGCTCAATGTATTGACCGTCATTTAAATTCGCGTAAAAATAAAGCTGCAATTATCTTTGAAGGTGATAGAGGAGATAAGCAAATCATCACTTACCTTGAACTTTATTACAACGTAAATAAATTTGCTAACCTTCTTAAAAATGAGTTTGATGTAAAAAAAGGGGATAGAGTTGTTATCTACATGCCAATGATTCCAGAAGCTGCGTATGCAATGCTTGCTTGCGCTAGAATCGGTGCAATTCATTCAATCGTATTCGGTGGATTTTCATCTGAGGCACTTAAAGATAGAATCGAAGATGCGGCGGCAAAAGTTGTTATCACTGCAGATGGCGCATTTAGAAAAGATAAACCATATATGTTAAAACCAGTAGTGGACGCGGCAATCGATGCAAATTCACCTGTAGAAAAAGTTTTAGTTGTTCAGAGAAATGGTGAAGATGTTGAATGGGTAGCAGGAAGAGATTACTCTTATAATGAACTCATCAAAAGCCAATCCTCTATCTGTGAGGCAGAGGTTATGGATGCGGAAGACCCACTCTTCTTACTCTACACTTCAGGATCAACTGGAAAACCAAAAGGGGTACAACACAACTCGGCTGGATATATTCTTTGGGCTCAAATGACTATGGAATGGGTATTTGATGTAAAAGAGAATGATACTTATTGGTGTACTGCCGATGTTGGCTGGATTACAGGTCACACGTACATAGTGTATGGCCCTCTTGCAATGGGTGCTACAACGGTTATGTTTGAAGGTGTTCCAACATACCCAGATGCTGGTCGTCCTTGGAAAATGGTTGAAGAGTACAAAATTAATCAATTTTATACAGCACCTACAGCGATTCGTGTGCTTCATAAAATGGGTGAAGATGAGCCTGCAAAATATGACCTTTCCTCTTTAAAAGTATTGGGAACAGTAGGTGAACCAATTGACCCTCCAGCATGGAAATGGTACTATGAGTCTGTAGGTGGAAGCAAATGTGCAATCGTAGACACTTACTGGCAAACAGAGACTGGTGGACATATTGTATCTCCACTTCCAGGTGCTACACCAATCAAACCAGCATGTGCTACATTCCCTCTTCCTGGAATCATGGCTGAGATTTTAGACCCTGCAACAGGTGAAAAAGCTGAAGTAGGTGAAGGTGGATACATGTGTGTCACTCGCCCTTGGCCATCTATGATTCGTGGTATATGGGGAGATGAAGAGCGATTTGTGAAGTCCTACTTTGGCGATGTGAAAAAAGATGGCAAAGCAGTTTACTTTACAGGTGATGGTGCTATCTATGATGAAGATGGTTACATTACAATCACTGGTCGTACAGATGATGTTATCAATGTTTCTGGTCATAGAATGGGGACAGCAGAAGTTGAAGCGGCTATCAAAAAACATCCAAATGTTGCTGAAGTTGCAGTTGTAGGCAAACCACATGATATAAAAGGTGAGGGAATCTTTGCTTATGTCGTTCTAAAATCGGATGATGGTATTGCAGATGAACTTGAAGAGATGAAGACGATAAATAAAGTGATTCAAAAAGAGATAGGAAATATTGCTCTATGTGATGATATAGCTTTTGTTCCTGGACTTCCTAAAACGCGCTCTGGAAAAATCATGAGAAGAATCCTTCGCTCAATTGCAAAAGGCGAAAAGATAACGCAAGATATTTCGACTCTTGAAGATCCAAGTATAGTAGAAAAAATAGCTACAATGGTGAACAACTAAACTCAATATATTGGCATGTGGAAATCTTTTTCCACATGCCATAACTACAAAGATGCTATAATCCCAATACTTAAATAATAAAGAGAACCTATGGAATTGTGTGTTGCCCTCGATTTACCAACAAAAGAAGAAAATTTAAACCTCATTCGAATGATAAAAGATTATGATGTTTGGCTGAAGGTAGGACTTCGTTCTTACATACGTGATGGCGAGAATTTCTTAAAAGATATCAAAAAAATAAATCCAGATTTTAAAATATTTTTAGATTTGAAACTTTATGATATTCCAAATACCATGGCGGATGCTGCGGAATCGATTATGGGGCTTAATGTGGATATGTTCAATGTTCACGCAAGTGCAGGAAAAACAGCTATGTGTGAAGTGATGAAGAGATTACAGAAGTATGATACGAGACCAATAGTCTTGGCTGTAACTGCATTAACCTCTTTTAGTGAAGATGAATTTTCAGAAGTTTATGAAAAATCCATAAGTGAAAAAGCTGACCAATTTGCGAAAGATGCTTATGATAGTGGACTCGATGGTGTTGTATGCTCCGCTTTTGAGAGTGAGTCCATAAAAAGTGTGACATCAAAACAGTTTATGACCTTAACACCTGGTATTCGTCCATTTGGCGAAGATGCAGGTGATCAAAAAAGAGTAGCAGATGTAGCATTTGCAAAAAACTCCTTAGTAGATTTTATAGTCGTTGGGCGTCCAATTTACAACGCAAAAAATCCAGAAGAGGTTCTTAAAAGAATTTTAGAAACCCTTTAAGTCTAGCCCTTGGCTAGGCACAATTTAAGCAGAAAAATTTAAATGCATAATTTTAAGCTTTCTGTTATAATTATATGATTATAATTCCTGCCTTCAAACGAATGGACGAGTGGGTGAGCGGCTGAAACCACATCCCTGCTAAGGATGCGTACGGGTAACTGTACCGAGAGTTCGAACCTCTCCTCGTCCACCACTTGAAGAAAAGCAACTCATTAACTCAAATCCTTTAACCTCCTATTCAAAATTGACCGTATTAGCTCTTTAAAGACTTCGGCAATAGTCTGACCCTTAATTGACTTATAATCATCTAAAATCGCCTTTTCTGATTCATCAATATAAAATTGAATCAATTTACTATTTTCACTTTTTTTATTGTCTCTAAACTTTGAAACTCTTGACCTTACTTTTCGCCTATTTAAATCTGCGATTTTCTTTTTTTGCTTTGCTGACAGTGTTTTATCCATATATGCCCTTTAGTTACATAGTAACAATATAGTAGAAACTACCTTAAGTAGGACTTAAAGTAATCCTACTTTGTTCATTTCACTATAATTATGTCCGATAACTTTTTATAGATAGCCAAGAGGTGGCTTCTTCTCACTCACTCGTTCGTAATTGCCACAAAATCCCCCGACTTGATAACCTCTATCGCTATCGTGATATTTATTTCATCATCCGAATTTGTTGAAAATTTGAATATTTCGCCAAGAAAGGGAATACCAGATAAATAGGGAATATCCCAATTATTCTCAGTATGCTTGTTTTTCTTAATACCAGAGAGCAGAAGCACCTTGTTATATTCTATATTTGTATTACTCTTTAGAGCTCGTTTATAAGTTTGTGGTGTTGTAGTTGTGCCAAGTGTAGATACTAAATCTTCTATTATTAAATCAATATCAAGGGTAATGTAATCATCATATATAAAGCTCTTTCCATTGATTTTTAAACCTACGTCTTTGTAATCGAAAGAGTCCTGCTGTGATGTGTTCGTAGCCTCAGTTTTTGTACTTTGAACTAAATAAGGGATATTGTCAACTGCTTCAAATTTGAAAAGCTTATTATTTTTTGCAAGAATATAGGGGAACTGTTTCACAGTCATAAGACTGTTTTCGTTTAAAAGCCGCAAAGCACTATAAAAATCTACACTTGAAACAGTTGGATTGTTACTGGTGAGAGGTGCGACTATAGTGTTTAAAGCAATTTGGACAGTAGAGTCAACACCTTTGAAAATTGAAGCATATTGCACACCTCTCTCTTTTGCTATATTGCCAGATTGTTCAAGTATTATGATTTTGAGCATAACTTGCTTTTGGATCAAGTCAATACTGCTTAGATATTTAATGATTTCGAGATAATCATTATTTGTGGATTTTATTAGAAATGCGTTTGAATCTTTTAAGTAAGTGTAATGTGAGCCTAATTGTTTGAGAACTGTTTCACAATCGCCAGAGCTATTGTATTTGAGTTTATATAAATGAGTGTCAAGCGGAACAGAGTCTAATTTACTCAGACGATATGTGTCCCCGACTTTTGAAAATTTGAAACCTAATTTTTCAACGGAAAGTTTGAACATATTGAATAAATCTTTATCACTGATTTTCTCAGGAATGATAAGAGATATTTTTTTATCTTTGAAATCTTCATCTATGAAAACATTGATATTGTTTTGAGTAGCTAAACGACTTGCAAACTCTTCTATCGAAATTTGTGTATTAGCGTGGAGCGATATTGTTAGAATTGCCAAAAATAGAAAGAGGTTTTTTTTCATCATCTTGAATCTCCTTTTTTGTTTTGATGTAGTCGTATAAATCTTTTTTGCAGTCCAAGTGTAAGCCTCCCTAAAAACAGTACCACTTAGAACGGAATAATTCTGATAAAATAAATCAGGAGTATTCATGCGAAGAAGTAAGTTTAGCG